>NZ_BAAAPZ010000017.1:0-391093 GCF_039531405.1 Brevibacterium salitolerans | reverse complement strand
TGAGGATGGTTTCGAGGGCAACCCGACTCCGATTCAGTACACGGTTGAGGATGTCAATGGCAACGAGACCGGTGCCACGGTGACCATCACGTATGTGCCGGTCACCCCGACGCCGGACCCGAGCGAGGACCCGACTTCGGATCCGAGTCAGGACCCGACTTCGGATCCGAGTCAGGACCCGACTTCGGATCCGAGTCAGGACCCGACGAAGGATCCCAAGCCAAATCCGGGCGACCCGGGCGACCCGAACGATGATGGGAAGCCTCTGCCGCGGACTGGTGTGACTGGCTTCACGGCCTTCGCGCTGGTGAGTGGGCTGGTACTGCTGTCGGCAGGAGGTGTGATCATGTGGGCAGCTCGCAGGCACGACGCACCGTGACCTGAGGCGCTGAGGTAGAAGCTGCGGGGTGAAGCATCGCACGATGTTTCACCCCCGCAGTGACGTCTTCGTCTCCGGACCTCAGGAGGACATATTCACTCGTCATTCTGTAGCGCAGGTCACGCGGTAGGCTCCTGCTATGTCGGAATCGTCAGCATCGCGCGCTCAGTCCATCCGATCCGCAAGCAAGCGGCTCGACTCCTTCCACTCCGCCTCCTACTTCTCCGCGGCGGTGGCCCAGGCGCTCGCCGAGGCCGGGCTCAGCCCCCGCAACCAGTACCTCGCGGTGCGGAGCGCGCCTCTGGGCGCCGCTTCGCCGGAACTGGTGACCGCGACCTTCTACAGCTTCTCCCCGGCCTTCGTCGCCGCGCGCGTCCCCGCGTGCTGGGACGAGGCCGCGCCGTCGGAGGTGTGCGCGGCGCGCCTGGCGGGGGTCGAGGCGATGTGCGCCGAGCTCTTCTCCGCCTCGGCGGCAGGCTCCGCGGACTCGCTCGAGGAACTCCGCGCCGCGGCGGAGCGCGTCCGTGAGGCCCTTGCCCCGGTCCTCGCGGCACAGGATCTCAGCGGTCGCGCGCTCTACGCCGGGCATAGCGCCGCGCTGCGGCCGGAGGCCGTCCGCGCCCACGACGGGACGCTGCAGGTCTTCCTCGACCTGTGGGCGGACATCACGCTGCTGCGCGAGTACCGCGGGGACGGCCACCTCGCCTCGCTCATCTCCGGCGGGCTCACCGGACTGGAGGCGATCGTGCTCGACTCCGCGACGGGTAGGAGCTTCACCCCGACCGCGATGCGGAAGTCACGCGGCTGGAGCGAGGAGGAGTGGCGCGCCACGGCGGAGGTCCTCGCGGACCGCGGCCTGCTCACGGACGGCACGGACTCCGCCGATCTCGCGGAGGAGGGTCTGGAGCTCAAGGCGGCGATCGAGGATCTCACCGACGACTCCGTGGCCGCGGCCTGGGAGGTGCTCGACGACGCCGCGCTCGCCGCGCTCAAGACGGACGCGAAGGCGCTCGCGGTCCGGGTGGCCGAGTCCGGGACGATTCCCCGGAAGCTGTTCGGCCACGGCTGAGCTCAGCCCTTCGCCGCGTACTCCGCGACGACCTCGGCGGCGATGGTCCTGGCCTCCTCGGACGTGGGCTCCTCCGGGCGGAACGCCGCCCGCCGGTAGTAGGCGAGTTCGCGGATCGAGTCCTGGATGTCTCCCAGGGCGCGGTGTCCGCCGGTCTTCTCCGGGGACTGGAAGTAGGCGCGCGGGAACCAGCGCCGGCTGAGCTCCTTGATGGAGGACACGTCGATGATCCGGTAGTGCAGGTGGTCCACGAGCTCCGGCATCTGCTTGACGAGGAACGCCTTGTCCGTGCCCACGGAGTTGCCGCCCAGCGGTGCCCTGCCGGCCTCCGGCACGTGCTTCCGGATGTAGGCGAGCACCTGCGCCTGCGCGTCCTCGACCGTCGTCCCGTCGTCCAGCTCCGTGATGAGTCCGGATGCCACGTGCATCTTCGTGACGAAGTCGTTCATGTTCTCACGTGCCGCCCGGGACGGGCGGATGACGACGTCGATCCCCTCATCGAGGGGCTCGAGGTCGAAATCGGTGACGATCGCCGCCACCTCGATGAGCTCGTCGACCTCGAGGTCGAGGCCCGTCATCTCGCAGTCGATCCAGACGATTCTCTCTGCAACCATGCCCACGATCTTATGCCCCGATGAGACGGTGCCCGGCACCGGCTGAGTAGTACTGTGAGCGTATGACGCTCTCGCGCTCCGGCGCCGCCCGCCCGCTCCGCATCCTGCTTCCCGCGCTCCTCGTCCTCGCCTGGCTGGGTGCGGCCGCGGTGGGAGGGCCGTACTTCGGCCGGGTCGACGAGGTGTCCTCGAACGACCGGACCGCCTACCTGCCGTCCTCGGCGGAGGCCACCGTGGTCCAGGAGCGCCTGTCCGACTTCACCTCGGCGGAGGCGGTGCCTGCGGTGGTGGTCTTCACCTCCGAGGACGGCGGAGCACTCTCCGGGCCTGCGCTCGCCGCGATCGGTGAGGCGGTCGAGGACGCGGGAGACCTTCCCGTCGTCGCTGCCGATGTCTCGCCGGCGATCCCCTCGGAGGACGGCCGCGCCGCGCAGGCCTTCGTACCGGTGGACGTGGCCGCGGACGCGGGGGAGGCGGTGACCGCGCTCGGTGACGAACTCCGCGCCGAGGTCCCGGCCGGAGTGGCCGTCCACGTCACCGGCCCCGCGGGCTTCTCCGCCGACCTGGGCGAGGCATTCAGCGGCATCGACGGTCTGCTGCTGGGCGTCGCGCTCGCCGCGGTGCTGGTGATCCTGCTCCTCGTCTACCGTTCGCTCCTCCTTCCGTTCGCCGTGCTGGGAACCTCCGTGTTCGCGCTCTGCGCCGCACTCCTCACCGTGTGGTGGCTGGCGAAGTCCGGTGCGATCCTCCTGTCCGGCCAGACGCAGGGCATCCTGTTCATCCTGGTCATCGGCGCCGCGACGGACTATGCCCTCCTGCTCACGGCCCGTGCCCGGGAGGCGTTCGCGCACGAGGCGCGTTCCTGGGACGCCGTGCGGACGGCGGTGCGCGGCACCGTCGAGCCGGTCCTCGCCTCCGGCGGCACCGTCATCGCGGGGCTGCTCTGCCTGCTCCTCTCGGACCTGCGGTCCAACAGCGCGCTGGGGCCGGTGGCGGCGATCGGCATCGCCTTCGCCATGCTCTCCGCCCTCACGTTCCTGCCGGCCGTGCTCGTCCTGCTGGGTCGGGCGGCCTTCTGGCCGCGCATGCCGCGCCCGCCTGCAGCGGACAGTGCGCAGGCGGCCGGCGGGATCCGGTCGCGCCCTGCGCAGGCGACCGGCGCACGCCTCCTCACGGCGGATCGTCGTGCAGCTGCCGGTCCCGGCGGCGTCGGCACGGCACCGGCAGGCGACCTCGGCACGGGCCTGTGGGCGAGAGCGGCCCGGTTCGTGGGCCGGCGTGCCCGGTCCGTGTGGATCCTCACGACCCTCGTGCTGCTGGTGGGTGCGGCCTTCGTCCCGCAGCTGCGCGCGGACGGCGTGCCGCAGTCCGACCTCGTGCTCGGCTCCTCCGAGGCGCGCGAGGGGCAGGAGAGGCTCAGCGCGCACTTCCCCGGTGGGGCGGGATCCCCGGTCTACGTGCTCGTCGAGGAGGGACGGAGCGCCGAGGCCGCTCGGATCCTCGAAGGTGCCGCAGGGGTCGACTCCGTCGCGCTCACCGCCGCCGAGGCCCCTGCGGGCTCTGTGCCGGTGGATGCCGTGGGCGCACCTGCGCCGACGGTCTCCCGCGGCGAGGTGCTCCTGCAGGCGACGCTGGCCTCGGCGGCGGACTCCGCCGAGGCGGAGGAGACGGTGCGTGCTCTCCGCGCGGCCCTCCACGCACTCCCGGGGGATGTGCGCGTGGGCGGGGTGACGGCGACCGCGATCGACACGAACGACGCCGCCGTCCACGACAGGACCCTCATCATCCCCGTCGTCCTGGGTGTGATCCTGCTCATCCTCGTCGTCCTGCTGCGCTCGGTGCTCGCACCCGTGCTCCTCATCGCGACGACGGTCCTCTCCTTCGGCACGGCGATGGGCGTCTCCGCGCTCGTCTTCAACCACGTCCTCGGATTCCCGGGCGCGGACCCCGCGGTGCCGCTGTACGGCTTCGTCTTCCTCGTGGCGCTGGGCATCGACTACAACATCTTCCTCATGACCCGGGTGCGGGAGGAGGCTCGCACCCGCGGCACCCGGCGCGGGGTTCTGCGCGGCCTGGTGGTCACGGGCGGAGTCATCACCTCCGCCGGGATCGTGCTGGCGGCGACCTTCGCCGCTCTGGCCGTGATCCCCATCCTGTTCCTCGCGCAGCTCGCCTTCATCGTCGCGTTCGGAGTGCTCCTGGACACGTTCGTCGTGCGGACGCTGCTGGTGCCAGCACTGGTGTGGGACATCGGGCCGCGGGTGTGGTGGCCGGGCCGGGAGCGGGCGGGCGCACACGCGGACGGAGCCTCTGCGGCGGACCCGCCGGCCGGCGCGGCGTCGCAGGCTGAGCGCCGGCGAGGAAGACGCTGACCGCCTCCTCGTAGGGGACTCGGAGGGTGCTTCGCTAGACTCGGAACGCTGTTGACTTCTACGAAGGGACGCGCGTGCGCTACGTGCTGCCGGCCGTGCTGATTGTGCTCGGCCTCCTCTCCGGGACACTGGGCGTGCTCCAGAAGACCCTCTGGGCGCCCTCGGACACCCTGGTCGCGAGTGCTCAGCTCGACGATCCGGGGCCCGTCCTCGTGGTGGAGCCCGGTGTGCTCAACCTCTACGGCACTCCGGCGGAGCTGGAGGTCACCGCTGCGGACGCCGAGCAGGAGATCACCATCTCCCGCACCACCAAGGAGAACGCGGACGCCTGGGTGGGAGCCTCCGACGTCAGCCGTGTCACCGGCATGGCGGACGAGGACGCCCTCGCCGTCACCACCACGAAGGGAGGGGAGGGAGCGCCCGCCGAGGACGCCCCCGCCGAGGGCGAGGAGGCTCCCCCCGAGGAGCAGGAGGCCGATGCCGAGGCACTGGCCACCGTTCCGGCGCCCGGCTCCTCCGACCTGTGGGAGTCCACCGTCTCCGGCACCGGCAGCGCCTCGCTCACCTTCGACGAGGAGGCCGGACGGACGGCGTTCGTGATCGGCACGGACGGGGAGCAGCCCGCCGCGGCCGAGGTCTCCATCACCTGGCCCGCAGACGACTCGACGCCGTGGGCTCTCCCGCTCCTCATCGCGGGCGGAGTGCTCATCGTGGGAGGAGGGATCATGGGGTTCTTCGCGATACGCAGGACCCGGTCGGAGGCGGAGCGCCGCCGCAGCCGCCAGGAGCGGCGCCGCAAGCTCGCGGAGACCGGTGCGGCCTTCGCGATCGTCCCCGTCATCGCGCTCGCCGGCTGTGCTCCCGAGGAGCTGCCCGTGGCAGAGCCCGCGCCCTCTTCCACCACCCCCGCGGCCGCCGTCACGGACGCCCAGCTCACGGAGATCCTCTCCCGGATCTCCGCGGAGGTCTCCGCCGCGGACGAGAAGCTGGACGAGAAGAAGCTGTCCGCACGCGCCTCGGGCCCGTTCCTCGCCCAGCGCGAGGCCGCCTATGAGGTGAAGGACAAGGCCGGGGACAAGGCCAGCCTGCCGCCGGCGGTGGCGACGGACGAGGTGCTGGTCAACCACACCTCGGCGACGGACCAGTGGCCGCGCGTCACCAGCGCGGTCACCCGTGACGCCGAGTCCGGCACCACCCAGCTCCTGGTCCTCGCGCAGAAGGACGCGCGCGCCGACTACACCGTGTGGTCGCAGACCGCGCTGCAGCCGGGCACGGAGCTGCCCGAGGTCCCGGACGCCCGCGCCGGAGCGGAGCTCCTCCCCCCTGAGCAGGACGGTCTGCGCCTGGCGCCGGAGAAGGTGGCCGAGGCGTACGCGGACGTGCTGGGCAAGGGCGAGGAGTCCGAGTCCGCGAAGACATTCACGGAGGACGCCTTCCGCAAGCAGGTGGCAGACAACCAGAAGAAGCAGCGCGACGCCCTTGAGGAGGGCGGCGCGAAGATCGACTTCGAGTACACCGGCAGCACGGACGAGCTGACGGCCATGGCCACGGCGGACGGCGGCGCCATCGTCACCGGGGTGATCGGCACCAAGACGACCATCACGCCGGACAGCACGGAGTCGACCACCGGATCGCTCACGCTGCCGTCGCCGGCGAAGGAGGTCACCGGTGAGGAGAAGACCTCGAAGAAGCTCGAGCAGACCACCGAGCTCGTCATGACCTGGGTGGTCCCGTCGGGTGAGGACGATCCCATCACCATGGTGGGCATGAACGAGGTCTACACCGGGGCCAAGCTGGTCTGAGGCGCCCGCCTCCGCGCCCGCAGACCCTCGCCCCACAGGCAGCAGAGCTGCACACGACAGAGAATGCAGAGTTCGCAAGGAGTGAGACACGTGAGCCAGACTCCCGGATCCCTGGGACCGGATCCGCACGCACAGCAGGACGGAGCCGCACCGCAGGGGCTCGATCTCTCCGCCGTCCGCGGCCGCCCGCCGGAGGCTGGGCAGCCCGGAGCCGCCGCAGCCCAGGGCGGCCCTGCCGGCGGCGCGCTGCCGGACAACGCCGTCGAGGTCCCCGGCCTGGTGTTCGACGTCGACGAGGCGCAGTTCGAGGCCCTCGTCCAGCTCTCCGCCCAGGTCCCCGTGGTCATCGACCTCTGGGCCGAGTGGTGCGGACCCTGCAAGCAGCTGTCCCCCGTGCTCGAACGCGTCGTCGAGTCGTACGAGGGACGCGTGGTCCTCGCGAAGATCGACGTCGACGCGAACCCGCGCATCCAGCAGGCGTTCGGCGTGCAGTCCATCCCGACCGTCGTCGCGCTGCTGGCCGGTCAGCCCGCTCCGCTGTTCCAGGGTGCGCAGCCGGAGGCGCAGGTGAGGCAGGTCCTCGACCAGGTCGTCACGGTCGCCGCTCAGCAGGGCATGAACAGGATCGCGGTGCCTGCCGGGGGAGCGGCTCCGGCAGAGGACCCCGGCCCGGCCCACCCCGAGGCCCTGGCGGCAGTGGAGGCCGGTGACCTCGCCCGTGCGGAGGAGCTCTACCGGGCGGCACTCGCAGAGGCGCCCGCGGACGAGGACGCCAAGCTGGGCCTCGCCCGCGTCGAGCTCCTCAAGCGCACCGGGGACACCGATCCCGCCGCGGCCGTCGCCGCTGCGGACGCGGACCCGAGCAGCATCGACGCCGCGCTCGCCGCGGCGGACGCTCAGCTGGCGGCCGGGGACGCGGAGGCCGCGTTCTCCCGTCTGCTGGCACTCCTGCCGGGAGCCGCGGCGGAGGACAAGGAGCGCCTGCGCGTACGGCTGCTCGACCTGTTCGAGATCGTGGGTCCCCAGGATCCCCGCGTCGTGAAGGCGCGCGGTCGTCTCATGCGCGCGCTGTTCTGAGGCGAGTGCGATGATCCGATTGGCGATGGGCATAGTCTGCGCGCTGTGCGGACTGGGTCTGGCCGGCCTCTCCTTCTCCGCGCTGTCCGTGGTGGGCACGGAGAAGGAGACGACGACCAAGGCGTTCTCCGCCGGTGACGGGGCGTACGCGCTCGTCCTCGACGAGGCGATCGTGCCCTTCGAGCACACGGAGGCCACGCTCACCGTCACCTCGGATCAGGAGCTGTTCCTCGGGGCGGCCAACGGCGTCGACGTGGACGACTACCTCACGGGCGTGGCCCATGAGGAGATCACGGACGTCGACTTCCCCAAGACCGCCCATCACCGGCTCATCGCCGGCGAGCCGCAGCCGGAGGCCCCGGCACCGGAGCGTGACTGGTGGACGGCGGAGGACACCGGCACCACGGTGAGCCGGTCCTTCGACCTCGACGCCGAGCCGCAGGTCATCGTCGTCACGCCCGCGGAGCCCGCGGGCACTCTCGAGGGCGCGCAGGTCACCCTGTCGATGAAGGTGGGCGAGGTGCTGGGCATGGCGCTGCTGGGCTTCGCCGGAGCCGCGGCGTTCCTGGGTCTGGCCGCCTTCGTCTTCCTCCGCATGTGGGTGAGCCGCTTCCGCCCGAGGCCCAAGCGCGTGAACGGTGCAGGCCCGTCCGGCGTACTAAGGCGCCGGCGCGCGGAGTCCGCGGGAGCGGCGAGGCGCGGGCCCGGGAGCGAGGCGGGAACGGACAGCGGGAACGGCGATGGCCTCGGCGACAGCACTCGACGCTCACGGAGACGCGGCGGCGCGGCACCGGCTGGCGGCGTGAGCACGCTGCGGGGCCGCTCCCGCCGGTCCGTGAGAGCGCTCGCGGGCCTGAGCGCGGGGGCGCTCGTGCTCAGCGGCTGCGGTACGGACTTCCCGCAGCCCACACGCCCGGAGCTCACCCCCTACGAGCGCCCGGCGCTGGAGCCCGGTCAGGCGGGCCCCTTCCTCGCTTCCTACTCCGAGCGCCTGGACGAGGCGCTGCGTGGGGAGCCGGAGGCGCTCGAGGCCGTGCAGACCGGGCCGCTCCTCGAACGCACGCGGGCGGAGATGCTCATGGCCGAGCACAGCGACTCGACCCTGGGCGCGGCCTCCTACGCCGATGTGCGCGCAGGCGGTCCGATGTTCGAGTCCTACCCGCTGTGGTTCATGGCCTTCGCCACGCCGCGCGACGAGGACATCGACGACGCCGAGGCCATGCTCGTGACCCGGGACTCCGCAGCCGGCGAATGGACGGTCGCGCAGTCCGTCTTCGTGCCGCAGGAGTCCGTGCCCACCGTGCTCGCCGATGAGCGCGGAGCGGTCGAGGAGGCGCCGCCGGAGCATGAGGAGGCGGCGGCCCGGGTGGTGGACGGCGCCGTCTCCTACCTCACGGACGGGAAGGCGCCGGAGGGAGGTCCGGACTACGCCGCGGCGGGCTTCAAGGACTTCCGGGACTACGTGGGCGGCCTGGGCGCGGAGGACACTGGATTCGAGGATCTCGAGGTCGAGTGCTCGCCGTACGACGGCATGCCGCTGAGCGACTACGCACTGGCGACCGAGGGCGGGGGAGCGAGCTTCGCGGAGGTCCGCTGTCAGATCACGGTCAACGTGCCGGAGGACTACTTCGTGGACCTCGGCGACGAGATCGAGGCCGTCATGACGACCGACGACGAGGGCTCCACCATCCGGATCGACATCAGCCAGCCCATGCTCGTCACGACGGAGGGCGCGAGCGCCGAGGTCGCCTCGCCGGGCTGGTACATGCTGGCCAGCGCCACCTCGGACTGAGCGCGCTCGGACTCGGTGCGTGGCCGGCCGCTCCCGGCCGGGTCACTCCGAGCGCGCTGCGGACCCGGCGGCCACGGTGCGCTGCACGCGGTAGAGCCACCAGAGGCCGATGAAGGGCAGTAGGAGGGGGACGAAGCCGTAGCCCACGCCGAACATGGACCACACGCTGGGGTGGTCGAAGTACTCGGCATGGGTGAGGCTGAGTGTGCCGACCACCAGCACGCCCACCGCCTCGAAGACGCAGGCGGCGACGGCGATGTGGTGCGAGGTGCGGCTGCCGATCACCAGGCAGACCGTCGCGAGGATGTACACCGCCGCGGAGAGCGCGGACAGCGTGTAGGCGAACGGGGCCTCGGGGAACTTCTGCGGCAGCAGCTGGTAGGTGGCGCGGCCGGCGGCCGCGAACGCGAGGATGCCGTAGACGGCTGTGAGGACGCGGCCCGGACCGGTGTGGGTGGCGGCGTAGGGCGACCGCGCGCGGCGCAGGGCCCGCTTCTCCTCCCGCGCCGCGGCGCGGGCCTGCCTGGTGCTCAGCTGCTGCACGTGCGCACTCCTCCTAGATCCAGATCTGGTCCATGCGGACCACCATGACCGCCACCGTGACCCCTGCGGCTGCGAGGACGGCGGGTCCCCACCGTGAGAGCTCCGCATACGCCCAGCCGCCGGCCAGCGGGACGACCACGATGGCGGTGAGCAGGTAGCCGAAGAACAGGATGCCGTCCGTCTCCGGGGAGTCGCCCCAGAGGACGATGGACACCACGGCCTGGGCCAGCAGCAGGAGCAGGATCAGTGCGGTGCCGATGAGGGTCCAGCGGCCCGCTGCGCGGTTGCGCGCGGCCAGCACCAGCGACACGACGGCGAGGAGCAGTGCGCAGCCCACCAGGGTGTACGTCAGCAAGGGAATCACCCGGACATTCTACGGGACCTGGCACTGCCGCCGGGCGGGCACCGGGTGCCGCCACGGCGCGTCCGCGAGCGGTTCCGTCCTGGGCACGGCGGCGGGGAGCTCTAGTAGAATCGCGCCGGTGCGAGCATATTTCGACCACGCCGCCACCTCGCCCATGCCGGAGCATGTGCTCAACACCTATGTCCGGGAGCTGCGCGAGTGCGGCAACCCCTCCTCCCTCCACGCTGAGGGCCAGGAGGCGCGGATGCGCATGGAGTCCGCCCGGGCACGTCTGGCCGCGGCCGTGGGTGCGCAGCCCGCGGAGGTCGTCTTCACCGCCGGCGGCACGGAGGCGGACAACCTGGCGCTGCAGGGCCTCCACGCCGCTCGCAACCGCGAGGCGGTGCGTCCGCGGATCCTGGTCTCCGGCATCGAGCACCACGCGGTACTCGAGACCGCCGAGCACATGGAGTGCGGGGTTCCGGAGTCCCAGCGCGCGGAACTCGTGGTGCTGCCGGTAGACCGCACCGGCTTCCTCGACCTCGCCGCTGCCGAGGCCGCACTCGCGGAAGCTCCCGAACGGACCAGCCTCGTCTCCGTCATGCTCGCGAACAACGAGGTGGGCACGGTGCAGCCCGTCCATGAGCTCGTCCGGCTGGCACACGCCCACGGGATCCCGGTGCACACCGACGCCGTCCAGGCGCTCGGTCAGGTGCCGCTGGACTTCGCCGCCCTGGGCGTCGATGCGATGAGCCTCTCCGCGCACAAGGTGGGCGGGCCGGTGGGGACGGGCGCGCTCGTGCTCGCGCGAGGGCTCAGCCCCGTGCCCGTGCTCCACGGCGGGGGACAGGAGCGCGGCGTGCGCTCGGGAACGCTCGACGTCGCCGGTGCGACGGCCTTCGCCGTCGCCGCCGAGACCGCGGTCGCCCATCTGAGAGACGGCACCGCCGCGCGGATGGCACAGCTGCGCGACCGCCTGCTGGACGGCATCGCCGCGACGGTCCCGGACGCGGTGATCACGGGGCGCTGGAGGGGGGCGGGTGCTGTCGCCGGGGCGGGCAGCGGCCTGGGCACGGAGAGGCCCGCGGTCTCCGCGGCGGACTCTGCGGTGGAGAGCGGGAGCGCAGGGCTTCCGGAGGGCCGGCCCGTCTGCCTGCCGGAGGGCTGGCCCACCCGCCTGCCGGCCAATGCGCATGTGATCTTCCCCGGCTGCGAGGGTGACTCGCTCCTCTATCTGCTGGACATGGAGGGCTTCGCGACCTCGACCGGCTCGGCCTGTCAGGCCGGGGTCTCCCGCCCCTCCCACGTGCTCCTGGCCTGCGGCTTCTCCGAGGACGACGCCCGCTCCACCCAGCGCTTCAGCCTGGGGCCGGAGACCACGCAGGAGGAGGTGGACCGGCTGCTGGCCGTGCTGCCGGAGGTGGTGACGCGAGCGAGGAAGGCGGGTATGGTGTCGGCGACGCCGCGGTGGGCGGAATGACACCCGCGAAGGGCGCGGCGCCCGCGGTGTGCGGGTGGACTGCAGGCGGTGCCCGCCGTGCGGGGTGCACCTGCTGCGCCGCCCATGCCTGCCGCGCCGTCTGTGCAGACCGGCCGACTCGTACACACCCCAGGAAGGGGCCCTGCTCATGAAGATCCTCGCGGCGATGTCCGGAGGCGTGGACTCCGCAGTGGCGGCGGCCCGCGCCGTGGACGCCGGCCATGAGGTGGTGGGAGTGCATCTGGCGCTCTCGCGGATGCCGGGGACCCTGCGCACGGGTTCACGCGGCTGCTGCACCATCGAGGATTCGCGTGACGCGCACATCGTGGCCGGCCAGCTGGGCATCCCCTTCTACGTCTGGGACTTCTCCGAGCGGTTCAAGGAGGACGTGGTCGACGACTTCATCGCCGAGTACGCCAACGGCCGCACCCCCAACCCGTGCATGCGCTGCAACGAGCGCATCAAGTTCGCCGCGCTTCTCGACCGCGCGCTGGCTCTGGGCTTCGACGCCGTGGCGACGGGGCACTACGCGGAGATCGTCCCGGCCTCCGACGGCACCCCGGAGCTCCATCGCGGTGCGGACCTCAACAAGGACCAGAGCTACGTGCTGGGAGTGCTGACCGCCGAGCAGCTCGCGCACTGCTACTTCCCCATCGGGGCCTCGGCCTCCAAGTCGGAGGTGCGGGCGGAGGCGGAGCGCCGCGGCTTCCCCGTGGCGAACAAGCCGGACTCCTACGACATCTGCTTCATCCCGGACGGCGACACCAAGGCGTGGCTCGCGGACAAGATTCCCATGCGCCCGGGCCTTATCCGGGACGAGTCCGGCGAGGTGCTCGGCGAGCACGAGGGTGCGACCACCTATACGGTCGGCCAGCGGAAGGGTCTGGGGATCGAGAAGCCGGCGGCGGACGGGAAGCCCCGGTACGTCGTGGGGGTGGATCCGCGGGAGAACACCGTGACGGTGGGCCCGCGCGCCTCGCTGGCGATCGAGGAGCTCGAGGGCATCCGCACCAGCTGGGCGGGGCGGCCGCCTGCGGACATGGGTGCCACCGAGGAGACGGGGATCGACTGCGAGGTGCAGATCCGCGCGCACGCGGATCCGGTTCCCGCGCGCGCCTGGCTGGGAGAGGCGCGCGAGGAGGTTCCCGCCGCCGAAGCCGACCCCCTGGGCCCCGTCGTCCCCCGCCCGCGCCCGGCGGGTCAGGTGCTGCGCGTCCGCGTCGAAACGCCGCTCACCGGGGTGGCTCCGGGCCAGACGATGGTCGTCTACCGCGGCACGCGCGTGCTCGGCCAGGCGACGATCGACCGCACCGTCCACGCCTGAGGCGCGCTCGCTTCTCTTCGGTGTGACGCCCGCAATGTGCCTAGGCACCCGCTTCTTCCTCCGCGCGCCCGCTTCTTTCCGGGCTGGCACCCAGTTCTCGCCTGGACACCCGCTTCTCTTCGTAGAAAGGCGGGTGTCCAGGCGAGAAGCGGGTGTGGTCACTCTGTGTCACAGGTGCCGTGGCATTCACGGACGTGTCACTTCTGTCCACAGATGGGCATACAGGTCTTGTCGATGAATGCGGAATGATGCAGTTTGATGCCATGTACCTCATTCTGCGCAGGAATCAGCTCACGGCGATGGGCATACGGGAGAAGGAGCTCCGGCGTGCGCTGCGCTGCTGCCTGGTACGGGTGCGGCGCGGCCGCTACACCCTCTCTCAGCTGTGTGAGGATCCTGCCCACAGTGTTCTGCACGCGGCAGCAGGCGATCCGGCGGTGACGCTGGCGCGTGAGGAGGGCGGACTGCGCGGGGAGACGGAGGCGCTGCGCAGGCAGATCGCCACCCGCCGTGAGGATCTGCCTCCCGGTGCGGTGTTCTCGCACCTGAGCGCGGCACTCATCCACGACCTGCCCCTGGTGACGGTGCCGGGGACCACCGTGGAAGCGGTGCAGGCGGGCAGGGCACGGCGCCGTGCGGGGTGGCGCATCTGGGACAGAGAGGTTCCGCCCGACCAGCGGGAGGTGAACGGCGGCTACCGGGTCACGACCCGGGTGAGGACACTCGCAGACGTCGCGCGGGATCATCCTCTGCTCCTCTCCGTTCCCATGCTGGACAGCGCCTTCCGTGAGGAGCCGGCCCTCATCGCTTCCTTCCGTGAGCTCACGGCGCGGGAGGTGCCGCTGCGATTCCGCTCCGCGGCAGATGCGGCATTCGTCCTGTCGGACCCGCTCCGGGAGTCTCCGGCTGAGTCCGTGTGCGCCGTGCGCTTCCTGGAGTACGGGCTCTGCGGCTTCGAACCGCAGGCGCGGATCGTCGGCGCGCAGGGGGAGGAGACGGCGCGCGTGGACTTCCTGCACCGTGAGTCGAAGGTGGTCGTCGAAGTCGACGGGGAGGCCAAGTACACCCTTGGCGGCAGGGACCGCGACGACTCCTTCAGGGCGGAGCGGGAACGGGAGTACGCGATCAGGAACCTGGGCTACCGCGTGTACCGGCTCCGGTGGAGCGACTTGTTCCGTGCCAAGGTCTTCCTGCAGATCAGGCACGCGATGATGACGGAGAGCGCAGCGGCGGGCTAGACGCGATGTGGGGGCTGCACACATGGACTCCATGCGGAAGGCAGGCGGCCGGACAGCGGGTGGAGCATCGCGGTGAGAGTGGATCGCCGGGCCGCGGAGCGAGAGAATGGGGCGGTGAGGGGCAGCACCGCGAGAGCTGCCGACCGAGCGGAGGCCGCGTGAGCGCACACACTGAGGGCAGAGGGGGCCCGGAGCAGGATCCCGGCGTGCGGATCGTGCCGTACGGCTCCTGGGAATCACCCATCGACGAGGAGGTCGTGAGCACCTGGTCCGCCACGGTGGGCCAGGGGCGATTCGGGGCGGTGGCAGGCCGCCCCGGTGTGTGGTTCACGCAGCGCCCTGCGGACTCCGGCGCTGCAGGCTCCCGCACTGTGAGCTCCGGCCCTGCGGGCTCCGGCGTCGCGGGCGCCGGCACTGCCGGCGCGGACGCTGCGCGCTCCGGTGCACGTGGGACTGCGCTGTTCTGGACCTCGCTCGTCGATCACACCGCGCCCATCCGCCTCACTCCCGCCGGCATGGATGTGGGATCCGCGCTCAGCGTGGTGGCCGCCGGCCCTCCCACCGCAGGAGCCGGCGCTGCCACTCCGGTCTGCGGCGCGCCCGCAGCGGAGGCCGGTGGCGAATGGGCGGTGATGCAGGGGACGGGCGACGTGGTCTGGGTCGACGCGGGCACACAGCGGCTCCGCGCCCTCAGCGGCTCTGCGATCGAGGAGCACGTGCGCACCGGCGTGCCCCTGCCCATACCGCTGCTCCTGCCGGACGGTGCATCTGCGCCGCACTGCGAGGAACCTCGCCCCGGATCCGCGGAGCGTCCGGGACCGTTCCGCTACGGCGACCTCACCGTCACGCAGGGGGTCCTCCTCGCCGTCCGTGAGGATCCCCGCGCCGGCTCCGTCGCCGTCGTGCGGCTGGACCCCACCGGGACGCACCCGCCCCAGTTCCTCGTCGAGGCTCCCACGCGCTTCGCCGCCTGGCCCAGGCTCTCACCGGACCGGTCGCTGCTGCTCGTCGCGGGGTGGGACCCGCCCCGCACGCCCTGGGAGGAGACCGCGCTCTTCGCCGCCTCGCTCAGTCATCTGCCCGCATCCGCGACTCATGCACCCCGGCCCCCCGTGAGTCTCCCGCCGGAGCCGGAATTCCCTCCGGCCCATGCGCGTCAGATCTGGAGGCACCCGGATGCCGCGGCGCTCCAGCCCGAGTGGGTGTCCGGCCGCAGCATCGTCTTCACGGAGGACTCGCGCGCCACCTGGCGTCCTGTGCTCATGGATGCGAAGGCGGCCTTCGCCCGCGCCTCGGGAGAGCCCGGGGTGCCGCTGGCGGACGCGGTGCCCTTGCTCCCGGACGAGGCGATCCGGGAGGCGCTGGCGGATGAGGAGCGCAGGCTCCGCCGCACGGACTCCGCGCCGGAGCTGACCCCGCTGCTGGGAGAGGACGGTGTGGGCGGTCCGCTCCGCAGCCTCGGCGAGCGGTGGTTCCTGCCCGCAGGCGGGGGCAGGCGGCTGCTGGCGCAGTGGCGCAACGGCACCGCGGCACTGCTGTGGGCATATCCGGAGACCGGTGACGTGCGGGCCATCGGCAGTGACCTCGACTGGCTGCGGCTGCAGGATCTGGACGAGGAGCGCGGTCTCGCGCTGGTGACGGGCGGGGGCGGACGCAGGGCGGACGGTCTCTACCTCTGCAGCCTCGTCTCCGGTGAGCTCGTCCCCCTGGTGCTCGAGGCCGCCCCCGGCTCCCTCAGCCCCTGGGTGCCGCTGCCGTTCGCGGACACGGTGGGCGGGGTGCCGGTGGTGATCTACCCGCCGCGGAGCGGGGATCACAGGGCTCCTGCGGACACAGCGCCTCCCTTCGTCGTGCGAGCGCATGACCATCCGGCTGACCAGGCGGTTCCGCGAGTGCATCCGCAGATCGCCTACCTCACCTCCCGCGGGATGGGCGTGGCGGTGGTGAACGGCACGGGCTCCTCCGGCTTCGGCAGGGCGTATCGCGACGATCTGCGCGGCTTCGAGGGCGAGCGGGAGGTGCAGGACCTGCTGGCTGTGGCTCGCGGCCTCGCGGCGGAGGGACGGGCGGACGCGGACCGGATCGCCGTGTGGGGTGCTCGGCTCGGCGGAGTGGCTGCGCTGCGAGCGCTCGCTGACCCGGACACGCCCTTCGCCTGTGGTGTGGTGCAGGAGGCTGCGCCCGCCGCCGAGGCGCCTGCGGGGGAGGGGCCGCAGCGCCCGGTCGCGCTCCTGTGGGGTGAGGCGGGTGCCGCCTCGGCGGAGACCGCTCACGCGCTCGCCGCCGATCTGCGCAGGGCCGGCCTCCCCTTTTCCCTCCATTTCCTGGCGCAGGGGAGCGCACCGGACGCGGCGGCCGTGACGTACGGATATGCGTTCTGCGCTGCGATCATGGGATTCTCCGCCGCCCCGGGCTCTGTCAGGTCTGTCCTGCAGGGCCGCGGGAGAGGCGGTGCGGGCGGCGCCGCTGCCGCACACGGGTGAGTGGTCCGCGCACAGGCGCTGGAGCGCGGCGGGAGGGCAGGCGCAGGACGGATAATCTGCGGGGTGCTGTGAGGCAGGTCTGCCGGAGGGTGCAGCGCGTGGCTCACCCCGGGCGCCGTCCGATGTGCAGCGGTGTCCGGACCTGCTGGTTGAATGGCGTGTGCGCCGGGACGGGCCGGGCACATGCCGGCGGACACGATGACACGGGAAGGGACGAGTGCTGCGATGAGCATGTTCTCCACGACGGGGATCTGGGCGGACGAGGACCCGCGCGAGGCGGTCTCCCGTTCCGTCACGGCGGTGGAGGGAGCGCCTGACGCTCCTCCCATACCCTTTCCGCTCATGGCGCAGCCGGCTGCGGGCGGCACGCGGTGGGCCGTGGATGCGCTCGGATTCGCCGCACAGCTGCTGCTGGAGCTGCCGGTGGACATCGGCCCGGCGGGGTGGAGGCTGCTGGGTGCCCGGGCGGCCACCGGCACCCGCGCCCTCGACTCGCGCCGGGAGGCCTCCCGCCTGGGCCGGGCCGTGGACGCGCTGAGCGAGTACGCGGAGCGCTCCGGCCTGCCGGTGCTCCTCTCCGCACCGGGGCCCTGGACGCTGGTGCGCAGACTGGGCCTGCCGGACGAAGCGCCGGTGCTGGGGGATGCCGGCGCACGCAGGGACGTCATCCAGGCCTATGCGGAGGGCCTGCGTCAGTTCCGCTCGCGGCTGTCCGCGCTCACCGGAGGCCGCGTCCGCGTCCGTCTCGTCGAGGAGGAGCTCGACGCTGTGCTCACCGGCACGGTGCCCACGGTCTCCGGCTATCGGACGCTGCCCGCCGTGCCGGACGCCCAGGTCACGGCGGCGCTCCGCTCGCTCGTCGCCCGCACCGGCGAGGACACGCTCCTCTCCCTGCCCCGAGCGGACTCCGTGCGGATCGCGGGCAAGGAGATCCCCCACACCCGGCTCGCCCGGGAGGCAGGGGTGTCCGCGCTGGCGGTGGGCGGCCTCGCGCGCGGGGGCGCACTGCGCAGTCCGCAGAATCCACAGGACCGGCAGGACTCACAGGACCGGCAGGAGCCGCAGGTCCCGCGGAGCGAGGCGGCGGTCCGCGGCCCGCAGAACGCGCGCGCGGTGAGGCGCTGGGAACAGCTCGCGGAGTGGACGGAGGCCGGCGGTGAGCTGTGGCTGCGGATCCCGCCGGAGGCGGCCGCCGCTCCGGAATCCGTGAGCGCCTGGGTGCAGGCGGTGCGCGAACCCTGGGAGGCGGTGGGGATGAGCCCTGAGGGTCTCTCGGGCTTCGGTATCCTCACGGGTGACGAGCTGCCCCTGGGCGCCCACCCGCTGCTGCCGGAGGAGGCGGGCCCGGAGCGCAGCCGCAGGCACCTGCGGATGGCGGAGTCCCTGGCCCGCGCCTTCGCGGACCAGGCCGGCTGACCGGCGCGGAGCAACACGAGCGAGCGCGGACCTACACGAGGAGAACGAGCGATGAGCGGTCAGTCGGAGAACCCGGTCCACGGGGACGGTCAGGTGCCCGCGGACGCCGTGGAGAGTGCGAAGGCGGAGGACGCCGATGCGCTCGCCCGCCGCGTCCATGACCTCACCGCGCGGATCGAGGAGCTGCGCGAGGCCTACTACCAGCAGAACGAGTCGCCGGTGCCGGACGCGGACTACGACGCCCTCGTCCGGGAGCTCGAGGAGATCGAGGCCGGGCATCCGGAGCTGCGCCGCGACGACTCGCCCACCCAGCACGTGGGCGGGTCCGTGGACACCACGACGTTCGAGGCCGTGGACCACGTGGCCCGCATGTACTCCCTCGACAACGTGTTCTCCCACGAGGAGCTGCGCGCCTGGTTCTCCCGCGAGCGCAATGCGGTCCCGGAGGGCACCCGGTGGCTCACGGAGCTGAAGATCGACGGCCTGGCGGTCAACCTGCTCTACCGCGACGGGGAGCTGGTGCGGGCGGCGACCCGCGGCGACGGCACCACCGGCGAGGACATCACCCCCAATGTGCGCACGCTCGCGGACGTCCCGCAGCACCTGGACGCGGAACACCCGCCTGCCCAGGTGGAGATCCGCGGCGAGGTGTTCTTCCCCGTGGAGCGCTTCGCAGAGCTCAACGCGGCCCTCGTGGAGGCCGGCCACAAGCCCTTCGCCAACCCCCGCAACGCGGCCGCGGGGTCCCTGCGGCAGAAGAACCCGCAGATCACCGCTCAGCGACCCCTGCGGATGCTGGTCCACGGCATCGCCGCCTGGATCCCCGCGGACGATTCCCACCCGGAGCCGGAGACGCAGTCCGAGGTCTACGAGCAGCTGCGGGCCTGGGGGCTGCCCATCAGCGAGTATTACCGGGTGTGCGAGGGCCCGGACGAGGTGATCGAGTACATCGAGCACTACGCGGAGCACCGCCACTCCGTCACGCACGAGATCGACGGGGTGGTCATCAAGGTCGACGACCTCCACACACAGGAAGAGCTCGGATACACCTCGCGGGCACCGCGCTGGGCGACGGCCTTCAAGTACCCGCCGGAGGAGGTCACCACCCGGCTGCTGGACATCCGCGTGCACGTGGGCCGGACCGGCAGGGTGACGCCGTACGCCGTGATGGAACCGGTGCTCGTCGCCGGCTCGACGGTGGAGCGGGCCACTCTCCACAACGCGCACGAGGTGAAGCGCAAGGGCGTGTACATCGGCGACCTGGTGGTGCTGCGCAAGGCCGGCGACGTCATCCCCGAGGTGCTGGGGCCGGTCGCGGATCAGCGCGACGGGTCCGAGCGTCCCTTCGTCATGCCGGACACGTGCCCCGCCTGCGGTGCGGAGCTCTACGAGCAGAAGGCCGGGGACAAGGACCTCCGCTGCCCCAACGCCCGCTCCTGTCCGGAGCAGCTGGTGGGGCGCGTCATCTACCTCGCCTCGCGCTCCGCGCTGGACATCGAGGCACTGGGGGAGCAGGCGGCCTACGCGCTCACCAAGCCGGACCAGTACATCCGTGCCGGGGACGATCCGCGTGCGGACGGCGGGGCGGAGTCCGGGGCCGAGGCCGCGCCAGAGGTTCAGGCCGCAGCCGGTACCTCACCCGCGGACGGCGGGGCTCCGGACGCGGACCCAGCCGGAGGCGTGGCCGCGCCGCTCACCTCCGAGGCCTTCCTCTTCGACCTCACGGCCGAGGACCTGCGCGGGGTGCTCACGGAGCAGACGGTCCGCGAGAACGGCGAGGAGCGCTCGGAGCTCGTCCCCTACTTCTGGACCCGGCCGGAGCTGTACAAGACGAAGGCCCGCCGCGGTGAGGTGAAGACCCCCTCGCGCCCGCGCAAGAACACGCTCACGCTGCTCGAAGAGCTCGAGAAGGCCAAGCGCAACCCGCTCTGGCGGGTCCTCGTGGCGCTGTCGATCCGGCACGTGGGTCCGGCCGCGGCACGGGAGATCGCGGCGGCCTTCGGCTCCATGGAGGCCGTGCGCGCCGCCTCGGTCGAGGAGCTGGCGGCGGTGGAGGGCGTAGGCGAGGTCATCGCCACCAGTCTCCTGGAGTGGTTCGAGGTCGACTGGCACGTGGAGATCGTCGAGCGGTGGAAGGCCGCGGGGGTGGTCATGGACGACGGCGTGCTGCGCGGGGGTGCGCCGGGCTCTGCCGGTCCGCGCGCGGGCGGCGACGCGGGCACGGACCCGGAGGCTGCGGCGGCGCTCGTGGGCGAGATCGAGGGCGTCGCGGAGCCCGCGGCCGCGGTGGTGGCCGAGGCCGCCCGCCGGCAGGTCCTCGCCGGGCTCACGCTGGTGGCCACCGGTTCCCTGGAGAGCTTCACCCGCGACGGCATCGCGGAGACGATCCGTGCGACCGGCGGGAAGTCCGCGAGCTCGGTGTCCAAGAAGACGGACTACGTGGTGGCCGGTGCGAAGGCGGGGTCCAAGCTCACCAAGGCCGAATCGCTGGGCGTGCCCGTCCTCGACGAACAGGCCTTCCTGGAGCTGCTCGCCCACGGACCGGCGGCGGAGGAGGGCGAGGAGTCCGCCAAGGGCGAGGCAGCTGTCGCAGGGGAGAGCACCGGCGCCGGCTGAGTCGAGCGCCGGAGCGAGGAGTCCGCGGGCTGATCTCTCAGCGCTCATTCAGCGGCGACCTGCCTCTCATTCAGCAGTGGGTGGGAGAGTGGGGCGCATGAACATCGGAACGCGTCTCCTCATCTCCGCGGCTCTCGCCGTCGGTTCGACGGTGGGGGCCGCCGCACTCGGAACCACGCTCCAGCGTGACGGTGCCGCCGGACTCGCCGCGGAGTCCTCCGCCGTCCAGAGCGCCGCTGAACTCGACGAGGACAGCCCCACGGCACGGGCGGACGGCGTCCGCGCGGAGCTCCTGGCCGCCGCGGCCGCGGGCGACATCTCCTGGGAGGCCGCGCACCGCGTGAGCGACGACCTGGGCTCCTACATCCTGGGCGAGCGCGACGCGGCGGCCATCGCCGTCTGAGCTGAGGCTCCTCCCCAGATCACAGCCGTGCGTGCCGGTGCGAGGCGGGCCAGCAACTAGACTGTCCTGCGGACCAGTACGGACGAACAGATGGGGTGAGGATGGCGGAATCAGCCGCGATCACCGCTGAGCAGGTCAGGCACCTGGCTGAGCTGGCGAGGATCGCCATGACGAGCGAAGAACTGGAGCGCACGGCGGGGGAGCTTGAGGAGATCCTGTCCCACGTCGCGCGGGTGTCCGAGGTGGCGACGGACGACGTGCCGGCCACCAGCCACCCCATCGCGCTCACCAACGTCCTCCGTGAGGACGTCGTGGGGACCACCCTCACCGCGGAGCAGGCGCTGGCCGGCGCACCGGCCTCGGACGAGGGCAAGTTCCTCGTCCCGCAGATCCTGGGGGAGGAGTGAGCATGAGCGAGACGAACCCCCAGAGCGGCGCCGCACAGGGCGGCACGGGGCTCACCTCCCTGACTGCCGCGCAGCTCGCCGCAGGACTGGCCGCAGGCGAGTACACGTCCACGGAGGTCACCCGGGCCCACCTCGACCGCATCGAGGCCACGGAGGAGCAGATCGGATCCTTCCTCACCGTGACCCCGGACGTCGCGCTCGCCACCGCTGCTGACGTGGACCGCCGCCGCGCCGCCGGAGAGCAGCTCCACCCCTACGCCGGTGTTCCCGTGGCCCTCAAGGACCTCGTCGTCACCGAGGGCATCCGCACCACCGCGGCCTCGAAGATGCTGGCGGACTGGGTGCCGCCCTACGACGCGACCGTCTACGCGAAGATCAAGGCCGCGGGCCTGCCGGTCCTGGGCAAGACGAACCTCGACGAGTTCGCGATGGGCGCGACGACGGAGCACTCCGCCTTCCACGTCACGCGCAACCCCTGGAACACGGACACGGTGCCCGGCGGCTCCTCCGGCGGGGCGGCCTCGGCGGCGGCGGCCTTCCAGGCACCGCTGTCCGTGGGCACGGACACCGGCGGATCCGTCCGCCAGCCGGCGGCCTTCACCGGCACCGTGGGTGTGAAGCCCACCTACGGCTCCGTCTCCCGCTACGGCATCATCGCGATGGCCTCGAGCCTGGACCAGGTGGGGCCCATCGGACGCACCGTGGCCGATGCCGCCGCGCTCCACCAGCTCATGGCCGGCCACGACCCGCACGACTCGACGTCGCTGCGCGAGCCGGTCCCGGACTTCCTCGCAGCGGCCGCCGTCGGTGCCCAGGACGGTTCGCTCAGGGGCACCCGTCTGGGTGTGGTGAAGCAGCTGACCGGTGAGGGCTACGCCGCCGGCGTGCAGGCCGCCTTCGACCACGCACTCGCGCTCGCCCAGGCGGCGGGCGCGGAGATCGTCGAGATCGACATGCCGTCGCTGTCCTACGCGCTCGACGCCTACTACCTGCTCATGCCGTCCGAGGTCTCCTCGAACCTGGCCCGCTACGACGGCATGCGGTTCGGCCTGCGGGCGGAGCCGGAGTCCGGACCCATCACGGCGGAGACCGTCATGGCCGCCACGCGTGCCGCAGGGTTCGGCGACGAGGTCAAGCGCCGCATCATCCTCGGCACCTATGCGCTCTCCGCCGGCTACTACGACGCCTACTACGGCTCCGCGCAGAAGGTGCGCACGCTCGTGCAGCGTGACTTCGCCGCGGCCTTCGAGCAGGCGGACGTGCTGGTCTCGCCCACCGCGCCCACCACGGCGCTGCCGTTCGGCAAGGAGGAGTCCGGGGACCCCATGGCCCTGTACCTGGGAGATGCCTCGACCATCCCGGCCAACCTCGCCGGCATCCCGGGCATGAGCCTGCCCGCCGGCCTGGCGGACGGGATGCCCGTGGGCTTCCAGCTCCTGGCACCCGCCCGCGAGGATGCCCGCCTCTACACGGTGGGCGCCGGCGTGGAGGCGCTCGTCTCCGCGGACCGGGGCGCACCGGTCTGGCAGAGCGCCCCCGTGACGTACTCCTCCGAGGCCGCTGCCGCGACCGCCACGAACGCCTGAGGAAGCAGATATGAAGTACCAAGACGCAGTCGCGAAGTTCGACCCGGTGCTGGGCATCGAGGTGCACGTGGAGCTGGGCACGGCGACGAAGATGTTCGACGCCGCCCCCAACACCTTCGGCGGCGGCCCCAATGAGAACACCACCCCGGCCTCGCTGGGCCTGCCCGGCGCCCTGCCCTCCGTGAACGGCAAGGCGGTGGAGTACGCCATCCGGATCGGCCTGGCACTGGGCTGCGAGATCGCGGAGTCCTGCCGGTTCGCCCGGAAGAACTACTTCTACCCGGACGTGCCCAAGAACTTCCAGACCTCGCAGTACGACGAGCCCATCGCCTTCGACGGGCAGCTGGACGTGGAGCTCGAGGACGGCACCATCGTGCCGGTCCGGATCGAGCGTGCGCACATGGAAGAGGACGCGGGCAAGAACACGCACGTGGGCGGCTCCGCCGGGCGCATCCACGGCGCGGACCACTCCCTCGTGGACTACAACCGCGCCGGCGTGCCGCTGGTGGAGATCGTCACGCGCCCCATCGAGGGTGTGGGCGAGCGCGCGCCTGAGGTGGCGGCGGCCTACGTGCGCACGCTGCGTGACATCTTCCGCGCACTGGGGGTCTCCGAGGCCCGCATGGAGCAGGGCAACGTCCGCGCGGACATCAATGTCTCGCTGCGTGAGTCCCCGGAGGCCCCGCTGGGCACTCGCACGGAGACGAAGAACGTGAACTCGTTCCGCTCGATCGATCGAGCGGTGCGCTTCGAGATCTCCCGCCAGGCGGACCTGCTCTCCGCGGGCGAGGCCGTGGTCCAGGAGACCCGCCACTTCCACGAGGACACCGGCGGCACCAGCTCCGGCCGTCCCAAGTCGGATGCCGACGACTACCGCTACTTCCCGGAGCCGGACCTGGTGCCGCTCGCCCCGCCGCGGGAATGGGTCGAGGAGATCCGCGCCGCGCTGCCGGAGCTGCCCGCGGCCCGTCGCCGTCGCCTGCTGGAGGAGTGGGGCATCAGCGAACTGGAGATGCGCGACATCATCAACGCCGGTCTGCTCGACCAGGTGGAGGCGACGGTGGCGGCCGGTGCCAAGCCGGACACCGCGCGCAAGTGGTGGATGGGTGAGATCGCACGTCTGGCCAAGCAGCGCGAGGTCTCCCCGGAGACCCTGACCACGCCCGAGGCCGTGGCCGAGCTGCAGCAGCTCGTGGACGCCGGCAAGCTCAACGACAAGCTCGCCCGGAAGGTGCTCGCAGGAGTGGTCGAGGGGAAGGGCTCCCCGGCCGAGGTCATGGCCGCCGAGGGCCTCGAGATCGTCCAGGACGACGGCGCGCTCGAGGCCGCGGTGGAGGCCGCACTCGCGGACAACCCGGACGTGGTCGAGAAGATCAGGGGCGGGAAGGTGCAGGCCGTGGGCGCGCTCATGGGCCCCATCATGAAGGCCACCCGGGGCCAGGCGGATGCCGGCAAGGCGCGGGAGCTGATCCTCGCCAAGATCAACGGCTGAAGCGCACGTCCGCCGCCCGGCCGGGTGCCGAGCGGCGGACGTGCGCTGTGTCGCGGGCGTGTGCAGCGCCTGAGTGCGAGCAGAGATGCGAGACCGGGCCGTGGGCAGCTTCCCGGAAGCCCACGGCCCGGTCTCTGTCTGTGAGCAGCGGTGTTCCCTCAGCGCAGGGAGACGGCCGCCGCTTCGGAGAAGATGCCGCCCTGGAACTCCAGCTGACTGGGAGAGACATCTTCCGGCACGTCGAACACGAGCACTCCATCAGCGGTGTTGCCCGGGTTGATCTCTTCGAGGAAGAGGGCGTCCTCGTCGGCGTAGATGCCTGCCTCCGAGTCCGAGTTGTAGGAATTGCCGTTCTCATCGCTGAGCGTGATGTTGTCCTCGAAGAAGTACTCGGGGGTCGAACCGGCGTTCTTCACCGAGAGGTCGACGACGACGAACTGGCCCTGAGCGCTGGCCCCCAGGTACTCGTTGCCCACCTCGGCCACTCCTTCCTCCACCGCGTTGACCGTGACCTCCCAGTCACCGGAGACCACGGTGTCCCCCAGGCCGTACTCGGCAGCCGGTTCCTCCTCGGCGGCCTCGGGCTCTTCTGCGGCTTCCTCCGCCGCTGCGTCGTCCGCTCCAGCGGAGGAAGCGCCGCCGGTGTCGGCGGCGTCGTCCTCGCCCCCGCCGCCCAGTGCTCCGCCGATGATGATGACCGCCAGCACCACGAGCAGCCAGAACCACCAGCGCTTCAGCAGCGGCTTCTTCGGCTTGCCCGCCTGCGGCACGGGTGCGGGGTGACCGGGCTGGGCCTGCCACTGCTGGGACTGCTGGGATGCCCACTGCGGGGAGGGTGACCCCGCACCGGGAGCGGGGGACGGCGCCTGCGCTCTCGGGGAGTGCTGCGGGTCGTGGGGCGGCTGAGGGTTGTGGGGGACGGACATCGTGCTCCTTCAAGAACGGTGATCGGCGCTCGCAGCGCTGTGCCCCCGTGCCGACGTGGCGGGACACAGGGGTGCTGCTGTTGACATGAACAGCATTCCGCGGTCAGTCGTCCGCGGGCATCGGCCGATAGGCTCGACGCGTGCCGCCGATCGGCTGGGATCGTCACCCGGACGGATGACCGTCCGGTGCCGCCCCCGGGGATACGGTGTCGTCTGTGCCAGATCAGCAGTTCCCACCGCAGCCGGCCGGCCGGCAGTCGCCTCCTTCCGCATCCGCGGGGCCCCGCCAGGGCCCTCCGTCGGGGGTGCCTGTCGACTCGCACGCGGTCTCACCCTCGCCTCGGACCGGACCGCGTCCGGACGTGCGGCACTCGCCGGCGGAGGTGCACGGGTCGGAGAGCTCCGCGGAGCGGCGGAAGCGCAGGAGGCGGGGAGAAGCACCGCCGAGGGGACTGCGCCGCGCCGGGAAGGTGGGTTCCGGCATCCTCGTATTCGTCCTCGGCATCTGCGGTTCCGCGATGGGGCTCGTCTCCGTCCCCGCCGCCATCAACGAGGACGGCGGCCTGAGCGACGTGGGAGTGCTCGTCTTCCTGCTCACCACGATCGCGTGGGGTTCCGTGTTCCTGCGTTCGCGGCTGCCGTGGGTGCCGTTCGCCGCCGGATGCGTGCTCGCGGCGGGCTGGAGCGATTCCGTGCTGCTCCTGGTGGGCATGTTCCACCTCGTGGTGCGGGGCAGGCGCGTTCATGCGGTCATCGCCGCTGCGGCGGGCGGGGTGCTGGTCGCGGCGGGCGTGCTCCGTCTGTGCCTCGGCCCGGTGGCGAGGAACCCCTTCAGCCTCTTCTTCACGGAGGACCCGGACAATGTGTTCGTCCGCAGCGCTCCGCCTCTCGCCGACGAGTCGCTCCTCGCGATGAACCTCATGACGGTCCTGGCCGGCGTGGTGGGACTGGGCGTGAGCATCGGCTTCGGCATCCTGCTCAGGCGCACGCGCCGCATGAAGGACGTGGAGACGTTCGCGCAGCGGGAGACGGCTCGGAACGAGTCGCTGTCCGCGGAGCTCGCACGCCACTCCGAGCGTGAGCTCCTCGCCCGTGAGCTGCACGACACGCTCTCGCACCGGCTCTCCGTTATCTCCCTGCACAGCGGTGCGCTGGAGGTGAACGGCCCGGGGCCGGATGCGGCGGAGACGGTGACGGCGCTGCGCCGGGAGGCCAAGGCCTCGCTCGCGGATCTGCGTGATCTGGTGGGCGGTGTGCGCGAGGGCACGCTCGGCCGGCAGGGGCCGCTCGCGGAGCAGGCGACGCCGCCCAGCCTCGCGTCGATGCGTTCGCTTCCCCAGCTCGTGGCCTCCGTCCGGGCGACGGGGACCGCGGTGCGGCCCATGATCATCCTCCAGGACGTGGAGAATGCCCCCAGCGTCCTCGACCGGGCGGTCTACCGGATCGCGCAGGAGTCCCTGACGAACGCCATGAAGCACGCTCCCGGTGCTCCGGTGACCCTGGAGGTCGAGGTGTCCGCGGGCGGCGGAGCACGCATCCGGGTGGAGAATCCGATCGTGCAGCCGGCCTCGGCGTCCGGCCCCGGCCACCGTGACCTCGCCGCCTCCGGCTCGGGATCGGGCCTGGAAGGCATCCGCGAGCGCGCCGCGGTGCTGGGCGGCACGTCGGAGCTGGGTCCGCGCGGAGACTTCTTCGTCGTGGACGTGACGCTTCCCCCATTCGGCCGTTGAGCGCAGCCCGGACGGCCTCGTCTAGAGTCGTCTGCATGCCTGAGAACTCATCTGCCGTGCGAGTCCTGCTCGTCGACGACGACCCGATGGTCCTCACCGGTCTCGAGCAGATCCTCCGCGCACCCGCGGACATCGAGGTGGTGGCACGGGCGCAGGACGGTGAGACCGCTCTGGGGCAGGCGGCGCTGCACTTCCCGGACATCGTGCTCATGGACGTGCGGATGCCCGGCATGGGCGGCATCGAGGCGACCAGCCGGCTGGCGAACAGCGCCAGACCTCCCCGGGTCGTGGCGCTCACCAGCTTCGACACGGACGACTATCTGTTCCGCGCCCTCGAGGCCGGCGCGGCGGGGTTCCTCCTCAAGGACATCGGGCCCGCCGAGCTCGCGGAGGCGATCCGGACGGTGCACCGCGGGGAGGGGATCCTCGCGCCGCAGGCCACGCGACGCATCATCCGTGCCTATTCCGCGAAGAAGGATCAGCGCGCCCGGCGCGAGGCGGCGGAGCTGGTCGCCTCCCTCACGGCCAGGGAGAGGGAGGTCGCGGTGCTCGTGGCGCAGGGGCTGTCCAACAGGGAGATCGCAGCGGCGACGTTCTCCAGCGAGGCGACGGTGAAGACTCACCTGGCCAAGGTCAACGCGAAGCTGGATGCGGACAACCGGGTTCGCGTCGCCGTGCTCGTGGAACGGGCCGGTATCGTGGGTGCATGAGAGCGATAGTCCCCACCCTCTGGGCCGATGGCAGCGCCGCCGCAGTCGCAGACTTCTACACGTCCGTCTTCCGGGATGCGCGTGAGACCAACCGCACCCACTATCCCACGGAGGGCCTCCCGGACTTCCAGCAGCACATGGCCGGCGAGATCCTCACCCTCGACCTCGAGATCCACGGTCTCCGGATCTCCGTCATCAACGCCGGGGACGAGTTCCGGCCCAACCCGGCGGCCGGCTTCATGGTCAACCTGGACCCCGCCTTCCTGGAGGATCCGCGCGGCTACCTCGACAGCCTCTTCGCCGCGCTCTCCGAGGGCGGACGCGTGCTCATGGAGCTGGGGGAGTACCCCTTCTCCCCGCGGTATGCGTGGGTGGAGGACCGGTTCGGGGTGAGCTGGCAGCTCATCCTCACCGATCCCACCGGAGAGCCCCGGCCCACCGTCCTTCCGGCCCTCATGTTCTGCGGACCCGCGCAGAACCGCGCGGTCGAGGCCGGTCGTGCCTATACGAACCTCTTCCCCGGGTCGCGCCTCGGCACCGCTGTGCACTACCCGCAGCAGACCGGGCCGGCGACCACGGACGGCGTCATGTTCTCGGAGTTCCGCCTGGGCCCGGCCCAGGACGATCCGCGGGAGGAGTTCTGGGTGACGGCGATGGACTCCGCCGTGGAGCAGGACTTCACGTTCACGCCCGGCTTCTCCCTCCTCGTGGAGGCGGAGGGGCAGGAGGAGATCGACCGGCTGTGGGCTGCGCTCTCCCGCCACCCCGAGGACGAGCAGTGCGGCTGGTGCCGCGACGCCTTCGGCCTCAGCTGGCAGATCGTCCCGGCGGACCTGGGTGAGCTCATGCGGGCGCCGGGCGCGCACCAGGCGCTGATGGGCATGAAGAAGATCGAGATCGCCGGCTTCGGCACCCACGGACTCCTCAGCAACCCTCACTAGAATCGGCAGGAGGTCCGCGCGCGAGGAGCAGACGAGCAGCTGGAGGACACCATGGCCGCATCCCACCCGTGGCGAGCTCTGTGGAAGGAGCACTGCGCACGCAGCATGCCGGTGTACCGCGTGCTCGTGCCGGACTCCGTCCCGCATTCGGTGAGGGCGGCGTGGAGCGCCCGGGGCTACTCCACCGGCGCCTCCCGCCAGACGGGGCCCATGCGGCTGCTCCGCAATCCGGGAGAGACCCGCAACCTCATCCGCTCCAACCTGGTCTTCAAGGGTCTCACCGGTGCGGGAGCGGCCGGCACAGGCATCGCCGGTCTGAGCACCCTCGGTGTCTCTCTCGCCGCTGACGCCGTCGCCACGGGCGGACTCGTCACCACAGGCGTCTTCGCCGTACTCACCGGTGTGACCGGCGGCGTCACCGGCACCACCTACCTCCGCGACCCCAAGCGCCTCTCGAAGAAGGACCGGCAGAAGGCTCAGGAGGCGCGGTGGATCACCCCGGCGACCCTGGGATACGTACCGGGAGGCCGCTCCGCGCAGGACACGGACGAGCAGAGGCTCTTCCACCTCGCCGTCACCCTGGCCGCACGGATCGCCGCGACGCGGTCGTGGACCCATCCCGTCCTCTCCGATCATGTGGCGAGGGTGGACCTCGACAGCATCATCGGCACCCTGGGCGTGCGGCTCGCGGAGCTCTGCGAGGTCCGCATCCAGCTGGAGGAGATGCGCGACTCCGCCGAGGCCGGCCGCGTCGCCGCCTATCTGCGGCGACTGGCGGGCGCCTTCGCCTCGGTGGCGGACCGGGTGGTGAGCATGCACGAGTACCTCGAACATCTGCGCAGCCTCGACGCCCAGCTCATCGCGCTCGACCATTCCGAGCGCACGCGTGAGATGGGGGAGCGGGTGCTCGACGTGGTGGCCCGCACCGCCGGCGACGACGTGGTGGGCACCCACTTCCGCGATCTCAACCTCGAGGCGGAGTCCCACGCGGAGTCCATCCAGCAGCTCCTGGGGGAGCTCGACGAGACGGCGGACGAGTTCGACGATCTGGACTCCCGCATCGCCCAGGCGGCGAAGGGGCTCCCGGAGCGCTGACCGGAGCGTCGGGCGGCGGGTAGCACCTGTGGCTCGGCTGCGGGGATGACGACAGAGCGCGGGCCGCTCTCTCCTATGGTGCGAGATTCAGAGCAGACGGGCCGTGTCCCCTGCTTCGATGGGAATACCTGCTCGGCGCAGAGCAGGGACCCGACGAGAGGACCGTACGTGGAACTCCCCATCGATCTGCTCCACTGGACCCTGGCGGTGCTGCCCATCGCCGCACTCGCGTTCTTCATGATCCAGCTCCGCTGGACCGCCCAGCAGGCCGGGGCGATGGGCGTGATCGTGGTCGCCGTGATCGCGCTTGCCTTCTTCCGCACCCCGGCGGAGACGCTGGGCGTGGCCGGCGCGAAGGGCGTCTGGGACGCGATCTTCATCCTGCTCGTGATCTGGCCGGCGCTCCTCCTCTACCAGTTCATGGTGCGCTCCGGCGGCTACGAGGCCATGCGCCGCGGGATCACGGCGATGAGCCGCAACGAACTCTTCATCGTCGTCGCCCTGGGCTGGGTCTTCACCTCGTTCCTGCAGTCCGTGGACGGCTTCGGCACACCCATCGCGATCGTCGCACCGCTGCTGGTGGCCTTCGGACTCAAGCCCGTGTACGCCGTCGCGATCCCCATCATCGCCCACGTGTGGGCCAAGTTCTTCGGCACGCTCGGCGTCGGCTGGCTCGCCACGCTCCAGGTGGTGGACCTCGATCCCGGCACCGCGATGGCCACCGCCGTCGAGTCCTCCGTCATGCTCACCCTCACGGCGCTCATGGGCGGCCTCACGGTCGTCTGGATGTACGGCCGCTGGGCCGCCGTGCGCCACGGCTGGCCGCTCGTCCTCATCCTCGCCGGCATCCAGGGTCTCGGGCAGTTCCCCGCCCTGCTGGTGGATCCCGTGCTGGCGGCCTTCCTGCCGGCCACCGCCGCGCTGCTCGCGCTCTGGCCGCTGTCCCGGTGGAAGCGGTTCGCGGAGCCGGCGCCCGGCATCGTGGATCGTCCGGCCATGGCCTCCGAGGCGCTCGCCTCCTCTGCCGCGGGCACGGGCCCCCAGCCGCCCATGTCCACGGCCATGGCCTTCTTCCCCTACATCCTGCTCAGCGTCATCGCCGTGCTGACCTCCGTGATCACCCCTCTTGCGGACCTGCTGGGCCGCTTCACGGTGGGCTTCCCCTTCCCTGCCGTGGGTACCGGATACGGGGTGGAGACGGAGGCCGAGTCCGCCTTCTCCGCGCTCGCCCCGCTCAGCCACCCCGGAGCGGGCCTGCTGCTCACTGGGCTCGTCACCTGGCTCGTCTTCTCCGCCCGCGGGTACTTCCGCTCCTGGCAGGTGCAGAAGGAGACGCAGGATCCCGGCGCGCTCCGCGGTCTGCTCGCCTCCGCGATCCCGGCCTCGGTCCCCATCGTCACCTTCCTGGTGATGGCCTCGATGATGAACCACAGCGGGCAGACGGCCACCATGGCGCTGGGCATCTCCGCCGTCGCACCCGCGGCCGTGTACGCGTTCCTCGCCAACGGGATCGGCGTGGTGGGGGCGTTCGCCACCTCCTCGCAGACCTCGTCCAACGTGCTCTTCTCCGCGCTGCAGGTGAACATGGCGGAGCTCAAGGGCCTGCCGGTGTCCACGGTGCTCGCCGCCCAGTCCGCAGGAGCTTCGATCGGGAATGCCGTCGGCCCTGCCAACGTGGTCATGGGCGCCTCCACGGCGGGCATCATCGGCCGTGAGGGCGACATCCTGCGCAAGACCCTGCCGTGGACCCTGGCGGCGGCAGCGGTGACGGGCATCGTCACGGTGGTGATGGTGTATGTCTGAGAGAGGAAACCGCATGACCCATCTGCTCCGCAGCAAGACCTTCTACCTGGGAGTCTCGTTCGTGCTCCTGCTCGCCTCGCTGCCGCTCATCAGCGCCGGTGCCATGGCCGAGGCCGAGGGTGCCGGCACCTCCGCCCTCCTCTGGGCGGGGACGGCCAGCGGCGCCCTGGGCACCCTGGTGCTGCCGCTGCAGCGCTTCCTCACCGGCACGGACCGGACCGGGGACGAGGACGAATGAACGCCCGCACCCTGACAGAGACCCACACCCGGACAGAGACCCGCACACACTGAGATCGAGGAGGATCCCCATGGCCCATCACGCAGCTCCCCGCACCGGTCGTCCGCCCGTCGTCGCCGCGCGCGGCATGGTGACGGCACCGCACTACCTGGCCTCGGAGGCGGGCAACGCGGCCCTGCGCCGGGGCGGGTCCGCCGTGGACGCGGCGATCACCGCCAATGCGGTCCTCGCCGTCGCCTACCCCCACATGGCCGGCCTGGGAGGTGACTGCTTCATGCTGATCGCAGGCGGTGCGGTCCAGGGCGTGGAAGCGCTCGAGGCCAACGGCCCGGCCGCCGCGGCCGCCACCCGGGAGTTCTACCGGGACCATGCCGACATCCCCGTCCGCGGTCCGCTGAGCGCTCTCACCGTTCCCGGCGCGGTCGACGGCTGGCGCCTGGCCCACGAGCGGTACGGACGCCTGCCCTGGAGCGCGCTCTTCGACGACGCCATCGCGCTGGCGGAGGACGGAGTGGCGGTGAGTCGCTCGCTCGCGGACTGGATCGCTGCGGACTGGGACCTTCTCCGGGCGGACGCGCGGATCGCTGAGGTGTTCGCCTCCGGCGAGCAGCCGCTGCGCGAGGGCGCGGTCCTCCGCCAGTCGGCGCTCGCCGTCACCCTCCGGGCACTGGCCAGTGGAGGCGCACGCGGCTACTTCTACGAGGGGGAGTTCGCGCAGCGCTTCGCCCGGGCGCTCGAGGAGCAGGGCTGCCCGCTGCGGGCGGACGACTTCGCCGGCTACACGGCGCGGTGGGTGGAGCCCATCTCCACGACGTACCGGGGCAGGGAGGTCTTCCAGCTCCCGCCGGCCACACAGGGCATGGCGGCGCTGCAGATCCTCAACCTGCTGGAGGGCTTCGACCTGGCGAGCATCCCTGAGGGCGGCGCGGACTACTACCACCTGCTCGTGGAGGCGGTGAAGGTGGCGTTCGCGGACCGCGACGAATGGCTCAGCGACCCCGCGCACGTCGAGATCCCGCTCCGGACCCTGCTGTCCAAGGAGTATGCGGAGGAGCGGCGCGCCCTCATCGACCTCACCCGCGCCCTCGACGGGTCCGCGGTGGAGCCGGGGCTGCGGCGCGGCGACGACGCGCAGAGGCGCACGGCCTCGGGAGACACCAGCTACTTCGCCGCCGCCGATTCCGACGGCATGGTCGTCTCGATCATCCAGTCGCCGTACCACGACTTCGGCGCCGGCATCATCGCCGGGGACACGGGTGTGATCCCGCAGAACCGCGGCTCCTTCTTCTCCCTGGACCCCGCGCATCCCAACACCCTGGAACCGGGCAAGAGGACGTTCCACACCATCATCCCGGCACTCGTGATGGAGGACGGGAAGCCGCTGCTGGCCTACGGGACGATGGGTGGGGAGGGGCAGCCGCAGACGCAGGCGGCGGTGCTCACCCGCATCCTCGACTACGGCTACGACGTGCAGCAGGCGCTCGAGGCTCCCCGCTGGCTCTACGGGCGCACCTGGGGTGAGGACTCCTCCGATCTGAAGCTGGAGGCCCGCATCGACTCCGGCACCGTGCGCGAGCTGCGGCTGCGCGGGCAGCCGGTCGCGATCGCACCCGCATGGGACGGATCGCTGGGGCACGCGGCGGCGATCCTCGTCAACCGGGAGACGGGCATGTACGAGGGCGGGGCGGACCCGCGCGGGGACGGGCAGGCCGTGGGGCACTGAGACGCAGGGTACGGCGCTCCGGCTGACTTGCGAGCCGGCCCACAGCGAGCCGCGTGCTTTCGACAGATGTCGAAAGCACGCGGCTCGCGTTTTGACTCCTGACTGAAGACCGCGCGAGCGGGGTCTGATTGCATGAGAGCACCGTGTGTCGGAGGTCACGCGGTCAGTGCGAATGAGGAGTCTCAGACACATGACGAAGCCCAGAATCGGTGTCATCGGCGTGGGGTCCATGGGCAGCATGGTCCTGTGGCAGCTGGCGAAGGCGGGAGTCGAGGCTGTCGGCTTCGAGCAGTTCGGGATCGGCCACGACCGCTCCGCGGCGGGCGGAGAGTCCCGCATGTTCAGGACGGCTTACATGGAGGGCGCCGACTACGTCCCGCTCCTCAAGGCCTCGCGGAAGCTCTGGGAGGAGCTGGGGGAGGAGACGGGCCTCGAGCTTCTCACCCTCTGCGGCGGACTCATGATCGGGCCGCGCGATCACCCCAGGATCGCCAATGTCATCCGCTCGGTGCGCGAGTTCGCGATCGACCACGAGATCCTCGAAGCGGAGGAGACGATGCGCCGGTACCCGCAGCACCGGCTCGGCGAGGGTGAGATCGCGGTCCTGGACCGGGAGGCGGGCTTCATGCGCCCGGAGCTGGCAGTCTTCGCAGCCGCGGAGCGGGCAGAGACCCTGGGCGCGGTCATCCACCGGCACACTGAGGTGGAGGCGATCGAGGAGACGGCCGCGGGCGTGAGGGTGAGCGCCGGAGGGCGCAGCCACGAGTTCGATCGCGTGATCGTCACGGCCGGACCGTGGACGGCGCGGTTCTTCCCGGCACTGGAGGAGAACCTCGTCCCGCGCAAGATCGTCATGACCTGGTATCTCTCCTCCGAGCCGGCGCGGTTCGCCTCCGAGAGCTTCCCGGTCTTCGGCAGGGTGGGCGGTCCCATCGACATCTTCGGTGTGCCCGCGCTGGAGGGGACGATGACGAAGATCGGCAGCGTCGACACCTTCGGCGACGTGCCCGACCCGGGCGCTCTCCACCGCGATGTCGAGCTCGCAGAGCTTCGCCACATCAACGGCGAGGTGGAGCGCTGCATGAACGGCCTGCGACCGGATCCCGCACGAATCTCGGTGCACATGGACGGGTACACGACGGACGAGCACGCAGTGGTGGGTGCGGTCCCCGGCAGCGAACGGCTGTTCGTCATGGGCGGCTACTCCGGCCACGGCTTCAAGCTCGCACCAGTCATGGGGGAGATCGGGAAGGATCTCGTCCTCACCGGATCCACAGCGCACGGCATCGATCACCTGGCACCGGGGCGCTATCTGTCCTGAGTGGTGTGCTCGTCCAGCGAATGCGGGGATCGCCCCCGAGGAATCGAGGAGTCATGAGAACGACCATGTACACACGTGCCGCGGGCGTCGCAGCAGCGTTGGCCCTGGGCATCGCCGCAGCCGGCTGCGGCAGCACCGATGGCGGTGGAGGAGGCATCACCCTGCGGGTGGCTGGGCAGAACAACGAGGAACACCCCAACACCACGGAGCTCGAGGCGATGGCCGAGGCCGTGGCGGAGGGGACCGACGGTCGGGTGACGATGGAGATCTACCCGAACAATCAGCTGGGTGACTACACCCTCATGTACGAGGAGATCAGTCAGGGAACGGTGGACATGGGGCTCATCTCCACGCCCACCCACCTGGACAGCAGACTGGAGATCCAGTTCCTGCCCTATCTGGTCACCACGTACGAGGACGTGCACGAGCACTACACCCTCGACTCCGTCCTCGGGCAGTCGATGCGGGAGATTCACCAGGATCAGGGCATCGAGCTGCTGGGGCTCTTCGCGGAGGGCTTCGGGGGGATAGCGACGAACAAACCGGCGGCAGACCCGGCCGACCCCACCGTCGACAAGGGCGTGCAACTGCGGGTCCCGGAGATCGCCATCACCGCGAAGAACACGCAGGACCTCGGGTTCAGCACTGTCTCCATGGCATACGCCGATGTCTACCAGGGGCTGCAGACCGGCGCGGTCGAGGGCTGGACCGGGGGCCATCCGCTGGTGAACTACCTTCAGTTCCGGGATGTCATCGACCACTACTACCAGTACAACAACTTCTTCGAGACGACACATGTCCTCATCAACCAGGAGACCTTCGAAGGGCTGTCCGTCGAGGACCAGGAGGTCATGCGCGAGGCCGGTCTGCAGCTGACCGAGAACAGCTACGAGATCGCGGAGTCGATGGAGGAGGAGTACCGCGGAAAGCTCGCAGACGAGGGCACCGAGGTCGTCGAGTTCAGCGAGGAGGAGCTGCGCTCCCTCGCCGAGCATTCGCGCACCCAGTCGTGGCCGGCCCTCGACGACCCGCAGCAGGTGGAGCTTTTGGAGAAGGTCGCTGAGTCCATGGGCCTGGACTACTGAGAGCTGGCCCCGAGCGGTTGGAGGTGGTGCATATGAAGACTGCATTGGCAGCAGGCGCGCGAGGGCTCCTCGCAGTGCAGCGATGGATCATGTTCCTGTCCTGCGCGCTCATCATCGTGGGGCTCTTCAGCGAGGTCGTGCTCAGGTACGCCTTCGGGACGAGCATCCTGGGGATGAACGAGCTCATCGTCATCCCCGCCCTCTGGATGTACTTCATCGGTGCGTCGTATGCCTCCCATCAGGGCAGCCACATCTCTGCGAACGTGCTGCAGGTGTACCTGCGCGGGGAGCGGGCGCGGGCGGTGCTCAGGCTGGTGATCGCGGTCATCAGCCTGGGTCTGGCCCTCGTGTTCACCTGGTGGGGTGTGCTCTACCTCGTCAGCAGTGCGGAGCGAGGAGGGACCACTAGCGTGTTCGGGCTGCCGCTGCTGCTCTCGCAGAGCGCCGTCACCTGCGGATTCGTGCTCATGACCCTGTACGCGCTCACCGAAGTCCTCAGAGCGGCGCGCGAGGTGCGCGATGCAGGGGAAGACCGTGCGCTCGCACGGGAAGAAGGAGAGGACTGACCATGGAGATTCTCATCGGACTGCTCCTGCTCATCGTCATGCTGGTGGTGGGAGTGCCAGTCTTCTGGACGTTCCTCGGTGTGGCGATCTTCCTCGTGGTGAGCCTCGACTACGACCCGATCTTCCTCCTGCCCTACGGCTACAGTCAGCTGAACTCGCCTCTGCTCCTTGCGATCCCTCTGTTCATCATCGCAGGGAAGCTGATTGAGCGCGGAGGGTTGGGCGATGTCATCGTCGAGTGGACGGAGGTCTTGCTGGGGCGTATCAGAGGTGGTCTGGGAGTCACGACCGTCGTCGCGTGCGCCATCTTCGGTTCCATTTCCGGCAGCGCACTCGCCGCTCTCTCCACCATCGGCTCGATCATGTTCTCCAAGCTGCACCGCGCGGGGTATCCGCGAGGGTTCGCGGCGGCACTGGTGGCGAACGCCTCCATCCTGGGCCTGCTCATCCCTCCCAGCGGCATCATGATCCTTTACGCCTGGATCGCCAACGTCTCCGTACTGGCCGCGTTCCTCTCGACACTGCTGCCGGGGATCATCCTCCTGGTCCTGCTGAGTGCGATCAATCTGATCTTCATGCGAGGCAGGATGCGTCGTGGGGTCTCGGTGGGAGCGAAGGCGGGGGCGATGGGCAGGATGGGAGAGACGCCGGTCTCCCCGCAGGTCCCGGAGCGGATGCCGTTCGGAACGCAGGCGAAGGCGTTCGGGGCGAAGACGGTGAAGGGGATTCCTGCACTCGTCCTCCCGGTCATCATTCTGGGCGGAATCTACGGTGGTGTCTTCACTACCGTCGAAGCCGCTGTGGTGGCTGCGCTGTATGCGATTCCGGTGGGTCTGTGGGTGTACCGCCGCCTGCGCGTCTTCGAGCTCAGGGAGGTGCTCATCGAGGCGGCGGGCACCACCGGCGTGGTGATGGTGATGGCCTACGCGATGATGATCCTCAGCCGGGTCTTCACGATGGAGAACCTGCCTACGGCAGTGGGGGACTTCCTCTTCGCGATCTCGGAGAGCCCCGTCGTCATCCTCATCATGATCAATGTCTTCATCATCATCCTGGGCATGCTCATCGACGATGTGAGCGGCACGCTGCTCATCACGCCCATCCTGCTGCCAGTTGCGGTGGGGATCGGAGTGGACCCCATCCACTTCGCGGCGATCCTGGGGGTCAACCTCGGCATGGCGAACATCACTCCGCCCACGGCCCCGCTGCTGTACTTCGGCAGTCAGCTGGGCAACGCACCCATCAACGAGATGATGAAGCCCACGCTGGTCATGATCTTCTGCGCCTGGATTCCCACCCTCATTGCCACGACGTACATCCCGGAGCTCTCGCTCTGGCTGCCACAGATGATCCTCGATTACTGAGCGCACGCGCGACCGACCGTGGATCGGCGCGGGCGAGAACGGAGCAGACATGCAGCGAGCCGAGTTCGGCGTCATCGGAACCGGCACTCTGGGTGCCATGGCGCTGTGGCACCTTGCCCGGAGCGGACGGGAGGTCGTCGGCTTCGAGCAGCACTGGCCCGGCCACCAGAGGGGTGCAGCCGCGGGCGATACACGGTGGGTGCGCACGGCTTCCGAAGAAGCAGGCTGCGTGCCTCTCATGCAACGCGCCATCCCGCTCTGGCGGGAACTCGAGGAGGAGACGGGGCAGCGGCTCCTCGATCTGTGCGGAGGCCTGTACGTGGGTCGCGCGGACTCGTCCTTCATCCGAGGCGTGGCGCAGAACTGTCAGGAGTTCTCGCTCGCGCATGAGGTCCTCACCGCAGGGGAGATGCGTCGGCGGTTCACGCAGTTCGCCGTCGTCGACGACGAGGTGGGCATCTTCGAAGAGGCGGCAGGGCAGGTGCATGCGAGCCTTGCAGTCGCTGCGGCCGCCGGTGCTGCCCAGCGGCGCGGGGCGCGTCTGCTCAGCCGCACCCGCGTCGAGGCGGTGGACCTGACGGCAGACGGCGTTGTCGTCCGAGCTGCGGGCGAGGACTGGTGCTTCGACAAGGTTCTGATGGCCACTGGGCCTTGGGGCCGCGACCTGCTCCCGGATCACATTCCACACCTGGAGGTCGAACGCTTCCTCGTGTCCTGGTATCCGCTTGCTCCTGCGCATGAGCGAGGAAGCGCGCGTGAGCCGATTCTGGAACGCCAGGGTGCTGAGCACATCTTCGGGAGCTGGCCCTCTGTCGACGGACTGACCGCAAAGGTGGGCTTCGCTGCCCCTGTCGATCGGCTTGCGCACGCTGCGGACATGCACCAGGAAATCGCTGCCTCGGTAGTCGAGCTCACCGACGCTTATGTGCGCCGATGGCTGCCTGGGCTCCTTCCGCACAGTGTGCGCCATGCGGTGGGTATGGATGCACATGTCTCGGACCGAGGATTCCTGCTCGGCCCGAGTGGGCGTGACCCTCGGGTCGTGCTGGCGCTGGGAATGGCCGGGCACGGATTCAAGATGAGTCCGGCGACGGGATCCGCTGCTGCGGACTACCTCATGCATGGTGAGTCCCACGCAGACCTCGCCGCCTATCTGCCTGAGCGGTTCCCGGTGCTCCCCTTCCTCGACTATCGGGTGTGAGTCAGGAACCGCACCGGCGGGGGACACGGCTGATCACCGGACACGGTCGCGGAGCACGAGCCAGAGATGGAGCATGAGCCGATCGTGTCCGGAGCTGAGATCCGTTCCGGTCGCCTCCTCGAACTGTCGGAGTCGGTAGTAGACGGTCGTCCGGTGGAGGTGCATCTCCAGTGCCGTCGCGGCGGCGTTCCCTCCGGCGTCCAGAAAGGACCGCACAGTCGCGAGCGACTCGGCAGGCTGCGCGTCCACCGTGCTGCGCAGAAGTGCAGGCAGACCGGCGGACGGGATCTGCGCAGGCACCGCGCAGTGCAGGAGACCCCAGAGAGGATGATCGTCCCAGAAGATGCGCCGGTCGGTCTGTGCCTCCGTGAATGTGAGGGCAGCTCGGGCCTGGTCGTAGGAGACACGGGCATCTTCGGGAACCACAGGCCCTCCGATTCCGATGCGGGTGCCGGTTGCGGCATCGGGGCGCAGGGCCTCAAGACGCCGGAGCAGAGAATCGGTGACGATGCGGGCGGCGCCTCCGTCGGCCTCGACGGTGTCGAGGAGCGCGAACACGTGGTCTCCCACGAGGGTGAGCGATTGGCAGTCCCGGGCTGAGGTGCTCTGACTCCATGCGCGCCGCAGAGTGGAGAGGACGTCGGGATCCGTCGCCGCTGCCTGTGCTCCCGGAGCGGAGCCGATGACCACGGCGACAGCATGCCGACCAGTGCCGAAGAGACCGCGGGCGCGCAGCGTGTCCAGGGCAGCGGTGCGACAAGTGGATTCCTCGGAGAGGAGAGAACGCAGTGCTTCGCCTATCTCCTCATCCGTCTCCACCCGGCGGACCGCACGATCCAGCATCAGTTCCACGAGTTCCTCCTCCGCCTCCCGGCATGCGGCATAGTCGCTCTCGGAAAAGGCGTCGTCGTGGATGATCCACATGAGCCCGAGCAGTTCGGTTCCCGCGCGCAGCGGATAGATGAGCCGGTCGTTCTCGAACCCGAATCTGTGCATTGCCGGCAGCAGATACGGTTCCGTCCACGTGCGCAGACCATGGGAGAAGACGTATTCGCGCACAGGCCCCGGAGTCTGCCGTTCGACCAGGGTGCGAAGGCGGATCATGTCCTCGTCACCGAACTGGTGAGAGCTGTGCCCGATGTAGTTGAGATCCTCGTCGTCCACGGCGACGCTGCGGCGGATGCGATGGGCGAGCCTTTCGATCACATCCATGATCGTGTCTCTGTTCGACATATGTCGAAGGTACCGCGCAGGTCACCGCGATGGAACACGGCGTCCCTGCGTTGCGGCCACTGTTCGCGGGTGGGGACGTGGTGATCAGCTCCCCGCGGGTCCGTCTGCACGCGCGAACGGCGGTCGAGGCGAGCGGCGCTGGTCCTCGAGAACCTGCCCTGCCTCGAAAGCGGGAGAGCCTGGCCCGCCAGATCGACGTCGCTGCGGTCTGCGACGAGGGTCGGTCTCACGGAAGCCCTTGAGGTGCTCGCGGAAGCGCCCAGCGCCTATATGATCCCTTCATGCCACACGACAGCAGCGCGCCGGCAGGCGCTCCCGGCGGCAGCGCAGCCGCCCAGCAGGACGCCGTGACGGAGAAGCGCATCCTGCGCAAGGTCACGCTCCGCCTCATCCCGTTCATCATCGCGATGTACTTCATCAACTACCTCGACCGGACGAACCTCAGCATCGCGGGTCCGGGCGGCATGAACGAGGAGCTGGGGCTGACAGCCACGCAGTTCGGCTTCGCCGCCGGCGTCTTCTTCTTCGGCTACCTCCTCCTCGAGGTGCCGTCGAACCTCGCTCTCCACAAGTTCGGCGCGCGCGTCTGGCTGGCCCGCATCCTCATCAGCTGGGGCATCCTCGCCTCCGTCATGGCGTTCGTGCCCAACGCCGGCTGGCTGTACGTGGTGCGGTTCTTCCTGGGCGTGGCCGAGGCCGGCTTCTTCCCGGGCATCGTCCTGTACCTCACCTACTGGTTCCCCAACAGCGTGCGTGCCCGGGCGACCGCCCTCTTCATGCTTGCCATCCCGCTGTCCAACGTCGTGGGTGCGCCGTTCTCCACCTGGCTCATCGAGGTGGGCAACTCCCTCTTCGACTTCTCCGGCTGGCGCTTCATGCTCTTCATCGAGGGCCTGCCCGCCGTGGCGCTGGGCATCATGTGCATCTTCTACCTCACGGACCGCCCCAAGGACGCGAAGTGGCTGACGGCGGACGAGCGCACCTGGCTGCAGGGCCGCATGGACGCCGAGGCCGATGCCACCGCCGCCTCCCACCACACCGGTGTGAAGGCCTCCCTGGGCAATGTGCGCGTGTGGGCGCTGGGCTTCGTGTACTTCGGCTCCGTCTACGGCCTCTATGCCCTCAGCTTCTTCCTGCCCACGATCATCACCGGGTTCTCCGAGCGGTTCGGCACGGAGTTCAGCCTGGTCCAGGTGGGTCTCATCACCGCCATCCCCTACGCGTTCGGCGCGGTGGCGATGTTCCTCTGGTCGCGTCACGGCGACCGCACGGGGGAGCGCGTCTGGCACGCCGCACTGCCGCTGTTCGTGGGCGCCGTGGCGATCTCCGTGGCCCTCTACCTGACCTCGCCGTTCACCACCATGATCGCCGTCACCGTCGCCTGCGTGGCGATCTGCTGCGCGCTGCCGTGCTTCTGGCCGCTGCCGCAGGCGTTCCTCACGGGCGCGGCCGCGGCAGCCGGCATCGCGCTCATCAACACGATCGGCAACTCCGCGGGTTTCCTCGCCCCCTACGTCACGGGCTGGCTCACGGACCTCACCGGCACCTCGAACGCGGGCATGTGGGCGGTGGGCGGCGCCATGGTGGTCGCCGGCATCATCGTCCTGGCGCTGCGCGGCGGCGCGCCGGTGCAGAAGACCGTCCCGGCGGAGTGAGTGCAGGAGTAGCCTTACCGGGTCCGGCACCGTGGATGGGCGCCGGCACCCGCCCCCACACGTGAAGGAGACCTCGTCCCATGGACAGCGCGCGGATGGACACGGCACGGACGGACACAGCTCGGGCGAGCGCCGTGCGGATGGGGCCGGCGCAGATCGCCGAACAGCTCGGCCCCCGCCTCGGCGACGGCGTCCTGGTGGTCGACCCGGACGTCATCAGCGCACACTCCAAGGACGAGGCCCTGTTCTGCCCGCACGACGGCGCGGTGGCGCTGGTGCGGGCGAAGACTCCGGAGGACGTGCAGGAGACTCTGCGATTCGCCCACGCGCACCGCGTCCCCGTGGTGCCCCAGGGCGCGCGCACCGGCATCTCCGGCGGCGCGAATGCGAGCGAGGGTGCGATCCTCCTCAACGTCTCCGCGATGAACGCGGTCCTGGAGGTCAACACCGCCGAACGCACCGTGCGGGTGCAGCCGGGCATCATCAACCAGGACCTCAAGGACCACCTGGTGCCGTTCGGGCTGTCCTACCCGCCGGACCCGGGCTCGGTGGCGATCTCCTCGATCGGCGGCAACATCGCCACCAACGCCGGCGGGCTGTGCTGTGTGAAGTACGGCGTCACCAGGGACTACGTCCGCAGCATCGACGTGGTGCTCGCAGACGGCACGCGCACCACCTTCGGCCCGCAGACGGCGAAGGGTGTGGCCGGTCTGGACATGCGTGGGCTGTTCATCGGCTCCGAGGGCACACTGGGCGTCGTCGTCGAGGCCACACTGCGGCTGATCCCGCTGATGCCGGAGCCCGTCACCGCGATCGGCATCTTCCCGGACGAGCGCTCCGGCCTGCAGACGGTCGCGGACTTCATGGCAGCCGGCGGGCAGCCCAGCCTCTTCGAGTTCCTCGACGGCACGAGCATCCGGATGCTCACCGCCTACGGGGACTTCGGTCTGGACGAGGAAGCCGGCTCGATGCTGCTGGTGCAGTTCGATCAGACGCCGGCCGAGGCCTCGGCCATGCTGGAGCAGTTCCAGGCCGTCGCCGAGGCCGCGGGCGCGCTCGACGTGGCCGTCTCCGATGATCCCGCGGACTCCGCCGCACTCATCGCCGCGCGCAGGATGATCCAGCCCGCGTACGAGAAGTTCGCGCACGCCCACGGCGGCGGACAGCTGCTCGACGACGTGTGCATTCCGCGTGCGGCCATGCCGGAGTTCTGCGAGCGGCTCACGCAGCTGCGGCAGCGGTCCGACCTCACGATCGCCCTGGTGGCGCATGCCGGTGACGGCAACACGCACCCGTCCGTGTTCTTCGACGCGAACGATCCCGCGGAGACGGAGAAGGCCCAGTCCGTGTTCGGGGAGATCATGGGGATCGGCCTGGAGCTGGGCGGCACGATCACGGGCGAGCACGGGGTGGGGCACCTCAAGGCGAGCTGGCTGGCGAAGGAGCTGGACGAGGGATCCCGGTGGGCCCAGCGGGCCGTCAAGGACGCCCTCGACCCGCACGGGATCCTCAACCCGGGGAAGATGCTCTCCCACATCTGAGCTGCGTGCCCTGGGCGGCTGCCTGCTGCCTGCCGCCGCGCGGTGAGTCGACGCACGGACGCTCGCGCTGTGCGGAGCCAGTGTCTCGGACCTGCCGGGAGTGTTCGCCTTGCCTTCTCGCGGAGTGCCGTGGAGGATCGTGTCAGCAGGACGATCTGCCCGCAGGCCAGCGCGGCAGGCACAGACGATCGCCGAGGTGGCCCATGCCGGAGCCCATGCACGACCCGTCCCCGCAGGGAGCAGGGGCGCAGCCGCAGGGTGCTCAATGGCCCCAGCCGCAGGAGCAGGGACCCCAGCAGCAAGCGCAGTGGCCTCAGGCTCAGCCCCAGCCCCAAGCGCAGCGGCCCCAGCCGGAGCCGCCTCATGCAGGCTCGCAGCAGCCGCGCGGACCGGACGCACAGCCGTCGGCCTCCGGTGGGTGGCGTGAGCGCGGCGCAGCACTGGTGGATCGCGGCCGGACAGCCGCCGCCGGGGGCGCGCAGCACCTGCAGGGCGCTGCCGCAAAGGCCGCCGGCGCAGCGCGGGAGGGCTGGCAGCAGCGAGACGCGATCCGCGAGAACGCCGCGGACCGTGCCCGTCGCTGGACGGACTCGGGGGCCTCGGCGGCGGATGCGGTCTTCACCAGAGCGGCCGAGCACTCCTCAGCGGCGGCCGCACGCGGACAGCAGGTCGTCGACACCGCCGCCGCGCATTCCACCGCGGCCTGGGAGCGGAGCCAGGAGGCGTACCGGGCCGCGAGCTCCGTACCCGTCGACGCACAGGGCCGGCCGCTGCGCCCGTGGGAGGTGCGTGCTGCTGCAATCCTGGGGCTCGTCGCGCCGCTGTTCGTGGTCGCGGCGATCATCATGATGGCGACCACGAGCGGACGGACGCTGCGCATGCTCGGATTCCTGCTGCAGAGCGCGGGGAGCACGACGGAGGCCGAGGCGCTCACCACCGCCGGCGAGGTCTCCTCCGGGCTCGCCCAGGTGATTCTGGCAGTGGGCATCACGATGGGCGTCGTGGTGATCGCCGCCTTCGCGCTCTACGCGTGGCGGGTCCTCGCCGGCCGAGGCCGCGCGCGCTGGATCGCGCTCGCCGCGCTGGTGCTGGCGTTCTTCCTGGTCACACCCCTCAGTCCGATCCTCATGACCTGCTTCCTGCTGCTCGGCACCGCGAGCGTGGTGTGTGCGTTCCTGCCGCGCGCCTCGGCCTGGTTCGCCCGGCACCGTACCTTCGCCGGACCGCAGTCCACTCCGCACAGCGCACCTCTCACCTGAGTGAGGTGCCCGTGGAGCGCTCCACCAGCAGGTCGATCGCCACGCCGGGAGGCAGTGCGCCGTACTCGCGGCCCCGGTCCGCGCCCAGGCGCGCGAGCACGAACGACTCGGCCACGGCCTCGGGCGCGGACTCCTGCAGCACGGCGGCCTGCAGGAGCAGCGCCATCCGTTCCACAAGCACGCGGCCGCCCTGCTGGAGCTGTGCCATCGCACCCGCGTCCCCGCCCTCGATCACCGTCGCGGCCCGGGTGAGATCAGCGGCGAGGCGTTCGTAGGCCGCATCGAAGTCCGCGTACCGCCCCAGCCCGGACTCCAGGTAGGCGAGGAACGCCTTGGCACTCTGCGGGCTGCGGGAGAGCGCGCGGATGACGTCGAGGACGATGACATTGCCGGAGCCCTCCCAGACCGCCATCACAGGCTGCTCCCGGTAGCGCATGGCCAGCGGGAAGGACTCCGTGTAGCCGTTGCCGCCCAGGCACTCGAGCGCCTCGTAGGCGTGCTCTGGCCCGCGCTTGCACACCCAGTACTTGGCGACGGCAGTGGCGATCCGGCGGAACTCCGCGGCGTCACCGGATTCTGCGGTGGCGCCGGTGCCCGCGGGAGCGCGTGTGCCGGAGGCGGTGTCCTGACCTGCGTGTGCGCCCGCGCCCACGGCGTCGTGCGCCGAGGCGATGTGGAGTGCGGTCCAGGTGGCGGCCTCGGCCTCGAGCTGGAGGTCTGCGATGACAGCGCGCATGAGCGGCTGGTCGATGAGCCGCGCGCCGAACGCGGAGCGGTGCGAGACGTGCCAGGCGGCCTCCGCGACGGCCTGCCGCATTCCCGCCGCGGAGCCGAGGATGCAGTCCAGGCGCGTCCGGCTGACCATCTCGATGATGGTGCGCACGCCGCGGCCTGGCTCTCCCACGAGCCAGCCGTGCGCGGCGTCCAGCTCGATCTCGCTCGAGGCGTTGGACTTGTTGCCCAGCTTGTCCTTGAGGCGCTGGATGCAGAGCGGATTGCGTTCTCCGCCGGGCAGGATCCGGGGCACCAGGAAGCAGCTGACCCCTTCCTCCAGCTGTGCGAGCACGAGGAAGGCGTCCGACTGCGGCGCGGAGCAGAACCACTTGTGGCCCGTGAGCAGGAAGTGCCCCTCCGTGACGCCGCCGAATCCCTGTGGGGCGCCCTCGTACGGCACAGCGCGGGTGGTGTTGGCCCGGACGTCGGAGCCGCCCTGCTTCTCCGTCATCGCCATGCCGAAGGTCACGGCGTCCTTCTCCGCGGCGTCGACGAGGCGGGGGTCGTACTCCCGGGAGAGCAGGCGCGGCACCCAGAAGTCCGCGTGCGGGGTGCCCTGCAGGGTGGCGACGGCCGAATGCGTCATCGACACCGGGCAGCCGTGCCCCGGCTCCACCTGGCTGAACAGCATGAATCGCGCCGCGCGTTCCGCGTTCGCACCGGGCCCGGTGGCCTGCCAGGCGGCGGAGTGGGCACCCGCTGCGAGCGCCTCGCCGATGATCCGATGGTAGCCGGGGTGGAACTCCACATGGTCCACGCGGTGGCCCCAGCGGTCGTGGCTGGAGTGCCGGGGCGTGCTCTCGTGGACGAGGGCGGCGTCGTGCTGGAACGAAGCGCTGCCCACGAGCATGCCGATCCGTGAGAGCTCTGCGAGATCTGCCGCGGGCGCGTACGTGCGCACGGCCTCGACGAGTGCGGTGTTCGCGGCGAATTCGTCGACCTCCGTGCGCGGTGCCGCCTGGTTCTCTACGGTGTGCGTGGTCATGGTGAGACTCCTATGGCTCGATGGGTGAAGACGGTCATGTCCGCGATGAGCGCTGCGGCCTCCGCCTCGCTGAACTCGCTGCGTCCGGAATCGTGGATGGGCTCCTGCAGGCAGCCGCTCAGGGCCCCGGACAGCGCGCGTGCCGTGAGGCCGGTGTCCTGCTCCGGGATCTCGCCGGCGTCCACGCCGGCCTGCAGACGGGCGGCGATCGCCGCGGCATAGCTGGTGCGGAAGGAGAGCCGCTCGGTCTCGACGTCCGCGGGCAGGGCCTCGAAGAGGAGGGCGTCGGCCAGGCGTGCGCCGGCCAGTGCGCGGGAGATGAAGGTGGAGACGAGGCCCGAGGCGGCCTCGGCGACGGTCTCCGCCTCCTCCAGCGCGCGGGTCACGGCCGCGAGCTCGTGCCCCGCGGCGTGGGCGAAGGCGCCGCGCAGGAGCGCTGCCCGGTCCGGGAAGTACGTGTAGAGCAAGCCGGGGGAGCAGCCGGCACGGGCGGCGACGGACTTCACCGTCGCGCTTGCGAAGCCGGATTCCGTGAGGAGCGCGCGGGCGGCCTCCGCGATGGAGGCGGCGCGGTCCGCCGCGTTCTGCCGCGTGCGCGGGGTGGATCTGTACAGGGTGCTGCGCTCCTTTCCGGCAAGAATTGAATCGTGGTTCAATAGACGCATTGTGACACCTAGCACAGGGAGTGGGCAATGAAGCTCAGCACGATGCTGCGGACGACCGTGAGGCGCGTTCCGGAGGGAGAAGCACTGGTCAGCGGTGAGCGACGGTGGACCTACCGCGCGCTGCTGGAGGACGCGGAGAAGGCCGCCCGTGTGCTCGCGGACCGCGGCGTGAAGCCCGGGGACACCGTGGCGGCGATGTCCTTCAACGAGCCGGAGTTCCTGCTCACCGCCTTCGGCTCCTGGATCCTGGGTGCCACGTTCGTGCCGGTGAACCACAAGATGCAGGCGCCGGAGGTGGAGTACACCGTGCGGCATTCGGGCACAGTGCTGGGAGTGGTGAGCGGGGAGCTGGCGGAGATCGCCCGGAAGGGCGGACCGGACATCGGATGGCTCACCACCGCCGAGCTCTCCGCACTCATCGCGGAGGCGGAGCCGTGGGAGGAGACCCACGACGATGACGAGGCACCCGCCCAGGTCCTCTACACCTCGGGTACCACGAGTGCGCCCAAGGGGTGCGTGCACCTCCACCGCACGCTGGTGCAGCTCGCCACTCAGCTCTCCCTGAACCTGGGCTACGAGAGCGACGAGCGCATCCTCGTGGCGATGCCCATCTGGCACTCAGCACCGCTCAACGTCTGCACGCTGCCGGTCCTCTTCATGGGCGGCACCGTGGTCCTGCAGCGGGAGTACCACCCCATCGGCTCGCTGGAGATGATCGCGCAGGAGTCGATCACGACCTTCTTCGGCCCCACGGTGGCGTACCTGGCGCCCTTCCGCGCCTGCCAGGCGGCGGGGCGGGACTTCGCGGACTTCGACTTCTCGACCGTGCGGCGCTGGACGTTCGGCGGCGCGCCCATCGACGCAGCGGCGACGGAGAAGATCGTCAGCAGCTATCAGCCGGGCGGGCACTACCAGCTCTTCGGGATGTCCGAGACCGGGCCCAGCGGCTCCGTGCTCAGGCCGGAGGAGCAGCTGCGCAAGCCCGGCAGCATCGGCCGTGCCGCGATGCTGGGCGTGCAGATGCGCGTGGTCACCGCCGCAGGGGAGGACGCAGATCCGGGGGAGTCCGGGGAGATCTGGTTCCTCGCGGACACCACCATGAAGGAGTACCTGGGCAATCCGGAGGCCACCGCCGCCGCGTTCGAGGGGCGCTGGTACAAGACCGGGGACATCGCGCGGGTGGACGAGGACGGTTACCTGTACGTGGTGGACCGGATGAAGGACGTGGTGATCGTGGGCGGGGAGAACGTCTTCTCACTCGAGGTCGAGGAGGCGATCGCGCTCCACCCGGAGGTTGCGGACGTCGCCGTGGTGGGCAGGCCGGACCCGGAGTGGGGCCAGCAGCTCGTCGCGTTCATCACCCCGGTGGAGGGGGCCGAGGTGACTGCGGAATCACTGCGCACGTTCCTGGAGCCGCGGCTGGCCCGGTACAAGATCCCGCTTGAGGTGGTGCTGCGGGAAGCGCTGCCGCGCAATCCCTCCGGCAAGATGCTCAAGCACAGGCTGCGCGAGGACGCGGCGGAGCTGGCCGGCTGAGGCATGCCTGTGATGGGGGCGCTCAGCCGGCGGTGAGCGCCCCCACCGCCTGCACGATCACGATGGCCGCGCCCAGCACGGACGCGATCACACCGATGAGGAAGAGCGCTCTGCTGCTGATGCGCGTGATCACGAGTGAGGACAGCAGGAGGCCCACGACCATGAAGGGGGCCAGCCAGGCGGCGGCGAGGACGTGGTGGAGCGTGAGCGCGCCGCCCAGGGCCAGACCGGTCAGCGACATCGCGGTGCCGAAGGTGAAGTAGGCGTTGATCGTCGCGCGGATCTGCGAGGGCGCGAGGCTGCGCATCACCAGGGCGATGGGCGGTCCGCCGATGCTCGTGGAGGTGCCGAAGAGTCCGGAGGCCGCTCCTGCGATCATCACGTTTCCCGTGGTGGGCGCGGGCTTCCAGCCGACCAGGCTGAAGGCCACGCCGCCCAGAACCGCTGCTGCCAGGATGAGTGAGAGCGCGGCGCTGGGCAGGAACGCGACGGCCAGCGCGCCCAGCACCACACCCGGAATCCGCCCGATGAGCGCCCACATCACGATCCGCCAGTCCACGCTCGTGCGCTCGCGCAGGAACATCGCGACGGACAGCGCCACCGTCAGCAGGATGAGCGTGGCGGGGAGGAGGTCCGGCCGGATGATCGCGAGGACGGGAGCGGCCATCATGCCGAGGCCGAAGCCGATGGCGCCCTGCAGGCACGAGGCCGCGAGGATGACGAGTCCTATGCCGATGATCTCCACGGAAGCCAGAATAGTCAGCTCTGACCGGATTGCTCTCGGCTGCCCGCCATGCGGAGGGGTGGGCTGCGGAGCTCGACCTCCATGCTGCCTTGGTGCGGACTGTGAACCGGCTGGACAACATGCGTGAGGTTTGCCACTATCGAACGCTGACCAGCCACACCACTGGAGCGATCCAGGCGAATACGGGAGACCCGATGACCCAGCAGGCACCGGCGGCGAACTCGCCGGCGACCAACAGGAGGGTGCTGATCGGCAGCCTCAGCGGCAGCGCGATCGAGTGGTTCGACTTCTTCCTCTACGCCACCGCCGCGGCGATCATCTTCGACAAGCAGTTCTTCCCCTCCGACGATCCTCTGATCTCGCAGATGCTCGCCTACCTCACGCTCTCCCTCACCTTCTTCATCCGGCCCGTGGGCGGAGTGATCTTCTCGCACATCGGCGACCGGATCGGCAGGAAGAAGACCCTCGTCATCACGCTCTCGCTCATGGGCGGGGCCACCGTGGCGATCGGCCTGCTGCCCACCTACGACCAGGTCGGCATCCTCGCGCCGCTGCTGCTCATCCTCTGCCGCATCATCCAGGGCATGGCGATCGGCGGTGAGTGGGGCGGTGCGCTCCTGCTGGCTTTCGAGTACGCGCCGGAGCATCGTCGCGGGTTCTTCGGCTCCGTGCCGCAGACCGGCATCACCATCGGCATGCTGCTCTCCACCCTCGCCTTCTCGCTGGTGAGCTCGCTGCCGGACGGACAGTTCGAGGCATGGGGATGGCGCCTGCCCTTCCTCGCGAGCATCATCCTCGTGATCGTGGGGCTCTGGATCCGCAACGGCCTGGCGGACACGCCGGCGTTCCGGGAGAACCAGGCCTCCGGCAACGTCTCGAAGCTGCCCATCAAGGACACCCTGCGGGACCACTGGCGCTCCGTCCTCGTGGCAGTGGGTGCCAAGGTCGTGGAGACCGGCCCGTTCTACGTCTTCGCGACCTTCGTCGTCAGCTATGCCACCGGCATCCTGGACTTCGAGCGGTCGACGGCGCTCAATGCGGTGAGCGCGGGAGCCTTCGTCAGCACGATCGTCATCCTGCTCATGGGGCGGCTCTCGGACAGGACCGGACGCCAGGCCATGTTCCTCGGCGGCACCGTACTGGTGGGTGTCTTCGCGGTGCCGTTCTTCCTCCTCCTCGACCTGCGGATGGACTGGGCGATCTACGCGGCGGTCGTGATCGGCCTCGGGATCGTCTGGCCGCCGGTCACCGCGACGCTGGGTACCTTCACCTCGGAGATCTTCAGCACTCGCGTCCGCTACACCGGCGTGACGCTGGGGTACCAGATCGGCGCGGCGGTGTTCGGCGGGACCGCACCGCTCATCGCCACCTGGATGCTCTCGGAGTTCGAAGGCGCATGGTGGCCGATCGCCGCCTATCTCATCGGGCTCGCCGTGCTCTCGCTCGTGGCCGTGAGCTGCGCGGGGCCGGTGCGGCGCAAGGAGGCGGAGCTCATGCGCAGACGCGGGCTCGCCGAGGCTGCGGCGACGGTGGGCTGAGGTCTGCGGGGCGGGCTCGCCGGGCCGGGCTCGCCGGGCCGGGCTGATCAGCACGAAGCGGCGCAGAGAACCGGACTCTGCGCCGCTTCCGTCTGCGGCTGAGGGAGGCTCTCCTCAGGCGGGCACGCCGAAGGTCGCGCCGATCACCAGGGCGACGGCGGCGATGACGCTCCAGAGGATGATGAGCCGCCAGATGAACTTCACCCACAGCTCGTAGGGGATGCGGGCGACGGCGAGGTAGCCCATGAGCGCACCGGAGGTGGGGATGATCGAGTTCGTGATCGCGTCGCCGTACTGGTAGGCCAGGACAGCGACCTGCCGGTCGATGCCCAGGAGGTCCGAGAGCGGCACCATGAGCGGCATGGTCGTGGCGGCCATGCCGCTGCCGGAGGGGATGAAGAAGTTCAGGATCGACTGGAAGACGAACATGCCCAGCACGGTGAGCACGGAAGGCCAGTGCGAGATCCCCTCCGCGATGGCGTTGATGATCGTGTCGAGGGTCTGGCCGTCCTGCATGACGACGAGGATCGCCCGGGCGAATCCCACGATCAGCGCACCGAAGACCACCTCCCGCATGCCGTCGACGAGGCCGGCGAACGAACCGTTCACGCCCATACCGCCGATGAGGCCGCAGAGCAGGCCCACCACGAAGAAGCTGGCGGCGAGTTCGTCGAGGAACCAGCCCCACTGGAAGACGCCCACCATGTTCACGACGATTCCGCCGGCGAGTGCGATCAGGACGACTGCGCGGCGCGGGGTGAGCTCCGGGATCTCCTCGCTGACGGCGTAGGCGGTGGATCCGGGCCCGCCGATCCGCCCGTAGAGGATCGAGTTGCGCGGGTCGCGCTTGACCTTGTCCGCGTAGCGCATGACATAGAAGATGCCCACGGCGAGGATGACGACATACACCGCGGCGCGGAACCAGAGGCCGGAGAACAGGGGAACTTCCGCGATCCCCTGGGCGATGCCCACGGTGAACGGGTTCATCATGCCGCCGATGAAGCCGGCCGCGGCCCCCATCGAGACCATCGCCGTTCCGACGATCGCGTCGTATCCCAGCGAGAGGGCGATGCCCACTCCGATGGGCACGAAGATGATGCACTCCTCGGAGAGGCCCACCGTGAAGCCGAGCACGGAGAAGGTGAGCATGACGAGCGGGATGATGAGGCGCTCGCTGCGGCCGATCCGCCTGACCAGCGCATTGATCCCGGCGTCGATGGCTCCGGTCGCCTTGATGATGCCGAAGGCGCCGCCCACGAGGAAGATGTAGAAGACGATCTGTGAGGCCTCCGCGAGTCCGCGGGGAACGGCGGTGAAGATGTCGAAGAAGCCGATGTGGGTCTTCTCCACCGTGGTGAAGGAGCCCGGCACGACCATCTCGCGGCCGTCCTGCTCGATGCGCTCGAAGGCGCCGGAGGGGATGAGGTACGAGGCGATGCCCACCAGCACCACGACGGAGAAGATGAGGGCGTAGGTGTGCGGGATCCTCGGCTTGGACAGGAAGCCCGTCCCGCCGCGCTTGCTGGACGGCTTGTCCGTAGTTTCATGCATAGTTCCGGAAGTTTATACATGACGGTGCTGCGAAGTGCGCGGTGGCGCCGATTCTGAGACTGCCGAGGTGATGACGCGGCACGCGTCTGTCGGTGGGTCTTGACGGTGATGGAAATCACAGTCTAGGTTGAATGAACACTTTCTCCCTTGTGTTCGGCAGGCCGAGCACTACGTGAAGGACTGTCTATGCGATCAGACACCGGTGTCGATCTGCTCGGTGCCCGGCTGCGCACCGCGCGTCTCATGCAGCGCCGCTCCATGCGCGAGCTGGCGAGGGAAGCGGAGATCAGCGTGGGGCATCTCAGCGGCATTGAGAGTGGCAAGGCCAATGCCTCGGTGGCCACTATCAGCGGCCTCTGCAGGGCGCTCGGGATCACGGTCGGGGACCTCTTCGCCCCCGAGCCGCCCCCTCTCACTCCGGTGAGGGGTAGAGAGCGGGAGGTCCTGCGTGCTGATGAGTGCGTTACGAAGAAGGCCATCCTCAAGGAGACCGGGCAGGCCGTCGACATCTACGAGGTCGACCTCCGTCCTGGCGGGTCCACGGGAGGAGACAACAGACACCCGGGCTGCTCGGAACTGATCTACGTCTTGGAAGGCGAGGTTACGGTGCGACTCGACCATTCCTCCGCCGTGTTGGAAGCGGGAGACAGCATCCACTTCCCCTCGGAGGTCGAACACGAGTTCTCCAACACCTCGGACTCCCCGGCGCGGATCCACTGGGTCGTCGTCAGGCAGAAGGGCGGTGTTGTCTGATGCGCCGAGCCGCCGGAACCGCGATCGCGGTCGCCGCTCTCATGTGCGCGGTCGCCGGCTGCACTCCCGTGAAGACGGAGACCACGGGCGCGCTCGCCGTGGGTGACGATGTCCCGCTCACGGGCGAAATCGCCGCGATCGCACAGATGGTGCCCGAGGACGTCGCCGAGGATGGTGCCCTCACTGTGGTGACGAGTGACGGAATGGCACCCCTCAACGTTCCTGACACGGCAACTGGCGAGGTCGAAGGGTTCAATCCCGACCTCGCTCGACAGGTGGGGGCAGTGCTGGGCCTGGAGGTGGACATCCACGCCGTGACCCTCGACCAGATCATCCCCGGCATCGAGGCCGGTCGCTACGAGACCACGTTCTCCAATATGAGCATCGAACCGGAGCGGCTCGAAGTGCTGGACTTCGTGCAGTACTACTTCTCCTCGACCGGGCTGGGAGTCCTCGCGGGCAACCCGGCAGGGGTGGATCCCGAGCGTCTCTGCGGGAAGACAGTGGGTGTGGCGACCGGGTCATTCCAGATGACGAAGGTGCTCCCAGACCTCTCCGAGGAGTGCCGCTCCGAGGGGCTCCCGCCGGTGGACGTCTCTGCCTTTCCTGACCAGCAGAAGGCCGCGCTCGCCCTGCTGAGTGGTCGGGTCGATGCGACATCGATGGACGGGCCCGTGCTGGCCTTCGCCTCGGCGCAGGAGCCCCGGATCGAGGAGGGGGCGCGGATGACCGAGGGCTCCAATGTAGGGATCGGCGTGCCCAAGGATACGGGCATGGCCGAGGCGATGTCGGCTGCGGTGCAGGAGCTCATGGACAACGGGGTCTACGAGAGGCTGCTGGACAAGTACGGGATGCGCGAACTCGGCATCGACGAAGCGAAGGTGGAGAGATGAGCAGTGATGCCCAAGCGACCGTGACCACGGAGATTCTCCCGCCCAGGAAGACCGGAACACGGATCTTCGGCTATGGGGTGCTCGCGCTGGTGGTGGTCCTCACCGCGGTCGTCGCGACCAATCCCAACTTCCGCTGGGCGACAGTGGGCGGCTTCCTCTTCGATCCCAACATCTTCGTGGGCATTGCCAACACCCTCCTCCTCACGGTGCTCTCCATGGTCGCGGGCACCGTGATCGGGACGGTACTGGCCCTCATGAAGCTGTCCAAGGCCACTCAGCTGCACGTCGTCGCTGAGGGCTACATCTGGCTGTTCCGAGGGATTCCGCTGCTGGTGCAACTGCTGTTCTGGTTCAACCTCGCGGCGCTGTTCCCCACGCTGGGCATCGGGGTGCCGGGAACCGGGGCCTTCCTGGAGCTCAACGCGAACGAGCTCATCAGCCCGTTCATGGCAGGGTTCCTCGCGCTCGCACTCCACGAATCGGCTTATATGGCGGAGATCATCCGCTCCGGCATCCTCTCGATCGACCGGGGTCAGACCGAGGCCGCCGAGGCGCTGGCCATGAGGCCCGGGCAGATCATGCGGCGGATCATCCTCCCGCAGGCGATGCGGGTGATCGTCCCGCCCACGGGGAACCAGGTCATTTCGATGCTCAAGACCACATCGCTGGTGAGCGTCATCGCGCTCAACGACCTGCTCTACTCCGCACAGATCATCTACTCGTCCAACTACCAGGTGATCCCGCTGCTGCTTGTCGCCTCCATCTGGTACCTGGTGATGGTCACGGTGCTCACCCTTGTCCAGGGGCGGGTTGAGCGGTACTTCAGCCGGAGTACGCATGTCGTCACATCCAAGTGAGGAGAGTGAACCGATGAGTGGCAACGCGGTGGACATCACCCATGTCTCCAAACGGTTCGGGAACAATGAGGTTCTCACCGACATCAGCTTCGACGTACGAGAGGGGGAAGTCGTCTGCCTGCTCGGGCCCTCGGGCTCCGGCAAGTCGACCCTCCTGCGCTGCATCAACCAGCTCGAGGTCGTCACCACTGGGGATGTGCTCGTCTTCGGCAAGCGGGTGGGCTATGAGGAGGTTGCGCCCGGCACGCTCCGGGTGACATCGCCGGAGAGGCTCGCGGAGTCTCGCCGCGAGATCGGCATGGTGTTCCAGCGCTTCAATCTCTTCCCACACATGACCGCGCTCGAGAACGTCATGGAAGCGCCGGTGCAGGTCCGCCGCATGCCAAAGGTGGAGGCGGCCGAAGCTGCGCGTGCCCAGCTGAAGCGGGTGGGGCTCTCAGACAGGGCCGAGTTCTATCCCTCTCAGCTCTCCGGCGGCCAACAGCAGCGGGTGGCGATCGCACGGGCTCTCGCGATGCAACCGCGGATCATGCTCTTCGATGAGCCGACTTCAGCCTTGGATCCCGAGCTGGTGGGCGAGGTCCTCAGCGTCATCAAGCAGCTGGCTGCGGAGGGCATGACGATGCTCGTCGTCACGCACCAGGTGCAGTTCGCCCTTGACGTCGCCGATCGCGTCGTCTTCATGGACGGGGGAGTGATCGTAGAGGAGGGCCCGCCCGTCCGGGTGGTCGAGCACGCGCAGAGCGAGCGCGCCAGGAAGTTCTTCTCCGAGCTGCGAAGGGCGTGAGAGCGATGAGCGGACACGTGACATACGCCGTAGTGGGGCTGGGCTCCGCCGGTTCCTTCGCTCTGCGCTCCCTGGCGCGGGCCGGCCACAGCGTCGTGGGTATCGAGGCCGGTGGCGTGGCCAACGACCGGTCCGCGGTAGGCGGCGACACCCGCCTCTACCGGCGTCTCTACCTCGAGGGGCCTGAATACCACGACCTCCTCGAACGTGCCCTGGAGCTCTGGGGGGACGCGAACCGGACCAGCCCGGACTCGTTCGTCCAGTGTGGGGCGCTGAGCATTGTGGAGGCCGCAAGTGAGGCCGCGGACACGCTGTCGAGGTACGGGGAGCGTTTCGGCATCCCCTACCGCAGGCTCGACGGGGATGAGCTCAGACGGGAATATCCACAGCATCTCTGCGGCCCGAGTGAGATCGGCTTCCTCGACCTTTCCGGCGGATTCGTGCGCACGGACGTCGTCGTCAGGCAAGCGGTCGAGGACGCCCGCACCGCGGGCGCGGAAGTGGTGGAGGAACAGGTGCTCTCGGTCGAGTCGACAGAGGCAGGGGCGCAGGTGGTGACTGCGGCGGGCACCTGGCAGGTCGAGAAGGTCGTCGTCGCGGCTGGAGCTCGGTCCGGCATGCTCTTGGAGGCCGTGCGCCGCCACACCGAGCCTCGGCGCCTGCTCATGACCTGGTTCCAGGCGCAGGAACCTGTTGCCTATGCGCCGAGGTCCTTCCCCGTCTTCACTCGCGAGACCGGAGACCATCACATGTACGGTGCTCCAGCCCTGGACGGACGGCATGTGAAGGTATCGGGGATCGTCTCCCATCAGCCGCTTGAGTTCGAGGCTGGCGGCTATGACTACGGGCAGGGACCGAAGCAGGAGGAACTGCGCACCTGTGAGGCGGCGGTCGCCGCCTCGTTCGCGGGTCTACACCCCGTACCTGTGCGCTCGGCCGTGTATCCGGACCTCTACTCCGCGGACAGAGGCTTCATTCTCGACTGGGCGGATCGGCACACGCGGATCTTCGCGGCCACTGGCTTCTCCGGCAAGGGCTTCAAGATGTGCTGCGCGCTCGGCGAGCACGCTGCTCAGGTGCTCTCGGGTGAGGCGGCGAGACTCCCGGCCTTCGCTCTTAGTCGGTTCGACCGGTAGCCGCGGTGCCCGAGGGAGACGGAGACCTCCTCAGCTCGGATCTTCGCGCTCCGGGTCGCGGGACATGTCTGCTCGCGCAGTCAGTGTCCGCCGGGGTGTCGCGGCGGACTCCGGAGCGGTTGAATCCAGCTGGGCGAGGACGATGTCGACCATGTCCCGCCCGGCTTCCTCGACCGGTTGAAGCACGGTCATCAGTGAGCTGAGAGCCTGTGCAGAGCCGATGAGGTCGTCACCCGCTGCCACTGTGAAGTCCTCGGGGATTCTCCGCCCTCGGGTCCCCAGTCCGTGCATGAGGCCTAGAGCAAGGAGTCCGTTGTAGGCCACCGCGGCGGTGACACCGGTCGGTGCGAGGAGATCGGCCACCTCGACTCCGGCGCCAAAGGTCGGTTCGACCGGCCCGAATACCTCCACCGCCTGGCCGAACCCAGCTGTGAGCGAGGACAGCCGGGCTCCATCTGCGGCCGAGCCTGCAGGTCCGCCCACGTACGCGACGCGCAAGTGTCCGCCCTCACGCAGCCGCCGGCCCAGCTCTGCGAAGGCGGGAGCTGTGTCGATGGCGACGGAGGGAACATCGGGTACGACGCGGTTGAAGGTAACGACGGGGATCGCGTCCGCGAGCTCGGCGAGGTGGGGGTCGGCCAGGCGTGTCCCGGCGAGCAGCACGGCATCGACACGCCCTCGCAGACGTGCGAGCTGTGAGGCTTCCCGCTGCGGGTCCGAGCGTGAATCCGCTACCACGAGGTCATAGCCGGCAGCTTCGGCGCGGTTCTGTGCACCAGCGATGAGAGGTGGGAAGTACGAACTCGCCAGTGAGGGGACGGAGAACCCGATCAGCATGGTACGCCCTGTGGCCAATGCCCGCGCCGAGGCGTTGTGCTGGTAGCCAAGACGCTCCGCGGCGGAGCGGACGGCCTCACGCGTGGAGGCCGCGACCATCTGCGGGCGGGAGAGAGTGCGCGAGACCGTGGCGGAGGAGACACCGGCCAGGCGCGCAACGTCGTCGAGGGTAACCACCCCTTCTCCTCTCCGTGTGGCCGTCGTTGTCCGTCACAGTAGCCGAAGTCTTGACATTGCTGTGCGGGGGAGTGAACCATGGTCTGCAAGCGCTTGCATCAGCGGTCCGGAGACCTGACTGCTGACGCAGAGGGGCGAACAGCGCAGGGCTGTCGCGGGGAGCTGAGGGGACGAAGATACGTGACATCGCAATTCGCCGGCGGCGCTGAGCCCGTCCGCAACTCTGCAGATGCAACCGGCGTGGCGGGCGGTGCGGAGGACGACCGCTCCGCTCTTTCTGAAAATGCAGGCTGGGGTGAGCGCATCTTCCGGCTGCGTTCCCGGGGCTCGACTGGCTGGCGGGAGTTCACCGCCGGCATCAGCATGTTCCTCGCATCGGCGTACTCCGCAGTCGTCATTCCGGGTATGCTGGCGGATGCAGGTCTCCCCCGCGGAGCCGCGACGACCGCGGTCCTCATCGTCGTGGTGCTCGCCACCGCCCTCATGGGCCTGTACGCGAACATGCCGTTTGTGCTGGCGCCCGGCCTCGGCGGTGTTGCCCTCGTTGCGTACACCCTCGTGTTGGGCGAAGGCGTCCCGTACCCGGTTGCGATGGGAATGGTCTTCTGGTCTGGTGTGGCCTTCCTACTTCTCACTCTCTTCGGAATCCGCGGCCTCATCACGCAGATGATCCCTACGAACATCCGGCTGGCGATCGGCTCCGGCATCGGCCTGTTCATTGCGTTCATCGGGTTCCGTTCAGCGGGTCTCGTGGTTGCAGGTGAGGATTCCCTCGAGCTGGGCGATCTGGGCGGCGCCTCGGCTGTGGTCGCTCTTGTGGGGCTCGTGGCGCTCGTGGGAATGCAGTCGCGGAAGGTGCCCGGATCGTTCGTCATCGTGATCGTGGGGCTGACCCTGGTGGGCATCCCACTGGGGCTCACGGAGATCACCGGCGACCTGCTCCAGCCGCCGGAAGGTGTGGGCCCGCTGATTCTGGACATCGACGTCATGGGTGCACTGGCTCCGCACTATCTTCCCTATCTCTTCGCCTTCTTCGCTGCGGAGTTCTTCTCCGCCACCGGCATCGTCATGGCAGTTTCAGAGAAGGTCGGCCTGCCTGATTCTCAGATGCGCAAGCCCTTCATCGTGGACTCCACCGCGATCATCGCGGGGTCCCTCCTCGCAGCCCCCAGCGTGACGACCTACGCGGAGTCCACTGCCGGGTCCGAGTCCGGCGGTCGTACGGGGCTCACTTCGCTGTGGACAGCGGCCTGCTTCGCGCTGCTTCTCGTGTTCGCACCGTTCGCCGCGGCGATCCCCGCGGCTGCGACCGCGCCGGTCCTCATGTTCGTCGGCCTGAAGATGCTCACCGGTTTCGTCCGCGTGGATGTCTCCGATCTCACCGAAGCAGTTCCGGCGACGCTCGTAGTCGTGTGCACGCTGCTGTGGGGCAACTTCGGCACGGGCATTGCCGCAGGCCTCCTGAGCTACGTGCTGGTGAAGATCTTTGCCTGGCGGCTGCGGGAGGTGAGCGTGGGTATGTGGATCATGGCCCCGTTCCTCGTCTACTTCTTTGTGACTTCCGTTCACTGACCCGTTCGGCTGCCCCGACCCACGGAGGTGCCGCCCTCCCTCGCCGGTCGGCCTCATTCGTCAGTCGGATCCCGCCTGATCCGTTCCGCCCCAAGGAGACCAATGCGCAAGAAGACAGATCTGCACGTCCATCTGCCCGGCACGGTGCGTGCCGATACCTTCGGCGAGCTCGCCGCGACCCGTGGCGTTGAGCTGCCGCTGCCGGCCCGTGAGCTCTATGCCAGGATCAACTCGGACCCTACCGAGGAGGAGCGGACGCGCGGACCGTGGTTCCCCTTGCTGCGTGTCTACGAACTCATCTCTGCGAGCCTGCGTACACGCGACGATTTCGCGCGGGTGGTCTTCGAAGCGATGGAGGACGGTCTGCGGGACAGCCGGGTGATCTATTCCGAGTTCGCCTTCAGTCCCTCCGTGCATATGGCTCTGGGCGTGCCGTATCCGGAGATGGTGGCCGGAATCGAAGCCGGCATCGCGGAGGGGCGCCGGACTCTGGGGACCGATGCGCGTGCGATCGCGGCTGTCAATCGTGAGGACACCGCGGAGGCTGCCCTGGACATGGTGCGGGCAGTGGCCCAGCACCCTTCGGAGGCGATCCCCGGCATAGGTTTGGATTTCTATGAGCTCAAGGGAATGCCGGAGAAGTTCGAAGCCGCCTTTCAGTACGCGGGCGAGGCGGGTCTGCACCGCACTGCGCATGCCGGTGAGCACGTTCCTACGGCGGAGACGGTGATCACCGCGCTGGACGTGTTGGGCTGCGAACGGATCGACCACGGATATCAGATCCTGCGCGATCCGCGGATCGTGGATCGCTGCCGGGAGGCCGGGATCGTGTTCAACGTGGCCTTCACGACGTCTCGCCGGGCGCTCATCCCCTGGCGTCGCGAGTCCATTGCGGAGATGGACGCCCAGGGCCTGCGGCTGAGCCTGAACTCGGACGACCCCGCGTTGTTCCCCACCACGCTGGAGCGGGAGTTCTGGATCGCCGCTGAGATGTTCGGGGAGGAGAAGCTCGACGAGTTCCTTCGCAACGGTGCGCAGGCGGCGTTCCTGCCCGCTGAGGAGAAGGCGGCTCTCCTCTCCGCGCTCGGCATCGGCGCCCGGTAGGGCCTCGGCCAGCGGTCTCGGGCTACTCCGTCCCCATGCTGCGGAGCCAGGCGAGCGCCGCGCCCGGGCTGTCCGAGGGGGAGAGGTGCATGCGGGCTCCCGCCAGATCCGCACCTGCCTCGCGGACGAGCTCCCGGAGGAAGGGCGAGGGGTCCGTGAGCCGGGGGACCGCGATCCGCACGGGCACGGTGATGCCGCGTTCGCGCACCGCATGGATCCAGGCGGCGACCGCAGAGGGATCGAGGACGATCTGTGTCGTGATCTCCACGGAGAGGCCGCGCGCCTCCAGCGCGGAGACCTTGCGCACCAGGGAGCTCATGAGCTCGTTGTCGCTGATCCTCGGGTGCCCGGCGGGGTGCCCGGGCACCCCTACGAGGGCCAGGCCGCGTCCGTCCCTGCCCAGCCCTTCGAGCGCCCCGCTCTCCACGAGGGAGAGCCCGCTCCGATAGGGACCCGCCGGCGCCGGCAGGTCCCCTCCCGTCAGGAAGACCTCTCGGATGCCGCGCTCCGTCACAAGGGAGCGGAGGAGGACCTCCGCCTCGGCGGCGGAGCGCAGTCGGCGTGCGGCGATGACAGGGCGGAGCCTGAGGCCGGCGGCTCCGAGCTGATCCACGGCGGCCAGGCGCGCCTCGGCGGTCGCCGTCTCCGTGTGCGGGACGAGCACCGGAGAGTCCGGGCTCAGCTGCCCGGCCACCGCGAGGAGCTCTGCGGTGTGCCGGAGAGGAGACTCCCAGGACGGAGCCTCCAGCAGCCGGCCGAGGTCCATGGACTCAGGCTCCCGCGCGGGTCAGGAGGGCTGCGAGGCCGGCGCGCACGGAGGTGTCGAGGGAGGTGCGGACGTCGTCGGGCCCGAAGAACGGTGAGTGGTTGCCGCCGGGGATGCCCTTCTCCACGGTCTCCGCCGAGTAGCCTCCGAAGAACCAGTAGACGCCGGGGATGCCCAGCGAATCAGGGAAGTGGCCGAAGTCCTCGCTGCCGGTGACGGGAGGGGCCACGCCCACGGCGTCCTCGCCCAGCTCCGTGCGGAAGGCGGTGAGCAGGGCCTCGGCCTCCGCCTCGTCGTTGAAGCAGCGGGGGAAGCGGTACATCTCCTCGACGGTGGGCGCGGGCGCACCGGAGGCCTGCGCCTCGCCCTCGATGATCCGGTGCACGGCGGCGAGCACCTTCTCCCGCACCTCGGGTTCGAAGGTGCGGATGTTGAGGGTGAGCTCCGCCCTGTCCGGGATGATGTTCTCCTTGGTCCCGGCGTGGAACGTGCCCACGGTGACGACGGCCATGTCCGTGCCGCCGATCTCCCGGGAGACCACCGTCTGCAGGCGCGTGACGATGTGGGACCCCAGGACGATGGGATCGATCGCGTTCTCCGGCTGCGAGCCGTGTGCCTGCCTGCCGTGCACGGTCACGCGCAGCGAGTCCGCCATCGACATGGCGGTGCCCACCGCGAGGCGCACTCCGCCGGCGGTGAAGGGGGAGATGTGCTGGCCGTAGGCGGCCTCGGGCGTGGGCACCCTGTCCCAGAGGCCGTCGGAGATCATCGCCGCGGCACCGGCGGCCGTCTCCTCGCCCGGCTGGAAGAGGAAGACGACGGTGCCGGACCAGGCCTCGCGGTGGGTGGCGAGCAGGCGGGCGATCTCCAGGCCCGTGACGATGTGGGTGTCATGTCCGCAGCCGTGCATCACCTTCGTCTCCGTGCCGTCCGGGAGCGTGCCGGTGGCCCTCGAGGCGTAGGGCAGTCCCGTGGCCTCCTCGATGGGCAGGCCGTCCGTGTCCGCCCGGTAGGCCAGCACCGGACCGTCGCCGTTCCGCAGCTCCGCGACGACGCCGGTGCCGCCGCAGACGAACGGTGCGAGGCCGAGGCCGCGGAGGAACTCGGAGATCCTCTCCGCCGTGCGGTGCTCCTCCATCGAGAGCTCCGGCATCCGGTGGAACTCGCGGTACAGGTCCTCGAGCGCGTCCATGCCGGTGGCGAGGTCGTCGAGAAGGGCGGAGGGGAGGGCCATGATGCTCCTTCGAACAGGATGTGCGGTGCGTCACCTCAGCCTATGTCAGTGCGTTTCCGCTCCTGTGGTCAGGGGTGCTGAGCGGGTGGGCCGTCCGGTCCGACGGGTGCGAGGGAGCGGGACCGCGGTGGCCCCGCACATCAGGTCGTCCTGTGGTTCAGATAGACCTGCAGCTCAGCCCGCGCCGATCAGCCGCGTGACATGTGGAGGGCCGGCTGCGCGTTCCGCGGCGAGGTCGTATGCGGTCTGCATCGCCAGCCACGTCCGAGCATTGCCGACCCCGGCCTCTTCCAACCGCACGGCCAGAGACGGAGAGAGCCGCGAATGCTCATGGAGAACACGGCTGAAGGTGACACGGGAGATCCCAAGCCGCTCAGCCACCTCGCCGACAGTCAGGCCGAGGTCCGGCATGACGTCCTCACGCAGAATCGCCCCGGGGTGCACCGGGCTGTGCATGCTCATGGTCTCCTCCTCAGTGGTAGTCCGTGTAGTCGACGAGTTCCACGTCCTCGCCGATGAACCGGAACGTCACGCGCCAATCCCCGTTCACCTTCATCGACCAGTGTCCTGACATGTCACCGCGAAGCTGATGCAGGCGAAAGCCGGGCAGATCCAAGTCAGGGGGAGATGCGGCGACGTCCAGGATCGTCAGGATGCGCGTGAGCTTCGCGGCGTGGTCCGGACGGACGCCGCGTCTGGAGCCGGTCCGGTACAGCGCTTCGAGGCCGCTGTGGCGGAAGCTGATGATCATGCCCAAGCGTATCGCGTAGCGCTACGCGATACAAGAATCCTCCTCGAGCGGATGGCGAGAACACTTCCGACCTCACTGATCAGCCGCCGTCACCACCTGACCTCGCGCGGATAGGAATCCATGGCGCCTGGGGCAGTGGCCGCCTGCGCGGCGAAGGAGGAGGCTCGCTCCGCGGCGAGGACCGGATCATCACCGCTGGCCAGCCGTCCTACCAGCACACCGGCGAAGGCGTCACCGCAGCCGGTGGTGTCCACGGCCCGCACCGTGGGCGAGGCGATCGCGACGGCGGCGCGACCCGCCTGCGCGAGCAGTGCTCCCCGCGCTCCGCGGGTCATGACCACCGTCGGCACCCCGAGCGCCGAGGCGAGGTCGGGGACCGTGCCGACGGCACCGGGGCCGGCCCACGCCTCGGCCTGTCCTCGGCTCTCGGCCTGTCCCCGGCTGCGGAGCAGGCGCTCCGCCTCCCCCTCGTTGACGATGAGCAGGTCGACGTCCTCGAGAGGGAATCCTGCCTCCGGCACGGGCGACAGGTTCAGGGCCACCGCGGCCCCGGCGGCACGGGCCCGCGCGGCGACGCCTGCCACGGCCTCGGCGGGCACCTCCATGCCCAGCAGCACCCACCGGGCGGCGTGGAGCAGAGCCTCCGGGCAGTCCGCAGCGGTGACCTCGCCGTTGGCACCGGGGATCACGACGATCGTGTTCTCCCCGGCATCGTCCACTGTGATGATCGCGGTGCCCGTCGTCGTGGAGGACACGGTCACGGAATCGGTGCGGACTCCGCACGCACGCAGCGCCTCCATCGCCATCGCGCCCCCGGGATCGGTGCCCACTCTGCCTGCGAACGCGGTGCGTGCCCCGCTCAGTGCGCCCGCGGCCGCCTGATTGGCGCTCTTGCCGCCGGGCGAACGGCTCAGACTGCGTCCGCTGAGCGTCTCCCCGGCGGCCGGGAAGCGACTGACCCGGACGCTCAGATCCTGATTCACGGAGCCGAAGACGACGAGGTCCGCGGTCATGAGCCCTCGCCGGCCCGCCGGAGGGCGGTGAGGAAGCGGGTGACGGCCACCGCGCCCGGATCCGGCAGGCCCCTGGTGCGCTCGCCCTGCCAGGCGGCCCGCCCGCGGCGGTTCTGCAGCGGGGTGCTGTCCGCGAGCAGCTGCTGCGCGGAGGCCTCGATCTCAGCGAGGTCCACCTCCGCTCCCACGGAGTCGAGCAGCGGGAGGAGGACGTCGAGGAAGGTCTTGTCGCCTCGCTGCGCACCGCCGCGTTCGCTCACCCGGGCGGTGAAGGCGCCGAGACCGGTGGCGAACCGCTCACCCGCGGGCCGGTCTGCCACCGCGTCCACGGCCTCCGCTGCGGCGATGAGGCCGGTGCCCACGAGCGCGGCGAACGTGGAGGGATTGGCCGAGGCGAACGCCGAGGCCGCGGCGAGCAGCAGCGTGGGCTCCGAGGCCTCGGCGGGGAGGTCCGAGACCGCGCGGAGGACGGCCTCGGACCCGGCCGCCACCGTGATGCCCAGGTCCCCGTCGCCCACGTCCGCGTCGAGCTGACGCAGCTCCTCCGCATGCGCGGGCATCGCCGGGAGCGCGCCCAGCAGCAGGGTGCGCAGTCCGCTCGGCCGGTCGGTCGTCCGCACCTCGACGGCCGCGGCCGCGGAGTCCCGCAGCGGGGTGCCCTCCGCCGCCGTTCCCGCGGACCCCGGGCGGAAGAACGGGGATGCCGCCGGTGCTCCGAGGAGTGCGTCGAGTTCGTCGTCGAGGAGCATGATCGAGACGGAGACGCCCGCCATCTCCAGGCTGGTGACGTACTCGCCGACGAAGCGGTGCGCCACGCTCACCCCGCGGGAGGCGAGCGCGGAGCGGAGGTGCCGGTAGACGACGTAGAGCTCTTCCAGCGGAGTGGCGCCCAGCCCGTTGACCAGCACCGCCACGCGGCTCCCGTCGAGTAGGTCGAGCTCCTCCGCGATCGTCTCCAGGAAGCGGTCCGTGATCGCATCCGCGCTCTCCAGCGGGCCGCGGTGGATGCCGCGCTCGCCGTGGATCCCCACCCCGATCTCCATCTCGTCCGGACCGAGTTCGAAGGTGGGCTCGCCTGCGGCGGGGAGGATCGTGGGAGCCAGTCCCACGCCCATCGTCCGCGTCCTGTCAGCGGCCTTCTGCGCGACCCGTGCCACCTCGTCCAGCGGCAGCAGCGCTTCCGCGGCGGCACCGGCCGCCTTGTAGACGAGGACGAGCCCGGCGACGCCGCGCCTGTCCCCGGCCTGTTCCGCCGGTGCGGAGGTGATGTCGTCCGTGCCGAGCACCGTCCGCACCCGGGTGCCCTGCGCCCGGAGGAGATCCGCGGCGAGGTCGAAGTTGTAGACGTCCCCGCCGTAGTTCCCGTAGAGGAAGAGGACGCCGGCTGCCGAGGCCACCGAGCTCGCCGCGGCGTGGATGAGTGAGGCCGACGGCGAGGAGAACACGTTGCCCACCGCCACCGCGGAGCAGAGCCCCTGCCCCACGTAGCCCAGGAAGAAGGGGAGATGCCCGGATCCGCCGCCCGTGACGATGGCGACCCGCTCCGGGTGCGGCGCATCGCACCGCCCCAGCGAACGCAGGTCCGTGGTGAGCGGGCGGACCTCTCCGGCGTGCGCGGCGACGATGCCCTCCATCACCTCGTCGACGAAGTCCTGCGGGTCATTGATGATCTTGCGAAGTGCCATGTGAGGTCCTCAGCTCGTTGCGTGTGCGGTGGACGATTCGAAGTGCGCGGCGAGCTCCTCGATCGTCCTGAGGTCCGCCGGCGTGGTGCCTGCGACGGCGGAGCGGACGGGGCCGCCGCGGAATCCGCGTGCGCTCACGCCCGCCTTCAGGTGGGTGAGGCTGCCGGCCCGCACCGCGTGCACGGCGCGTGCGACCTCCTCCTGCCACCCGGCCGCAGCCTCCGCGTCACCGGCCGCCACTGCGTCGCGCAGTGCGACGAAGGGCTCCGGGTACACCGACGAGACCCCGGAGACGATGCCGCTGCCGCCGGCGGTGGCGAGCCAGCCGAACGAGATGTCGTTGCCGGAGAAGACCCTGAAGCCCGCGGGGCTCTGCTCCAGGTAGGCGGCGACGGACTCGTCGGACTCGCCGCTGAGCTTGACGCCGGCCACGCCGATCTCCGCGAGCCGGGGCAGGAGGGAGGGTGCGGAAACGGTCGTCGTGCGTGCGGTGAAGAGGTAGGCGTAGACCTCGGCCTCACCTGCGGCGCGCACCAGCCTCTCGTAGTACTCGAGAACCTGTGCCTCCGGTGCCGGCTGGTAGTGCGGTGTGACGGCGGCCAGGCGCGTGGCGCCGGCCTCCGCGGCCGCACGGGTCAGCTGCTCCGCCTGCCGCGCCGCTGCGGCACCCACGTGGAAGTAGGCCTGCCCCGGGGCGAACACCTCCAGCGTGGTCGCCAGCACCGCGAGCCGCTCCTCGTCCGCCAGCGCAGGGAACTCGCCCGTGGTCCCCGCGGCGAACACCGCGTCGACCCCCTTGTCCCTGAGCCACGCGAGGTGATCGCGAGCCGCCCCCAGGTCGAGGGTCTCGTCCTCGTGGAAGAGGGTGGGGGTCGCGGTGATGACGATGGGGTGATTCATTGTTCTCCTTCGGAAGGGGCGGTGGTGGCAGGGGAGGAGGGCGCCTGCTCCCGGGCAGTCCGGGTTCTCCCGCGCAGGGTGCGGAGGAGCGGAGGCACCGTGACGGCACCGAGCGCGACGAGCAGGAAGCCCACCGCGATGGGGCTGGTGAGGATGTTCGCCGGTCCTCCGATCTCCAGGGCGCGCCGGAGGTTGCCCTCGGCGAGGGAGCCCAGGATGAGTCCGAGGACCACGGGGCCGGCGGGGAACCCGAACCGGCGCATGAAGAGTCCGATCACGCCGAAGACGAGCATGACCGCGACGTCGACCGTGCTGTTGTTGACCGCGTAGGTCCCGACCATGCAGAACACGATGATGACGGTCCAGAGGAACTGCGGGGGCAGCTCCAGGAGCTTGGTGACGCCGCGGGTGCGGATGACGCTGAGCCCCAGCGTGAGGACGGTGGCGACCACCATGATCCCGGCGATCGTGTAGACGAGGTCCGGCTGGCCGGCGAAGAGGCCGGGGCCGGGCTGGTAGCCCCAGATGACGAGCGAGCCGATCAGGACCGCCATGACGGAGTCCCCGGGCACACCCAGCGCGAGCGTCGTGGTCACCGACGGGCCCAGTGTGGCGTTGGAGGCGGTGTCGCTGGCGGTGAGGCCCTCGAGGGAGCCCTTCCCGAACTTCTCCGGTTCCTTCGACGCCTTCCGCGCCGTGCTCCAGGAGAGGATGCCCGCGATGTCGCCTCCCGCGGCGGGGACCGCTCCGACGACTCCGCCCACCGCGGAGCCGATGCCGAGCGGCTTGACCATCGTCCGCAGCTCGCCGCGGTTGGGCCACCAGCGGCCCATGTTCGTGATCGGCGAGTGGTGCTCGCTGCGATGGGTGAGCATCTGGTCCAGGACGTCGGCGATGCCGAACAGGCCGATGATCACCGCGATGAAGGGGAGCCCGTCGGAGAGGGCGAGCACGTCGAAGGTGAAGCGCTCCGTCCCGGTGATGGGATCCCTGCCCACGGCGGAGAGCGCGAGCCCGAGAGCGCCCGCGGCGAGGCCCTTGAGCACATTCTCACCGGAGACGCCTGCCATCATGGTCAGGCCGAACACCACGAGTGCGAACATCTCGGCCGGGCCGAACATCAGTGCGACCTTCGACAGCGGGATGGCCACGGTCACGAGGACGACGAGTCCCACCAGGGTGCCCACAGCCGAGGCCATCGCCGAGGTGGTGAGGGCGATGCCCGCCAGTCCCTGTCTGGCCATGGGATTGCCGTCGAACGTGGTGGCGATCGAGGCGGGCGTGCCCGGGGTGTTGACCAGGATGGCGGGAACGCGGTCGCCGAAGTTCGCGGCGACGTAGATGGTCAGCAGCACCGCGAGGCCCGGAACCGGGTCCAGCGTGAGCGTGAAGCTGCTCGCGAGCGCCACCGCCATCGTGGCGGTGATGCCCGGAAATGCGCCAACGAGCATTCCCGCGAGCGCGCCGACGAGTATGCAGACGAGGACCAGCGGATCGGCCAGCTGCGCGAGGCCTTCTGCGAGGGGGCTCATACCGGCACCCGCAGCAGCAGTCCGAACAGGAGCCACAGCACGAGGGTGACCGCCAGGGGGAAGAGCACGAGGGCCTTCCAGCCGCGGCCGCCGCCGATCGCCACGAGCGCGGCCAGCAGGAGGACGGTGACGACGCGGAAGTCGAAGAGGAACCAGGCAGCACCATAGGCGGCGACCGCGAGGAAGACGAGGGCGACGCGGATCGCTCCGCGAGTCGTCCCCGCCTCCACGGCACCGCCGAAGGACTGCGGGCGCAGCCCGTCCCGCACCGCGGCGGCGAGGGAGAACAGGATGACCGCCGCGCCGGAGATCTGGGGCCACCAGCGTGGGCTGAACAGGGAGTCCACGCCGTCGACGGGGATCGTCTGGCTGAGGGCGATGACGAGCGCACCGGCGGCGATGCCGCAGAGCGGACCGACGAGCGCCCTGCCCCGGGACTGGGACACGGCGGTCCCGGCGCCTCCGCCTTCTGTGGTGGGTGACATGGGGTCCTGCTTTCGTGCGGGAGGACGGGGGCGAGAGCTCAGTCGCCGAAGATGCCGGCGAAGCGCTCGTTCTCCTCCTCGTAGTACGGCTGGAAGTCCTCCGGGGAGACGTTCATCGGAATGTTGCCCGAGCTGCTGATGATCTCCTTGAACGCCTCGGTGTCCGCGGCCTCCGCGACGGCGGCGGACAGAGTCTCCTTCACCGCAGGATCCAGGCCGGCGGGCGCGCCGAGCGCACCCCAGCCGCCGATCACCACGTCGTGGCCGGCCTCGGCCCCGGTGGGCACGCCTTCGAGCGCGGCAGAAGGCTCCTCGTCGAAGACCGCCAGCACGCGGAGGGTGCCGTCGGCGTGTGCAGGGGAGGTCTCCGAGATGCCCGCGATGACGGCGTCCACCTGTCCGCCGACTGCTGCCGTCACCGCCGGCGCGCCGCCGTCGAAGGGCACCGGCTTGAGGGAGGCTCCGGACTCGTCCGCGAGCGCGGTGGTCGCGGCCTCCCAGATGGAGCCCGTGCCGGAGTTCGACACGGTGATCTCGCCGTCGTCCGCGGCCGTGAGGAGGTCGTCGAGGGTCTCGTACTCGCTGTCCGCGGGGACGGCGATGGTGGCGGGCACGGAGACCATCTGGCCGAGCGGTTCGTAGGCGGCCGGATCGATGTCGTAGCCCTGGTGGCCGAGCATGACGGTCTCCACGGGGAGATATCCCACCGTGTAGCCGTCGGCCTCCTGCTTGGCAAGGTAGTCGAGGCCCACTGAGCCGGCGCCGCCGCTGCGGTTCTCCACGACGATGGACGTGTCGAGGCTCTTCTCCATCTCCGTGGCGAGCGTGCGGGCGGCCAGATCGGAGGCGCCTCCCGCGTCGTAGGGGACCACGAGGGTGATGTCCCCGTCCGGGAACTCTCCTCCCTCCGCTGCGCCGCCGCGATCCGCGCAGGCGCTGAGGGCGAGGGTGCCCACTGCGGAGAGGGCCGCGAGCGTGAGCAGGCGTGAGTGGGTGCGGTGCATGGCTGTCACTTCCTTGTGATGAGGGGTGGTGCGTACGTGCGGTGGGTGTGCGGGGCTCAGGGGCGTGGGTCGGAGGGGGCGGAATCCTCGTAGTGGTTGCGCACCCTCGCGCGGGAGGCGTCGACGTGGTTGGCCAGCTCCGCGAGGGCTGCGCTGTCGTTGCCGTCCTCGATCATCACCAGGAGCTGCTGGTGCTTGCGCAGGGACGGCTGCAGGTCGAGGTGGTCGAGGTTGGCGACCAGCAGGAGGTTCGAGATGGAACCGCGGTACTGGTTCCAGACGCTCTGCACGCGGCGGAGACCCGAGGACTCGCCGAACGCGCTGTGGAAGGTGAGGTCTGCGAGGGTGAACGCCGCGGGGTCTGCGGCGGACACTGCCGCCTCCATGGCTGTGATGGAGGCGCGCAGGAGGCGGAGGAGCTCCGGGCGCCGGGTGCCGAACGCCTCTGTGAGGGCCATCTGCTCCATCGCCAGACGGAGACGGAAGAGCTCGTCGATGTCGTCGCGCGTGAGCCCGAGCACCCGGACGCTGCGTCCGCTGGTCTCGACGAGGCCCTCGGTGGCGAGTTCGCGGAGCGCATCGCGGACGGGGCCGCGGCTGACCTGGTAGATCTCCGCGAGCCTGGTCTCGACCAGAGTGCTGCCTGCCTCGATCTGGCGTGTGACGATCTGCCTGCGCAGATCGTCCGCGACCTGGTCTCCCAGTGCGCTGCCGCGATGGGGCGGTGACGGCTGCATCCTCGGCTCCTTCTCCGTTTACTGTTTACTGTTAACAGTCAGATCATGATGACACACGTCTGTCGGATGCGCCACAGTTCTGCGAGGGGAGTTCCGCGCGGGGTGGAAGCAGCAGGTGCCGGGCAGCCCACGGCGCCCACGCGGAGCGGATGTCGCGCGTGGGCTCGCCGCCGCCGGGCGATCAGGCCGGCTCGAGGATGAGCGTGTCCTCTGTCGCCTTGCCGACGGCACCGGGGGAGTAGGCCCACGGGTGCTGCTCACCGCGTGCCCAGGCCTCCGTCTGGTCCGCATAGTGCGGGTGGAAGGCGTGACCGCTCGCCCCGGTGAGGTGGTGCCAGGTCGAGGCGTCCCAGTCCTCCAGGTCGATGACCATGCGCATCGAGGGGACGGTGCTCGTCTCGTAGCCGTCGTCCAGACCCCAGCCGGTCGCGTTCACCACGCCGGATCCGCCGCCCACCGGGTACGGGCCGCGGTTGAACAGCGCCTCGACGGGCGCGATCCCGCTCTCGCCGAAGGTGCCGCTGCGCAGGGTGAGCGCGTGGAGCTCGCCCCAGTTCCACTCCGCGGGGTCCGCTCCCTGCGCCTGCGTGAGCTCCTCGTAGGCGTCGACGGCCGCGGTCTGCAGGAGCCGCGTGCGGGACCCGCCCCACCACGGGCTCTCCTCGTCCTCGAGCTGCAGCGCGAACACGCGTGCGAGACGGGACTGATCGTCCCGGGCGATGCCGATGTCCTCGGCCTCCGCCTCGGCGTCCTTCTCTGCGTGCTCCTGCGGCTCCGCAGTGCTCCTGTCCGCCGCGGAGTCCCGCATCGCGGTCGCCTGCGTGGACATCATGCCCTCGGTCACGTGGTTCCACAGCACGTTGGCGTAGGCCGCGGCGGGGGAGCCGGCATCGTTCTGTCCGTCCCATTCGGCCAGCAGACCCAGGGCGTCCCTGACACGGGGATTCCCGGGCGGGTCGATGCTCGCGTACGCCCCCTGCAGAGCGTCTGCGAACGGCGCCTCGTCGTCCATCTGCACCTGCTCCATGTCCTCGCTCGTCACGGGCCCCGCGGCGATGCGCTCGCGCAGCAGCTCGTCGATGCGGGCGGCGCGGTCGCCGTAGTCCCAGTCGCGGCTGAGGAGATGAGGGTAGTCGTCGTTCACGATCGCATTGTTGGCGGTGACGATGTATCCGGAATCGGGGTTGTAGACGACCGGCTGCTCCTCGAAGGGGATGAAGCCCTGCCAGTCGTAGGCGCTGTCCCATCCCGGCTGCGGCAGCCAGCCGTCACCCGCCCCGCGGAGGGGCAGCCGGCCGGGAGCTTGGTAGCCGATGTTCCCCTCCCGATCCGCGTAGACGAGGTTCTGTGCGGGCACATCGAAGCGCGAGGCGGCCTCGCGGAAGTCCGCGAAGTCCTCGGCGAGGTTGAGGGTGAAGATCGACTGGGCCGTGGTGCCGGGCTCCAGTGCAGTCCAGCGAAGGCTGAGGGCGTTCTCGCCGGGCGGCGGACCCGTACCCTCCGAGGCGTCTGCGCCGGTGGGAGCTGTGCCGGCGTCCGAGGCCCCGGCATCCGCATGGTCCGCGGGGTCCACCGGGACCTCGTCCTCCCCGGTGCCGGCGCCCACCCGCGGCTCTGCGGCGATGTCCGTGAACTCCGGCGTGAGATCGGAGACGAGCGGGCCGTGCCCGGTGGAGCGCACCTCGATCTCCACGTCCTCGCCCCCGGCCACCCGCAGCGTCTCCGTGCGGGTCTCGAAGGCGTGCTTCTTGCCGTCCTTCCAGTAGCCGTCGTCCTCGACGCGTTCGACGTAGAGGTCCGCCACGTCCGTGGTGAGATTCGTGAAGCCCCATGCGATCTGCCGGTTGTGGCCGATGACGATGCCCGGGAGGCCGGAGAAGCTGAAGCCTCCCACGTCGAACGGGCACTCGGGGGAAACGGTGCTGCAGCGCAGCTGCATCTGCGTCCAGACCGACGGCATGGAGGCGCCGAGGTGCGGGTCGTTCGCCAGCAGCGGCGCACCGGACTCCGTGTGTTCACCGGAGACCACCCACGAGTTCGAGCCGATGCCCTCGCCCTGCGCGCTCACCAGCGCGTCCACCCTGCCCAGGAGGTCTCCGAGGGAGGGGAGGCCGGCCTCGGCGGCAGAGGTCGCCGCAGCTGAGGCGGTGGTGGAGGAGACCGAGGACGCGTCATCACTCTGCGGCCCAGCGGGGTGGGGTCCGCCGTCCTGGCCGGCCTGCGCCTCGCCGGCAGAGCCTGCAGAATCCGCAGGGTCTGCGTCGCTGCCGGACGCGCCCGTGGGAGCCGGCACCTCGGCCCTGGCGATCTGCTCCCCGGCGGGATCCTCGGCCATGATGACGGGATGCTCCTCGAAGGGGTAGCCCGGATAGAGTTCGGCCAGCCGCTCCGGGTCCAGGTCCCGGGCGAGCAGGGCGCGGGCGGTCTCGTCCTCGATGTTGGTCCGCAGGTCCCACGCCACCGCCTTGAGCCATGCGGCGGAATCCGCCGGCGTCCACGGCTCCGGTGTGTATCCGGGGTTCTGCAGGCCCAGGACGGAGTACTCGAGGGCGAGTCCTCCGCCTCCGCGCTCCTCGAGGTAGGCGTTCACCCCGGCGGCATAGGCCTCGTAGTAGGAGCGTGCCGCGGGCGGCATGTCCTCGACCTCCTGCTGCGCAGTCCTGTGCCAGCCCAGCGTGCGCAGGAACGCATCCGTCCCCAGCTGGGACTCGCCGAACAGCTCCGAGAGCCGCCCGCTGGTCATGTGCCTGCGGAAGTCCATCTCCCAGAAGCGGTCCTGTGCGTGCACGAAGCCCTGTGCGAAGAAGAGGTCGTCGGAGCGGGACGCCGTGAGCGTGGGGATGCCGTGCGCGTCGCGCTGCACCGTCACCTCACCGTGGAGCCCGGCGGCCTCGAGGGCACCGGTGGTCTGCGGGAACGCGCGCCTCACGGACCAGATCCCCAGTACGGACGCCACGAGGGCGAGCACCACCACGGTCGCCGTGGTCCAGGCGAGGAACCGCCGCAGCCGAGGGCGGTGCCGGGCGCGCTTCCCGGTGCCGGGCAGGCGGGTGCTGAGGAGGTGGTGTGGCATGCGTGCGTCTCCGCTCTGAGGACTCTGTGCGGGGACTCCCCCGGCTTCGCTGCCGGGGAAGTCCTGGACTGCTTGCGCTCAGTCTGCCACTTCCTGGACAGTGCGGGAGGCGAAGCAGATGCCGCTCAGCCCACCGCCTGACCGCTGCGATCCACGCGGACCACCGTGATGCCGCGGTCCGTGAACGGGGCGATCTGCTCGTGGGCCGCGGACTCGTCCGTGACCAGCGTCCATCCGGCGCCCAGATCCGCCCAGGCGTGGAACGGATGCCGCCCCAGCTTCTCCGCATGGGCGACCACGAAGACGCGCTCCGCACGGCGGCTCATGAGCTCCTTGAGCCTCACCTGCTGGAGGGACGCCTCGCAGACCCCGTGCTCCGCCGTGACGGCGTCGGCGCCCAGGAACGCCGTGTCGAAGGTGAACCTCTCCAGTCCGGCCTCCGTGAGCGGTCCGACGAAGCCCTGGCTGATCTCCCGGTACTGCCCGCCCAGCAGGGTGATGTCCGTCCCCTGCAGCCCGGCCAGCTGCTGCAGGGAGGTAAGTCCGGTGGTGACGACGGAGAGGGGCGAGGTGTCCCGCAGCGCCCAGGCGATCTGCGCGGTCGTGGTCCCCGCATCGAGGAGCACCTGTGAGCCCGCCGTGACCTGGCGCGCGCACCACACCCCCATGGCGCGCTTGACCTCGGTGGCCTCGTGCGAGCGCTCCGCGAGCGGACTCTCCTGGTGCGCGGACACCGCGATCACGCCGCCGTAGGTGCGGGCCAGGTCCCCAGCGGCGGTGAGGCGTGCGAGGTCGCGGCGGATGGTCGAGGCCGTGACGCCCAGTGACTCCGCGAGGTCCTCCACGCTCAGCTCGCCCTGCGTACGGGCCAGTCGGACGATCTCCTCGCGCCTGTCACCAGCGTTCATGTGTCACCTCGGAGGCCGGGCCGGGCCCGTGCGGGCACAGCGTGGATGGATGCGGCCCTGCGGGGACCGCCGGGGGTTCAGACGGACGCGAGCGCGGCGGCCTGCCGCATCGCCTCGCTCATGCTTGCAGTGTCGACCTTACCGGTGCCGGCGATGTCGAACGCCGTCCCGTGGTCCACGGAGGTACGGATGACCGGCAGGCCCACCGTGATGTTCACGCCGGCCTCGATCCCGAGGACCTTGATGGGGCCGTGGCCCTGATCGTGGTACATCGCGACGATGAGGTCGTAGTCGCCCCGGCCGGCGAGGAAGAACGCGGTGTCCGCGGGCAGCGGACCGGCCGCGTCGATCCCCTCGGCGCGCAGGACTTCGAGCGCGGGCGTGATCTTCTCCGCCTCCTCGCCGTAGCCGAACAGGCCGTTCTCCCCGGCATGCGGATTGATGGCGCACACGCCGATCGCGGGGTTCTCGATCCCGGCGCGCACCAGGGCGCCGTGGCCGCGGCGGACCGTGCGCTCGACCAGTCCGGGTTCGATCGCGGCGATCGCGTCGATGAGTCCCATGTGCGTGGTCACATGGATGACCCGCAGCCTGGGGGAGGAGAGCATCATGGAGACCTCCTCCGTGCCGGTGAGGGCGGCGAGCATCTCCGTGTGCCCGGGGTACCTGTGCCCGGCCGCGTGAAGGGCCTCCTTATTCAGCGGTGCCGTGCAGATGGCCTGCACCTCGCCCGCCATCGCGAGCTGCGCGGCGCACTCGATGTACCGGAACGCGGCGTCGCCGGCGAGGGGGGAGAGCTCGCCCCACGGGAGGTCCTCCGGCAGCAGACCGAGGTCGATGACGCTGATGCGGCCCGGGGAGGACTCCGCCTCGGCGGGCGTGCCGATGACGGCGATCTCCGCTTCACGACCGAGGACCGCGGCCGCCTGGCGCAGACGCCGGGCATCGCCGATCACCACGGGACGCGCGACGGCGAGCACGGTCGGATCGAGGCAGGCGGCGACGCAGATCTCCGGGCCGACGCCGGCTCCGTCGCCCATGGTGACGGCGACGGTGGGAAGAGCGGACATGCGATCTCCTTCGCTGATGGCGGCAGCGGTGCTGCCGTGGGGGACGGTGGTGGAGGCAGCGCCGGTGCGGTTCGCAGAAGTCCGCTGCCCGGCGCTCAGCGCTCGGTGGATGAGAGTGAGGGAGTGGCGCTCGCCCTGCCCTCCCGGGCGGGTGACGACGCGGCGGAGGGCACGAGCGGCTCGCGGTGCCGGGACCGGGAGCACAGGGTCCGGCAGGGCCGGGTCCGAGGCGAGCCGGCCCTCGGCCGGGACCGCCTCGGAGAGCACAGCACCGGGGTGGACCTCAGCCAGGACCTCGAGCGCGCCGATGTGCAGGCGGTCGAACACCGCGCGGGCGGTCTCCCCGCCGGCCGCGGCGAGGTGCACCGGTCCCGAATGCGCCAGGACCGCCTCGACGAGCCGGGCGAGCAGGCCGGGCAGCAGACGAGGGTCGGCGGGTTCGCCGTCGTCCGTGAGCCGGAGGGCCAGATCACCCTCCCGCAGCCGTGCCACCACGCGCGCGCAGATCCTCTCGAACGCGTGCGCGTCCGTCCTCCAGCGCTGTGCGTGCGAGGCGGGGACCTCCAGGACGGCGGTGCCGGTCTGCGCGCGCAGGTGTGCTGTCTGGCCGTCCACGCGGCGGGCCGCCGTGCCCAGCACCATGAAGACGGGAGTGCGCCCCGGTCCCGTGCGGCTCGGGGCGGCGGCCTTCGGAGTCGCGCCCGCATGCGCTGCGGCTCCGGGCTCCGCCGAGGCCGGGACGGCGGACGGTGCCGGGCCGGCGCACGCCTCGGTTCCTGCGGGAGCCGGTGGTAGGACACCGGCGGGTGGTCCTGCCGGAAGCTCTGTGCGGGACTCCGCGCGCACCTCGGCGTACGCTCGCGCGAGCGCGGCGGAGCCCACGAGGACGGCGTCCGCCGCGAGCGCCAGACGCACGAGCGCGCGCAGATCAGCGGGGGTCTCGGCATCTGCGATGAACAGTCGCGCCGAGGTGCACGGGTGTGCGTCAGCGAGAGGGCGCTCGAGGGCGTGGTTGCGCACATCGTGCAGGGTGAGATGTGCTGACGGTGCGCTGCAGAGCTCTGCGAGCCGCTGGGGCGGAGCGCCGTCCTCCACAGCCCAGGCCGGTGTCTGCGCGAGCGGCACGCCGTCCACCAGCGGTACGCCGTCCACCACGGTGCGGCCCTGCTGCGGCAGTGCGGGTGCGAGAAGGACGGGGCCGGGAGTCGCGGCCAGCGCCGCACCGACCTGGGCGGGCAGGTTCCCGCGCAGCAGCGAGTCGATCTTCACGAGGACCGTGCGCGGAGGGGAGCCCCGGAAGGCGGTGAGTGCGTCGGCCGTCCGGCGGCGCGCGGTGTCCGCCGAGAGGTAGCGGCAGTCGAGATCGACCGCGAGGTCGGTCCCGGGGTCGTTCCGCCCGTGCTTGGGGGCAGTCGCGGCGGTGTCCTCGGCGGCATCGGACGTGCCGTCCGCGTGCAGGTGCACGCGGATCGGAGCGCCCAGGGTGACAGCGGCCTCCGCGGCACCGCTGAGGTCATCCGCCAGCACGAGCATTCCGGGAGGTGTGGCGGGCATGACGCTCCTTGGGAACCGGCTGGCGGGAATGGCTCAAGCCTGACATCTCTGCGTGAAATGCGCAAGCAATTGCACGCTCCGCGCAGATGGTGGAGAATCGGTGCAGCTCGCCCGTTCGCTTCGATGAGGAGACCCCATGCCCGCAGACAGGAACCTGACGATCGAGGGGGCGCCGGTGCCGCTCACTCCGCTGGTGCTGGGCACCATGACCTTCGGCGACACCGTGGACGCCGCGGCGGCGCAGCAGGTGTTCGAGGCGGCGCTCGCCGCGGGCATCACCGGCATCGACACGGCGAACGGCTACGCCGGAGGAACCACGGAGGGCCTCATCGCGCCGTGGGTGAAGGCCCATCGTGACCGCATCGTGCTGGCGACGAAGGCGGGCATTCCCCACGCGGATGCCGGGGAGCACTCTCCTCTCTCGGCCGCGGGCCTCCGGGCCAGCGTCGAGGGCTCCCTGCGCCGCCTGGACGTCGAGAGGATCGATCTCTTCTACCTCCACCAGCCGGACAGGGCCGCGTCGCTGTCGGAGACGCTGACGACGGTGGCGGAGCTCCATGCGGAGGGGCGGATCGGGGCGCTGGGCATCTCCAACTACGCGGCCTGGCAGGCCGTCGACCTGCTCGCCGCTGCGGATGCGGCAGGAGCGCCGCGCCCCGTGGTCGCGCAGAACGTCTACAGCATCCTCGCCCGCCGGATCGAGGACGAGTGGCTGGAGTGCGGTCGCACCCACGGCGTCGCCACGATGGCCTACAACCCGCTGGCCGGAGGTCTGCTGGCCCGGCGGCCCTCGGTCTCGGGCGCGCCGGAGCGCTTCACCGCCTCCGTGCTCGCGCAGATGTATTCGCAGCGCTACCTCTCGGACACCGTGACCGCCGCCTGCGAGGCGCTGGCTGACGTGGCGGAGGGAGCCGGCATCTCGCAGGCGGAGCTCGCACTGCGGTGGGTCGCCGGGGCCGAAGGCGTGAGCGCGCTGCTGCTGGGCGCCAGCCGCGTCTCCCAGCTCGAGTCCAACATCGCCGCGGTGGCGAAGGGGCCGCTGCCGGAGGACGTGCTCGCCGCCGTCGACTCCGCGACCGCTCCTCTGCGCGGCTCCATGCCGCTCTACAACCGCTGACCCTCCACGGAAGGACCTTCCCATGACCGCACTCAGCGGAATCCTCGCAGCGATCGCCACTGCGTTCGACGATAACGAGCAGTTCGCGGAAGCCGCCATGCGTGCGCATGTGCGCAGGCAGCTCGAGGCCGGTGTGCACGGCATCTTCGCCCTCGGCACCAACGGCGAGTTCTACGCGCAGTCCGCGGCGGAGCGGGCCGAGGTGGCCCGCGTGGTCGTCGACGAGGTGGCGGGCGCGGCACCGGTGGTGATCGGGGCGGGGGCGATCACCACCCGTGAGACCGTCGCCATCGCCCGGGACGCGGCCGCGGCCGGCGCGGACGCGCTGTCGATCATCACTCCGTACTTCGCCGCGGCCTCGCAGCCGGAGATCGAGTATCACTTCCGCGCGGTCGCCGGTTCCGTGGACGTCCCGGTCATCGTCTACAACATCCCCGCGCGTACGGGCGTCAACGTGGCTCCGGCGACGCTGGAGCGGCTGGCGGAGGTGGAGAACATCGTGGCGGTGAAGGACTCCAGCGGCAACTTCGACACCATCCTGCAGTACCTGGAGCGCACGGACCGCGAGACGTTCTCCGTGATCTCCGGCAACGACTCGCTCATCCTCTGGACGCTGCTGGCCGGCGGCACGGGAGGCATCAGCGGGATCGCGAACATCTATCCGGAGACCATGGCGGCCATCTACGACCGCTTCGCGGCCGGTGACATCGACGGTGCCCGGGAGGTGCAGGACAGCATCCGGCCCATCCGCAACTGCCTGGCGCTGGGCAATCCCAACACGGTGGTGAAGCATGCGGCGAACGTCCGCGGTGCGGCGGTGGGGCCGGCGCGCGCGCCGTTCACCATGCTCTCCGCCGAGGCGCAGGCTCAGGTGCGAGAGACCGTCGCGGCGGATCTGGCGCGCGGGCTGAGGTGAGATCCGTGCAGGGGGAGGGGCGGAAGCCCTGCGAGGGTTCAGCCAGAGGCTACGGCGCGCAGCGCGAGGTGGAGCGCCAGCCTTTCGTCCCGGTCGTCGAGGTCGACATTGAGTACCTCCCGCACGCGTGCAACGCGAGTTCTGATGGTGTTCCGGTGCACTCCGAGGGCAGCGGCGGTGTCAGTGACGGACATGGAATGGTCGAGGAAGGTCAGGACGGTCGTCCGATGGGCGTCCGAGAGGGTGTCAAGGGGCTGCAGAACCTGCGTTGCACGCGGCAGAAACGGTGCAGATTGGGTCCACGAGAGCAGCAGTGCGGCCGCGCCCAGACCTTCCACCCTGACGAACCGTCTCCCGGCGGGACGGCTCGCCGCCAGTTTGGCGGCATCTCGTGCTTCCGCCAGCGAGTCCCGGAGCTCATTGGCTCCCTGGACCAGTCGTCCTATTCCCATGCTGATCGATACGTCGCGGGAGATGCGTGCGTAGGCGCGACGGAGGGACGTCACACCCGCTTTCACCCGAGCAGGTGAGGCGGTCCGAGGGAACTGCACCCAGCATGCCCAGCCTTCATTACGTGGCACCACAGCTGTACTGAGGTTCTCCGCGCGCAGCCCGCGCAGCAGGATGTCCTTCACTCCGTAGAACGAAGACCCGGAGGTGACGAAGAACGGCAGGTTCGCACCGGAGTATCCGATGCCCAGCTCCGCCGCACGATGTTCGAGAGCACGCGCCTGTTCCTGACCTGAGAACACCTGTTCCAGTATCGCATCGCGTGTGGAATCTGCCACCTGTCCCTCGAGCTGCTGCTCGGCATACCAACGCGCGGCGTGAACGGCTCCGATGCTGAGCACCCGTTCCGCCCGTCGCACGGCATGTGCCGGTGCGTCTGCGTCCATCTGTGCTATCAGGCCGTAGTGTTCGCCGGCCACGGCGAAGGGTCTGGCGACGAACAGACTCCCCTCGGCAGTGCTCATTCGGGAGAGACCTGAGCTTCCTGGCCATCGCGCCGGGATCGAAGGAGGCGCATCTCCGGAGTAGACGAGGACCGGCCCGCCGTCGGCGATGAGGAACACCGGTGCACGGGCCAGCGCGGCCATACGATCCAGCACACTTTGGATCGGCAGCTGGTGGTGCCGCCGCTCCGCCTGTTCGAGTGCGTCGAAGATCTGAGCGTCGTGCAGAGCCGGCTCTGCGAGATGGACGCCCAGGGCCACCGCGAAGTCCAGGATCCGGTCATGTTCTCCGAGGACCTGGACGATCGTCACTCCCAGGCGCTTCGCAAGGTGATCGGCACTTTCTCCCAAGCCACTGTCCGCGGCCGTCACCAGACCTGCGGCGCGGGCATCCCGGATGCGGCGAATGAGCGCGTCCCACCACCAGTTCTGCGCGGTGTTCCCCACAACCACCTGCAGTTCCCCGGTGGAGGGAGCGACCATGGTGCTGCCTGCCTGTACGAGACGTACTGCTGTCACCTGGAGGGATTCGGCGAGTGGTGCGCCGAGGACACAGAAGGAGGTGCCTTCGCCCGCGCTGCGGAGAAGCTGCCGCATCGTCATCATGGCAGCACCGGAGGATGATCGATGCCGAAGGCGTGCGGCCCGGTACCGTGTCTGTAGCCTGCCGCGTTGCGGGGAAACCTCGCGGGAAGCACGAGGACGGAGACCTCGGTGCCCACTGCGATCTCATCGGCTCCCAATGGGGTGAACCGCCGCACATCGAGCACTCCGATGATCGCGGGAGTGGTGCACACCACCTCGCCGTCGATCGACACGAGCAGGAACTCATTCTGCATGTCTATGCGGATCAGACCTGTCCGGGATTCGACGGTGAAGCACCCCGTGGCCTGAGCTCTTGGTCGCGAGAGGCTGCTCACCGTGCCGTGGCCCAGCAGAGTGCCTTCATTCGTCCGCGCCCAGAGCGCAAGATCGGAGGAAGACGAGACCGATGCCAGTCCGAGGCCCAGGTCACGTGCCCGCGTGAGGGTGTGAGGGACCACTGCCTCTGCGAGGCCACCTGTCGCACCCACTGAGAAGCCGAGCACGGCCCACCCCGCGCTTTCGCGGACCAGGGCGCGGATGAGGCGTTCGAGATAGTCGGCATCGGAGCATCCGCGGAGATCCGTCTCGACGCCTATGCGGTGGCCGAAGCAGTCCACGAGCACTGCAGGGAGCGGCGACCGACCACTCAGACAGGAACTGAACTGATCGATGCGCGGGAGGGCCCTGCCCGCCAGATCCGCATCGACGACCGGGAGTCCGAGCTGTGAGGCTGCGGCGACGGCCGTGAGCCCGTTGATGCCGCCCGCCTCCAGCGGTACGACGGCAGCCGGAGCTATCCCCCACCGGGCGAGCTGTGAGACCGCGGCCGCGAACTCGTCGCCGCTCGGCAAGAGCTCCGAGAGAAGCTCGGTGCCGGCACCGACGATGCCGAGGGCGACGGCATCGCCTTCGGCATGTCCGGCGTCTGCCCTGCACAGCGGATCGATCATCTCGATTGCGTCCTCGCAGAAGTAGCGCTCGCACAGTCGCAGCCCTATCGCGCTGTCCCCGCCTCCGCCGCAGCCCAGCAGGCGCGATCCCAGCGCGATCGGCTCCAGGCTCTTCCCGGACAGCCGTCCGGTTCTCGTGCGCACGGCATCCATATCGATCCGGGTCAGTCCTCTCCCACGATGCTTCCTCCCAGGGACTCCACAGCCGTGAATTCATCGTGCAGGCCGAATGCCTGCGGCCCGAACACCGCCAGGGCTTCCTGCGTCCTCATCATGGCAGGTGTGGAGATGCCGATGACCTTGACCCGCTGCCCGTAGCGGAGCCCTTCGGTGGTGATCGGTTCCGCGGAGTCCGCTTCCAGTATGCAGATGAGATCCGGGACCACCGCGAGCAGCTCTCCGTCGGCCTCGGCGCGCAGGTTCTCGTTCTGGAACCCGATTCGCAGTTCGCCTGCGGCCGAGCTTCCGGGCCTGGAGCCGGAGATCCGTGCCGCACCCCGGACGAAGGCGCCGTCGGTGTTCCGCTCCACGTCCACCACTTTGCCCGTGAAGAGGTGCCGCAGGTGTGCGTAGGGCGTGGTGCCGAGGAACTGTGCGAGCCTGTGCAGAGGATCCTCGTTCGCCTCTCGTGCCGTTCGGATCGCCCTGCCCACACCCAGCGCGAGGCTGAGGGTGCGGGGCACCGCCACCCGTTTCACCTCTGCTCCGCTCATGGCGTACTCCGCGATGTGCGCCACCCCTCCCAGCTGCACGGTGAGAGCGCGAGCGAAGTCCTCCATCCGCTTGTTGTCCGCCCCGGTGTCGATGACGGCTTTCTCACCGGCTTCACCGGCGATTGCGAGAGGTGAGCCGCTGACGCCGTACACCGAGAACGTCTCCATCTGCAGCTCCGGAAATGCTCTGCCCATGCCGTCGGCATCGACCACCGGCAGTCCCCGCACAGCAGCGAGCTGGAGCGGGATCATGGAATTGACGCCGCCGCACTCGATCGGCATCGTCGCGAATGCGGTTCTTCCGAGGTGCTCCTCGAGAGTGGTGAGGGCCCGGCTTCCCTCTGTGCCCGCAGGGAGCTTCTCTGCCACCACAGTGGGCGCGCCCATCTGCGCGGTAGGGATGATGAGTACGTCGTCGTCGAGTTCTTCCGGGTCCAGGATCGTCAGCGGTCCGTGCTCCCGGATGGCCTCGGCGACGAGGAGCCGGCCCACATGTGGGTCGCCTCCTCCGCCGGTGCCCAGCAGAGCGGCTCCGCGGGCGAGGTCGTGCAGGTCGTCCAGATCGAGGGTCCAAGCCATCTCAGCGTGTCTCCTTTGCGCTGCGCGGAGCCGTCTGGAGATCCCCGACAGCTTTGATCCTGATTCGCGTGGCGTTGCCTGGCAGATATGGGATCGGCACGTCGTCCTGGTCCACGATCTCCACCGAGCTCGGTGAGGCTCCTGCAGCCACCGCCCTGTCCACGGCCTCCTGCCGAGCCTCGTCGAGCACGTTCTGCCGGCGTCCCGGTTCCACCGCGAAGATGCGGTCCACCTCACCGGAGACCTGAGCGATCGCTGCGCCGACGGCATTGGCGACGGCGAAGTTCTCCGGTCGGATCACGGGTCCGACTCCGTCGAGGTGCTCTGGCAGGAGGGCTGAACCGCCGCCGACACCGACGACCGGGATCTCCTCCGCCGAGGTGCGCATCGAATCGACGAGGGCCGCGGCTCGGGCGGCGATGTCCGAGAGCGCCGCACGGACCATCGCAGGGTCCAGGCCCCGCACCAGGGAACGGTCGCCGATCTCCGCGCGCCCGGCCGCCACAGCGATGTCTGTTGCCGTGAGCACCGAACCGCCGAACACGAGGGCCTCCTGCGGCAGCCGGTAACCTACGGAATCAGGCCCAACACGAGCGCCTTCGGCGAGGTGCACGCGGCTGCCGCCGCCGATCCCGATCGAGACCACATCCGGCATCCGGAAATTGGTTCGCACACCGGCTACCTCCACTGCCGTATTCGCCTCCCGCGGGAAGCCGGCACGCAGGATGCCGACGTCGCTGGTGGTCCCGCCGATATCGATGACCGCGCAGTCCTTGAGGCCGGACAGCACTGCAGCGCCGCGCATCGAATTGGTCGGTCCGGAGGCGAACGTCGACACGGGGTACTCCTGCACGGTGTCGAGGTCCATGAGAGTGCCGTCGTTCTGTGAGAGGAACAGAGGAGCGGAGATCGAGAACTCCCCGAGGACATCGCGCAGTCCTGAGGCGACCTGAGCGGCCAGCCTGCGGAGCGAGGCATTGATGATCGTCGCATTCTCGCGCTCCAGCAGGCCCACCCGTCCGATGCGGTGCGACAGTGAGATGGGCACGTCCGGGAGTTCCGCGGCGAGGATCTGAGCCGCCTGCTCCTCGAGGTCTGCGTTCACGGGAGAGAATACGGACGTCACCGCCACGCTCTCCACGCCGGCCTCGCCCAGCTCCGATGCCAGCCTCCGCAGCTCGCGTTCGTCCAGCGGCGAGATCTGGCGTCCGTTGAATTCGTGCCCGCCCGGTGCCAGGTGTGCAGTGCCGTGCATGGCGGTGCGCAGGCGCTGCGGCCATTCGACGAACGGCGGCAGTGCTGCGGTTGCAGGCAGACAGAGCCGAATGGCTGCCGTCCTGGCCAGTCGGTCCGCCTCGACGAGGGCATTGATGAAGTGCGTCGTGCCGATCATCACTCCGTCGACCTCCTCGGGTGCGAACGGGTGCTGGCGGAGCAGTTCGGCAAGTGCCGTGCGGATTCCACCGGTCACGTCACCGGTGGTGTGCTTCTTGGTGGCGGCGGCCACCGCATCTCCATTCATGAGGACGGCGTCGGTGTTCGTGCCGCCCACATCGATTCCTATGCGCAATGTGGTCCTTTCGTGAGTGTGACTGCTCGAATCCCTGTCTGTCGCGGTGGGCCATCGCTCTCCGGCGAGTGACGGCAGCGGTGTTTCAGATGGTTCGCGCATGCTCTGCCGTGGCGCTGCGTCCAACCTCCCTCACCCATCCGAGTCTGCCTGCGACGACGTAGAGTGCGAACGCGACGATGAGAGAGCTGATCGCGGGGATACCCCAGGTGACGAAGAATCCGATGCCGGAGGAGATCACCCAGATCACCAGTGTCGCGGGCACCCAGTTGGGCTGGGTCTCGGGGAGGATCCGCTCAGTGTGTGCGAGATCGATTTCGGCGCGCCACCGCCGGACCACGAAGTATTCGGCCACCATGATCGCCGCAACTGGCGGAAGCAGGACGCCGAGTGCGTTGAGGAAGCCGGTGAAGTGATCGAGGATGCCGGCTGCGCCCAGCACTGAGCCCAACACCCCGACCACGAGCGTCACCACCCGGCGATCCGCAGTACGTCCGAAGACTGCTGACACGAAGTTGAGGAGGCCGAAGACGGAGGAATAGAGGTTGATGTCGTTGATCTTGATGGTGCCCATGATGATCACGAGGACGCCTACCCAGCCCACGGAGGAGAGGATGATCGTCGTGACGTTGTCGGAATGGATCGCGTGGGCCAGCAGGACACCGATCAGCCCGATGAGATATTCCCCCAGGCTGATGCCGACCACTGTCTGTTTGACGACGTCTGCTGCGGAACGGTTGTACCGGGTGATATCCGAGTTGATCACCGCGCCCACGATGAAGCCGCCGGCAACGAGTCCTGTTCCCGCGAGCAGGCCCACCTCTGGTCCCGGTGGTGGAGAAGTGGCGAGTTCCCAGAGGCTGTGCTCCCGGAGTTCCAGGGCGACTGCCCAGAGCACGAGGACGAGGAAGGCGGGGACGGCCAGGAACGCGACTCGGGCGATCATCCTGAAGCCGAACAGGACAACGGCGGTGATGGCCAGTCCGAAGAGGAGTGCCCACGCCCATTCGGGCATGATGCCGACGGTCGACGCGAGGCCTTGGGCCGAGACGCCGGACTGGATGCCGAACCAGCCGATGGAGGTGATGGCGATGACCGCTCCCACCACGGCTGCACCGCCTCGACCGAAGCCGGTCCAGCGGGCGAGGATCGATGTGGTCAATCCTGTGCGCATCCCGATGATGCCCACTGCGATGGAAACCACCTGCAGGATGACAGATCCTATGGTGATCGCCAGGAACGCGTTGAGGAATGTCATTCCGAACCCCAGCGTGGATCCCAGGAGGAACTGACTCAGGGCGGAGACCTGGCCGAACTTCGTGACGGCAATGGGGAACCAGTGCCGCCGTGCGGAGCCCGGCACCGGCGCATCTGCGTAGTCGCTGTCCGGCTGACTGTTGTCGGGCGGTTTTGTGCTCATCGTGGTTCCTTGTTCAGGTGCGCTGCTTGGGTCGCGGAGGATGGTAGGCACGAGCGCTCGGGCGTATGCCCAGGCGTACCGCCGTCTCGAGGGCCAGGATCGCCGCGCCGGTGGGATCGACCACCGGTATCTCTCCGAACGTGGGACGCAGGCGCTGCTGCAGGCCGGAAGCGACACCGAGCATGCCCGTGCAGCCGAGCACGAAGGCCTCGGCTCGAACACGCGCGATCTGGTCGGTCGCGACGTGCTCGAGTCGATCGAGGAGGAGGTCATGCTGGTCGACGTCGAGAACCGGCATGTCTATGACCCCGACATCCACTATTCGCTGCGAGAGGCCGTATGCCGCGATCTTCCTGTCCAATCCAGGCACGACGTCGGGCAGAATGCTGAGGATGCCGATGCGGTCAGCCATTCCGAGTGCGGCATGGACGGACGGTTGGAAGCCGCCGAAGACGGGAAACGGTGCGATTTCGCGCGCCGCGTGCACGGCCGGCTCTGCGAAGCACGAGATGAAGACTCCCTCGACTCCGTCTTCAACGGCCTGACTGACGGCAGTGAGGATTCCAGGGGTTGCAACGGCTTCGTCGTAGTCTGACTCGATGGATTCGGGCCCATGCGCGATCTGGGCGCAATCCACTGTCACGCCTGGAGAGGCCCAGCTTTGGGCCTCTTCAAGGACAGGCTGCAGCAGTTTCCGGGCGGTGACGGGAAGGATCACTCTCAGGTGCATTCGTCCTCCAGCTGGTCGATGGTTCCGGCTTGCGGAGAAGCGCCGCCGGATGGAGCCAGAGTGTATGGATGGGGCACGCGGAGCGGTATGTGTGATCTGCACCGCATTTGTCCCGCGCTGTGCAGATCGTCCACCGGCGCGGGCGGAGGTCGGAGCCCGCCCCCATAGAATCTGAGCATGGGTCAGAAGGGTCGGGATGCGCGTCTGCGCCAGCCTCGCGTCACCATCAAGGACGTGGCGCAGGCTGCCGGGGTCTCGCCTTCGACGGTCTCTCACGCGTATTCCGGTCGCCGGGCGATCTCCGCGAAGACCAAGGAGCGCGTGTTCGCGGCCGCGGAGGCCCTCGGCTACAGTGCGGATCCGCATGCGCGGTCCATGCGCACCGGCCGCTCGGAGATGATCGGTCTGGTGCTGCGACCGCGCTTCGCGGCGACCGGGGCCCCGGAGACGTCCGAGACCTTCAACCGGCTCGCGGGCAGCATCGCCATCGAGTGCCTGCGGCGGGGCATAGGCCTCGTCCATGTCCCCGATCCGACTCGGCAGGAGCACTCGGCGGTGCCGATGGACGGATGCATCGTCGCTCATCCCTACGCCTCCGACCCCACCATCGACTTCCTCGAGGCGCGCGGCATCCCCGTCGTCTGCGCCGACCCGGATCCGGACCGGCCCGCGCTGCCCTGGACCGTGGGCGTCGACTACAGCACGGGCATGAGGGCGGCATTCGAAGCGCTCGGAGTGGGGCCCGGACGACGGGTCTGGCTGCTGCCGGGCTCGGAGGACAACGCGTGGAACCGGGAGGCCCGCCGTGTCCATGCCCGGTGGTGCGAGGACAGTTCTCTCCGGACGGAGGTGCATGCGCTCAGCGAGAGCCTTTCACCGGATGAGGCCGAGGCGCTCGTGTCACGGCTGCTCGCCGATCACGGCGCGCCGGATGCGCTCGTCTTCTCCCTGAGCAAGACCAGCGGTCCGGTGCTGCGCGCCGTCGCGTCCGCCGGGCTCCGCGTGCCGCAGGACCTCAAGCTCGCCACGCTCACGGATTCGTCCTTCTCGCGGACTGCGCGGCCTTCCATCACGGCGCTGGACCTCAATCATGAGGGTCTCGCCTCTGCTGCGGTCGACCTCATGATGCGCCGGCTGGGAGGTGAGGCGCCGCCGGGGGGAGTCGTCCCTGTGGCGCCCGTGCTGCACGCGCGTGAATCCACGTCGCGCTGACCCTCGCCGTCCCAGTGCCTGAAACTCTCCCTTGACGTGATGGGAGTCACTGATGGAGACTCTGCAGAGTCAAATCGTTTTGACTCGGAGTTTCCGCGCTGCTGCGAACGCAACCGGGTGAGCGGCACGGGCGCGATCTCGCCTCTGTTCCCATGACTCTGCGCCCTACGCGCGGAGGCATGCCCCGAACGCAGGCCGAGCGCGCCCACGGCGGCTCCCCGACGAGAGAGGCCCGGCAATGACAGCAGATGCGAGGTCCGGAGCGGACCAGCAGATACCGCCCCACCCGAGGGCGTTCGAACCCGGCACGCTCGTGCTGACGGTCGTGCTCGCGGCGGTGGGCGCCTTCATCGGCATCCACCTCATCACCCAGCTCGGAATCTCCACCCACACCTCCGTCATCGGTGCCCTCATCGCGATGATGGTCGGCCGGATCGGCCTCTCGGGGTTCCAGAAGTTCCGCAGCGTGCACCGCCAGAACCTCGCCCAGACGGCGATCTCCGCCGGCACCTTCGGTGCGGCGAACGCCATCATCACCCCTCTGGCGATCACGTGGGCGTTCGGCCGTCCGGATCTCATCTGGCCGATGTTCATCGGGGCCGCCGGAGGGCTCGTCGTCGACGCGTGGATCCTCTACCGTGCCTTCGGTTCGAAGTTCCTCTCCGCGCGGAACGCGTGGCCCCCGGGAGTCGCGGCGGCGGAGGCGATCAAGGCCGGGGACCAGGGCGGCCGCCGCGCCAAGGTGCTGGTGGCCGGCGGGGTGATCGGCTTCGTCCTCGCCTGGTTCGGCCTCTCCGCCTCCGCGGCGGGGGTGGCTCTCATCGGCAACGTCATCGCACTCCTGATGTTCGGCCTGGGCCTCCTCATCGTGCAGTACTATTCGCTGCTGCCGGGGCTTGCGGACTTCTCGCTGGCCGAGAACTACATCCCCCACGGGATCATGATCGGCGCCGGAGTCATCGCACTTGTCCAGGCGGGGTTCATCCTCTTCCGGCGGCAGCGGGCGAAGCGGGACGCACAGCCCGTTCAGGAAGCCGCCCCCGATCCGGACCCGGATCCGGCGATGGCGGACACCGTGAGCCCGCGCCGTCTGCGCGGCGGGCTCGGTTCGGGCTTCCTGCTCTTCATCGCGGTGGCGATCCTCCTCGCCTTCGTCTCCGGCATCTACGCGGAGATGTCGATCCCGGTGCTGATCGGCTGGGTCCTCTACGCCGCAGTCGCCGCGTTCGTCAGCGAGCTCATCGTCGGCCTCGCCGCGATGCACGCGGGGTGGTTCCCCGCCACGGCGATCACCCTGATCTTCCTGGTGCTCGGGCTCGCCATCGGATTCCCGCCGGAACCGCTGCTCGTCCTGGTGGGCTACACGGCCTCCACCGGTCCGGCCTTCTCCGACATGGGCTACGACCTCAAGACCGGATGGATCCTGCGCAAGGTGCACTCGCGTCACCCCGGATACGCCGACTACGAGCGCTCGGGACGGAAGCAGCAGTACTACTCCGCGATGATCGGATTCGTCGTCGCCATGGGAATGGCCGCCCTCCTCTGGAAGCCCTACTTCGAAGCAGACCGCATCCCTCCGGTGGCGGTGGTCTTCGCAGACACGATCAAGGTGGGGCTTACGAACACCGAGGCGCTGCAGACCATGCTCCTGTGGGCGCTGCTGGGTGCGGCGCTGCAGGCGGCGGGCGGGGCCACCCGGCAGATGGGCATCATGCTCGCCACCGGCCTGCTCATCGCCGCCCCCTACGCCGGCTGGCTGGTGCTGGGCGCCCTCGCGGTCAAGCTCGTGGTCGTGAGGCTCAAGGGCCGCCAGGCGGAGGAGGACCTGCAGCTCATCGGCGCGGGGATCATCACCGGCGATGCGTTCGCCTCCCTGGGCCGCATCTTCAGATAGCGGACCTGCCGCTGCGCACAGCGGCGGAGAGCACACAGCAGAGAACATCGAACAGAACAGGAAACACATGCAGTCAGGGACACGGATCTCCGTCGACGTGGGCGGCACCTTCACGGACGTGGTGCGGCTGGACCCGGCCTCGGGCGCACTGCGCTTCGAGAAGGTGCCCACCACCCCGCAGGCTCCCAAGCGGGGGGTGCTCCACGCCTTCGGCAAGGTCGAGGCTCCCATCGACCAGGTGAGCACCTTCAACCACGGGTCGACGCTGGGACTGAACTCCCTCCTCACCCGGACCGGGGCGCGCATCGCCGTGATCGGCACGCAGGGCTTCCGCGACGTGTACCTGCTGGGCAGGGCCGGCAGCAGGGTGATGTACGACATCACCTTCCGGAAGCCCGAGCCGCTCGTGCGGCGCCGTGACACCTTCGAGGTCCCCGAACGCACCCTCTACGATGCCACCGTACGCACTCCGCTGGACAGGGAGGCCGCCGCGGAGGTGGCGCGCGAGATCGCCGCGGGCGGATACGAGGGCGTGGCCGTGGGCTTCCTCCACGCCTACGCGAACCCGGAGAACGAGATCGCGATGGGCGAGGTGCTCAGGCAGTTCGCGCCCGAGGCCGAGGTGACCCTCTCCCACGAGCTCTCGCGCGAGTACCGGGAGTACGAGCGGACGAGCACCGCCGTCCTCGACGCGTACATCAAGCCGATCATGCGCCGCTATCTCACCGATCTCGGGGAGGATCTGCGCCGGGCGGACTTCGACGGCAGGTTCCTCATGTCCCGGTCGGGCGGAGGCGCGATGACCGCGGCGGCTGCGGCGGAGCAGCCGGTCAACCTCATCCTGTCGGGCCCGGCCGGCGGCGTCGTGGGGGCGGCAGCCCTGTCCAAGGAGCTGTCCGAACCCAATGTCATCACGATCGACATGGGCGGGACCAGCCTCGACGCCTCGCTGATCCTCGATCACGAACCCGTGCTCCACCAGGGTGCGGAGTTCGAAGGCCTGCCGATCAACACCCCATCGCTCTACATCCACACGATCGGCGCCGGCGGAGGCTCCCTCATCTCGCTCGACAAGGCCGGTGCGCTGCAGGTGGGACCGCAGAGTGCGGGCGCGGACCCGGGGCCCGCCGCCTACGGCCGCGGCGGGGAGCGGCCCACGTTCACGGACGCCGCGGTCTCCCTGGGGTACATGGGCGGCGACCTCGCCCTCGGCGGCGACCTGGTCCTCGACGAGGAGCGCGCTGCACAGGCGCTGGCCCCGGTGGCCGAGGCGCTCGGGCTGTCCGTCCCGGAGCTTGCGCGGGGGGCGGTGCAGATCGCGAACATGAAGATCGTCGGCGCCGTCCGGTCGATCACGGTGGACCTCGGTCGCGATCCGCAGGACTTCGCCCTCATGTCCTTCGGCGGTGGGGGCGGCCTGGTCGCCGTCGACGTGGCGCGTGAGCTGAGCATCCCGCGCGTGATCGTGCCTCCGGGCCAGGGCGCGTTCTCCGCTCTGGGCATGCTCATGGCAGATGTTCAGCACGACTTCTCCCGCACAGCGGTGCAGCCGCTCGCCGATCTCGACGCGGAGTTCTTCGCGCAGACCTACGCGAGCATGGAGGACGAGGGCGGTACAGCGCTCCTCGGAGAGGGCTTCGGGCCGGAGGCGCAGACGTTCCAACGCACCGTCGACGTCCGCTATCAGGGGCAGGAGCACTCCGTCTCCGTCCCGTATCCGAGGGAGAGCGCCGATCCCGTCGCCGCCCTCGCCGCGGAGTTCGCGCAGATGCACCGGCGGCTGTACGGGCACACCATGACGGACCCGCTCGAGGTCACGACGCTGCGGGTCAACGCGGTGGGCGTGGTGGAGAAGCCGGCGTGGCCCGCGGCGCAGGTGCGCGTGGACGGCGAGCCGACGCCGGTGCTCACGCGCACCGTGCACGTGGGGGAGGAGCCGCAGGAGTACCCCGTCTTCACCCGGGAGGCGCTGCTCGCCGGGGACCGGCTCTCCGGGCCCGCCATCGTCGCAGAGCACACCGCGACCACCGTCCTCCATGCCGGTGACGCACTCCGTGTGGGCGGCCTCGGCGAACTCGTCATCACCCTCGGCGCAGAAGGAGTCTGAGTCATGACCAACCCCATCGTCCTCGAGGTCATCCGCCACGCGCTGATCGCGAGCGCGGACGAGATGGCGCGCAACCTCTGCCGCACCGCGTACAACACGGTCGTCTACGAGATCCACGACTACGGCATCGGCCTCCACGACGCCCAGGGCAGCGTCGTCGCGGACTCGCCCGGATTGGCGATCTCCACCGGCGCGAACGACTACGGGATCCGGAAGTCGATCGAGTTCCTCGGCACGGACGCCATGCGGGAAGGGGACGTCTTCATCCTCAACTACCCGTACTGGTCCTCCGCCCACACTCTCGACCCACTGGTGTTCGCACCCGTCCACCACGCGGGGGAGATCATCGGATTCGCCTCGTGCCGCGTGCACGTGCTGGACCTGAAGCAGAAGAACGCGGGCTACGTCCTCGACTCCACCGATGCCTACCAGGAAGGGCTCATGTTCCCGGCGAGCCGGCTCTACAGCGCCGGAGAGCCCAATGACGACGTCCTCAACGTCATCCGCTTCAACTCGCGGATGCCCGAACGCACCCTGGGCGACATCCATGCACAGGTGTCCGCCTGCTGGAGCGGGACTCAGCGGATGCAGGAGCTCGCCGCCAAGTACGGTGCGGACGTCCTCCAGCAGGCCATGGCGGACATCCAGTCGCACGGTGAGCGTCTCGCCCGTCTGGCGCTCGCAGAGCTGCCGCACGGCACCTGGACGGCGGAGGACTTCGTGGACTCCGACGGGATCGATCTCGACACCCCGCTGCGGCTGCGAGCCACGGTGACCGTCACGGACGAGGAGATGGTGATCGACTGGACGGGGAGCGAGAAGGATGTGAAGGGGCCGTTCAACCTCCCCGTCGGCAAGACCCATGCTCTCTCGGGACTGATCTTCAAGTCGCTGACCACTCCGGACTCACCCGTCGCGGCCGGCAACTTCGCCCCGCTCCGGGTCGTCACGGAGCCGGGATCCATCATGCACGCGGTCGATCCGATGCCCACCTTCACCCAGTGGACCGGGATCCTCGCGGGCGAGGTGGTGCTCAAGGCACTGGCCCAGGGCATGCCGGAGCGGATCCCGGCGAGCTCCGGCGGAGACGTCTCCTCCATGATGGGGTGGGGCACGGACCCGCGGACCGGCAGGGCGTGGCTGGAAGCCACCAATGAGGCGATCGGCTACGGCGGGCACCGGGGCGGGGACGGGCAGGACGGCATCATGCACCTCACCCAGCCCGGGTGCCGGAACAATCCCGTGGAGGTGCTGGAGACGAAGGCGCCCCTCTTCATCGAGGCCTACGGGTACGAACAGGACTCCGGCGGAGCGGGCATGCACCGCGGGGGAGTGGGCGTCCACCGCCACTACCGGTTCGAGGCGGACTCCACCGGAATCTGCCTCGTGTCCAAGACGAAGTCCCCGCCGTGGGCGCTGGCCGGAGGCCGGCCGGGGCGTCCCGCGAGCGTGGTGCTCGACGCGGGCACCGAGGCCGAGGTCGTGACCGGTGGCGGGACCTACCCGCGGCCGGCCGGCTCCCGTCTGGACAACCGCACCGGCGGTGGAGGAGGGTACGGCGATCCGCTCGACCGCGATCCGCGGAGGGTGCTCGAGGACGTGCTGGACGGGTACGTCTCACGGCGTGCGGCCGAGGAGGAGTACGGCGTCCTGTTCGCGAAGGACTCCTCCGCCTCTGTGGATGCCGCGGCGACCCGGCGGCGGCGAGACGCGATGAGGCGGGAGCGGACGGAAGGGGCAGCGGAATGAGACAGGGCGACTCGACCCATCCGCGCGCGTTCGGACCGCGGCCCGGACGCGGCTGGAACGCCGTGCTCCGCAACGGCCGCTTCCTGGACCCGGAGACCGGCCTCGTGGTCGAGGGGGACATGCGCATAGAGAACGGCGAGATCGCGGAGATCGGAGAGATCGGTGCGGTCGCGCGCACCGGTGCATCTCCGGAAGACGGGCCCGGCGGGTACGTCGAGACGGACCTCGGCGGCACCACCGTCACTCCGGGACTCATCGACGCGCACTTCCACGCCTATGCGGCCGGGATGGGCGGGATCATGATGGCGACCCGCACCACGAGCTTCGTGGTGATCAACGGCGTGAACCGGCTGTCCGCCGCGCTGAGACGCGGGTTCACCACCGTGCGTGATGTGGCGGGCGGGGACATCGGGCTGCAGCAGGCCATCGAGCGGGGCATGGTGGACGCGCCCCACTACCTGTTCAGCGGCAGAGTCCTCAGCCAGACGGGCGGGCACGGGGACGTGCGTCCGGCGGAACACGACCTGCACGCAGGCTGCGATCACACGCACGAGGTGGTCGACGGGATCGATGCTCTGCGCACGGCGGTGCGGGAGCGGCTGCGGACCGGGTCGCACGTCATCAAGATCATGGCCTCGGGCGGGGTGATCTCACCGACGGACCCGCTGACGGTGCCGCAGTACTCCGCGGAGGAGATCGCCGTGGTGTGTGAGGAGGCGGGGCGCCGCGGCCGGTACGTCGCCGCCCATGCCTACTCCGCCGAGGCGGTGATCCATGCCGTGACGAACGGCGTGCGCTCCGTGGAGCACGGCAACCTCATCGATGTCGAGGCCGCTCGTGTGATCGCGGACAACGGAGCGTTCCTCGTGCCGACGCTCGCCGCCTACGACGCGATGCGCAGGCGGGGAGAGGAAGCCGGCCTGAGTCCGGTGGGGCGGGAGAAGAACGCCGAGGTGCTGGGGGCCGGGCAGCAGGCGATCCGGCTGGCGCGGGAGGCTGGCGTGCGCGTGGGCTTCGGCACGGATCTCATGGGTGACCTGGAGGACGAGCAGCTCCGGGGCATCGAGCTGCAGGCACAGGTGCTCGAACCGCTGGAGCTGCTGCGGTCGATGACGGTGGAGAATGCCGCGCTCATTCAGGATCCCGGGCGGGGGAACCTGGCCGTCGGAAGCGCCGCGGACCTGGTGGCGTTCCGGGAGGACCCGCTCGAGGACGTGAGCGTCCTGTGGGATCAGACTCGCCCGCGCGTGGTCATCCAGGGCGGAGCCGTGGTGTGGGACGAGCGGTGATGGGCACACAGAGCTGAAGGGCGGCTCCTCGTTCGTGAGGGGTCGCCCGCTCTGCCTCCCTCCGGAAGGTCAGCCTCCAGTTGGAAGGTCAGCGCACCGGGAAGCGGGGCTCCTCGCCGCTGAGCACGCGCACGACGTCCTCGACCGCCCAGGTGCCCATGTTCGCATTGGCGACGTCCGAGTACGCGCCGATGTGCGGAGTGGCGATGAGGCGGGGCGCGTCCAGCAGCGGATGGTCCGCAGCGGGAGGCTCCGAGGAGAACGCGTCCAGCGCGGCGAAGGAGAGCCTGCCCGCGTGCAGCGCCTCGGCGAGGGCGGTCTCGTCGACCAGCCCGCCTCGGGCGGCATTGATCAGCGCCGCGCCGCGGGGCATGGTCGCGAGGAGGTCCGCTGTGAGAAGGGGACCTCCGCCGCCGGGCAGGTGGAGGGAGAGGAAGTCCGAGGTGGCCACGGCCTCCTCGAGGGACAGCGGCTGCGCGCCGGCCCCGACGATCGCCTCGTCCGGGACGAACGGGTCGTAGGCGGCGATGCGCATGCCGAACGCGGCCGCGCGCTGCGCGACGGCGCGCCCGATCCGGCCGAAGCCCAGGATGCCCAGCTGCCTACCGGCCAGCTCCGTGCCGAAGAAGACCTCCCAGCGCCCGCTGCGCAGCGAGTCCTCCGCCTCCCGGATCCGGCGGGAGCCCATGAGCATGAGGCCCAGGGTGAGATCGGCGACGGAACCGGCATTGGCTCCGGGTGTATTCACCACGATGACTCCGGCCGCGGCGGCGGCCTGCAGGTCGATGTTGTCGACGCCTGCTCCGTGCTTGGCGATCACCCTGAGGTCCGGACAGACGGCCAGCATCTCGGCGGTGACGGAATCCAGACCCACGAGGACGGCCTCGGCCCCGGCGATCGCCTCGACCAGGTCCTGACCGGACTTGGGATGGCTCTCGGTGCGGTGCTCGAGCTCCAGTCCCAGTTCTGCCGCGCGCCGGACGGGGGCCTCGGACAGCTTTCCGAACGAGGGTGTGAGGACGGTGAGGCGCATCAGGCTCCGATCTCGATTCCGAAGGTCTCCAGCGCGGAGTAGACGCCCAGGGCGGCGATCGCGAGCGAGGAGAACACCAGCATGACGGTGAAGAAGTGGTTGGACCTGAACTCCGCCGGCACCTCGCGGGAGCGCAGGAACCACACGGCGACGACGACGGCCACGAGGAAGACGCCGCTGGCGACCCCGCCGATCTGCACCATGAGCACGGGGGACTGGATGACGAGGAAGCTCAGCGCCCAGATGACGGGGAAGGCCACCGTGAGGACGCGGATGATGCGCGTGCGCGTGGCGAGGTCGTGCCAGTCGAAGGCTCCCAGGAGGGAGACGGTGTTGGTCCACAGGCGGGGCACGCTCGCGGTGGAGGCGATGAAGGTGGAGAACAGCACGGCGAACGCGCCGATGAGGAAGATCCAGTGGCCGGGCTCGCCCATCACGGAGGTGTACATGACGGACAGGGTGGTGATCATCTCGTTGCCCTCCGGCACGAGGTCCTGCGGGTGGAGGATGGCCGCGCCGATCACGTAGAAGGACATCGTGCAGACGGTGGAGATGATCCAGGAGACGAGGACGTCCGTGCGCATGACGGAGATCCAGCCGTGGGCGCGGCGGGCGCGTTCGGCGGAGCCGTCGTCCGGTCCCGTGTAGCGCGCGTATCCCTTCTCGAGGCACCAGTAGGTGTACGTGGTCATCTCATCCGCGCCCACGCCGGTGATGCCGAACATGGCGACGGCGAAGCCCAGGGTGCCCGCGGGGATGGCGAAGCTCAGCCCGCTCATGATGTCTCCGCCGGTGAAGGCGAAGTCCGTGAACGGCAGGGAGAGGGCGAGACCCACCGTGGAGAGGGTGAAGATGATGACGGCGGCGACGGAGAACTTCTCGACGATGCCGTACTTGTTGGTCACCAGGAGAGAGATGACCACGGCGAGTGCCACGACCGTCCAGAAGACGAGGGACGGGGTGCCCAGAGGTTCGCCGACGACGGGGAACATGATGCTCAGTGCGGCCACGGCACCGCCGATGATGCCGCCGCGCTGCAGCACCTTCGCGAAGTCCATGAGGATCCAGAGGAGATTGATCCAGCCGGCGCGGCCGATGAGGCGCGGGCCGACGCTCGCGTAGCCCTCCAGTGCGGGCTTGCCGCTGAGGATCGTCCACTGGGCGAGCTCCAGCTGCACCCACACCTTGATGGCGGTGGAGATGATGACGAGCCACAGCAGGATGAATCCGGCCTTGGCGCCCAGCGCGGTGGTGGTGATGAGTTCGCCGGAGCCGATCACCGCCGCGGAGATGATGAGGCCCGGGCCCAGGTACCTGAGCCTGCCCGCGAACGTGGTGGGCGGCTCGATGACGTCCTGGGGGTCGAGCCGGTACGGGTCCGCGGTGGTGTGCGCCGAGGCCTGTGCCGGGGCGGGGTCCACGCTGTTCTGTGTCATGGTCGGCTTCCTTGCGCGAAATGTGCAGTCCGAAGAGAAGGCGCCGGGACTGCGACATCTCACGCGTCACCGTGTGTGTGTGACGGTACGAGGCCGCTTGCCAGGCTGTTCCGAGTCTGCCACGTGAAGCGCAGATCACGCAATGCACGTGCGCAGTGTGTGCATCTTCCGGGAAGGGAGCGGTTCGTCATGAGCGCGGTGGGATCTGCTCTCCCGCTGCCTGTCCCGCTCGACTTGCCCCTGCACCCCCGTACCCCTCAGGCTGTCCTGGGCCCATCTGCGGCCCGCCTCCTGCGGGGTCTCCCCGCAGCACCCGTGCGCGGCGTCCCGCGCCTGTTCATGCGCGGTGATCCCGCGCGTCCCGAAGTGTTCGAAGGGAGACGATAGATGGAGACGAGTGAGTTCAGCCCCTGGGCCCTCCTGGTCGATGCCGGAATGATCGGCGCACTGCTGGCGGTGGGGACCATCCTCCGCGCCCGGGTCAGATTCCTGCAGTCGATGATGATCCCGGCGGGAGTCATCGCCGGCTTCGCCGCACTCCTCCTGGGACCCAATGTGCTGGGCTGGCTGCCGTTCTCCGACCAGCTGGGAACCTACACCTCGCTGCTCATCGTCTTCGTCTTCGCCTGTCTGGCGCTCTCCAGCGACTTCAACATCCTCAAGATCGGTCGGAACGTCGCCGGCTTCGCCAGCTACGGTGTGCTCATCTACGCGGCCCAGACCGCGATCGGCATGCTTCTGGTCCTCGCTCTCCTCGGGCCTCTGCTGGGCGCGCCGGACCACACGGGCCTCCTGCTGTTCGCGGGCTGGGCCGGAGGATTCGGCTCCGCCGCGGCACTCGGCACGGCCTTCGCGGACGCGGGAGACCCCACGGTGCAGTCGCTCGCGTTCACCTCGGCGACGGTGGGCCTCCTCGTGGGCGTCATCGGCGGGATCGTCCAGGCGAAGATCGGAGCCGCCCGAGGCCATGCCCAGGAGTTCGCGGGCGTGCAGCAGATCCCGGACGACCTCCGCACGGGTGTGCTCGACCAGCGCGAGGAGCGGCCGCCTATCGGTACGCACATGTTCTCTGGCGGCACCATCGAGTCCCTCACCTTCCAGGCGAGCATCATCGCTGCGGTCTCCGCTGCCGCCTACGGCGTGAACCAGGTGCTGGGCGAGCTGGTCCCGGCGGTCTCGTTCCCGCTCTTCTCCATCGCCTTCATCGTGGGCCTGGTGCTGCGCGGCCTGCTCGTCGCCACCCGCACCACCCGCTTCATCGACCGGGACTCCATGAACTCGATCTCCGGCCTCTCCACGGACCTGCTCATGGTCTGTGGCATCGCCTCCGTCGTCCCCAGCCTCGTCGCCGACAACTGGGTCGCCCTCGTCATCCTGTTCGTCGTGGGACTGGCGCTCTGCCTGTTCCTGGGCCAGTTCATCGCCCCGCGCGTGATGACGGACGGCTGGTTCGAGCGGCAGCTCTTCACCTGGGGATGGGCGACCGGCGCGGTCGCCACCGGCATGGCTCTCCTGCGGATCGTGGATCCCAAGCTCACGTCCCGCACCCTCGAGGACTTCTCCCTCGCCTACCTGCCCGTGGTGCCCGTGGAGGTGACCGCCGTGACCTTCGCACCGATCCTCGTCATCGCCGGAGCCTCCTGGGCGGTGGTGGGCATCTGGGGCGCGATCACCGTCGTGGCGCTCGTGGTTGCCGCGGTGATCGCCGCGACGAACAGGAAGGCGGGCGCTGCGGCTATGTCCGCGGGCGTGTAGCCGTTCCGCTTTGCGTGCGGTGACGGGGCGCGTCCTGCACACAGTTGCCGGCCACGACGCATCTCCACACACGTGGCTGTTGTGTGGAGATGCGGGGAAACACTTCCACACAAGTGGCAGTTGTGTGGAAATGTTGGGTGACATCTCCACACAACGGGCCGTGTCGTGGAGATGTGGACATCGCACGCTTGGGACCGGAGGCCAACGGGCGGCTGGTCGACATCGCCGGCCCTGGTGAGGAGCTGGACTCGGGGTGGAAGCACAAAGCATTCGTGCCTGCTCCGCTGGGCGCAGAAGTGCCGGAACTCAGTCCAGTGACGTTTCTGCAGGTGGCTGAGGCTCGAGCAGCGCTCGCAGCGCTGGACAGCACTGCCAAGCGTCTCCCCAACCCCGCGCTGCTGCGCACGCCTGCGCTGCAGCGCGAGGCTCAGAGCACTTCAGCTCTCGAGGGAACGTATGCGCCGCTGGGAGAGGTGCTGACTGCAGATGCCGGCGGACCGCGGTCGCTGGAGCTCACTGAGATCCTCAACTACGTGCACATGGCCAATGCGGCATTCGACGCATTGGCGGATGGCTACCCGCTGACCGTCACATTCCTGGCGGAGCTGCAGGGAATCCTCATGACGACGACGCCGCTGGAGGCCGTGTCCGGAACGATCCGAGACAGCCAGGTCGTGATCGGCATCCGAGAAGATGCTCCTGTCAGCGGTCATCGGATCCACGCGGCGGAGTTCGTGCCGGCTCCTCCGGGTCCCCTGCTCACAGATGGCATCGAAGACTTGGTCGCATGGATGCGCGACGATCATGCGGGCACCATCGATCCGGTCGTGGCTGCGGCGATGTCGCATTACCAGTTCGAGACGCTGCATCCCTTCCGTGACGGCAACGGGCGGGTGGGGCGACTGCTCATCGTGCTGCAGTTGACGATGACGGGTGCACTCTCGGAACCCACGCTGACTGTTTCGCCGTGGTTTGAAGCGCGCCGCAGGGAGTACTACGCGGCGCTGATGGCTGTCAGTGCTGCGGGGGACTGGGACAGCTACATCCGCTTCTTCGCCGCTGGTCTGGCGCAGGCAGCCAGCAGAACCCACACGCAGATGCTCGACCTCGTCGAGGTGCAGGCGCAACTGAGGGAGGAGGTGGTGACTGCCGGATTCCGCTCTCAGAATGCGCTGGCTGTGGTGGACATTGCAGTGGCGAACCCGACTTTCACCGTTGCAACCGTGAAGGACGAGCTTGCTCTGGCAGCGAGCGGTGCCTCTCGCATCGTCACGCAGTTGGTCGACCCGGGCATTCTGTCCGTAGTGGATCCAGGTGCGTACAGGAAGCGCTACTTCGCGCCGCGTGTCTTGGACGTTCTCTTGCGCGACTCGCGGTGAGGCGTGGATGCTCTGCGAAGCGGTGGCGGGCTGAGGGCCGTTCAGCCGCGCGGTCCTGGGCCCGTGGAGTCCTTCTCGCCTTCTGCGAGGCTCTCTGTTGCTTCCGCAGCGCTTCTGGCCTCGTCGTCCGTGTCCGGCCCGACCGTCGCTGCACCCGGCTGGTTCTGGGAGCCGGGGTTCTGGGAGCCGGGGCCTCGGCGGCGTGAGCGCTGGCGCTTGCGGAGCCAGCGGACGAACAGGTAGGCAGGAATGCCGAGCACTGCCAGCCACGGCAGGAACGCTGCGAGGACCACCACCAGTCCGCCTGCGGAGTGCAGCAGCGTGGTCCGCACATCGTTGAGCCAGCCGGTGAGTCCGCCCGAATCGTCCGCCCTCTCCGTTTCGCGCAGCTCGACCCGGAGGGTGGACATCGACACCTGGTCCTCCAGGTCCTTGCGCTGGGCGACGTACTCCTCCAGCTCACCCTGCCGTTCGCTCAGCGCCGCTTCCGCCTCGAGCAGATCGGCACTGGTGTCGGCCTCGGCCATGATGTCCTCCAGCCGCTCCGTGGAGATCTCCAGCGCATGGATGCGCGCATCGAGATCGCGGACGGCTCCGGTCACGTCCTCCGCATTCTGGCTCCGCTGCACCACCTCGCCGCTCTCGCTGACATCGGCCATCAGCTGCTCGAACGCCTCGGCGGGGACGCGCAGCGTGACCACCACGGTGGCTTCGCCGCCACGGTCGGTCCGTTCGTCACGGCTCTCCACGAAACCGCCGCGAGACTCACCGTGCCCGGCGATGTCGTCGGCCGCCTCGGCGGGATTCTCCGTGATCACCTGCATGTCACCCGTGGAGACGACCTGGCGGTCGCTCTCGGACTCCTCGGGTTCTGCGTCCTGCGCTCCGCCGCCCTGTGCGCCGCTGTCCTGCGCGCCGTCTGAGCCCGCTGCGCCTTCCGAGCCTGCGGAATACTCCGGCGCTCTCGCGTCTCCCGCCGATGGCGACGGGGAGGCGCAGCCGGCCAGAACGAGGCCGAGGCCGAGGGCGAAGGGAGCGATGATGCGTCTCATGTCCACAACCTAGGCCGGTGCGACCACGCGCAGGGCGGTCTCGCGTGGCAGGTCTGGAACGTCGGTTCACCGGCACACGCTCCCCGCCTGCCGTGCACCGTTCCTCTCCGCCCCCGCGTATATCATCGGAGTCATGCCCGCCCCGGACTCTCCCACACCCTCCATCCGTGCCCGCGTCCAGGAGTCCATGGCGGATCTGAGCAACGCGGAGCGCAAAGTGGCGCGCGCCCTCCTCGCGCGGTACCCGGGCGCCGGTCTCACCACGGTGGCGGCCCTCGCCCAGGAGGCCGGCGTGAGCGCTCCCACCGTCCTCCGGTTCGCCGCCCGCCTCGGCTGCTCCGGCTTCCCGGAACTGCAGCGGGCGCTGGTCGCCGAACTCAATGCGCTCGGCTCCCCGCTGCTGCAGTACGAGGCCAAACGCGGCATGGGGGCGGGCCCCGGGGTGCTGGAGAAGATGGGGGAGTCCTTCTCCTCGCTGCTCACCGCCTCCTATGCGGAGGTGCCGCCCTCGGAGTTCGCCGCCGTCGCCGCCCTCCTGGCGGATCCGTCCAAGCAGGTTCTCGTGGTGGGCGGACGCTTCTCCGGTCTGCTGGCCGAGTACCTGGTCCTCCATCTCCAGCTCCTCCGCGCCGGTGTGCAGATGCTGCCGCCGGAGGGCATCGCCCGGCGCGGGGCGGTGCTGGCGACCTCGCACAGCACCGTGCTCCTCGTCTTCGACTACCGGCGCTACACGGAGACCAGCCGCGAGCTCGCGCACGAGATGCACGCGCGCGGGGCGACCGTCTGCCTCATGACGGACAACTGGCTCTCGCCCATCGCCGAGTTCGCCGCGCACGTGCTCCCCGTCCACGTGGACAACGCCTCGCCCTTCGACTCGCTCGTGCCCGCGACCGCCGTGGCGGAGAGCCTGGTCGCCGGCGTGACGGAGATCCTCGGCGACGCCGGCATGGACAGGGTGGCGCAGTTCGAGGGACAGTCCGAGCTTCCCTGAGCCTCGCCGTGTAATGTTCGTTACAAGAACTGGCGCGAAGGTCTGCTCTGTAAGAACAGGGTGCGCACCGTCACGCCGCCCCGCCCAGTGCTGCGAGCCCGGCCCAGCACGTGCAGACCTCGGTGAGGAACCATGACCCTTCCAGCGCTGACCTTCATCGCCATCAACGACCTGGTCGGACACACACGAGGACGGTCGGTGCCGTCAGCGGAGACGACCAGAGCCCTCCGCCGAGGCGTGGGCTGGGTGCCGGCCAACCTCGCCATCAACTCGTTCGGCGAGATCGCGGAGGAGAACGTGTTCGGCGCCTCGGGCGATCTCCGGCTGATCCCGGACCTGACCACCGGGATCGACATCCCGGCCGGTCACGGCAGGCCCGATCTCCGCCTCCTCCTGGCCGAGCAGCGCCTGCCGGACGGCGGCGAATGGGGCGGCTGCCCGCGCACCTTCGCCCGCAGGGCGCTGGCGGACTTCACGGAGGCGACGGGCCTGGAGGTGGTGGCCTCCTTCGAACACGAGTTCACACTGCGGGACGCTCCGTCCACCTCTCCCTTCTCCCTGCGCCGCTTCCGGGAGGCGGAGCCGTTCGGCACCGAGCTCGTCGAACTTCTCGACACTGTGGGCCTCCAGCCGGAGAACTGGCTGCCGGAGTACGGTGCGCAGCAGTACGAGATCACCCTCGAACCGGCACCCGGTCTGGTCGCAGCGGACCGGGCCATCCTGGTGCGGGACCTCGTCCGCGATCTCGCCGCGCGCCACGAGCGCAGCGTCACCTTCGCTCCGCTCTCCGCCCCCGGCTCCGGCGGCAACGGGGTGCACGTCCACCTCTCGCTCCGCGATGCGCAGACGGGCGCCCCGGTCCTCTTCGATCCCTCCGCGCCCGCGCAGCTCTCCCGCGAGGGCCTCCGCTTCGCCGCCGGAGTGATCCGCCACGCGGGTGCGCTCACCGCCCTGAGCGCCAGCAGTCCGTCCTCGTACCAGCGGCTGGCCCCGCACACCTGGAGCGTGGGCGGTGCCTACCTCGCCGAGCACAATCGCGAGGCGCTGCTGCGCATCTGCCCCACCTCGGAGCTGGGCGGCGGGGATCCCCGGAGGCAGCTCAACCTCGAGTTCCGCGCCGCCGATGCCACCTCGAACCCCTGGATCGTCCTGGGCGCCCTGGTCCGCGCGGGCCTGGAGGGCTTCCAGCGCGACTACGAGTCCCCGGTCATCTGGCCGGAGGAGACCACCGAGGACCAGCTCGCGGAAGTGCCCCGCCTCCCCGCCAGCGTCGAGGAGGCGGTCGCGGCCCTCATGGCGGACGAGACCGCCGCAGGCTGGTTCCACCCGGACCTGCTCCGGACCTTCCTGGACATCCGTCGTTCCGAGACACTGGCCGTGCAGGGGCTCACCCCTGCCGAGATCTGCGCAAAGGTCGCCGATGCCTACTGATCCCTCTCTCCTCGCCGCCGCCATGGACGTTCCGCTCGTGGATCACCACGTCCACGGCCCACTCGCCCACGACGTGACCCGTCGCGAACTCGAGATGCTGCTGACCGAATCGGACCGGGAGATCCCCGCCGGCACCACCGTGTTCGACTCCCAGGTGGGCTTCGCCGTCCGCCAGCACTGCGCGCCCCTGCTGGGCCTGCCCGCCGGTGCGAGCCCGGAGGACTACCTCGCGCGGAGAAGCGAGCACACCGCAGCGCAGCTGGCGCACATCTTCCTCGAGCGTGCCGGGGTCTCCGACTGGGTGGTCGACACCGGGTTCGGCACGGACGCCATCTGGTCGCTGGAGCGCATGGACGCAGAGCTGAGCGGCCGCACGCATGAGATCGTCCGGCTCGAGGCCCTGCTGGAGGAGGTGGCGGCGGGCGCCTCGGCGGCGGATCTGCAGGAGCGGTTCGAGGCGGCGGTGAAGCACGCGGCTCAGCACGCCGCCGGCTGGAAGTCGATCATCGCCTACCGCTACGGCTTCGACTTCGACCCCGCCCGGCCCGGCGCCTGCGAGATCCGTGAGGCCGCGCAGCGGTGGCTCGGCGGCAGGTCCTCTGACGCGGAGGACGACGTCCCGCTCCGCGTCGACGACCCGGTCCTGCTGCGCTGGCTGCTCCACGTCGCCTGCGACACGGGGCTCCCCGTCCAGCTGCACTCCGGCTACGGTGATCCGGACCTCGACCTGCACCGCTGCGACCCGCTGCTGCTCACGAACTGGCTGCGCGAGGTGGAGCACACCGGCAGCAGCATCATGCTCCTGCACTGCTATCCCTTCCACCGCCACGCCGGCTATCTCGCCCAGGTGTTCCCGCACGTGTACTGCGACGTGGGGCTGGGGATCAACTACTCCGGTGCGGCCTGCCGCCAGATCGTCTCCGAGTCCATGGAGCTCACGCCCTTCAGCAAGCTCCTCTTCTCCTCCGATGCCTGGGGGCCGCCGGAGCTGCACTACCTGGGCTCGCTCCTGTGGCGCCGTGCGACGGCCGCCGTCATGAGCGAGTGGGTGGAGAACGGGGACTGGCCCGCGGCCGAGGCCGCGCGCATCCTGCGCATGGTGGGCCGTGACAACGCCGTGCGGGTGTACGGCCTGGAGGGCGTCCGTGCAGAGTGAGGACAGCCGTGCCGTGAGGCTCTGGAACGCGCTGGAGAATCACATTCCCGCCGCCGTGCGGCTGCGGCACGAGCTCCACCGCATGCCCGAGGTCTCCGGCGAGGAGTCACGCACCCGCGATGCCGTGGCCGCAGCCCTGCCCGAGGCCATGCGGGCCTCACGGACGGAGGTCGCGGAGACCGGGGCGGTGCTGCGCCTGGGCGGACCCGGCCGGGCCGTGGGCATCCGGGGTGAGCTCGACGCGCTGCCGGTCACGGAGACGACGGGGGTCGAGTGGCAGTCGCAGGTCCCGGGGGTCATGCACGCCTGTGGGCACGACGTGCACCTCGCCGCCCTCGTGGCGCTCGCACACGCCGTCGCCGAGGCCGGGGCCCCGGTCCCGCTGCTGGCCGTGCTCCAGCCCCGTGAGGAGACCTATCCCTCCGGCGCCGAGGACATCATGGCGTCGGGGGTGCTGGGCGCACAGGAGTGCGCGGCGATGATCGGCGCGCACCTCCAGCCGACTCTCGCCCGCGATGTGGTCGCCTGCGTTCCCGGCGGGGTGAACGCGGCCGCGGACGAGTTCGTCATCGAGGTCACCGGTTCGCCCGGTCATGCGGCGTACCCGCATCTGGCCGAGGATCCCGTGCTCGCGACGGCACAGGTGGTGGTTGCTCTGCAGACGGTGGTCAGCCGCCGGGTGGATCCCATGCGCGCGGCGGTGCTGGGCGTGTCCTCCATCGAGGCGGGCACGGCGGCGAACGTCATTCCCGGCACGGCACGCGTCTCCGGGACTCTGCGCGCACTCGACACCGAGACCCGAGCACTGCTGCGCAGGCAGCTCGAGGAGGTGGCGGTGGGGGTGGCCGCGGCACACGGCTGCCGCGCACAGGTGACGGTGACCTCGGGGGAGCCGGTGCTGGAGAACCACCCGGAACTCGCCGCGCTGGCGGGGAGGGAGCTGGCCGCGCGCGGCTTCGAGATCTCGGACACCCTGCGTTCGCTGGGTGCGGACGACTTCTCCTTCTACGGAGCGCAGGCCCCCTCGCTCATGATGTTCGTGGGGACGGGTGCGGCCGCGGGTCTGCACACCGCGGACTTCCTCCCCGGTGATGACGATGTGCGGCGGGTGGCGCAGGCGATGGCCGCCGGCTACCTCGCCGCGGCGGAGATGCTCCGGGAAGGCTGAGCGGGCGGAGCCCGTCTCACCACCCGCCGAACGCGGCCGCCGCGTCGCAGTCGACCTCTCCGGCCTCCACGTCCGTCAGCGCGGCGTCGAGGACATCGAGACCGTCCCGAAGCTGCCTCTCCGTGATGACCAGGGCGGGGGTCAGCTCGATGACATTCGAGTCCGGACCCACGGGGTAGGCGACGGCACCCAGCTCGAACGCGCGGCGCAGTGCGCCGGCGGTCTCCCGGCCGGCGGGACGCCCTCCCTCTGCGGCGGACGAACGAAGCTCTATCCCTGCGAGCAGTCCGCGGCTGCGGACGTCTGCGATGAGCGGGTGGCGCTCCCGGAGCTCCGTCAGCGCGGTTTCCAACACGGTGCCCAGAGCGGCGGCGTGCGCGAGGAGCCCATCCTCCTCGATCGCCCCGAGCACTGCCAGACCCGCTGCTGCGCAGACCGGGTTGCCCGCTGTCGTCAGCAGTGAGGCTCCGGGTGCCGAGTCCCAGACCGCGCGGGGTGCGAGCGCGGCGGAGAGGGGCATACCGCCGCCCAGGCCCTTGCCCAGGGTGACAACGTCTGCGGCCACGCCGTCGAAGCTGCTGGCCAGCAGGGATCCGGTTCGTCCCATACCGACCTTGACCTCGTCGACCATGAGCAGGGTGCCGGTGCGGTCGCAGGCCTCGCGCAGCCTCGGGAGGAAATCCGGTGCGGGGATGACGAGGCCGCCGTCGGCCATGATCGGCTCCACCACGATCGCCGCGAAGCGCCGGGACTCCAGCGCGGCCTCGGCGGCATTCGCGTCGCCGTACGGGACCTGTTCCACTCCGGGACCGAGCGGAACCCCGCCGGCCGCCGCGAACCCGGAGACGTGCTGCGCCGGGCCCAGCCCGCCGTGGTAGGAGTTCTCGAACACGAGGATGCCGGGTCGCTCCGGTCCCGCCCACGCGCGGATCGCCCGCAGCGCCGCGGAGTTCGCGTCGGAGCCGGCCAGGCCCAGGTGCACCGCACGTTCGGCATCCCTGCCGGGGACATCGGCGAGGAGGCGTTCGGCGAGTTCGACGCTGAGCGGGTTGGTCGAGGACAGCACGCCCACCCCGGGCATGCGTCTCACGGTGCGGGAGACGGCCTCGGTGACAGCGGGGTGTGCGTATCCCAGCACCGCGGCACCCCATCCCGCGGAGAGGTCGATGAGTTCTCGCCCGGACGGAGCCGTCATCGTCGCGCCTGCGGCGCGGTCGACCTCGAGCGGGAAGAACCGCAGATGCTCCGAGCAGGCGACGGCGGCGGAATCGCGTGTGTACAGATCCGGGTGGGGGAATCCGGCACCGGTCAGGGCGTTGCGGCTCGTCATTCCAGCTCCTCCTGCGTGAGGCGGGCGCCGATGCGCTCCGCCAGCGCCGGGCGGGCGAGGACGATGACGAGGCCGATGAGGCACCATGCCCCGGCCATCCACGGGAACCAGGTGTAGGGCGCCTCCTGGCCGATCACCTGCACCACGTACACGAACACGAGGTAGACGAGACCGAGCACGGGGAAGACGAGCTCCCAGTACGGGATGCGGCGGCCGGAGTTGAGCACGAATCGGATCACCCCCACGGACGTCATCCCGTACGCCACCACCATGCAGAGCGTGGCGATGGTCGCATACCAGTAGTAGACGTCCACGGATGTGGCCCCCAGCACGCCGGTGCCGCAGGCGAGCACGACGGTGGTGACGACGACGAAGAGAACGGCGGGTCCCGGGACGCCCGTGCGGGGGTGGGTGCGCGCGAAGGCCTTGGGCCCGAACCCGTCGCGGGCGAGCGCGAAGAGCAGTCGCGATGCCGCCGCGGTGGAGGACAGCAGCGAGGCGAACGCCACGAGGAAGGCGATGACGGAGATGAGCACCGCGAACCACGAGCCGATGTACGTGGACGAGAGCGCAGTGAGCGTGGAGGAGGCGCCGGCGAAGGCCGCGACGCCGGCCTCGTCCGTGCCGAAGCCGATGGTCTGGGCGAACATGACGAACGTGTAGAGGATCCCGGCGAGGACCACCGCGCCCAGGAGTGCGCGGGGGATGGTCCGCTTGGGCTCACGCGCGTCCTCGGAGAGGGAGGTGCCCGATTCGAATCCCGCCCAGGAGAGGAAGCCGAACACGGAGGCCGTCATGATCGCGGAGACCGGCGCGTCGCCCGGGAGCAGGGTGGAGAGGTCGACTCCCGTGGACACCGGGGCGGAGCCCGAGGCGACGCGGACGATGATGACCACGCCCAGGACCACCATCGCGAGCACGCCCACCAGCCCGATCGCCAGCAGCGTCCGCGCCGTCACCGTGGACTCGCGCAGGTTGAGCCACAGGACGAACACCGCGACGACGAGGGGGATGAGGACCCAGAGGGAGTCGGCGAACGGGAGGCCCAGCTCCGCCGCCATCGCCTGGAAGAACACCGCACAGGCACCGGCGATGCACGCGGCGAAGAAGAGGTAGGTGCCCAGGAGCGCGAACCCTCCGAAGAATCCCGCCCGAGGTCCCATGGTGGTGCCGGAGAGCGCGTAGACGGAGCCCGCATGGGTGACGAAGCCGGTGAGCCGGATGAAGGCGTAGGCCACGAACATCGTGCCGAGGAAGGAGACGAGAAAGGTGAAGGGCACGGACGTGCCGGTGAGGTCCGCAACGCCGATCCCGTTGAGGCTCATCGCCATGACGGGACCCATGAAGCCCACGGAGATCGCGGCGACCTCCGGCGTGCGGAGCCTGCCGCGGGAGGCGGGGGACGTCTGCGCGGAGGGGGACGACTGCGCGGCCGCGGCGGGAGGGGTGGAGGGCGAGTCTGCCATCGGACCGGTCTTTCCGCAGCCACGGTGGCGGGTGAGGTCCATCGGCGCCTCATCCGGCATCGACGGTTCCCGCGGACTGCTGGGGCGGAGAACAAGGAGATGTAATGCACATTACATCTCGACGGCAGAAAGCGGAATATGTGTCTCATGGTAGAAGGGGGCGGCCGCAGATGGGCGCAGAGCGGTGTTTCCACAGCCGCGAGGCCTCGACCGTTCGCAGTCTTCGACCGTGTGTGCCCGTGTGCGCATGGCAGCTGCGTCAAAGGGTGCGAGGGGCCTGCGGGTGCTCCGGAGGGGGAGCCGGTGGCCGGACGGCGGGAACGAACCGGCCTGCGGCATCGCGCGTGAGCAGACCCTCGCGCTGGACGTCGTCCCAGGTGTCGACGTCGCGGATGGCGGCCTCGGGCACGTCGACCGTGGTCATCCGCAGTCGCTGGGTCAGCGCACGGACCGGGGCATCCGCAAAGGCGTCCGCAGGTCCTGCGGTGACCGCATGGAGAGCTGCGGTCCGCACGGCGCTCACCAGCGGCTGCGGGCGGTCCGTGAAGGCGACGAGCATGTCGCGGGGCCCGTCGCCCGGGGTGGTCTGAGCATTCCCACCGGCTCCGTTCTCGCCGGCTCTGCGCGACTGTCCGGCCTCACGCGGCTGCCCGTGCAGGTCTCGTCCACTCGGCGCAGCCTCGGGTGCAGGGGAGCCCGGCAACCCTTCGCGCAGCAGTGCGGCGAGGGCCGCGGCAGGGTCGGCGAGGTCACAGGAGAGGAGGAGTGTCCACGCGGGAGGACCCGCATGGGCGACGGTGTGGGGCTCCGCACGCGTGCCGACGGGTCCAGCCTCGCGCAAGGCCCTCGCGCCTGCCGCGATCGCCGCCGCCGGTCCTGAGAAGCGCGGCCGCTCCTGCACCAGACGCACGGACCGGGGGAGCTGGGAGGCGAGCTCCTCCGGGCCCACGACGACCACGGCCTCGGGCGCGGTGCCCCTCTCCAGCACGGCGTCCACCACCCGCCGCACCAGAGGCACCCGCTGCCCGGTGAAGAGCAGGGCCTTGGGCACCCCGCCCAGCCGGGAGGAGCGTCCACCGGCCAGGACGATGGCGGAGCCTGGAGCGTTCATGCCCCGGATGCTACCGGGGTGCCCATCTCGCCATGAGAACGCACTGCAGCCGGTCGCGGCCGATCCGGGAGAATGACGCGGCGCCGTGCAGGACGGCGCCCCTGCACACCCCGCAGCGCGCACCGAACAGGGGAGAGCCCATGAGTTCCTCGACAGCGACGGACACGCACGATCCCGCGTCCGCTCACACCACTTCGCCCCGTGAGATGCGCAAGATCGCAGGTGCCAGCGCGATCGGCACGGGCGTGGAGCTCTACGACTTCCTCATCTTCGGCCTCGCCGCCGGCCTGGTGTTCCCGCAGCTGTTCTTCCCGGAGTCCGACCCGCTGGTGGGCACCCTCCTGTCGTTCATGACCTTCGGCGCGGGCTTCCTCGCCCGGCCGCTGGGCGGCATCGCATTCGGCCACTTCGGTGATCGCTTCTCCCGCAAGACCATGCTGGTGATCTCCCTGGTGGCGACCGGCGCGGCCACGGTGGCGATCGGCCTCCTGCCCACCTACGACACCGTGGGCATCCTCGCTCCCATCCTGCTCGTCTCGATGCGGATCGCCCAGGGATTCTTCATGGGCGGCGAGCAGTCCGGGGCCTTCCTCATGGTCACGGAGCACGCACCTGCCGGGCGCAAGGCCTTCTACGGCTCCTTCGTCACCTCCGGCTCACCCATCGGCAGCATCCTCGGGATCGGCTTCTTCAACCTCGTCGCGGTCCTCACCGGTGACCAGTTCGTCGAATGGGGCTGGCGGATCCCGTTCCTCGCCTCCGCGATCCTCATCGCGATCGGCATCTACGTGCGCCTGGGCATCTCCGAGAGCCCCGTCTTCGCCCAGATGGCCAAGAGCGCGAACGTCGCGAGGATCCCGCTGGTGGGTGTACTCTCCACCGCGCTGCCGCTCGTGCTCGGCGGGGTGCTGGTGAACATGGGCTTCAACACCTTCATCTTCATCGTCAACTCGTTCTCCACCTCCTACGGCACGCAGGCCCTGGGCATGGACCGCAACACCCTGCTGCTCTCCAGCCTCACCGGTTCCGTGGGCATGCTCATCGCCGTGTTCGTCGCCGGCTGGCTGGCGGACAGGTGCGGCCTGATCCGTGTGATGGTCGCAGGCGCGGCGTTCCAGATGCTCTGGGCGTTCCCCTTCTTCTGGCTCTTCGACACCGCTGTGCCGGTCCTGCTCTACGTGGCGATGATCTTCGCCTACATCGGGCTCAGCTTCGTGTTCGGTCCCATGGCCGCCTACTACGTGAGCCTCTTCCGGCCGGAGTACCGCTACTCCGGCGTCGCCCTGTCCTACAACCTGGGTGCCGTGCTGGGCGGCGGGCTCTCTCCCACCATCGCCACCGCCCTGCTGGGCCGGTTCGACTCCAGTACGGCGATCTCCGCCTATGTGGCGCTGGGCGGGCTGCTCTCCATCGTGGGCCTGCTGCTGACGGCGCGTCAGGTGCGGCGCGCCTCGACGGCGACGCTGGGAGACTGACAGCCGGCCCGGTTCCCTGCCGGGCTGCGGCGGCAGGAGGCTGACGTCCGGGCCGCGCCCGAGGCCGACTCCGGTGCCCGTGCCGCGCCGGCTCCGCGCCCACTACCATGGCGGGAGGCGCGGCAGCCGTGCGCGGTGACCGCCGTGCGCAGGCGCTGACACCGCGCAGCACACACGGATGTAAGGCGGAAGAGTGAGCACTTCAGGACACAGCGACGCACGCCTGCACGGCGGCCTCACCCACGTGCGGGAGGACGGCTCCGCGCACATGGTCGATGTGAGTGAGAAGGCGGTCACCGCCCGCGTCGCCCGTGCCTATTCGCGCCTGCAGACCACGCCCGAGGTCGTGGCACAGGTCTTCGACGGCTCGCTTCCCAAGGGGGACGCCGTGTCCGTCGCCCGGATCGCCGGCATCATGGCGGCGAAGAGGACCTCGGAGCTCATCCCGCTGTGCCATCCTCTGCCCGTCAGCACAGTGACCGTGGACATCCGGCCGGAGGCGGATGCGGGCCCAGGCGCTGCAGCGGGTCCGGAGGCGGGTTCTGAAACGGACTGCGGAACGGGCACCGAGGGCGACCAGGAGGCCCGCCCGGTGGGCGGTTCCAAGGAGAGCGGCGCTCCGTCGTCCATCCTCGTCGAGACGCTGGTGAAGACCACCGGTGTGACGGGCGTGGAGATGGAGGCGCTCACGGCGGCCTCGGTCGCCGCACTCACCCTCTACGACATGGTCAAGGCCCTGGACCGGGGCGCGGTCATCGCGGAGACCGGTGTGCGCTCCAAGTCCGGCGGCGCCAGCGGAGACTGGGTGCGGGTATGAGCGAGGAGCACCGCCCGCCGCACGCGCAGGTCTACACGCCCGGGGCACACCCGCCCAAGCGGGACCCGGACTTCGGCAGAGGCAGGCGTGCGGTCGTCATCGTCGCCTCGACCAGCTGCGCGGCGGGGGAGGCGGAGGACACCGCCGGTCCGGTCGCCGTGCGCTGGCTCCGGGGCCTCGGCTACGACTGCCCCGATCCGCTCGTCGTCCCCGACGGCGCACCCGTGGGCAGGGCGCTGGACCACCAGCTCACCGAGCTGCCGTGGGACGAGCGCCCTCGCATCATCGTCACGAGCGGCGGCACCGGCCTCAATCCGGATGACGCGACCCCGCAGCTCACCTCCGCCCGGCTGGACTACGAGGTGCCGGGCATCATGCACGCCATCTGGGAGTACGGCCTCAAGAAGCTCGACTACGCCGTCATGAGCCGGGGCGTGGCCGGCGTCCGCGACCGGACCTTCGTGGTGAATCTGCCCGGCTCCCGCGGCGGGGTGAAGGACGGGATCACCGTCCTGGACACACTCATCCACCACGTACAGGCCCAGATCGAGGACCTGCGCGACCATCCGGACGCGCGCCGGCAGCCTGCAGGCGCCTCCGGCCTGTCCCTCACCCGGGACGCGGCTCACGCCCTGGACGCCGCTCCCACCCAGGACCCTCCCGGCGCGGTGCCCGGCGAGGTCGTCCATGCCGAGGTCACCACCCGTGTGCTCTCCGCGACCGCCGCCGAGGCCGCGGTCGTCACCCGCGCCACCGGTGCCTCGGTCGTGTTCACGGGTCTCATCCGCGACCACGACTCCGGCCGGTCCGGGGTGACGGGCCTGGACTACACGGCGCACCCGGATGCGCAGGACGCTCTTGCCCGCACGGCTGAGGAGATCGCGCGTGCTCATCCCGGAGTGCGGATCTGGGCGGCGCACCGGATCGGGCGGCTGGAGATCGGGGATGCGGCGCTGGTGGCGGCCTGTGCCAGTGCGCACCGGGCCGAGGCCTTCGCAGCGGCCTCGGACCTCGTGGATGCGATCAAGGAGTCCGTGCCCATCTGGAAGCAGCAGTTCTATGCCGACGGCAGCCACGAGTGGTCGGGGATCCGGTGACTTCTCCGGATACAGGCACCGGGCGCTATGACCGGCAGATGCGTGTGCCCGGCGTGGGAGCTGAGGGCCAGCATCGGTTGAGCCGGGCGCGTGTGCTGTTCATCGGCGCCGGCGGGCTGGGTGCGCCTGCCGCTCTGTACTTGGCCGGTGCCGGTGTGGGCACGCTGGGGATCGTCGACGACGACGTCGTGGACCTCAGCAACCTGCACAGGCAGATCGTCCACACGACGGCGGCGGTGGGCGAGCCCAAGACGGAATCGGCGCGGCGGACGCTGCAGGCCCTCAACCCGGACGTCACCGTCGAATGCCTCACCACCCGTCTCACTGCGGGCAATGCCGTGGACCTGCTGCGGGGCTGGGACATGGTGCTCGACGGCTCCGACGACTTCGCCACCCGCTATCTCGTCTCCGACGCGGCCGCCGTCCTCGGCATCCCCCACGTGTGGGCCTCCGTCATGGCCTCCGGCGGACAGCTGAGCGTCTTCGATGCGGCGCGCGGTCCCGTCTACCGCGACCTCTTCCCGGTCATGCCCGCGCCGGGCAGCGTGCCCTCCTGCGCGCAGGCCGGCGTGCTCCCCGTGGTGCCCGGGATCCTGGGTGTGGCGATGGCGGCGGAGGCGCTCAAGCTCGCCCTGGGCCTGAGCTCGCCCCTGGTGGGGCGGGTCGCGATCTACGACATGCTCACCGCGGAGTGGGACCAGGTGCCGGTGCAGGCGCACCCGCAGGTGAAGCGCCCCTCCACCGCCGCCGAGGTGGGCGCGGGGCTCCCTCCCACGGTCACGGTGGAGGAGCTGGCGGACGTGCTGGGGCAGGCTGGTGCGCTCGCCCGGGCCGGCGCATCGGAGGACAGGGGCTCCCTGCTTTCCGTGCTCGACGTCCGCACAGCGGCCGAGCGCGCTGCCGGCACCGTGCCGGGTTCCGTGCACGTGCCGGTGGAGGAGATCGAGGAGGATCCGCTGAGAGTGCTGGACGGCCTCGGGGGTGGTGCGGGGACCGTCTACGTGTTCTGTGCCTCTGGGGCGCGTTCGGCGCGGGCCGCCCATGCCCTGCGCCGGGCGGGGGCCGAGGCCGTCGACGTGCTGGGCGGATATGAGGCGTGGGAGCGGCGGATCGGCGACGGGCGCGGTCCGGCGGAGAAGCAGACCGGCAGACAGCAGACCAGTGAGCAGGAGACACCAGGAGGCGGGGAATGGCGACACGGCTGACGGTGCGGACGCGGGCGCACCGCTTCGACGCGGACGGGCTGGTGCGCTCCCGCGCGGACAAGCTGGCCGGCGAGGAGCCGTTGGAGGTCCGTCTGGACGGGGAGCAGTTCACCGTCACGATGCGCACACCGGGCAGCGACGTGGAGCTGGTGATGGGATTCCTGCTCACGGAGGGCGTCATCACCCACCGGGACCAGGTGAGGGAGATCGACTTCTCCTCCGGCCTCAACCCCGACGGCAGCCGCAACCTCAACGTGGCGAGCGTGTTGCTGGAACCCGGGACCTGGGATCCGGCGAGCTACCGGCAGAGGCAGGTCTACACCTCGAGCGCGTGCGGGATCTGCGGCACCGCGTCCATCGAGGCGGTGCAGAAGGTCTCGCGGTATCCGCTGGCCCGCCCCCGTCCCCTCGTGACCCCGGCGACGCTGCTGGGGCTGCCGGATGCGCTGCGCGCGGAGCAGGCGCTGTTCGACGCGACCGGGGGAGTGCACGCGGCCGGGCTCTTCCGGGTGAGCGACCGCCCCGGTGCGGAGGCACAGGAGAGCGAGCTGCTGTGCCTGCGTGAGGACGTCGGACGGCACAACGCCGTGGACAAGGTGCTCGGATGGGCGCTGGGGGAGGACCGCCTGCCCCTGGGGGACACGGTGCTGCAGGTCTCCGGCCGCGCGAGCTTCGAGCTGGTGCAGAAGGCGGCGATGGCCGGCGTGCCGGTGCTCTCCGCCGTGAGCGCACCGTCCTCTCTGGCGGTGGACCTCGGGCAGCAGCTGGGGCTCACGGTAGTGGGCTTCAACCGGGGCAGGACGTTCAATGCCTACTCCGCGGTGGAGCGGATCCGGGAGCAGTAGTCCGGACGGCGGCCGAACAGGCCGTGCCTGCCTCACGTGCAGAGGAACAGTCGGCTCGGACCCTCGCTGCCGCGTCCGTGCCTCCGGATAGCCTGACGTCCTTCTCTCTTCCCTGTCTCACAGACCAGAAGGACACGCCACCACCATGATGGGTGCACACCACGCCTCCACCGGCGCTGCCGCCGGAATCGCCGTCGCCGGGAGCTCTGCCCTGGCACTCGGCCTCCTGCCGGGGATCTCGATCTCCGAGGTCGCCGCGGTCACGCTCATGACCGCCGGTGCCGCGCTGCTGCCGGATGCAGATCACCACAACGGCTCCATCGCCAACTCCCTGCCGGGATTCGGCCCGTTCCCCGGACTCAGCGAGGTGCTGTGCCGGGTGATCTCGCGCCTCTCCGGAGGGCACCGGCGAGGCACGCACTCGCTCGTGGGGATTGCGGTCTTCGTGGCCCTCACCTGGGCAGTCGGCAGAATCGTGGTGCCGGTGGGAGGCATGGAGGTGGCACTGGGGGCGGGCATCCTCGGCGTCGTCCTCGCCGCCTTCGCCTTCGACGCGCTGAAGATCTCACGCCTGGGCCGCATCTGGCCATGGGCACTGGCGCTGGCCGCAGGCGTCTACCTGGCGCTCGCATTCCCCACTGCCGGGTGGGTGCTTCCGCTGTCCGTGGGGCTGGGCTGCGCCATCCACATCCTGGGTGACATGCTCACGACAGGGGGAGTGCCGCTGCTGTGGCCCCTCGTCGTCAGGCCGCCGCGGTGGGTTACCGGGATTCCCGGCATCCGGCGCATCTGGCGCCGATCCGGCCTGTTCTCCGTCCCGGTGCTGGGCAACACCGGTTCCGCACGGGAATGGGTGCTGGGTTCGCTCGTGGGGCTCTACGTGGTCCTCGCCTGCCTCGCAGAGGCGCAGGTGACCGGCTCAGACCTCTGGAGCGCGCTCGCCGGCTGAGGGCGCGCTCGCGGGCACACGGTGCGGGGGTGTGGCACGGACGCGGGAGCCGGCTGCTCAGGCCTGCCCTCACATTGCCAGGACGCCGGCGACGGCGGCGACGACGACCCGTGCGGTCGCCGTGTCGGTGAGTTCCACTGCGCCGTCCGGTTCCTCCGCACGTGCCTCGGACTCACGGCGCCACCGGGCGGCACTCGTCACCAGGGAGAACAGCACGGCCATCGCCGCTTCCCCGTTCCTCTCTCCGCCGGGGTGCGGTCTCATGACGGCGAGCACGTGGTCGACGGCGGCCCGCGTCTGCGGTCCGGGCACCCGCTGCCCCGGTGCGAGGGACAGCCACGGGTGTGAGGCATGGACAGCGAGGAGCTCCCTCACGAAGGTCAGCAGGTCCGCTTCCGGGGAGGCGGTGAGCGGCCGGCGCCTCACCTCGCCGAGCGCGTGGTCGACCATCGCCTCCAGCAGTGTGTCGCGCCGGCGGAAGTGGCGGTAGAGCGCCGCGGGAGCGCACTCCACACGATCGGCGACCTGTCGCATGGTCACGCTGGGCAGCCCCGCCTCATCGGCCAGCCTCACCGCGGCTTCCACGATCCGCGCACGGTCCAGGCGGGGTGGGCGGCCCGTCCGTCTGCTCGCCGGTTCAGCCATCGAGCCCGTGCACCCACTCCCTGATCCGGGCGGTGCCGGGGGCCTGACCGCTGGAGGTCTGCGCTGCCGCTGCCCGCTCCGCATTCTCGAGCAGGCGGGCGCCCGCCTCCGCCCTGAGGCGGAAGGAGGCATCGCTCCGCAGGTGCGCAAGTGCACGGACGACGACATCCGGACTCATGGACCGCGCGCGCAGAGTCTCGCCGGCTGCGCCCAGGGTGATCAGCCTGCGGGCCCAGAAATGCTGGTCCGTGTGCAGGGGCACGGGTACCGAGGGCACTCCGGCGCGAAGGGACGCGGCCGTCACCCCGGCACCCGCCTGATGCACGACTGCGCTCACCCGCGGCAGGAGCCACTCGTGCGGCACATCGCCGGCGACGCAGACGCGGTCCTCCTCGGTTCGCAGGAGGTCGGACCCCAGGAGACGGTCCCAGCCCGAGCCCTGGAGCACGAAGCGCTGCGGCTCCCGCGAGACGGCCGCCGCGATCGCCTGGGCGGCCTGCGCGCCCACGGCCACGCTGCCCAGCGTCACGAGAACCGGGGCGGGCCCCGCCTCGAGGAATCGGCTCAGCTCCTGCGGCGGTGCCCAGTCGCGGGGCACGAGAGGCCACCAGCAGCCGTCCATCGTCGCCTGCGCAGGCCAGTCCCGCGGGCGGGGGAGGAGAACCTCGCTGATCCCGTGGTGGAGGGGCATGCCGGCGCGGAGGCGGCGCCGCTGAGCCGTCCGCCGGGGCTCCCGTGGCAGGCCAAGCTCGGAGCGGACCCAGTCCACCGCCGGATCGTAGGGGGCCGGCATCCTCCCCGCGAGTCTGCCCGCGAGCAGGTTGCCCAGGCCGCCCAGCCGGAGCGCCGAGGCCGTCATCGGCGGGTACTCACGGCTGGGAGGGGCGGGCTGCAGGTGCGTCTCGGCCGAGGGCGCTCCGAGTGCCTCTGCGATGTCGTGGCCGTAGGGCGCGATCGGATTGGTCAGCACGACCTCGGCGCCGGCAGAGGCGCCCAGCGCGGCCTCCGCGCCGGCCTGCATGTATCGGCGCAGCTGTGCCAGATGCGTGCGCACGCCTGCCGCGGCGTTCGTGGGCAGCACTGCCGGCTCCATCGGTTCCTGGAACGCTGCGTGCCGGCAGCCTGCGTCGGAGACGGCATCCGCGAAGTCGGCGTGGGCGACGATGGTGACGGAATGCCCCTCAGCGCTGAGATCCGCACCGATCCGCGCCGCCGGCGCGACGTCTCCCCGTGAGCCGGGTGCCAGGAGCAGGACCTGCATGGATCTCCTTTGTGAATGCTGTTCGCAAACTCTAGCAGGAGACTCACCCAGGGGCAGGGCCGGTGCGGCGTGAGAGGCTCGTCCGTCGTGAGGTGGGCCGGGCTCAGGCTTCGGACTCGTTCCCGGAGCCGGCCTCGGCGGCGGTCTGCCGGCCGGCCTGCTGCTTCCGTGACTCCCGCCAGAACGTCCAGGCGAACAGGAGCACGATGAAGCCCAGCGTCACCCACAGGGTGTACTTGTCGATGATGCCCAGCACTTCCACGGCGGCCTCGCCCAGCTGGTAGCCCAGCGTCGTCCAGATGAGTGTGAAGAGCAGTGCGCCCAGCAGATCTGCCGTGAGGAACAGCCAGAGCCGCATGCGGCTCCACCCGGCCACCAGCCAGACGAGCGTGCCGGGGATCCCCGGGCAGCGGGAGACGAGCGTCATGAGGAACAGAGCCCAGTCGGGGATGCGCTTGAGCTGCTCGATCCGGCGCCTCTGGCGCTCATTGGACGCGAAGAGGTTGAGCACCCCGTCGCCCCAGCGTCTGCCCGCCAGCCAGAAGACCCAGTCCAGCTTCGCCATGCCGACGAAGCCGGCGAACACCACCAGCCACAGTGGGATCTCCCCCACCCGGGCGTAGGCGGCGGCCGCCACGATCGAAGTCTTGGCCCCGTTGATGAATTCCTGCAGCACCGGGGCATTCACGAGCATCCAGGGACGCAGCGGCATGAGGGCCAGATAGATGATCGGCACCCCCAGGACGATGAAGAGCAGCGCCTTGTCCAGTCGCTTCGCCTTCCCCTGCCAGGGCTTCACCTGTGCCCAGGGGTCCTCCGGCGTGTCCTCCGCGGTGCCCGCAGGTGCGTCCTCGGGCGTCTCCTGCCGGGCGTCGTCATCGCTCATGTCCACCATCGTAGAGTGCAGGGTCGGCATGAGAGGAGAAGCCTGCTTGAGACGCCTGCGGTTCTCGATACAGAGTGATCCCCTCAGAAATCCTGCCAGACGATGGGGCGCTCCAGTGCCTCTGGGTGCGTCTGGGTGAGGTAGTGGAAGTACTCATCGATGTGCCGGCGCATCGAGGCTTCCGCTTCCAAGGGGTCCTGCGCTGTGAGGGCGTCGAGGATCGCCTGGTGAGCCTCGACCACCGCAATGCGACGCTTCTCCGGGTAGTCGACGCCTATTGCACTGCCGTCGAGCAGATTGAGCAGTGCCTCGATGGTGGAGTTGAGGAGCGCGTTGCCGGACCCTGCGGCCACGAGCGAGTGGAACTGCTTGTTGGTCTCGAGGAACACGCTCTGGTCGTCGATCCCCTCGCGCATCACGGTAACGCTGTCCGTGAGCTCCGCCAGCAGCTCCGGTGACATGCGCGTGGCGGCCAGCTGTGCCAGCAGCGGTTCGATCCCGAGACGTGATTCCGCGATGGCGCGATAGGGTGCCTGCTCGAACTGGAGCAGCAGGGTGAGGGTCGTCTCCAGGCTGGAGCTGTCCGGCCTGCGGATGATGGGGCCACCGCCGGGGCCGGGCTTGAGGGTGAGGACGCCTTGGATCTCCAGGATGCGCAGCGATTCGCGCAGGGTGCCGCGGCCCACGCCGTAGTCGGCCAGCATCTGGTGCTCAGGCGGGAGGCGGTCGCCGGGCGCCTTGTGCTCACGGCTGATGTCCGCGACGATCCGCTGCGCCACCAGTACCGCGGTCTTGGGGGGCCGCGTCCGCATTCTGCTCATGCTCTGTCCCGTTTCTGCCGATCCCGTCTGTGCACTCGTCATTGTGCCGAGTCGTCTGGGCTGACGCCTCCGGAGGAGTGAGGATTGTTGACAATCCCTGATAATGAATCGCTAGGATAGCCGATGGTGACGCCGTGCGGGTGACGAAGCCCGCTCCACCTGAGGAAGGACGCCTGACATGGACTCTCCCCTGGACGTCTCCCGGCTCGGAGCCGTGGAGATCTGGACGATCAACCGGCCGGAATCCGGCAACGCGATCACTGGCAGCGATTTCGCAGACAGGTTCGAGCGTGCCGTGGACGAGGCCAACGCGGACACCGAGGTGAGGGCGGTCATCCTCACCGGAGCGGGGAAGATCTTCACCGCCGGCGGAAACGTCAAGGAGATGGCGGACGGTGAGGGCATCTTCGGGGAGGATCCGCAGGTGCAGCGGCAGGCGTACCAGACGACCATCCAGCGACTGCCGCGAGCAGCGACGCGCTTGGAGGTGCCGATCATCGCGGCCGTCAACGGCGCGGCCGTGGGTGCGGGCTGTGATCTTGCCATGATGTGCGATATGCGCATCGCCTCGGAGAAGGCCTCCTTCGCGGAGAGCTTCGTCCAGGTGGGTCTCATTCCCGGAGACGGCGGCTCATGGTTCCTTCGGCAGGTCGTGGGGCATGCGCGTGCGGCGGAGATGACCTTCACGGGTGATCGCGTGGATGCCGCGACCGCGCTGGAGTGGGGGATGGTGAGCCAGGTGGTGGCCCCCGAGGATCTGCTCACGGCTGCCCATGCACTGGCCGACCGAGTGGCGAAGAACCCGCCGCACCCGCTGCGCATGGCCAAGCGTCTGCTCAACGAGTCCCGCACCGCCTCGCTGGACACGGTGCTCTCCATGGCGGCGGCCATGCAGCCGCTGGCGCACATGGATCCGGAGCACCATGCGCGCGTCGCGAAGTGGAAGACCACATGAGCGCTGCCACTCGCCTGTTGCCGCGTGTCAGGGCAGAGGCGCCTGCGCTGCGGCGGCTTCGCGACGAAGTGCGGGAGTTCCTCGCAGAGCAGCGCGCGACAGGCGCTTTCACCCCCACCGCTGACAGCTGGCTGACGGCCTGGGACGAGGACTTCTCCAGAGCACTGGGGGCGCGTGGTTGGCTGGGTATGACACTGCCGCAGCAGTACGGCGGCCACGGTCGCAGCTTCGAGGAGCGCTTCGTGGTCACGGAGGAGCTGCTGGCGGCAGGTGCACCGGTCGCCGCGCACTGGATCGCAGACAGACAGAGCGCTCAGTCGATCCTTCGCTTCGGCAATGAGAAGCAGAAGCAGAAGTACCTGCCCGGGATTGCGCGCGGCGAGGTCTATTTCGCCATCGGGATGAGCGAACCCGAGTCAGGGTCCGATCTCGCGAGCGTGAGGACTCGTGCGGTCCGGGTGGAGGGCGGCTGGTCGGTCAGCGGCAGCAAGGTGTGGACCTCGGGTGCGCACCGTGCGGACGCATTCATCGTCCTCGTCCGCAGCGCTCCGCTGGACACGGCACATCGGCACGCAGGACTGAGTCAGTTCATCATCGATTTCGACCAGTCCGGTGTGGATGTGCGCCCCATCGTGTCGATGAACGGTTCGCACCATTTCAACGAGGTCTTCCTCGAAGACGTCTTCGTCCCGGATGACATGGTTCTGGGGGAGCCGGGAGACGGTTGGATGCAGGTCACCTCGGAGCTGGGGTTCGAGCGGAGCGGCCCGGAGCGACTGCTGTCGACGTTCCCGCTGCTGTCCGGACTGGTGGACGAGGCGCGTGACGGGAACGCGCTCGCCTCGCCGGACATCGGCCGGGCAGTGGCGCGCACGGTGGGCCTGCGGAAGATGTCCTCGGCGGTCGCCGGCGCATTGGAGCGGCGCGAACCCGCCGACGTCTCGGCCGCGCTGGTGAAGACCGTCGGCACCACCGCCGAGGGCGACATCGCCGAGCTCGCCGATTCCCTCATCGGGGATGACACCGCGGTGTCCGCGGAGTTCGCCGCTCAGGTGCAGCGTGCCGTTGACCAGCGTCCCGGTTTCACTCTCCGCGGGGGGACGAACGAGGTGCTGCGTGGTGTGATCGCACGGGGCCTGGGGCTGCGGTGATGAGAAGCAGCAGGACGGAGACGAAGAGGGCGGAGACGGGCATGCCGGAGACGGACGGAACGAAGGCGGAGAACCTCGGTTCACGCGGGGGCGGTATCGGAGACGGAGGATCATTGAGCCTGCAGGCGGCTGGGCTGGAGGCAGATCCCGATCTCGTGGATCTGTTCGAGTCGGTGTTTGCGCGGTACGCGGAGAACCGGCAGACAGCCTCGGCTGGAGCCACCGTGCCTCATTCCGCTGCGCCCGAGGCCGGCCTCGACGTGGCGCTGTGGGCGCAGCTGGAAGAACTGGGCCTCACACGGCTCACTGCCGCAGAAGAGGCCGGAGGGAGCGGCGCGGGCTGGGCCGAGGCCGCAGAGCTCCTGAGCGCGGCTGCTCGTCATGGCGTGAGGGTTCCGTTGGCGGAGAACGACCTCCTTGCCGAGTGGCTGCGTGAGGTTGCGGGACTGACGGCGGCAGACGCACATCCGGACGATGCTTCGGGAACGGTCGACTCCTCGACGACTGGAGCAGGAGCGTCCGGCAATGCGGTGCGCACTGTGGCAGTCCTCGACGGCTCCGGTCGTGCCGCGCACGTGCCGTGGGCCAGTGCTGCGGACAGCATCCTGCTGGTGTGGGAGGACCGCGGGCGGCATTTGGTCGCTGAGGTGGCCGCAGCTTCCGTGGTGATCACGCCGGGACGCAACGCCGCCGGGGAGCCGCGCGATGCGATTGCGGCAGACCTGAGTGCGCTCGTCGGTACGGAGATCTCTGCGGACGTCGTGGAGCAGCTCCGTTTGCGCAGTGCACTGGTGCGTGCCGTCCAGGTGTGTGCGGCACTGGACACGGCGCTCGACCTCTCGGTGGGGCACGCAGGGGCACGCACGCAGTTCGGCAGGCCGCTGGCGAAGTTCCAGGGCGTGCAGGCGCACCTGGCAGACATGGCGGCAGAATGCGCCCTGGCACGTGCAGCCACGGAGTCGGCACTGCTGGAAGCGGTGGCCACGGAATGGAGCAGTGAGAACTTGGGCTTCCTGGTGGCGGCCGCACGGTCATGCGTCGGCCATGCGGCCTCGGCGGTGGTCCGCAGTGCGCATCAGGTGCACGGGGCGATCGGCACGACGCTGGAGCATCCTCTCCATCTGAGCACGCGCGCGGCCCTCACCTGGCGTTCCGAATACGGCTCGCTGGCATCGTGGGACCGGCAGGTGACGGAAGCCGCGCTCGCAGCAGAACCCGGCGGGCTCTGGGAGCTCGTGACAGGCTGAGCGGATGTGCCCGCTCATTTCGCTGAGGCGAGTGCGGGCACATCCGCTGCGCGCGGTTCACCGGATGTGCGTTCAGCGAGGCGACGGAGTATGCTCATGCATGTTCGCGTGAGAGCGCGTGCGGATGTAGCTCAATTGGCAGAGCGTCAGCTTCCCAAGCTGAAGGTCGCGGGTTCGATCCCCGTCATCCGCTCAGGGAGAAGGGCCCCGGAATCGGTGAGATTCCGGGGCCCTTCAGTCGCATTCGCGCGGAGCCCCTTCAGCCGGGCCTTCCGCTCTCACGCCCGCGCCGTCGGCACCATCCGGGAGCGGGAATCGGCGGAGGAGACGACCTCCTTGCCGAAGGGGAAGCAGGTCACCGGAATGAGCTTGAGGTTCGCCCAGGCCAGCGGCAGGCCGATGATCGTCACCGCCTGCGCCACCGCCGTGACGACGTGGCCGAGGGCCAGCCACCAGCCGGCGATGACGAACCAGATGACATTGCCGAGCGCGCCCATCGCACCGGGCGTGCGTGACTCCACGACCTCACGTCCGAAGGGCCACAGCACGAATCCGGCGATCCGGAACGAGGCGACGCCGAAGGGGATCGTGACGATGAAGATGCAGGCGAGGACACCCGCGACGACGTAGCCGAGGAACAGCGACCAGCCCGCGGTGAGCAGCCAGATGATGTTGAGGATCAGGGAGATGAGTGCGCGCATGTGCTCACGATAGTCGGGCGAGATGGGTAGCACCTGGCCGTGGGCTGAGCTGAAGCCGCGCGGTCGGCAACCGTCAGTAGTTGCCCGCGTATGGGTTGTACGGAGGTTCCAGCGGGGGTTCCGCAGGAGGCTCCTCGTCCTCATCCGGCTTGAACTGTGCGAGGTCCCGCACGTTCTTCTGCACCGCGATCGCCGCGAAGATGCTCAGCGCGAACGCCATGGCGTAGAAGCCCTTCTCGCTGAGGGACAGGCTGCCGGCGTTCCACAGACCCACTGCCAGCAGAGTCAGCGTGAGAACGACGGAGAACCATGCCAGCCCGTAGTAGAGATTGGTGACGGGGATGTCGTCGGCCCGGTCGCGCACGGTCTTCTGGAGGGAGACTGCGGCGAAGAGACCGAACATGAGAACGGTGAAGTAGTAGCCCTTCTCGTTGAGCTCCATCTCCGCGTTCCAGAGCCCGATCAGAAAGGCTCCCATTCCCAGCAGCAGAGCTGCCCATGAGGCGCCTATGAAGGCAGGAGTGGGCTTCTGCGGCGCCTTTGCCTTGTGGGGGTCCATGCTGCGGTTCCTCTCGATGCGGCCCGTGTCCGGGCCGGAGTGCACGCCCTTCTGCGCATGGGCAGTGCTTGACAGGAAGCGTAGCCGGGATCGGGACGATTCGCCCTCAGTCCTCCGCGGTATCCAGGTCGTGTCCGAAGGGGTCCGGGTCCACTCCCGGCATCCACGACTGTCCGGGCACGTCGTAGCCCTCCGCCTTCTGCGCACGCTTCCAGCGCCGCTTCCACTTGTCCTGCAGACGGTCCACGTAGAGCGTGCCCTGCAGATGGTCGTACTCGTGCTGCATGATCCGGGCGAACCAGCCGGTCACGGCCAGGGAGACGGTCTCCCCGTTCTCGTCCACGCCCGTGATCGTCACCTTCTGGCTGCGTTTGAGCGGGAAGTCCAAGGCGGGCACGGAGAGGCAGCCCTCGGACTCCGTCTCCGGGTCGGGGCGGCCCTCGGGCACCTTGGATCCCACCAGGACGGGGTTGATGAAGACTCCGCGACGGCGGACGCGCGCGTCCTCGTCGTCCGCGTCGTAGACGAAGATCTGCTTGCCCACGCCGATCTGCGGTGCTGCCAGGCCCACTCCGTTCGACACCGCGAGGGTCTCGTACATGTCTGCGACGAGGGTGCGGAGCTCGTCGTCGAACTCCGTCACGCGCTCGGCCCGGCGGTGGAGGACGGGCTCGCCGTACACGACTATGGGATGAATAGACATGCGGGCAATCGTATCCGGCAGCAGGCGGCGAGTGCCCGTGCGCACGGCGTGAGACATGCCGGGCGTGACGCATCTCAACCGCACGGCCCGCTGTCCACGCCTCGAACTCCACGTGGTCGGCCGCCCGCTTGGCTAGACTCGCGAGAATGTCCAGTGCTTTCGGTATCCCCGCAACCGGCCCGGAGATCGCTCCGGGCGTCGAACACAACCCGGAGCTCTCGCAGGAGAGCCTGGAAGAGCTCACACCGTTCCTCGAGGAGGAGGGGATCGACCTCGACGATCCCTCCAGCATCGACCCGGACCGGCTCGACGCCGCACTCGCCCGCGCCACCCGCAGACGCAACGACCTCCTCTTCTCCGCGGAGGGGGAGCGCCGCCTGCAGAGCATCGCCCTGCTGGGTGAGATCGCCGAGGCGGTGATTGCCGGTCAGCTGCCCGTCGCCCAGGCGCTCCTGCGCGCCGTGGAACCGGATCCCACCCCGGCGCTGCCCTCTGTGGCGCAGGTGATCGGCACGGCGCTGGAGCTCATCGACACCTGGCACGCAGACGCGGAGCTCACTCCCGCATCCATGCTCATCCCGGTGCCCAAGGTGCCCAAGAAGACCGGCTGGGATCGGCGCTCGCGCAACGCGGCCGTCGACGTGCTCGCCATCGCCCGCAAGGGCCGTGCGCGTGACTCGCTCGGCAGCCTCATCCTGCGCTACGCCGGCACCGCGGTCCTGGAGGGCAGCGCGCTCGCCGTCACCGGATTCTTCCTCGCCGCCGCGAAGCGCACCGGCGCTGACGCTGCGGCGCTGGGCCAGGAGCTGCTGCTCCGCGAGGCTCCGGGCGTCACGAGCCTCAGAGAGGTCTTCTCCGCCCCGGAGCCTGTGCGTGCGGATTCCCTCGCAGCTCCGGCATCTGATCCAGAGCTGCGGCCGGAGACCGTTCGGCCGCAGGAGAGCGCAGGCCGGGTCAGCACGGCACCGGCGGCTGCGGCAGAACCTGTGCCCGAGGCCGTGGAGGCGCAGGCGAACGCGTCCCCCGAGGTGCCTGTCGCCTCAGGGACGGAAGCGGTCCCGGGCGGGGAGTCCGATTCCGGACATGCAGCTCCCGCAGCCGCTGAGGCTCCTGCCGCTCAGGGTGAGGCCGTCCTCGCGCTCTTGGAATGGATGGGTGCCGGGCAGCCCATCGCGCGCTCCGGCGGGCTGCGCCGTGCGGACATCGAGCCGGTGGCGGCACTGCTGGGGATCAACGCCAAGGGTGTGAACCGGCGCGTGCAGAACGAGCCCGGAGACTCCACCGTCTACGCCATGTCCATGGCTGAGGTGCCGGAACTGGCGAGCTGGTGGCAGGAGCTCCTCGACTCCCAGATCATCGAGACCACTGCGACACGGGTGAAGCCCGGTCCGGCAGCCACCTCCCTGCGCGAAGGCGCCTGAGCGCTGCGGCTGCGCCACCCTGCACCTCGCCGGCCCGGTGCGCATGTCGTGTGCACCGGGCCGGCTGCGCGTGGACACTGAACTGGTTCCGCGTCACCCTCACGTCGGACGATGCGGTGTGACTCCCGCGGTGTGACCCCACGGGAACAGATCCGACAGTGAGACGGTTAGGATCGTCAGTACGCACGACAATCAGCAGCTGAAGCCATTGGCTGGTGTATGAGCGGGGAGCTCGACGCCGCCTGGCCGTCCGTTCTCCGCGCGTCATGATGAGACCCATCTGCGCCCGTCCCACCGTGCGCTCGCCACCGGTCGTCCGGCAGCAGGCGCACAGGGGGCGGGACCTCACGGGACCGCAGCCAGCGGCCCAACCGCGAAGGAACGGAAGAAGGACTTATGACCATTCACTCTGATGTCACACAGATCGTGGGCGGGACCCCTCTGGTCCGCCTCAACAAGGCCAGCGAGCGCACCGGTGCGGAGATCGTGGCCAAGCTGGAGTCCGCCAACCCGGCCAACTCCGTCAAGGACAGGATCGGCGTCGCCATGATCGACGCGGCGGAGAAGTCCGGCCAGCTGCAGCCCGGCGGCACCATCGTGGAGGCCACCAGCGGCAATACCGGCATCGCGCTGGCGATGGTGGGAGCGGCCCGCGGATACACCGTGATCCTCACGATGCCGGAGTCGATGTCCAAGGAGCGCCGTGCGCTGCTGCGCGCGTTCGGTGCGACCCTCGAGCTCACGCCCAAGGCCGAGGGCATGCGCGGTGCGGTGGAGAAGGCGGAGTCCCTCGCCGCGGAGGGCGCCGTCCTCGTCCGTCAGTTCGCCAACCAGGCCAACGCCGCCATCCACGAGGCGACGACCGGACCGGAGATCCTCGCGGACACGGACGGCTCCGTCGACGTGTTCGTCGCGGGCATCGGCACCGGCGGCACCCTCACCGGGGTGGGCCGGGCGTTCCGGAATGCCGGTGTGAAGGCACACCTCGTCGCCGTGGAGCCCGCCGCGTCGCCGCTCCTGAGCAAGGGCGAGGCCGGTCCCCACATGATCCAGGGGATCGGTGCCAACTTCGTGCCCGAGGTGCTCGACACGGAGATCTACGACGAGGTCCAGGCCGTGGAGAACGAGGTCGCGTTCACCACCGCACGCCAGCTCGCCAAGGACGAAGGCCTCCTCGTGGGCATCTCCTCCGGTGCAGCGCTCTCTGCGGCCGAGGCCGTCGCCTCCCGTCCGGAGTTCCAGGGCAAGCGCGTCGTCGTCGTCCTCCCGGACTTCGGTGAGCGGTACCTCACCACCCCGCTGTTCGCGGAGTACATGGACGCGTGATCTCCTCATGAGTGCACCACTGCGCGGACTGGGCCGCACGGCCCTGCGCGGCGCGCTCCTGGTCGCGGGTGCGGCGGCCGCCTACGGGCTGTCCCGCCCCGCCGTCCGGCAGACGCTGCGCGAGGACCTTGACACCGCACGACGACGCGACCCGGCCGCTCGCAACGACCTCGTGATCGCGGCCTCCTACCCCGGCCTCCACGCGATCTGGGCCCACCGCGGGCTCCATCGGATGTGGAACCTGCCCGCGGGCCGCGGACAGGCCCCGGCTCGGCTGCTCTCACAGGCGGTCCGGACGCTCACCGGCGTGGAGATCCATCCCGGCGCCAGGATCGGCCGCCGCTTCTTCATCGACCACGCCAACGGCGTGGTGATCGGGGAGACGGCGGAGATCGGCGACGACGTCATGCTCTACCACCAGGTGACCCTGGGCGGCCGGTCCATGAAGCAGGAGAAGCGGCACCCCACCGTCGAGGACGGCGTGGTGATCGGCTCCGGCGCCAAGGTGATCGGCCCCGTGGTCCTCGGCGCCGAATCCGCCGTGGGGGCCAATGCGGTGGTCGTCCGGGACGTCCCGGCCGGAGCCACCGCGGTGGGTGTGCCGGCCCAGGTGAAGTTCCCGCGTTCCCGTCCCGCCGACGAGGAGGGGCATCTCACTCCGGACGGCGTGCTCACGGATCCTGCACTCTGGATCTGACCGCGTGAGAGCCCGGGCCGCCCGGACTCACTGCCCTCATCGCAGCGGGACTCAGCCCGCTGCGATGAGGGCCACCCCGGCCACCACCAGCGCCGCACCCGCGAGCCGGGAGGCCAGCCCCCGTTCGCCGAAGAGGATGCGGGCGAGGACGAGTCCGATCACCACGCTCGTCTCCCGCAGCGGCGCGATGAGCGAGACCGGAGCCTGCTGCATGGCGAAGAGCACGAGGATGTAGGCGGCCGGTGACAGCACGCCCACGGTGAGCACGGTGCCCCACCGCCGGGTGAGGAGGCCGCGCAGCTCGCTGCGCCTGCGCACGGCCACCGGTCCCAGCAGGAGGGCCTGCAGCGCGCTGCACAGCCAGAAGTAGAGGACCGGGCTCACCTCCCCGGCGCCCACCACATGATCGTCCCAGAGGGTGTAGCCGGCGATGAATGCGCCGGTGAGCAGGCCCCACAGGAGCCCCCGTCGCAGCGTGGCTGGGTCGGGGGAGCCCGAGACGGACGAACGGCCCTGCAGGGTCACGATGACGATGCCCGCGACGATGCCCACCGCACCCGCCGCCGCCCACACTCCGGGTCGTTCGCCCAGCACCGCGACCGCGATGAGGAGTGTGAGCGCGGGTCCCGTGCCCCTGGCGACGGGATAGACGACGGAGAGGTCTCCCTGCGCATATCCCTTCTGCAGGCTCACGCCGTAGCCGATGTGGAGGAGCGCCGTCACGACGGCCGCGGCGAGGACGCGAGGTGTGAGAGCCTCCGGATCCCGGAGGAGCAGCACCGCCGCCGGGCCGGTGAGCAGCACCGCCCCCGCCGCCTGGTACGCCCACACGAACAGGGCGCCGGAGCCGTCCGCCCGCTTGGCGGCGATGTTCCAGACGGCGTGGAGCACGGCCGCAGTGAGCACCATGCACAGGACGGCCGCACTCAACGCAGGCTGCTCCCGGCCTCCGGGCTTCCCGGATGAGGGCCACCCACGGGGGGCTGTCCGTCCGAGGAGCGCGGACGGAGGGGGGAGAGGGGCGGGAGCGGTGCGGTGGTCATCCTCCCCAGTCTGCCAGGGGAGGGGCACCGGTGGAGAGGCGGGCGCGGACGAGTGCCCACGTCGCCCGAGCGGTTCAGCGAGAACGGCTGGGTGACGTGGGCACTCGAGAACGGGAGCGCGGTCGAAGGCCCGGCGGCTGGAGCCCCGGCGGCCGGGCCCCAGACGCTCAGTGCTCCACGGGCGGCTCCGCGCCGTGGCCGGTGAGCTCTCGCACCTCCATTTCCGCGGCGAGCTCCGGGCTCTCCGTGCCGGAGTCCGTGAGGGAGCCCAGCCAGCCCAGCAGGAAGCCCAGGGGGATCGAGACGATGCCCGGATTGGACAGCGGGAAGAGCGCGAAGTCCACCCCGGCCCCCAGCATCGAGGTCTCGGAGCCGGAGACCACGGGGGAGAAGGTGATGAGCAGGACGCAGCTGATGAGTCCGCCGTACATGCTCCACACCGCGCCCCGCGTGGTGAATCGCTTCCAGTAGAGGGAGTAGAGGATGGTGGGCAGGTTGGCGCTCGCCGCCACGGCGAAGGCCAGCGCCACCAGGAAGGCGACGTTCTGACCCTGCACGCCGATCCCGCCGATGATCGAGATGGCACCGATCACCAGCACCGTGATCTTCGCGACCTTCACCTCCTGCTTCTGGTCCGCCTTCCCCTTCCTGAACACGCTGTTGTAGATGTCGTGGGCGAACGACGCCGAGGCGGTGATGGTGAGGCCGGCGACCACCGCGAGGATGGTGGCGAAGGCCACGGCGGAGATGAAGCCCATGAGCAGCGGTCCGCCCAGTGCCTGCGCCAGCAGCGGAGCGGCGGAGTTCTGCCCGCCGGGCGCCGCGGAGATGACCTCGGGGCCCACCAGCGCCGCGGCACCGTAGCCCAGCACCAGGGTGAAGAGGTAGAAGACGCCGATCAGCCAGATCGCCCAGACGACGGACTTGCGCGCCTCGCGTGCCGTGGGGACGGTGTAGAAGCGCATGAGCACGTGCGGCAGCCCCGCCGTGCCCAGCACGAGCGCGAGCGCCAGGGACACGAAGTCGATGGGCAGCGCTCCGTACTGGATGCCCGGAGCCAGGAGGGCCTCGCCGTGCGGCGACATCTCCACCGCCTGGTCCAGCAGCGCGCTGAAGTCGAAGCCCTTGAGCGCCAGCACCCAGATCGTCATGACGAAGACGCCGGCGATGAGGAGCACCGCCTTGATGATCTGGACCCAGGTGGTGCCCTTCATGCCGCCGATCAGCACGTAGAGGATCATCACGGCGCCCACGACGGCCACCACCACGGACTGCCCCACGCTGGAGTCCACGCCCAGGAGGAGTGAGACGAGGCCGCCGGCCCCGGCCATCTGGGCGAGCAGGTAGAAGAAGCAGACCGCGAGGGTCGTGATGGCCGCGGCCATGCGCACGGGGCGCTGCTTGAGGCGGAACGAGAGCACGTCCGCCATCGTGAATTTGGCGGTGTTGCGCATGAGCTCCGCGACCAGCAGCAGCGCCACCAGCCAGGCCACGAGGAAGCCGATCGAGTAGAGGAATCCGTCGTAGCCGTTGAGGGCGATCGCTCCCACGATGCCCAGGAACGAGGCGGCGGAGAGGTAGTCGCCGGCGATGGCGAAGCCGTTCTGCGTGCCGCTGAAGGAGCGGCCGCCCGCATAGTAGTCAGCGGCGGACTTGTTGTTCCTGCTCGCGCGGAACACGATCACCAGCGTGACGGCGACGAACGCCAGGAAGATGGAGATGTTGAGGACGGGGTTGTTCTCCGTCGTCTCCGCGGCCTGTGCGAGGACGGGCTGTGCGAGTGCCTGAGTCATGCGGCGGCCTCCTGCTTCTCCAGGTCAGCGCGGATCGCCTCGGCCTGCGGGTCGAGGCGGCGGTTGGCGTACATGACGTAGGCGGTGGTGATGACGAACGTCGTGACGAACTGCAGGAGCCCCAGGAGGATGCCCATGTTGATCGTGCCGAACACGGGCCGGGCCATGAATTCGTGGGCATAGGCGCCCAGGAGGACATAGGCCGCGTACCAGAGGAGGAAGAACACCGCCAGGGGGAAGACGAAGCTGCGGTGGGTGCGCCGAAGGCCGCTGAAGGCAGGGGACTCCTGCACGGCGACGTAGTCGACGCCCGGGCCTCCCGCCGGCGGGCCGCCGGGGGAGACGCTCTCCGGAGGTCTGTGATCTGTCATAACCACTCCGTTGTGTCGATGGACATCGGGGCCGAGGTGCCGGCCCGGTCACAGCAGACTGCGCAGTGACCTGGAGCACAGTGTGTACGAGCAGTGCGACCCTCGCAACAGATCGAGCGATCAGTGCGGAGCCGGGCGAGGTCGCAGGACGACCTGCCGTTCCTGCCGCCCGGGAGCGCTGAGACGCGCGGCGGCACTCCTGCGCATCTCGAACAAATTAAGGCAAGCCTACCCTAATGATGTACGCTGTCCTCCGTGCTCGCGTCGCTCGACTTCGAGCATGATGATCTTTCCTAATGCAGTTCTGATGAGGGCCGCCGAGGCCCCGAGGAGACGACCGCTCATGCACACCACTCGCCGCACCGTCCACGGCACCGCTGCGGCCCTCGCCGCGTCCGCACTCGTCCTCTCCGCCTGCTCCGGGTCCGGAGCTGCGGAGGAGGACTCCGGGGCGGCCTCGGGCGAGGGCTTCCCCGTCACCGTCGAGCACGCCTTCGGCGAGACCACTGTCGAGGCCCCGCCGGAGCGCGTTGCCTCCGTGGCCTGGGGCAACCACGAGGCGGCGCTCGCCCTCGGGGTCGTCCCCGTGATCATGGAGAAGGCGACGTGGGGCGACGACGACGGCAACGGCGTCCTGCCCTGGGTCGAGGACAAGGTGGAGGAGATGGGCGCGGAGATGCCGGCGACCTACGATCCCACCGACGGCATCGACTTCGAGGCCATCGCGGACGCCCAGCCCGATGTCATCCTGGCCGGCTACTCGGGACTCACCCAGGAGGAGTACGACACGCTCAGCAAGATCGCCCCGGTGGCGGCCTACCCGGACACCCCCTGGGGCAGCACCTGGCAGGACACCCTGCGCATCGACGGTCAGGCGCTGGGCAAGGAGGCCGAGGCCGAGGAGGAGATCTCCCGGCTCGAGGGCGTCATCGACGAGAAGGCGCAGGCGCGAGAGCACCTGGCCGGTGCGGCCGGCGCCTACGTCTACGCCGAGCCGACGGATCTGAGCTCGATCTCCCTCTACACCACCCATGACCCCCGGGTGGCCTTCCTCGAGGAGCTGGGCATGGAGACGCCGGCGGCCGTGGCGAAGCGCAGCGAGGAGACCGAGGAATTCATGTTCTCCGAGTCCGCTGAGACCGCGGCGGACTCCTTCTCCGACGTCGACGTCGTCCTCACCTACGGCGGGGACGCCGAGGCGGCCGACCTCCTCACCGGTGACGCGCTGCTGAAGAAGATCCCTGCGGTGGAGCAGGGCGCGATCGCGAAGATCCCGGCCGACGGCCCCGTGGCGGCCGCGCTCAACCCCTCGCCGCTCAACATCGAGTCCGCGCACATGGACGACGCACTGGACGCCGTCGACGCCGCGGCCGCGCAGAGCCGGTGACGCAGACGGGCGCGGGGACCGGCGGCACGCAGGCGGCGGGCGCACGGGCGGAGGCGCCGGCCCGGGACGCACGGGCGGAAGAGCTGCGGGACGGCGCGGAGGAATCGCGCTCCGGTCCTGCGCCCACCGTGCGGGTTCTCGCGCTCGCCGGGATCGTCGCGGTCCTCGTCCTGGCGGCCCTGGCCTCGGTGGCGTTCGGCGCGAGGACCGTCGGGTTCGACGACATCCTCTCCGCGCTCGGCGGCGCGCAGGACACCGTCGCGCAGGCCGCCGTCGCCAAGCGCATCCCGCGCACCCTGCTGGCCCTCCTCGTGGGTGCCGCCCTCGGCACGGCGGGCGCCGTCCTCCAGGGAGTGACCCGCAATCCGCTCGCGGACCCGACGATCTTCGGCATCAACAACGGGGCCGCGCTCGCGGTCGTCGTCGGGATCACGTTCTTCGGACTCAGCAGTCCGCACGGGTACATCTGGGTGGCGCTCACCGGTGCGGCCCTCACCGGCGTCCTCGTGTACACGATCGGTTCGATGGGAGGCGGCGGCTCCACGCCGCTCAAGCTGGCGCTGGCGGGAGCGGCGACGACCATCGCGCTGTCCTCGCTCTCCTCGGCGATCATCCTGCCGCGCGCTCAGGTGATGGACATGTTCCGCTTCTGGGAGATCGGCGGAGTGGGCGGCGGCACCTACGAGTCGCTCGCCCGCGTCGTTCCGTTCCTGCTGGTGGGCTTCGTGCTCTCGGTCCTCTCCGCCCGAGGCCTCAACTCGCTCGCACTGGGCGATGAGATGGCCCGCGGGCTGGGGGTGAGCGTGGGGCGCACGCGGATCCTCGCCTCGGCGGGCGCCGTCATCCTGTGCGGGGCCTCGACCGCGGTGGCCGGTCCGATCGGGTTCGTCGGCCTGGTGGTTCCGCACGTGTGCCGGCTGCTGTTCGGTCCCGACCACCGCTGGCTGCTGCCGCTGTCCGCCCTCGCGGGTGCGGTGCTGCTGACGGTCGCGGACGTGCTGGGGCGCGTGGTCACGCGTCCGGAGGAGCTCGAGGTGGGCATCGTGACGGCCTTCGTGGGTGCGCCCGTCTTCATCCTCATCGTGCGTCGCATGAAGGTGCGTGAACTGTGAGCGGCCGGTCGTCGAACGCACAGGCCACGCGCGCCGCGGTCACACGCACCGTGGTCGCACGCACCGTGGTCGCACGCACCGAGGGCCCGGGTCACGTGAACGCCGGCCCCCCGGACGCGGGCAGCCCCCTGGGCTCCGCCACCGCGGCCGTCGCAGCGGGCCGGCGCTCGCGGAGGCGCAGGTACGCGTGCGTGTGCCTGGGCCTGTCGCTGCTCGTCGCCGCCATGCTCGCCGTCTCGCTCATGTGCGGCCACACCGCGTATTCGCCGGGGGAGGTGCTGCGCGTGCTCGCGGGACGGACCGTGCCGGGCGCCAGCTTCACGGTGGGCGAGCTCCGGCTGCCGCGGGCGGCCACGGGGCTGCTGGCCGGTGCGGCGTTCGGCATGGCGGGGGCGACGTTCCAGACGATGCTCGGCAATCCGCTCGCGAGCCCGGACATCATCGGCATCACCTCCGGGGCCTCGGCGGCCGCGGTCTTCTCCATCGTCGTCCTCTCGCTCTCGGAGACCGCGGTCTCGCTGGTGGCGACCCTCGCCGCGCTCGGTACGGCGGGCCTCATCTATGCGCTGTCCTACCGCGGCGGCATGTCCGGCACGCGGCTCATCCTCATGGGGATCGGGATCGCGGCGATGCTCAAGGCCTTCGTCTCCTGGACGCTGGCGCGAGCGGCGCAGTGGGACCTCCAGGTGGCGACGCGCTGGCTGCACGGGAACCTGCAGAACTCGACATGGGAGCAGACGCTGCCCCTGCTGTGCGCGGTGTTCCTCGCCGGCCCGGGGCTGTTCCTGCTCTCGCGCCGGCTGGACACGCTGCGCATGGGGGAGGAGGCCTCGGCGGCCCTGGGTGTGCCGGTGGAGCGGACGCGGATCATGCTCATCGTGCTGGCGGTGGTCCTCATCGCCTTCGCGACGGCGGCGGCCGGGCCCATCGCCTTCGTCTCGTTCCTCGCCGGTCCGATCGCCGCGCGCTTCCTGCGCGGCGCGGGCCCGCCGCTGCTGCCGGCGGCCCTGGTGGGCGCGCTGCTGGTGCTCGCCGCGGACTTCGCAGGGCAGTTCGCCACCGGGGTCCGCTTCCCGGTGGGCGTCGTCACGGGCGTGGTCGGAGCGCCCTATCTCATCTATCTGCTCGCCCGGACGAGCCGGAGCGCGCGCTCCGGCGTGACAGGAGGATCCCAGTGACCGCAGGGAAGGACGTCCGGGCGCAGGCCGGGCCCGCCGCACACCATTCGCTCCGGGCCAGCGGTCTGAGCCTCACCTACGGCGACCGCTCGGTCATCTCGGACCTCGACCTCGAGCTGGAGCCCGGGCAGATCACGGTGATCGTGGGTGCGAACGGGTGCGGCAAGTCCACGCTGCTCAAATCCCTGGCGCGGCTGCTCGCTCCGGCCGAGGGCACCGTGCTGCTGGACGGGAAGTCCATCCACGCACTGCCCACGAAGGAGGTGGCGCGGGTGCTGGGACTGCTCCCGCAGTCCCCGCTGGCGCCGGAGGGGATCGTCGTCTCCGATCTCGTGGGCCGCGGACGGCATCCCCACCAGGGCCTCTTCGCCCGCTGGACCGCGGCGGACGACGAGGCCGTGGCCCGTGCCCTGCTGCGCACCGGCACCGCGGACCTCGCCGAGCGGCCGGTGGACGAGCTCTCCGGCGGACAGCGGCAGCGGGTGTGGATCGCGATGGTGCTCGCGCAGCAGTCCGCGCTGCTGCTCCTCGACGAGCCCACCACGTTCCTCGACGTCACCCACCAGGTCGAGGTGCTGGACCTCCTCACCGACCTTAACCGGAGCGAGGGCACCACGATCGTGATGGTGCTGCACGACCTCAATCTCGCCGCCCGGTACGCCGACCGGCTCGTCGCGGTCCACGGGGGCACCGTGCACGCCCAGGGGACCAGCGAGGAGGTGCTCACGGAGGAGACCGTGCAGCAGGTGTTCGGCCTGCGCTCCCGTGTGATCGGCGATCCCGTCTCCGGTCGGCCGCTGGTCCTGCCCCTGGGCAGGCACCACTCGGCGGCGGGCGGCTGAGGCCTCAGCCCTGCAGCAGCGCCTTTGCGATGCCGTTCTTCTGGATCTCGTCCGAACCGGTGAGCATGCGGAACATCCGCACCTTCCGCCAGATCCACTCGATCTCCGCGCCGTGGACCATCCCGGCCTTGCCGTGGAGCTGCAGCGCCATGTCGACGATGGAGAAGGCCTTCTGCGCGACGAAGAGCTTGCACATAAATGCCTCGGGCATGATGTCCTCACCCCGGTCGAGCGCGGCGAGCGCGTCGTAGGTCATCGAGCGCGCCGCATAGTAGTCGGTGGTCATCTCCGCGAGCGTGTGCTGCACGGACTGGAGGCCGGACATGAGTCCGGCGGCCACCTGCCGGGAGGAGACGAAGTCCAGCGTGAGCGTGAGGACCCGTCGCACCTGGCCGAGGACGGAGGGGCAGTGCAGGAGCCTGTTGGTCGTCACCCGCCCCAGGCCGATCCGCAGTCCCCGGCCCTCCTCGCCCAGCAGCTGGCTCCGCTCCACGCGCACGTTCGTGAGCTCGATGTCCGCCTCGATGTGCTGGCCGGACATGGGCGTCTCACCGGGCAGGACGCGTACGCCGGGGGAGTCGAGGTCGACGAGGAAGGCGGAGTAGGCCTCCTCCGTCCCCGCCATCCGGGCGATGAGCACGGAGAAGTCCGCGAACGGTCCTGCGGAGGAGAACACCTTCCTCCCCGCGATGCGCCATCCGTCGCCGTCCGGCGTCGCGGTCGTGGTCATGGCCCGCACATTGGAACCGGCGTCCGTCTCCGTGAGCGAGAAGCAGCAGGCGCGCTCACCGCGCACCACGGGGAGCAGGTAGCGCTCCACCTGTTCCGGAGTGGCGTACCGGAAGATCGCCCCCGCGCGCAGCGGTCCGCCCATGTCGCCCAGGACGCTCTGGGAGAGGACGCGTCCGGAGGCCGCGACCTCCTCCTTGAGGACGGCGAGCTCGGAGTGGCTCAGTCCCTTCCCGCCGTACTCCTCGGGCAGATGCACGCCGTAGAAGCCGAGCTCGTACGCCCGCTTCCACACGGGCTCGAGCACGCTGCGGTCGTAGGGCGTCTCCGGCCCGAGGCCGAGGCGGGCCTCGTACTCCGCGAGCTCGCCGTCGAGATAGCGCCGCAGGTGGGTCACCGTCTCTGCGAGCGGGTGGTTCGAGTAGTCGGGTGCGAGTGAGAACGACATGAGTGCTCCATTCGGGTGGGGAGGGGTGGGCGGACGTGCTCAGACGGCTCTCTCCGCGCCGGCCCAGTAGCCTGCGCGGACCTGCCTGCGGTCGATCTTGCCGTTGCGGTTGACCGGGAGCGTGGAGACGAAGTCCACGCGCCGCGGCTTCTTGAAGCGGTCGAGGCGCGTGCCGCAGAACTCGATGAGGGACTCAGGGGTGGGTGCGGCGCCGGCCTTCGGCACCACCACCGCGGTGACGGCCTCGCCCCACTGCGCGTCCGGGGAGCCGACCACGCAGACCTCGTGCACATCGGGATGCTCGTACAGCGCGGCCTCCACCTCGGTCGAGTAGATGTTGAAGCCGCCGGAGATGATCATGTCCTTCTTCCGGTCGACGATGAAGACGTAGCCGTCGTGCCGGATGTATGCGATGTCGCCGGTGCGCACCCAGCCGTTCACGAACGTCTCCGCGGTGAGCTCCGGTGCGCCCCAGTACTCGTGCACGCAGTCCGGCCCGCGTACGGCGAGCTCGCCCAGCTCGCCGGCGGGCACCCGCCGGCCGGCGTCGTCGAGGACCGCGACCTCGGAGTCGAAGACCGCCCGCCCGCAGGACAGCAGGATCTCCGGATCCTCCTCGATGCCGCGGACGATGTCCTCCCGGCTGAGGGTGGTCACTCCGCTGGTGGTCTCGGCCTGGCCGTAGCCCTGGGCGATGATCGGCCCGAAGGCCGCCACCGCCTCCCGCAGACGCTGCGGGCTGACCGGGGCTCCGCCGACGGTGAGGCTCTCCAGCGTCGCCACGTCGCCGCGGTCGACCCCGTGGTCCAGGAGGGAGTGGAGCATCGTCGGGACGACGAAGGTCGAGGTCACCCTCTCCTCGCGCACCAGCCGGAAGAATCCGGCAGGGTCCCAGCGGGGCAGGACGACGATGGTGGTGCCGCGGGAGAGTGCGGCGAGGATCCCCATGCCGGAGGCGTGGGTGATGGGGCCGGCGACGAGGTAGCGGGGTTCGGCAGCGGCGTCCCCGGGGCTCATGAGGCGCTTGCGCATGTTCGCGAGGCGGTTGCCCACCGTCTGGATCGCCGCCTTGAGCTTCCCGGTGGAGCCCGAGGTGAAGTTGAGCACGCAGGGATCGGACTCCTCCGCGTCGATCATGACGGCCTCGGCGGGCGTGCCCTCGCCTGAGGCGAGGAAGCTCCGATAGCCCTCCGGACCGTCCTCCCCGAGCACCACGAGGCGCGTGTGCGCGCCGCTGCGGGTGATGGCCTCAGCCGCGGCCTCCCGGTGCTCCTCGTCCGTGAAGAGCACGCGGACACCCGCGTCCCCGAGGATGTGGGCCGTCTCCTCGATTCCCAGACGGGCGTTGATCGGCACCCGCAGGGCGGAGAGCCTGTACAGCGCCGCCTCGATCTCCACGAGTTCGCCCGTGTTCCCGGCATAGGTGGCCACCGGCGTGCCCCGTCCGGCGCCGAGGCCCGCGAGTGCTCCGGCGAGAGCCGTGCTGCGGGCGTCCAGCTGGGCGAACGTGAGCCGGAGGTCCCCGGCGACGAGCGCCTCGCGGTCCGGCCAGTGCTGCGCTGCGCGGGCGATGTAGTACCCGAGGTTGAGCATGGGGGTCTTCTCCTCACGACGGTGTGACTAAAATCAGACACAGTGTACAACTTTGGTCGCCGCCGTCCAGAGGGGATGATGCATTCAGGTGCGCAGGGCCCCTGCCGGTGCCGGCAGGTGGGGCTGACGGGACGGAGGGGAGATTCCATGGCGGAGAATCGCAGGACGCGAAGGACGAAGAGGGCGCTCAAGGAGGCGATCGTCTCGCTCGTCCTTGAGCGCGGATACGAATCCGTGACGATCGAGGACATCACGGAGGAGGCGGACATCTCCCGGGCGACGTTCTACGCCTACTTCAAGGACAAGCAGGCCCTGCTCACTCAGATCGTCCTGGATCTGCAGGAGGGGCTGCGGGAGAGGCTGGCGGATCTCCGCCTCCGGGAGCGGTCGTACTTCTCCGGCGATGCCGTGCGCATCCTCTTCGAGCATGCGGCTGAGGAGCGGGACGCCTACCGGGTGATCCTGCGGGGCGAGGGCAACGGGATCGCCCTGCGGAGGTTCGTCGACGAGCGCACGGCGTCCTCACGGGCGATCTTCGAGAAGCGCGCGGAGCTCACCGGGGCGCAGTTCCGGCTGGACCCGGAGATCCTCACCCGTGCCTGGGTGGGGGAGCAGGTGACGGTCCTCCAGTGGTGGCTGGAGCCCGAGGTGCCTCCCATGAGCGCGGCGGAGGTGGCGCGGATCCTCACGGACCTCTCGATCCACGGCCGCATGTGGGCGAGCGGATTCGACGCCGTGCCCGAGGTGCCGAAGGGCGAGCTCGGGCAGCCGCTGAGTGCGGAGCCGGCGAGCCCGGGTCCCTGAGCGGCTCGCCTCCCTCTGCGGGCGGCGACGCGTCCGCAGAAGGGGCGAGCCGCGGCGTCCGTGGCCGCAGGCGCTGCGTGCGGCTCTGTCCCGCCTCACCCGTGCCTCCCGGTCGATCTGGCGCCCCCTCCGCGTGAGGGGGCGCCTTCTGCGTGCCTAGGCCACGCGGCTTCAAAATCTTGACATGCTGTCTGAAAAGCAACATTATGTTCCTTGACACACATGCTGACGAACCGGCCTCCTGCGCCGCGACCGGCATGTCTCGTCGCACTGACACAAGGAGGTGTTGCTCATGGCGCTGGCCATCTCATCGGGTGCATCGGTCGGCACCCGTCCGCCGGGGGCGGAGCGGTCCCGGCCGGCTGCTCACCCGTGGGCGCGGTTCGCGCTGCGCAGGGGCGGGGAGTGCTGCTGTCGTTCGCGCTCCTGCTGCTCATCACGTTCCTCATCGTCCCGCTCCTGCCCGGCGACCCCGCCGTCGTCGCCGCGGGGGAGGGCGCCACGGCGGAGCAGATCGAGCGGACGCGCGAGTCCCTCGGCCTCGACGCCCCGCTGCTCGTGCAGTTCGCGCAGTACCTCCGCGGAGTGCTCACCTTCGACCTGGGCACCTCCTTCGCCACGGGCACTCCCGTCGCCTCGGTGGTGTTCGCACGGCTGCCGTTCACCGCGGAGATCGCCCTCATCGCCATCTGCCTCACCCTGCTCATCAGCGTGCCGCTGGGCACCGGCGCGGCGCTGCTCACCCGGGGCGGCCGCCGCCCGGGGGTCGACCACGTGTTCAACGCCCTGACCAGCTTCGTCTTCGCGGTCCCCAACTACGTGCTCGCGACGCTGCTCGTGTACGTCTTCGCGATCCACCTCGGCTGGCTGCCGGCGTCCGGAGCCGCCACCCTGTCCTCGCTCCTCCTGCCCACGGCCGCGGTGATGATCGGTCCGGCCTGCGCGCTCGCCCGCATCGTGCGCCGTGAGGCGGCGTCGATCTTCGAGGAGGACTACGTCCGCACGGCGCGCGGATGGCGCCTGAGCACGTGGCACATCACGTCCCGCTACGTGCTTCCCAGCCTCCTCACCACGACGCTGACCCTCTCCGGTCTGATCCTCGCGGGGATGCTCGGCGGCGCAGTGGTCGTGGAGACGGTCTTCAGCTGGCCCGGGCTCGGCACCGGGATCGTCCAGGCGATCACCCAGCGGGACTACCCCGTGATCCGGGGGATCATCCTCCTGCTGGGCGTGCTCGCGACCCTGCTCATCCTCGTGGTCGACATCGTCCTCGCGCTCGTCGATCCCCGCACCCTCGACGGAGAGGCCGCCTGATGACCGCACGCAGACGCACACTCTGGAAGCCGGCCTTCACCGCCGGAGTCGTCGTGATGGCGGCGCTCGTGCTCGTCGCCGTGTTCGCACCGCTCCTCGTCTCACAGCAGGCGCACCAGTTCACCGACGACGTCGCGCTGCCGCCCGGCGGGGCGCACCCGCTGGGCACCAACGACTTCGGCCAGGACAACCTCGCCCGCGTCCTGGTCGCCACCCGTCTCACTCTGGTCATGACCGTGTGCGCCACGGCGATCTCCGTGCTGGGCGGCCTCGCCGCGGGCGTCGCGATCTGGCTCTCCCCGCGCGCAGTGCGGGAATGGTGTCTGCGCCTGCTGGAGACCGCGGTCGCCTACCCCACCCTCATCACCGCTCTCGTCATCGCGGCGATCCTGCTGCCGGGGGCGACCACCGCCGTCATCGCCCTCGGGATCGCGGGCATCCCCGGCTTCGCCAGGGTCACGGCCAATCTCGCCGGCCGCACGGCCCGCGCCGAGTACTTCCTCTCGAGCCGGTTCCTCGGGGTGGGCTCGTGGCACCTCGCCACCCGGCACATGATCCCCTCGATGGCGGAGCCGCTGCTCGTGCTCTCCACGACGATCTTCGCCACGGTCCTCGTCGAGATCTCCGCGCTGTCCTTCGTGGGGCTCGGCGTGCAGCAGCCGCAGTACGACCTCGGGTCCCTCCTCAACGACAGTCTCGAGGCGCTCTACACCCAGCCGGCCGAGGCCCTGGGGCCTGCGGTCATGATCGTCCTCGCCTCGGTCGCGGCGATGCTGATCGGGGACGGGCTCGCCGCGCATGCGAACCCGCGCGCCTCGCGCCGCTGGGCGCCCCGGCCCCGGGCCGCGAGTGCCGTGGCCGTCCCCGCTCCGGGGGACACCGCGCTCGTCCGGGTGCGCGATCTGCGGGTGAGCGCCCCCGAGGGCGGGGACGCGCTCGTCCGGGGCGTGGATCTCCACGTCGAGCCCGGGGAGATCGTCGGCATCGTGGGCGAATCGGGATCCGGGAAGTCGCTCACGGCGCTCTCCGTCGCCGGTCTGCTCGCCGACGAGCTCGGACAGAGCGCCGAGGAGCTGCGCGTGGGCGAGATGAATATGCTGGGCAGCCCTGCCGCCGCGGAGCTCGCACGGCAGATCGCCCTCATCTACCAGGACCCCGGGACCACCTTCGCCCCCTCCCGCACGATGGGTCCGCAGCTCACCGAGGTCCTGCGCACCCACATGGGAGTGCCCCGGAAGGAGGCACGGGCCGCCGTGATCGAGGCGCTCGAGGCGGTGGGCATCACGCAGCCGGAGCTGCGCATGCGGCAGTACCCGCATCAGCTGTCCGGCGGGATGCGGCAGCGGGCGATGATCGCGGCCGCCGTCGTGACCCGTCCCTCCCTGCTCATCGCGGACGAGCCGACGACAGCCCTCGACGTCACCGTGCAGGTGGGGGTGCTGCGTGCCTTCCGGGCCCTGCGCGAGCGGCTGGGGACCGCGATCCTCTTCATCTCGCACGATCTGGGAGTGGTGCGGGAGCTCTGCGACCGCGTCGTGGTCATGCGCGGCGGGGAGGTCGTCGAGGAGCTCCCCGCCGCTCAGCTGGACCGGGGCGAGGTCTCCCATCCCTACACCCGGGCGCTGCTGGACGCCGTGCCGGAGATCGACACCGAACGCGGGCGGATCCTCGCCGGCGCGGAGGAGGAATGATGCACGCAGGCAGGAAGGATCCGGCTCCGCTGGTGGTCCGCACCCGGGCGCTCAACGTGAGCTTCGGCTCCCACCACGTGCTCAGGGACATCGACCTCGAGGTGGAGCGCGGACGGGTGGTGGGCCTCGTGGGCGAGTCGGGCTCCGGCAAGTCGACGCTGGCCAAGGCCCTCGTCGGCATGCTGCGGATCGACAGCGGGCAGCTCGAGGTCGTGGGCGAGGACGTCGCACGGCCGCGGCGAGCCCAGCGGCATGCGCTGTACCGCAGGGTCCAGTACGTCCCGCAGGACCCCTACTCCTCCCTCAACCCGCGGCGCACGGTGGGGCAGACCCTCGCCGAGGCCTTCGACCCCAGGCGAGGGAGTGTGCGGTCGCATGCCGCGCAGATCGCGCGGGTGCTCGCCGAGGTGCAGCTCGATCCGGAGCTCGCCGGCCGCTATCCGCATGAGTTCTCCGGCGGCCAGCGGCAGCGGATCGCGATCGCGCGTGCCCTGGCGATCGGACCCGAGCTCATCGTCGCGGACGAGATCACCTCGGCCCTGGACGTCTCCGTGCAGGCAGGGGTGGTCCGGCTGCTCGCGGAGCTCCGGGAGAAGGGCGCCGATCACTCGATGCTCTTCATCACCCACAACCTGGCGGTCGCGCAGGAGGTCTGCGACGACATCGTCGTCATGCGCCACGGGCGGATCGTCGAGACCGGCCCGGTGGACAGCGTGTTCGCGGCTCCGGCTGAGGAGTACACGCGGACGCTGCTGGACTCGATCCCCGGAGCGAAGGGATTCGCACTGTCATGACCACTGCCCAGGCGCCGCAGAGCGATCCCGCCGCGAGGTTCCGGGATCCCGCCGTCATCCGCGCGCACATGATCGACGACGAGCAGCGCATGCGCACGCGGCGTGTGCGCAGGGGCGACGGTCCTCCGGCTGCCCTGCCGGACCCGGGCGCGGACCCGGCACTCGGGAGCCTCCCGGTCCCCGGGCCGCACGGGAAGGATGTTCCGCTGTCCGCATTCCTGGACAGCGCGGACTCCACGGCACTCCTCGTCCTGCATCGGGGGCGCGCGGTCCACCAGGAGTTCCGGCACGGCCTCCGTCCGCGCGATCTGCACGTGACCGCCTCGATCTCGAAGTCCGTCTTCGCGCTGCTGTTCATCAGCCTCGTCCGCGCTGGTGAGATCGACCTGCACCGGCCCGTGCGCCGCTACGTGCCCGAACTCGCCGGCACGGGCCTGGGCGAGGCGCTGGTGGACCACTGCCTGCACATGCTCACCCAGGTGCGCTACGGCGACCGGCCGTTCCACAAGGAGACGGAGGCGCGCGCGTTCTTCGCGGCCGTGGGGATGGTGGAGCCGCCGGCGGGGTACAGCGGGCCGCGGACTCTCCTGGACCGGCTGGCGACCACCCGGGCGGACGGGCCCGGCGGCGTCCGTTTCCGGTATGAGAACGGCAACACCGAGGCGCTGGGCGAGGTGGTGCGGAGGGTGACCGGACAGCCCGTCGCGGAGCTGCTCTCCGCCCTGCTCCACTCGCGGATCGGTGCCGTGGAGGACGCGCAGTTCTCCCTCGACACGACCGGCCGCGAACTGGTGTCGGGCCGGTTCTCCTGCACGCTTTCGGACCTTGCGCGGATCGGTGAGACGCTTCGCTGCGAAGGGCAGGCGGCAGGTGCGCAGGTGCTGCCCGCCTCCCTCGTCGCCGGTCTCTTCCGCGTGCCGGACGGGCCTGCGGGCGATGTGCTGGGAACGGGGGACCGGCGCCCCGACGGCCGCCCGGTCCTCGCCTACTCCCAGGCCTGGTGGCTGCCGCTCGACGGGGAGGGCGCGCTCGTCGCCCGCGGCCGCTCCGGACAGCGCCTGTACGTCTCACCGCACCGTGAGGCGGTCATCGCCCTCTTCGGGGCGCATCCGGTCGCCGATGATCTTCCGATCCCCTTCTTCGAACCCGTCCTCGCGCGCATCGCGCAGTCCCTGCAGGCGCGGTGACGACCTCCGCCCCGCGGCCTCGCCTCGAGCCCGCCCGCCCTTCGATCCCCCTTCCTTCGATGAGGAGAAACCATGCACACTCCACCTCACGGCCGACGCGCCGTCGTCCGCCGATCTCACCGCCTCGTCCCCGCCGCCGCGGGGCTGCTGGTGACAGCACTGACGCTGTCGGCCTGCACCACCGGTTCCGGCGGCGCACCGGGAGAGAGCGGAACGACCACCGACACGATCAGGTCGACGCTCATCGCAGATCCGTCCAGCTTCAACCCGATGACCTCCTCCGGAGTCCCCGGCACGACCGCGAACGGCCTCCTCTACACCACCCTGCTCGCGCAGGACGAGGGAGGAGCGCTGGCCGGTGAGCTCGCCGCTGAGTGGGAGGTGACGCCGCAGAAGGGGACGTTCACCCTGCGCGAGGGAGCCGCCTGCGCAGACGGCACGCCGATCACGGCCACCGTCGTCAAGGACTCGCTCGAGGCATTCACGGAGGTCTCCAACAACAAGGATCTCGTGTTCGGCCCGTCCACACCGGAGGTCTCCGCCGACGACGAGGCGGGCACCGTGACCATCGAGCTGGACACTCCCTGGGCGGACATGGGACCGGGGCTCACGATGCCGGAGACCGGGATCGTCTGCCCCGCGGGGCTCGAGGACCCGGAGGAGACCGCGAAGGGGACCGTCGAGGGAGCCTTCTCCGGCGCATACACCCTGGGCGATTTCACCCCGGGCGCCAGCGTCTCCTTCGAGCTGAGGGAGTCCGGCTACACCTTCCCCGAGTACGCCGAACCTCTCGAGGGCACGCCCGCCGCGCGCATCAGCTACACCGTCAGCGCCGACTACAACAGCATCGCGAACAGCCTGATCGCGGGCGATCTCGATCTGGCGACGCTCACGGGCGAACCCCTCACGCGCTTCGACGACCAGGAGGGCTTCACCGCGGAGAGGTTCTCCACCGGCAACCTGTTCCTGCTCTTCAACGAGAGGGAGGGGAAGCCGTTCGCAGACGCGGAGGCACGGCGGGGAGTCGCGCAGGCCCTCGACCGGCAGGCGTTCGTGCAGGCGGCGACGGGCGGGCTGGGCACCCCGGCGGACAGCTTCGTGGGCGACACGGTGCCGTGCGTGAATGAGGACCCCGACGCCCTGCTCGCCCCGGATCCCGAGGCGGCCTCGGCGGCGCTGGACGGGGTCTCCGCCGTGCAGCTGGGCACCCAGGCCGTCGGCAAGGGCGCCGGGAACACCTACATCAACCAGGTGCTGAACGAGGCCGGGGCCGAGGTGGAGCTGCGCACCGTCGACAACGCCGGGCTGGCGACGGAGCTTGCGAGCAAGCCCGATTCGTGGGACATGGCGGTCATCAACCTCATCAACCTCTCCGGCACCGTCTACGGCGGGCTCTCCCGGGTGGTGGGGCCCACGACGGAGGACGGCGGACGCAACAGCACCGGCGATCCCCACCCTGAGCTCCTGGCGATGCTGGGGGAGGCGATGGCCGAACCGGATGAGACGAAGCGCTGCGCGATCTACGCGGATCTGCAGCAGCAGGTCTTCCAGGACGGCATCGTCGTGCCGCTCAGCGACCTGCCTGCGCAGCTGACGGCCGCGGAGGGCTTCAGCCAGCGGGTGATCGGAGGGCTGCCGGTCGCCAAGACCATGCGCATCGCCGGCTGAGCCGAAGGGCCCGGCGGAGGGAGCTCCCTCCGCCGGGCCCTTCGCCGTGCCTGTCGCCCGGTGGAGTACGTGCCGGGTCAGTGCGGTGCGACGATGGGGAAGCGTCGCCGCGGTGTCGTCAGCAGGCTGCGGAACCGCTCCCACACCGCAGGGTCGCCGCTGTGGTCGAACCCGTCCAGCCCGGCGTGCGCCAGTCGCGCGGCCTGCCCGGGAGGGACGCGGATGCTCAGCTGGGCCTCGGGATCGGAGTCCGTTGCGGTGTGCTCCGTGCGCCCGGCGATCTCCTCGCAGCTGTGCCGGAGCACGCCGTTGCGCAGGTGCGCGCGGTGCACCCGCACTGCCTCGCCCGCGGCGTCGAGCTCTACCAGATCGAAGCTGAGGGAGGTCTCGGCGGCCGCCGGACCGTCGAGGCGGACCGCGCAGGAGTCCAGCACGTCCGCCGGCCCCAGCCCCCGCGCCAGCTGGTTGCGCCCCTGGACCGGTCCGCGTGGGGACCCGGCGGCGGGTGCGGCCGCCGGGGTGGGTCCGGCAGCGCGGGCGGCCTCGGCCTCCCCGGCGGCACGGGCAGCACGGGCGGGGGAGGACATCCGGAGTTCTGCGGCTCCCGTGAGGTACTCGTTGCGCCAGACGGCGTTCTCGCAGCCGTGGGCGAGCCGTTCGAAGACGGCGGCGAGGAGCTCGCGGGCCTCTGCATACGGTGCCACTGCATACGGTGCGTCCGCCTGAGTGTCCGAGGCCGGCGCAGGCGGTGCCCCCGGTGCGGGCGCAGGCTGGGCGAACACGCAGGCGTCGAGGAGCTCCGCCGCGAAGCGCAGGTCCTCGACCGAGGCGGTGCGGATCGCCTCGGTGCGCTGCGGAGCCCCGGCCGCCTCGGCCTGTTCCCCGAAGAGCAGTCGCCGGGCATGTCCGACGGCCTTCTCCGCTCCGCCCAGCAGGTCGATCCAGCGCCGTGCGCCGGCGCGGTGCGGGAGCTTCCAGAGGTGGGCGGGACTGCCGTCGTACCAGCCCAGATAGAACTGGTAGATGCCCTTGACGTTGTGGCTCAGCGAGCCGTAGAAGCCGCGGACCACGGGCGAGGCGGCCAGTGCTGCGGGCAGGGTGAGCGTCTCGGCGATCTCTTCGGGAGTGAGGCCGTCGTTCATGAGGCGGACGGTCTGGTCGTGCATGAAGCCGTAGACGTCGCGCTGCACGGAGAGGAACTCGTCCACGCGCTCGCGGCCCCACGGGGGCCAGTGATGCGTGGCGAAGGCGACCTCCGTGCGATGGCCGAAGAGTCTGCGCGTCTCGTCGAGGTAGGCGGACCACCGCTTGGCGTCGCGGACCTGCGCACCGCGCAGGGTGATGATGTTGTGGAGGGTGTGCACCGCGTTCTCCGCCAGGCACAGGGCGCCTCGCTGGGGGAGGAAGATGTTCATCTCGGCCGGGGCCTCCGTGCCGGGAGTGAGCTGGAACTCGAGGAGGACGCCGTCGATCTCTCGCGTCTCGCCGGTCTCCCGGATCGAGTCCGTGGGCTCCGTGAGAGTGGTGGTGCCCGCGGCGACCCGCTGTCCGAGCCCGCAGCCCACATGGCCGGCGGGGCCCGCGGGGAGCGCACCGCCGTACATGTACCCGGACCGGCGGCGCATGGCAGGGCCGGCGACGACGTTCTCGCTCGTGGCGTGGTGATGGAAGCCCTCCGGGGCGAGGACCGGGACGGGCTCCGCGGCTCCCTGTCGCAGCACCGCGGCCACTCCGCCGAAGTGGTCGACGTGGGGATGGGTGAGGACGACGCCTGCCACGGGGCGCCGGCCGCGATGGGCGAAGTAGAGCTCGAGAGCGGCCTCGGCGGTCTCGGTGCAGGTGAGCGTGTCGATGACGACGACCCCGCTCTCTCCCTCCACGAGGGTGAGGTTGGCGAGGTCGAACCCGCGCACCTGGAACACGCCCTCGCAGACCTCGAAGAGGCCGTGGCGGGCCACACGTCGCGAATGCTCCCAGAGCACGGGATGCGCGGTGGCCGGGGCCGGTTCCCCGAGGAAGGAATAGGCGTCCAGGTCATAGACCTCCGCGCCGGATGCCGCGCGGATGAGCGGGTCCCGGCGCGTGCCGAGGAAGCCGCGACGGCTGTCCTCCTCGACTGCCGCCAGTGCGTCCGGATCGGGCGGGAGCTGCGTCATCGGATCTCCTCCATGCAGTGTTTCCATACACTCTGTCTGGTTTCAGCCTATATGACTGAGTGGATGAGCGGTGGTGACGGCTGCAGGGTCCCCTCGCCCTGCCTGTGACCAGTCGCACTCCTCGGCGGGAACATCTGCTCGCCACTGATGGTTAAACTTTTCACCAAGTGATTGAAACTGCAACCAAAAGGGGCTGTCATGGAGTTCGGCATCTTCACGATCGGCGATGTCACCACCGATCCCACCAACGGCACGACGCCGAGCGAGCACGAGCGGATCATGTCCATGCTCACGATCGCCAAGCATGCGGAGGAGGCAGGCCTGGACGTCTTCGCGACCGGCCAGCACCACAATCCGCCGTTCGTGGCGCCGGCCAACCCGCCGGTGCTGCTGGCGCACATCGCTGCGCAGACGGAGCGCATCCACCTCTCCACCTCCACGACGCTCATCACCACCACGGACCCGGTGCGCATCGCGGAGGACTACTCGTACCTGCAGCACCTGGCCGGCGGCCGGGTGAGCCTCATGATGGGACGCGGCAACACGGGGCCCGTCTACCCCTGGTTCGGCAAGGACATCCGCGCGGGCATCCCGCTCGCCGTGGAGAACTACAACCTCCTGCACAGGCTGTGGCGTGAGCGGAACCTCAGCTGGGAGGGGAACTTCCGCACGCCGCTGGACGGCTTCACGGTCACGCCCTGGCCGCTGGACGACGTGCCGCCCTTCGTCTGGCACGGCTCCATCCGCAGCCCGGAGATCGCGGAGCAGGCCGCCTACTACGGCGACGGCTTCTTCCACAACAACATCTTCTGGCCCACCAGCCACACTGCGCGCATGGTGAAGCTGTACCGCCAGCGCTACGAGTACTACGGCCACGGCGCCGCGCATCAGGCGTTCGTGGGGCTGGGCGGTCAGGTGTTCATGCGTGCTGACTCCCAGGCCGCCGTGCACGAGTTCCGGCCGTACTTCGACAATGCGCCGGTCTACGGCCACGGTCCCAGCCTCGAGGACTTCGCGGAGCAGACGCCGCTCACCGTGGGCAGCCCGCAGCAGGTCATCGAGCGTTACGCGGGCTTCCGCGAATGGGCCGGCGACTACCAGCGGCAGCTGTTCCTCCTCGACCATGCCGGCCTGCCGCTCAAGACCGTCCTCGAGCAGATCGACATCCTGGCCGAGCAGGTCGTCCCCGTGCTCCGCAAGGAGCTCGATGCGGCGCGCCCCGCGGACGTCCCGGACGCCCCCACGCACGAGTGGCTCCGCGTTCGCCACCTCGCGGGCCAGGACCCGGTGCCCGGCGGCGCTCCCGGCTCGCGCGCCCACGAGGAGCGTGAGGCCGCAGCGCAGGAGAAGAAGGGAGGGCGGCAGTGATGACGGATGCCCGCTTCTCAGACAGCCCCACCGTCCCGGCCGTCAGTGCCGCGGAGAGCGTCGAGCTCGTCGCGGTGTCCGCCGGCATGAGCGAGGACTCGACCACCGATCGCCTCGCCGCGCGCATGCTCGCCGAGGCGGCCTCCGTGATCGAGGCCCGCGGCCTGCGGGTGCGGACCACGCACGTGCGGCTGCGGGAGCTCGCCCGCCACCTCGCGGACCTCACCGCCACCGGTCTGCCCGCGCCGCAGGTGGAAGAGGCCTTCGCCGCCGTGCGGCGGGCCTCGGGCGTCCTCACGGTGGCGCCGGTCTACAAGGCCGCCCCGGTGGGGATCCTCACCCTGTTCTGGCAGCTCATCGACGACGCCTCCCTCGCGAGCACCCCCGTGCTGCTGGGCTCCACGGGAGGCACACCGCGCCACTCTCTGGCCGCGGAGACCACGCTGCGCCCGCTCCTGGCCTACCTCAAGGGCATCGTGCTCCCCACCGCCGTCTTCGCCGCGACCGACGACTGGGGTGCGGGTGCGGCGAGCGGTCTGCGGGAGCGGATCACCGCTGCCGCGGAGGAGTTCGCGGCACTCGTGGTGCCCGCCGGTACGGATGCGGAGGCTTCCGAGGCCTTCGCCGCCGAACCTGCTCCCAGCGCGTCGGTGCGCACCTCCGCGCGTCTCGACCGGATGCGCGATGAGTTCGATCCGGAATCCGTCACGCCGTTCGCGCAGCTGCTGGGACGGTGAGCGCGGTGGAGGAGAGAGGGGGTCTTCCGGTGGGACCGCCTGCACCCGGCGGCGAACTCCTCGCCGAACCGGCCGTGATGGCCGCCTGGCGGACGTACTTCGAGACCGCCCAGCGCCTCACCACGCGCATGGGGGAGTGGATGAAGGGCGATTCCGGGGTGGACCTCGGCGACTTCAACATCCTCATGGTGCTGGCGGAGGCTCCGGACAGGGTGCTCGCGATGTCCGTGCTCGCGGAGCGGCTGGTGTTCTCGGTGCCGCGTCTCAGCTACCGGGTGAGGAGCCTCGAGGAGCGCGGCTGGGTCCGCAAGGAGCAGGACCCGGACGATCGCCGCGTCCAGCAGGTGCACCTCACCCAGGAGGGCGCCCACACGCTCGTGCGGGTGGGGCAGGTGCACCGGCAACGGGTGCGCCATGTGTTCGACGAAGTGCTCACGCGGGAGGAGATCGAGGCGCTCGGTCGGATCACGGCGAAGATCGCCGGTGCCGTGGGGTGACGGGCGCTGCGGGTCAGGCTGCACCGGCATCAGGGTCCACCTGTGCCCGGTCCCGTGAGCGTCCTGTCCTGACTGCGGAACACCCTCTTCCCGCGTCCGGCCCTCGTGCCACACTGTGGGCATGAGTGAGAATGCACACGCCGGCACGTCTGCCGGAGCACAGGACCTGCCCGCCGGTCTCGTGACCACCATCGCCTTCCCGGACAACGAGCTCCGGGCGCGGATCGACTCCCGGATCGTCGACCATCAGCAGGGACGGCTGAAGTTCGTGGTCTGGAGTGCCGAGCATCAGTCCCGCGGGCTCAACCCGGACACGATCGACGCGGTCATCCTGCCGTACATGAATGCAGGACCCACGATCGACCGCCTGCATGAGCTGAAGAACCTCAAGTACGTCCAGCTGCAGACCACGGGCTACGACGCGGTTGTGGGCAAGGTGGGGCCGGAGGTCACGGTCGCCACGGCCTCGGGCGTGCACACCGCTGCCACCGCGGAGCTCGCAGTGGCCCTCACCCTGGCGAGTCTGCGCGGCATCGACGACGCGGCCCGGGACATGCTCAAGGAGAAGTGGGACCACATCCACCGGCGCTCGCTCGCGGACCGGAACATCGTCATCGTGGGCGCGGGCGGGATCGGCAACGCGATCTTCGACCGCTTCGCGCCCTTCGAGGTCAAGCAGACCCGTGTCGCCACGCGGGCGCGCGAGGACGAGCGCGGGCCGATCCTCGCCATCGACGAGCTGGAGGGCCTGCTGCCGACGGCGGAGGTCGTCGTCCTCATCACCCCGCTCACCCCGCAGACCGAGAAACTCGTGGACGCGGAGTTCCTCGCGAAGCTCCCGGACGACGCGCTCATCGTGAACGTGGCCCGCGGCGGCGTCGTGGACACCGATGCGCTCGTGGCGGAGCTGCGCACCGGCCGCCTCCATGCGGCCCTCGACGTGGTCGACCCCGAGCCGCTGCCGGCGAGGCATCCGCTCTGGTCCACGCCCAACACGCTGCTCACCCCGCATGTGGGCGGCGATGCCTCCGCCTTCCACCCGCGCATCGCGAACCTCCTCACCGAACAGGTCATCCGGCTGGGGCGTGGGGAGAAGCTGCTCAACGTCGTCGAGATCGACTGAGCCGCTCCGTGCCCCCGGAGCGGCGCTGCGCGTCCGAATCGGCACTGGCCGGCGCATTCGGGCAGTCCGGCGTTCTCTATTGGTGAGACGGTCACCCGGCGCATCTGCCATATGGGACTGGAGCGGGACCTCAGGCGTGCCGAAAGTGCAGGTGAGGGGGTGCACGAGTGCCCGCAGACCTTCGTTAGGCGTCCCGCGGGTCCGCATGGCGGGACCTGCGGGAGGGGCCTGCCGGTCGCGGTCCTAAGATCAGGGCATGAGCATCACTGACGACACCCGCGCAGCCACGCCCACCAAGCCCGGCGTGGACATCAAGCCCCGGTCTCGCGACGTCACCGACGGTCTGGAGCGCGCCGCAGCACGCGGCATGCTCCGGGCCGTGGGCATGGGCGACGACGACTGGCAGAAGCCGCAGATCGGTGTGGCCTCGTCCTGGAACGAGATCACCCCCTGCAACCTCTCGCTCCAGCGGCTCGCCGGTGCGGCCAAGGAAGGCGTGCACGCAGCGGGCGGCTACCCGCTGGAGTTCGGCACCATCTCCGTCTCCGACGGCATCTCGATGGGCCACGAGGGCATGCACTACTCGCTCGTCTCCCGTGAGGTCATCGCGGACTCCGTGGAGACCGTGTTCGGCGGTGAGCGCCTCGACGGCTCCGTGCTGCTGGCCGGCTGCGACAAGTCGATCCCGGGCATGCTCATGGCGGCGGCCCGCCTGGGCCTGTCCAGCGTCTTCCTCTACAACGGTTCGATCATGCCGGGCACGGCCAAGCTCTCCGACGGCACGGAGAAGGAGGTCACCCTCATCGACGCCTTCGAGGCGGTGGGCGCCTGCCGCGCCGGCAAGATGACCGAGGGCGACGTCGATGCGATCGAGCGCGCGGTCTGCCCGGGCGAAGGCGCCTGCGGCGGCATGTACACGGCCAATACGATGGCCTCGGCGGCGGAGGCGATGGGCATGTCCCTGCCCGGCTCCGCCGCTCCGCCGGCCATCCACCGCAACCGCACGATGTACGCGCGTCAGTCCGGCGATGCCGTGGTCAACATGCTGCGCCAGGGCATCACGGCACGCGACATCATCACCAAGAAGTCGCTGGAGAACGCGATCGCCGTGGTGATGGCGTTCGGTGGATCCACCAATGCGGTCCTGCACCTGCTGGCGATCGCCCATGAGGCGGGGGTGCCCCTGGACCTCGAGGACTTCAGCCGGATCGGGGACAAAGTCCCGCACCTCGGCAACGTCAAGCCCTTCGGCCAGTACGTGATGAACGACGTCTTCAAGATCGGCGGCGTGCCGGTCATCATGAAGGCGCTGCTGGATGCGGGCCTGCTGCACGGAGACTGCCTCACCGTCACCGGCAAGACCGTGGCGGAGAACCTCGAGGCGATCAACCCGCCGGACCCGGACGGCAAGATCCTCCGCGCGCTCAACAATCCCATCCACGCCACCGGCGGTCTGTCCGTGCTCAAGGGCTCGCTCGCGCCGGAGGGCGCGGTCGTGAAGTCCGCGGGCTTCGACGCGGACGTCTTCGAGGGCACCGCACGCGTGTTCGACCGTGAGCAGCCGGCGATGGACGCCGTGCTGAACGGCGAGCTCAAGGCCGGCGACGTGGTGATCATCCGCTACGAGGGCCCCAAGGGCGGCCCCGGCATGCGAGAGATGCTCGCCATCACCGGTGCGATCAAGGGGGCCGGGATCGGCAAGGACGTCCTCCTCATCACGGACGGCCGCTTCTCCGGCGGGTCCACGGGGCTCTGCATCGGCCACGTGGCGCCCGAGGCGGTGGACGGCGGCCCCATCGCCTTCGTCCGCGACGGCGACCCCATCAGCGTGAACATCCCCGAGCGCACCATCGACCTCGGTGTGTCCGAGGAGGAGCTGGCCGAGCGCCGCAAGGACTGGACGCTGCCGGAGAACCCGCGCCTGCACGGCGTGCTGGGCAAGTATGCACAGCTGGTGAAGTCCGCTGCCGTGGGCGCGACGACGGTCTGATCCCACGCTGACGGCCGGCCCCTCCGTGCTGCTGGCGGAGCCGGCCGGAGGTGCGCACGAAAGGTCCGGGTCACGCCGCAGCGTCGTGACCCGGACCTTTCGTGCTGTGAACCCGCGGCCGGGCCGCAATGCGGAGGCTGAGTGTCAACGCGGACCCGTCGGCCGGGTGCAGGTCAGTTGACCTCGGCGGGATCCGCGGAGACGCGCTCGTTCCTCTCCAGCGCGTCGATCGCGGCGACCTGCTCGGCGGTGAGGACGATGTCCTTGGCCGCGAAGTTCTCCGCCATGCGCTCCGCGCGGTTGGACTTGGGGAACACGATGTGGCCCTTGGCGAGGTGCCAGGCGATGACGACCTGCGCCCAGGTGGCACCCACGGCCGCGGCGATCTCGCCCACCACGGTGCTTGCGTAGTCGACCTTGCCCTGGCCCAGCGGGCCCCAGGCCTCGATCCTGATGTCATGCTCAGCGAGCAGCGGCAGGGTCTCGACCTGCTGGAACTGCGGGTGGAGCTCGATCTGGTCGACGGCCGGTACGATGCCGGTGTCCAGGATCGCGGGCAGGAAGCGGTGGTCGAAGTTGGAGACGCCGATCGAGGTGGTCAGGCCCTCCTCGCGGAACGTCGCGAAGGTCTCCCACGTCTCGATGACCTTGTCGTTTGCAGGCGTAGGCCAGTGGATGAGGTAGAGGTCCACGTGGTCGAGGCCCAGCTTGGTGAGGCTCTCATTCAGAGCTGCACGGGCGTCGTCCGCGCCGCGCCGGTCGTTCCACAGCTTGGTGGTGACGAACAGCTCCTCGCGCGGGATGCCGGACTTGGCGATCGCTGCGCCCACACCCTCCTCGTTGCCGTAGACGGCGGCGGTGTCGATGTGGCGGTAGCCGGCGGCGAGAGCGTCGGTGACGATGCGCTCCGTCTCCGCCGGATCGACCTTGAAGACGCCGAATCCCAGCTGGGGGATCGTCCTGCCGTCGTTGAGTGTGAGTGTGGGAACCGTCATGGGATCGCCTCTCTGGTCCGAATGGTGTGCGTTTTGCAGAGCATGCCCGGTGCCGGGGGAGCGGATCCGGCCGGCGGTGAGCGGACGTGGACCACTCTAGCCGCGCGACCGCTGCCGGCTCGCCTCAGTCCTCGTCAGGGGCGGTGCGCTCAGCTTCAGCGCGGCGACGGCCGGACCGGGCCATGAACCTGAAAACCACGAAGGTCACCGCGATGCCTGCGACACCGCCCACGAGTGCTCCGGTCCAGGTGCTCGTGTTCTCCATCCGAGACGTCACCCAGCTGACGTCGATGAGCGGGGCACCGGTGACGGCGTAGGCAGCGAGCAGCCCCAGCCAGACGAGCGCACAGATCGCTCCGATCGCCAAGCCCCAGCGGCGACGCCGCGGTGCGGTGCGGCTGTACACCTGCGCGTTGTCGACGCCCTCGCTGCTGCAGTAGAGGAAGTAGGCGAGGTTCGGCACTGCCGAGGCGAGGATCGCCAGGCCCGACTGCAGTATGGCTCCCGTCGCGGCGAGGAGCAGGCCGAGGCCGATGAAGGTATAGATCGCCGTGGTCATCGACACCGTGCCGGCACGGAGGATGATGTCCCTCTCGCGCTCATCGCCCATGGAGGGGTCGGTGAGGCCGGTGATCCGGTCGGCGGCACGGGCGAAGCGTCGCTGCTCCCGGGCGAAGCGGTGGCCTCGGCTGTCTGGTGTGCCCCTGCCCGGGGATCCGAACTCATGCGGCTGTGCGGTGCTCATGGCTGTTCCTCCTCCAGGGGGAAGAGCTGCTCGACGGTGGTCGCCAGCTCACGGGCGATGCGCAGCGCCAGATAGACGCTGGGGGCGTAGTCGCCCTTCTCCACTGCGACGATCGTCTGCCGTGAGACGCCCACCTGCGCCCCCAGCTGCGCCTGCGTGAGCCCGGCGGCCTTCCGCAGCGTGCGCACCGGAGAGCTCTCAGCGACCACGCCGCTCACGTCCCTCCACCGTCGATGTCGAGTTCTCTTGACATGTCGATGGTAAGCATCGTGGACATGTGCATGTCAAGAGAACTCGACATCCTCCCGGAGGGGAGAGGCTTCGCCGTAAGCCTGCCGCCTGTCGTCGAGGCTGGCCGTCGGACGCGTCGGATGCCGGTCCCCGGGACGCCGGGGCCCCTTGCCCGAGGTCCGCCGGCCGGGGCCCGTTGCCCGAGCTCCGCCGCCCCGGGCGCACCGCCTCACCCGAGGTCTATCGACCCGCGCAGCTCGTCGCCGGACCTGGGCTCCACGGCGGTCTGCTCGATGACGGCCTTGGCCTTGTCGGTCGAGTCCCACACGTTCCAGAGCAGGACGCCGCGTACGTGGTCCTCGTGTGCGTAGTACACGACCCCGGAGCTGCGGTCCGCGCTGAAGTCCTCCGTGGTGTCCGCCTGTGCGCTGAGCTCACCCACGGCCTCATAACCGTAGTCGAACAGATCCGACCAGAAGATGGGTGTGTAGGTGTAGGACTCCGGCTCTCCGGAGCCCGTCTGCGCGGTGGCCATGTTCCGCCCTGCGACCGTGCCCTGGTGCTCGGCGTTGTCCACGTGCTCCACCCGGCGCATGCCCAGCAGCGCGTCCGGGTAGCGGGCGACGTCTCCGGCGGCCCAGACGTGTGGAGCGCTGGTGGCGAGCCGGGCGTCGACCACGATGCCGTCGTCCACCGTGATTCCCGCCAGCCGTGCGACCTGGTCGTTGGGGACCACGCCGGCCCCGATCACGACGACGTCCGCCGTGTGCGCTGTGCCCTGGTCCGTCGACACGGTGACGGTGTCGCCCTCTGTGCGTGCGCCGGTGACACGCGTCCCCGTCACCATCTCGACTCCGCGTTCCCGGTAGGTGCGGGTCACCTCGGCGGCGAGGTCCGCGGGGAACATGGACCCCTGGACCGAGGTGCCCGGCATGATGAGCGTGACCCCTACCTCGTTCTGCCGCAGTGCCGCACTGATCTCCGCGCCGATGTAGCCGCCTCCCACCACGACCGCCCGCGTGCCGGAGTTCGCGAGCTCCCGGAGCCGCCGGTAGTCGGCCACGGTGCGATAGGTGAGGATGCGCGGTGAGTCCGGCAGGTCCAGCGTCCGAGGCTCGGCGCCGGTGGCGAGGAGCAGCTGGCCGTAGGTGAGTGTGCGTGTGTCGGAGAGCGTGAGTGTGCGGGCTTCGGTGTCGATCGCCGTCACCGAGGTGCCGGTGAGCAGGTCTGCGCCGATCTGGTCATCCAGCAGCCAGCCGTTGTCCAGGCCCGCGTTCTCGTCCAGCCAGAGCGTCTTGGACAGGTCCGGACGGTAGAAGGGGCCGTCGTCCTCCCTGCCGATGATCGCGAGAGAGCCCTTCGCGTCCTTCTCCCGGATCGCCGCGGCGGCAGCGGCCGCGGCGACTCCTGCTCCGACGATGACGTAGTCGTAGGAATTCATGGTGCCGGTCCTCCTGAGCTCATCGGGTGCAGTGCCCGCTCGGTGCGGGAGCCTGAGAGCGCGGGGCCGCTCATGAGCGCCCGTCCCGGTCGAGGTGGTGGTGCCAGTGTGTCAGCTCACCGCGCTGCCTTCCACTGTTCGTGGAGGGTGCGGCGCCGTTCGTACTCGCGCTTGAGCCGTGCGCGCGGATCCATGGACTCGCTGAGGCGGGGCGGGCCGATGACGTGGAGCACCGCGTACTCGAAGCGGTTCCAGAATCTGAACCACCGGCCGAATCCGTCCTCGCCCGAGGGCTTCTGCGCAGGGGTGTCCTCGCGGGGCATCGTGGTCCTTTCGTCCGGGCGTGCGGGGTGGGGATGCAGATGAAAGTTAGTGCACTAAGGATATCAGGGGTTACGCTCGGAGGGTGAGTTCCAGTAACTTCCTCCGCCTCGACGAGCAGGTGTGCTTCGCCCTTGCAGTGGCTGCCCGCAAGGTCATCGGCCTCTATGGGCCGCTGCTCTTGCCCATGGGGCTGACTCACCCGCAGTACCTCGTGATGCTCGCGCTCTGGGAGGAGAGCCCGCGGCGGCAGGGGGAGCTGGCACGTGCGGTGCACCTGGAGCCGGCCACGCTCTCTCCACTGGTGGCCAGGCTGGAGCGATCCGGCTATGTGCGGCGTGTGCACGCCTCTGACGACGAGCGCGTGCGGATGGTGGACCTCACGGATGCGGGGCGTGCGCTGCGGGAGCGTGCGCTCGACATCCCGCCCAGCATCCTCGAGGCGCTGGACATGAGTGCGGACGAACTGGCCTCACTGCGGGATACGCTGCACGATCTCATCGACCGCTCCGACGCAGGTGCGGGCGAGGGACGCTCGCGCCGGGACGAGGCGGTCCGGGGCAGGGAGCAGAGCTCGGGCACAGGCTCTGCCCGGTCCCCGCGTGGCACGGAGGACTGAGGCCGTCGCCCGGGCCGCCGGCTGCGCGCGCCTCAGTTGCTGAAGTCGTAGATGTTCTCCGACCTCCGCGGGAAGAACCGTTCCATGAATTCCTGGTCTGTGGGCATGGGCGGCCAGATGAGCGGCTCCTCCGGCGCGTCCTTCCGGGTGAAGTGCATGCACGCGAGTGCCTCGTGCTTGCCGGGCAGCGCATAGACCGTGAAGGTGAGGACTCCCGTGGCGGGCTTGTCGAGGAACATCCGATTGCCCAGGTGGACCGAGTCGAGGTCTCCCTGGGCCATCCGCGCGCGGATGTAGTCCGCCGTGGCAGTGGTGCACCGATACTTCTCTGTTCTGCTGACCATGCTCCTGCCGCTGGCTGCGTGTCGCACACTGCCGTCCGCAAGCAATGAACCGCAACCCCAGAACACGACGAGCACGAGGAAGATCACCGCACCCGCAAGCGCATAGGCGGCGAACCCCTCGAACTCCCGCGGCGCGGTGAGTCGCATGACGATGACGCCGGCAACCAGCGCAGCAGTGAGCACGATGCCCACGACCTTGAGGACGAGGCCGGCGCGAGGACGGTTGCCGAACTTCCACGGCCCGCTGTGCAGCGCGAGGACGGGATCGAGGTCGAAGAGGCGGCGCCGGTCCGGCTCCACGTCCCAGCGGCCTGCACTCACCGGCGGTTCCGGCTCAGTCTGCGGCCGCGGGTCGGATTCCTCCATTGTCGCCTCCTGCGGTCCAATCTGCCGGGCAGTCCTCCGTTCCCCGCCATTCTCCTAGGCCCGCGACTCCTCCCACGCCGCGTGCAGGCCCGCGAAGCGACCGCCGGCGGTGATGAGGTCCCCCGGCGCGCCGTCCTCCACGATCTCTCCGTGCTCCATCACGAGGACCCTGTCCGCGATCTCCACGGTGGAGAGTCGGTGGGCGATGATGACCGCGGTGCGTCCCTCCAGCACCGTGGCCAGCGCTGCCTGCACCTGGCGTTCGGAGGGGATGTCGAGGTGCGCGGTCGCCTCGTCGAGGACGAGCACGTCCGGATCCGCGAGGAAGGCACGAGCGAAGCTCACCAGCTGCCGCTGGCCGGAGGACAGGCGGCCTCCGCGCTTCTTCACGTCCGTGTCGTAGCCGTCCGGCATGCGCGCGACGAACGGTGCCAGGCCCACGGCCTCGGCAGCGGCACGCACCTGCGCATCCGTGGCCTCCGGCCTGCCGATCCTGATGTTGTCGCCGATCGACCCGCCGAACAGGTAGGACTCCTGCGTGACCATGACGACGGACTGCCGCAGCTGCGCGTCCGCGAGATCCCGCAGACACACGCCGTCGAGGCGGATCGTCCCGCCGGTGGGATCGTAGAACCGGGCGAGGAGCTTGACGAGCGTGGACTTGCCCGCGCCCGTCTGTCCCACCAGCGCCACGGTCTGCCCGGCGGGGATCGTCAGGTCGAACTCCGGCAGCACCGTCTCCCCGCCCGCATAGGAGAACGAGACGCCGGAGAACGAGACGGTGCGACCGGCCCGAACCTCGCCTGCGGGCGGGGGAGCCGCACCGGCACCGAGCGCCGCTCCACCGTTCCCTGACCCGCTCCGGGAAGGGAGGCGAACGGGGACGGACGGCTCCACGACCTCGGGCTCCGCGTCCAGCACCGCGGTGACCTTCTCCAGCGCGGCCTGGGCGGACTGGTACATGGTGAAGGCCTGCACCAGCTCGTCCAGCGGCCCGTAGAAGCGGCGGACGTAGAGCAGGAACGCGGTGAGCACGCCCACCTGCAGGCCGTCGCCCATGACCAGCCAGCCCCCGGTGAACAGGACGCCGGCCATGGAGAGGTTGCCGATCCAGCGTGTGGACGCGGCGAACCACCCCACGTTCCGCAGGCTCGCGGCCGTGGCCTCGCGATACTTCGCGTCCTCCGCGGCGAGGCGCCGTTCGTTGGTCCGCTCCCTGCGGAAGGACTGGACCGCGCGGATCCCTCCCATCGTCTCCACGAACTGCACGATGACCCGTGCGATGGCGGTGCGGGTCCGGCGCTGGTTGCGCCGCTGCGCGCGGTTGGCGGCGATGGAGACCCAGAGGAGCGGGACGAAGCCGGCGAAGATCACGAGAGCCAGGCGCCAGTCCATGACGAGCAGCGCCACGGCGATCACGCCCATGGTCGAAAGGCCGATCGCCATCTCCTGCAGCGAGCCGGAGAGGAAGATCTGGATGTTCTCCATGTCCGAGGTCTGCCGCGCCACGAGCCGCCCGGAGGTCGACTTCTCGTGGTAGCCGATCCCCAGCCGCTGGACGTGGTCGAACAGCCTGCGTCGCAGCGCCACCATCAGCCGCTGCGCGAGCGTGCCGGTGAGGCGGGTCGAGGCGAAGTCGAAGAGACCGGTGAGACCGGTGATGAGGACGAAGACCAGCAGCGGTGACATCAGTGCCCAGGTGTCGCCGGCGACCGCACCGGGGATGCCCTCGTCCAGTGCGCGGGCGATGAACACCGGCCCGATCGCATTGCCGAGGCCGAAGGCGGCGAGCAGTCCGATGAGGAGCGCATAGCCGCGCAGCTGCGGACGCACGAGCTCGCCCAGCAGCCTCCGGGCGCGTGCGGCGATGTCCTCCGGCAGAGTGTCCGGCTCCTCCGGGTTCCGGTTCATGCGTGCACCCCCATGAGATCTCGATAGGCCGCCGAGGCCTCCAGCAGCTCCTCGTGCCCGCCCACGGCCTGCACCCGGCCGGAGTCCAGAACCGCCACCCTGTCCGCGAGCGCGGCGGTGGAGGGGCGGTGGGCGACGATGAGCGAGGTGGTCCGCGAGAGCACCTCCCGGAGCCTGCGCTGCACGCGGTCCTCCGTGTCCACGTCCACGGCGGAGAGCGGATCGTCGAGGACCAGGTACTGCGGCCTGCCCGCCACCGCGCGGGCGAGCGCGATGCGCTGGCGCTGGCCGCCGGACAGCGCCAGCCCCTGCTCTCCCACCTGCGTGTCGAGCCCGGCGGGCAGCGCGCGGACGAAGTCCGCGGCCTGAGCGATCTCGAGCGCCTCCCAGACCTGGGCGTCCGTGAGTGCGGGAGGCTCCTCGCCGTCCGCACCGTCCTCGCCGGCGACGGCCTGTGCGCCCATGAGCACGTTCTCCCGTACGGTGGAGGAGAAGAGGATGGGGTCCTCGAACGCCACGCCGATGCGTGAGCGCAGGTGCGGCAGAGGCAGCGCACGCACATCCGCGCCGTCGACCGCCACGCGACCGGAGGTGACGTCGAAGAGGCGCGGTACGAGCGAGGCCAGGGACGTCTTGCCGCTGCCCGTGGTGCCGACGAGCGCGAGTGTCTCGCCGGCCGCCACGCGCAGCGTGATCCCGTCGAGGACGGGGCGGTCCGCATCCTCGTGGGCGAAGACCACCTCGGAGAACTCGAGGACGCCGGCGTCGGGAGAGTGCTCCGCAGCGGGAGCGGTGCGCGGTGCTGCCGCAAGGGACTCGCCGCGGGATCCGCGGCTCGCGGAGACCGTTCCGCCGGCATCGGAGACGGTTCCGCCGGCATCGGAGACGGTTCCGCCGGCATCGGAGACGGTTCCGCCGCCCGCGGTGCCCGTGAGCACGGGAGATCCCTGCGAAGTGCTCCCTGCCGAGCCGGCCTCGGGCGCGGTGATGCGGGGTGCGATGTCCATGAGCTCCCAGTAGCGGGTGGCCGCCGTCAGCGACATGAGGGCGTCGGAGAGGAGGAAGCCGAACATCTCGATGGGCATGCGCAGGTACATCATGAGCGTCACGGCGGCGACGACGTCGCCCAGGCTCGCCCAGCCCGCGACCACACCCCAGGCTCCCACCCCCGCGATCGCCGCCTGCGCGAGCTGCGGCAGGAGCATGACGACACCCCAGAGCCAGGCGTCGAGGCGGACCTTCCGCAGCTCGTGGTCCCGCAGCCGCTCCACGATCAGCCGGAAGCGCCGCGCGGCCCAGGGGCTCCGGCCGAAGGACAGGAGCACGCGGATGCCCTGGACGGACTCCTCCACGGAGGTGGAGACCTCGCCCATCGTGTCCTGTGCGGCGCGGGAGGCCACTTGGTAGCGGGTGTTGAACCAGGCCACGCCGGCCATCGTGGGGAGGGCCATGAGCACGAGGATGAGCGCGAAGACGGGATGGATGAGGGCGAGGACGACTCCGCCGATCACCACGAGCACCGGGGTGATGACGAGGAAGGGGAACCCGAAGGCGAAGAACCTGCGCAGCTGGGAGAGGTCGTTGGTGGCGCGGGAGAGCATCTGCCCGGAGTCCCATTCGTCGTGCCGGGCCACGTCCAGACGCTGCAGATGCCGGTAGAGGCGGTGGCGCCACTGCACTTCCCAGTCCGCGGTCATGCCGGCGGTGAGGAGGCGGCGGATCAGCTGGAAGAGGGCCTCGGCGGTGCCCACGAGGACGACGAGCCCGGTGATCGCGAGGAGGCCCGGCAGGCTGCGCTCCGCGAGGGGACCGTCGATGGCACGGCCGGTGAGCACGGGGATGAGCAGGGAGATCCCGGTGGACGCGAGCGCGAAGAGGATGCTCGCGACATAGCGCACCGCACGGGGGCGGATGTCGGGCCAGAACCGCAGGAGGATGCGCATAGTTCAGCATCGTAGGCGAGGGCACGGACGTGGGCAGGCGGACGGGCTCTGCTGATTGCTTAGGAGGGCTGCATCGGCCTGCGCCTCGCTCGCGCCGCAGGTCCTAGTGTCCGGCTGACCTGTGCAGATAGTGTCGGCACATGGAACCCGTGAGTCTGCAGACCGCCCGCGTCGAGCTCAGCGCACCCACGCCGGCAGACACCGGGGCGATCTTCTCCACCTGCCAGGATCCCGAGGTCCAGCGCTGGACGACGGTGCCCTCGCCCTACACCCGCACGCACGCGGAGGAGTTCGTGGCGCTCACGGGGCAGTGGTGGGCGGACGATGCCGAATACGCATGGGCCATCCGGGCGGAGACGGGGTTCTCCGGCATGATCAGCCTCCGCCGGACGCAGGCGGGGGAGGCTGAGATCGGGTACTGGCTCGGCGCCTCGGCTCGCGGCCGCGGACTGCTGGCCGAGGCCGGCGCCGCCGTGCTCGACTGGGGGTTCGACCCCGAGGGCGGCGCGCTCGAGAGGATCATGTGGCGGGCGATGGCCGGCAACGTCGCCTCCGCCCGCACAGCCTGTGCGCTGGGCTTCCGCTACGAAGGGCTGCTGCGCAGGGGGCTGCGCATGGAGTCCGGCGGTGTCGACGGGTGGATCGCCGGTCTTCTCTCCACGGATGACAGAGCGCCGCACCCCTGGCCGGTCCTCGCGGACTGAAACGGCCGGCGTGACTGACCCGGTCGAAAGGCTCGGCCGGCATGACTGACCCGGTCGGCGTGCTCGGCCGGCTTCGCAGCCGGCCTGCTCTGTCCACCGGAGCCTGCCGAGGCCACCGGGCCTGCTCAGGCCCCCGGACCTCTCAGCTGTCCAGAGCCGTTCAGCCCGCTGTGCGCCGGAGGCGGACGACGACCTCCGAATGCGCCGTGTGCGGGAACATGTCCAGCAGCCGCGCGGCGGTCACCCGGTATGCCGGCATGGAAGCCAGATCGCGGGCGAGCGTGCGCGGACTGCAGCTGGAGTAGATGACCTCGCGGATGCCGGAGTCCTGCACCCACTCCGCGAGCCCGCGCCCGAGGCCGCGGCGCGGCGGGTTGACGATGAGCAGGTCGGGGCGGGGGAGGGGCGGGCCCGAGGCGGACGCGGCGGTCCCGGCCCCAGTGCCCGCGCCGCTCGCGAACGTCGTTGCGTCCGCGGCATGGAACTCCGCCTCGAGCCCGAGCTGTGCGGCAGTGGCCTGTGCGGACGCGATCGCCTCCGCGGAGACCTCGACACCGATCACCCTCCTGGAGCTGTGCTCCTCACGCGGCCGCGCGCAGTGCAGCGCGAAGCCGCCCACCCCGCAGAACAGGTCCCATACGACGAACTCCTCCTCGTCGCCGCCGGCCCGGAGCCCGCTGCCCTCGGCCCGGTCACTCTCGGTCCGGAGCTCACCACCACCGGCCGGGAACCCGTCGTCGTCCGCCCGGACGGCGGCCTCGGCCCGGAACGCGGCCTCGGCGGCATCCGCCCACTCCGCGGCCTGCACGTACAGCTGCGAGGCGACGGCGGTGTTCGTCTGCAGGAACGACTGCGGCCGCACGCGCAGCGGGATCCGCCCCTGCCGCACCGTGAGCGCGTCCTCACCCCAGATGTGCACCTCCTCCGGCCCCTCGAGGACCGCGGAGTGCTCGGGCTGGAGGTTCGCCGTCACCACACGGACTCCCGGCACCGCCTCGGTGAGCAGGCCGATGTGCTCGCGGATCCGCGCCACGGGTGTGGCGTCCCGCAGCACGAAGCGGACCATGAGCTCACCCGCGTCCGAGGCCGTCACCAGCACGTGCTTGAGCTGGCCTCGGCGGCGGCTCACGGAGTACGGGGGCACCTGCGCGCGGCGGATGAGCCCGGGCAGCGCGGCCAGAGCGGCGTGGACGGGAGCGGGGTACAGGGGGCAGTCGCTGAGGTCCACGCCTGCACCGTCCTCGTCGAGGATGCCCAGGACGGGTGCCTCGGCCGTTCCGCTCACCACCATCTTCGCCTTGTTCCGGAAGCCGGCCAGCGGACTCCGCACCGGCGCTCCCCAGTACGAGCCGCTCGCCGTTGCGTGGACCGCCGGAGTGCCGCTCGCCGCGGTGCGGTCTGCCGACCGGACGTCCGCGTAGGGGTCGAGGAGGGCGGCGACCTCGGCCTGCACCCGCGTGAGGCGGTCCTCCGTGGCCACCGGGAGGAGCGTGCAGGAGCGGCACTCGTGCGCATCGAAGTGCGCGCAGGCGAGGAGCGTGCGCTGCGGGACGGAGAGGAGCTCATTCATCGCTCCCAGGGTACGGGCCGTCGGCGGACGCCCGTCCCGTCTCACTGGCCGGCAGACATGAATCCCATGAAGTGAGACGGGAGAGGTCGCGAGTTGGGAACGGTGCGAGGCGCATGTAACATTCCTGTCATGAACTTCCTTCTCGTCGTCATTACCCAGCGCGCGGAGACCCGCAGCTGACGCTCTGACGACGTCCCGCGCGCCCTTTCCACCAGGAAGGGCGTTTTTTTGTGCGAGGCGGACGGTGCGCACTCCGTGAGGAGCGCGGATCGATGCCGAGCGAGGAGCGGGGCATCCTCCGCCGTCCGGGCCCATCCCGGCGCGGGCGGCGGAGGACAGAAGATCTTCGAGGCCAGCAATAAGGAGCTACCCGTGGCAGGTCCAGCACCGGCGCGCACAGCGCGCGCCGAATCCCCCACGCCCGCCTCCGTGCCGCATCCCGGCACGGCGCGCCGCGCATCCGCACCCCGCAGTGAGGTCATCACCGGGGCGCAGGCGGTCATCCGCACACTCGAGAGGCTGGGCGTCGACACGGTCTTCGGCCTGCCCGGCGGCACGATCCTGCCCACCTACGACCCGCTGCTCGACTCCGAGCAGATCGACCACGTCCTCGTCCGCCATGAGCAGGGCGCGGGCCACGCGGCCACCGGCTACGCGGCGGCGACCGGCCGGGTGGGCGTCTGCATGGCGACCTCCGGTCCCGGTGCCACCAACCTCGTGACCCCGCTCGCGGATGCGCACATGGACTCCGTCCCCGTGCTCGCGATCACCGGTCAGCAGTCCTCGGCGCTCCTGGGCACGGACGCCTTCCAGGAGGCGGACATCGTCGGCATGACCATGCCCGTCACCAAGCACTCCTTCCTGGTCACGCAGGCCGAGGACATCCCGCGCGCCCTCCGCGCCGCCTTCCACATCGCCAGCACCGGCCGCCCCGGCCCCGTGCTGGTGGACATCACGAAGGACGCGCAGGCCGCGCAGCTGGAATTCGTGTGGGAGGACGACGTGGAGCTGCCCGGCTACCGTCCCGTCAACCGCCCGCACGCCAAGCAGATCCGCGAGGCGGCCGCTCTCATCGCGAGTTCGAAGCGGCCTGTCATCTACGCCGGCGGCGGCATCGTCCGCTCAGGCGCGCACGCGGAGCTCCTGGCACTGGCGGAGGCCTCGGGCATCCCCGTCACCACCACCCTCATGGCGCGCGGTGCCTTCCCGGACTCCCATCCCCAGCACCTGGGCATGCCCGGCATGCACGGCACGGTGCCGGCGGTGGCCGCCATCCAGAAGGCGGACGTGCTCATCGCGGTGGGCTCCCGCTTCGACGACCGCGTGACCGGAGACCTGTCCACGTTCGCGCCGCACGCCAAGGTGATCCACGCGGACATCGACCCGGCGGAGATCGGCAAGAACCGCACGGCGGACGTGCCGATCGTGGGCGATGCCCGTGAGGTGCTCTCCGCGCTGCTGGACGAGCTGAAGAACTCCTTCGCCTCCTCGCTGGAGGACGGGCGCGCGGCCTGGTGGAAGCTCATCGACGGCTGGAAGGCCTCCTACCCGCTGGGCTACGAGCGCACGGACACGGGTCTGTGCGATCCGCAGTACGTCATCGAGCGCATCTCCGCGCTCACCGGTCCCGAGGGCGTCTACGCCGCCGGCGTGGGCCAGCACCAGATGTGGGCGGCGCAGTTCGTGCAGTACGAGCGCCCCCACTCCTGGCTGAACTCCGGCGGGCTCGGCACCATGGGCTACGCCGTGCCCGCGGCGATGGGTGCGAAGAAGGGCCAGCCCGACCGTGTGGTCTGGGCCATCGACGGCGACGGCTGCTTCCAGATGACCAACCAGGAGCTCGCCACCTGCGTCATCAGCGGCATCCCCATCAAGGTCGCCATCATCAACAACTCCTCGCTGGGCATGGTGCGCCAGTGGCAGACGCTGTTCTACGACGGCCGCTACTCGCACTCGGACCTCAACACCGGCCACGAGACGGTCCGCGTGCCCGATTTCGTCAAGCTCGCCGACGCCTACGGCTGCTTCGGCCTGCGGGTGGATCGCAACGAGGACGTCGACGCCGCGATCGAGCAGGCGCTCGCGGTCAACGACCGCCCCGTCGTCCTCGACTTCACGGTCCCCGCGGACGCCATGGTCTGGCCCATGGTGGCCGCCGGCGTGAGCAACGACCAGATCCAGTACGCCCGTGACATCCGCCCGGACTTCTCCTCCGAGGCCGAGGAAGGTGAGATCTGATGAGCCGCCACACGCTCTCGGTCCTGGTCGAGGACAAGCCGGGTGTGCTCACCCGCTTCACCGGCCTCATCGCCCGCAGGGGCTTCAACATCCACTCCCTTGCCGTGGGAACCACGGAGCTCGAGGGCCTGTCCCGCATCACCGTCGTGGTCGATGTGGACGACACGCCGCTCGAGCAGGTGACGAAGCAGCTCAACAAGCTCATCAACGTCATCAAGATCGTCGAGCTCGAACCGGAGAGCTCCGTCCGCCGCGCACACATGATCTTCAAGGTCCGGGCGGACGCCGCGGCCCGTGTGCAGGTGGCCTCCGTCGTGGAGATGTTCGGCGCGCGCATCATCGATGTCGCCGTCGACGCCGTGAGCGTCGAGGCCACCGGTGAGCAGGACAAGGTCGATGCCCTGCACCGCGTCCTCGAGCCCTTCGGCATCAAGGAGATCGTGCAGTCCGGCACGCTGGCCATCGGCCGCGGCTCCAAGTCCATGACGGACCGCGCCGGCCGCTGAGCCCTCGCCCTCCCGGTGCGCGCGGCGCGTGTGCGCGGGGAGGGCACCGGACGGGCGTCTGCGGGAAGTCAGGCGCATCGTCCGCACCGTGAGATTCTGAGAGGGTGCCCGCGCACCCGTACTATCCTGGGATGCGGATATACGCATCCCACCCCGTGAGAAGGAGTAACCCCATGGCAGCAGAGCGCTTCTACGACGACGACGCAGACCTGTCCGTCATCCAGGGCAAGAAGGTCGCCGTCATCGGCTACGGCTCGCAGGGCCTGGCCCACTCGCTGAGCCTGCGCGATTCCGGCGCCGAGGTCCGCATCGGCCTCAAGGCGGACTCCAAGAGCCGCGACAAGGCCGCCGCGGAGGGCCTCGAGGTGGGCACGCCCGCCGAGGTCGCCGCATGGGCCGACGTCATCACCATCGCCGCTCCGGACCAGGTGCAGGCCGAGATCTTCAACAACGAGATCAAGGACCAGCTGAGCGAGGGCAAGTCCCTCGTCTTCATCCACGGCTTCAACATCCGCTACGGCTACATCACGGCTCCCGAGGGCGTCGACGTCTTCATGGTCGCGCCCAAGGGCCCCGGCCACGTGGTGCGCCGCGAGTACGTCGACGGCCGCGGCGTGCCGGTCCTCGTCGCCGTCGAGGTGGACGCCTCCGGCAGCGCATGGCAGACCGCACTGTCCTACGCCAAGGCGATCGGCGGCCTGCGCGCCGGCGGCATCAAGACCACCTTCACCGAGGAGACGGAGACGGACCTCTTCGGCGAGCAGGCGGTCCTCTGCGGCGGTGTCTCGCACCTCGTGCAGTACGGCTTCGAGACCCTGACCGAGGCCGGCTACCAGCCGGAGATCGCCTACTTCGAGGTGCTCCACGAGCTCAAGCTCATCGTCGACCTCATGGTGGAGGGCGGCATCGCCAAGCAGCGCTGGTCCTGCTCCGACACCGCCGAGTACGGCGACTACGTCTCCGGCCCCCGCGTCATCACGCCGGAGGTCAAGGAGAACATGCAGGCCGTCCTCGCGGACATCCAGAACGGCGCGTTCGCCAAGCGCTTCATGGACGATCAGGCCGCGGGCGCTCCGGAGTTCAAGGAGCTCCGCGCCAAGGAGGAGACGCACCCCATCGAGGCCACCGGCCGCGAGCTGCGCAAGATGTTCGCGTGGCTCAAGGAGACCGACGACGACTACACCGAGGGCACTGCCGCTCGCTGAGTCCCGTCTGCCTCCGGTGAGGCGCGGGAGCGTCCCGCACCCGCCACCTCCTGAGTTACGTCTGCGTACCGGCCGCTCACCACGGCCGCTACGCAGACGTAACTTGCATTCAGGGGCAGATGGCACCTGCACTCAGGGGGCACGCGCACCACGCTGCGGGTCCGCGGAACGAGACGCGCCTCACGTCCTGCTATAGGCTCGGACGGTGACTGAGTACCGCTTTGAGACATTCGAGCCCACCTTCAGCGACGATGCGCCGGAAGCGCGCACGGCGGCCTACCTCCAGGCCGTCACCGCCGGATTCCACGGCAAACGCGACGAACCGGAGCAGGTGAAGCGGCGGGTGGAGCGCTCTCGTGCGGACGGGCGCGTCTTCACCGCGGTCTACGCGGACAAGACCCCGCAGCACGCGCTGGACGCCTCCATCCCCGTCGCGACGTTCGCGCACTTCGAGAAGACCGTCCACGTGGGCGGCGGCCGCCTCGTGCCGGCCCACCTCATCACCTGGGTGACCGTCCGCCCCACCCACCGCCGCCGAGGCCTGCTCCGGTCCATGATGACCGCCAACCTCGTGCGCGCCCACAGCGAGGGCTACCCCTTCGCCGCGCTCACCGCCACGGAGGGCTCCATCTACCGGCGCTTCGGGTTCGGCCCGGCCACCTGGTACAACGAGATCGAGCTGGACACGAGCCCCGGCTTCCAGCTCGCGGTGGAGCCGGACCGCCGCCTCGAGATGGTGGATCCGCAGGTGCTCCGCGAACTCGGTCCCTCCCTCTACGAGCGGTTCCAGAAGGTCTCGCCCGGCGCCACGGGACGTCAGCGCACCTACGTGGACGTGGCGGCCGGCGATCTCGACCGGGACACGGGGGACAAGGACCGGGGCATCCGCGCCGCCGTCCACTACGACGAGGCGGGCGTGCCGGACGGATACGTCTCCTATCGCTTCGCCGGCTGGGACGTGAAGCCCACGACCATCGACGTCATGGACTTCGTGGCGGTCTCCGACGCCGCCTACTCCTCGCTCTGGGCCTTCCTGGGCGCGGTGGACCTCGTGGAGCGCGTGCGGTTCGGCTATGCCGCGCAGGAGTCCCCGCTGCCGTGGCTGCTCGCGGACCCGCGCCGGGTCACCATCACGGCGCAGGAGGACGGGATGTGGCTGCGCATCCTCGATCCGGTCAAGGCCCTGGAGGCGCGCCCCTACACCGTGCCGGGCACGCTCACGCTCGCCGTCACGGACGACATGGGGTTCGCCGCGGGCGTCTACCGGATCGAGTCCGCAGGCACCGGCGCCCGCAGTGCGGAGCCCGGCGATGGCCGCGTGGAGAAGCTCAGCGACGATCCGGCGGGGAAGCAGGCGCAGGACGCGGATCTGCTGCTGGACGTCTCCGAGCTGGGCTCGCTCTTCCTGGGCGGGGCCGATCCCGTGGTGCTGGCCCGCGCCGGGCGCATCACGGAGCGCACGCCGGGCGCGGCGACCTGCGCCCGCTCGCTGTTCGCCCTGGAGCGCGCGCCCTACGCGCCCAACGACTTCTGACATCATCCCCACGGCTTCCGGCAGGAAGACACGGCATGCGCACCGCTGCGCTCATACACACCGCGCGGACGGCGATCCGGCGGAAGGAAGGACTCGCATGAGCACGCACACCTCGGAGACGGTGACCTGGCGGAAGGAGGGCGGGATCGCGGTCGTGGAGATCGCGAACCCTCCCGTCAACGGGCTGGCGGACACGGTCCGGGCGGGCCTCGCCGGAGCGCTCACGGCCATCGCGGCGGACGCCGAGGTCGCCGGCGTGGTGCTCACGGGCACCGGAAGCGGGTTCTGCGGCGGGGCGGACGTCCGGCAGTTCAACACGCCGGCCGCCTCCGCGGAGCCCGGTCTGCGCGCGGTGCTGGCTCAGCTGACCTCCCTGCCCGTGCCCACCATCGCTGCGATCCACGGCTTCGCCCTGGGCGGGGGCCTCGAGCTCGCACTGGGCGCGAACTACCGGATCGCCGCGGAGGGCTCCTCGATAGGCCTCTCGGAGACCACGCTCGGCCTCATCCCGGGCGGTGGCGGCACGCAGCGCCTGCCGCGCCTCATCGGCGCCGCACCTGCGCTTGACCTCATCCTCGCCGGTGCGCGTCTGGACGCCGCCGAGGCCCACGCGCGGGGCATCGTGGACGCGGTCTTCACCGGCGACCCGGCAGAGGCCGGGATCGCCTTCGTGCGGGCACGGGTGCAGGAGGCCGAGGCCCAGGGAACGGAGTCACAGGGTGCCGCTGCGCACCCCTCCCTCGACGCCGTGCCCGCGCCGGACGCGACGGGACTGGACCTCGCCGCCGCCCGCGCCAAGGCCGGGCGCAACCGTCGCAACGGCACGGCCCAGCTCGCGGCCGTCGACGCCGTCGAGGCCTCGCTGACCCTGCCGCTGGAGGCCGGCCTGGACCGCGAGCGCGAGCTGTTCACGGTCCTCGTCGAGGGCCCGGAGTCCAAGGCGCTGCGCCATCTCTTCTTCGCCGAGCGCACCGCCGCGAAGATCGACAGTGTGCCCACGGGCACCCCTGTCCGGCAGATCGAGACCGCGGGCGTGGTGGGTTCCGGCACCATGGGCTCCGGCATCGCGATGGCACTGGCGAGCGCGGGCATTCCCGTCACGGTCGTGGACACCACCCCGGAGGCGCTGGAGCGGGCACGGGACCGCGTCGACTCCACCTACCGCTCGCAGGCCGCGCGCGGGCGGATCAGCGAGGAGGCCGCCGAGGCCGCGATCGCCCGGATCTCGCTCACCACCGGCCTGGAGGAGCTTGCGCCGGTGGACATCGTCATCGAGGCGGTGTTCGAGGACATGGACGTGAAGAAGGACGTCTTCGCGCAGCTGGACGGGATCGTGAAGCAGGGGGCGGTGCTCGCGACCAACACCTCGCGGCTGGACGTCGACGAGATCGCCGCGGCCACCCGGCGCCCGCAGGACGTGATCGGCCTCCACTTCTTCAGCCCCGCCAACATCATGCGGCTGCTCGAGGTCGTCCAGGGTCGGGAGACCGCCGCGGACGTGCTCGCCACCGCGATGGCGCTCGCCGGCCGCATCGGCAAGCAGCCGGTGCTCTCCCAGGTGGGTGAGGGCTTCATCGGCAACCGCATGCTCTCCCCGTACAAGCGCGAGGCCGAGCAGCTGCTGGAGCAGGGCGCCACGCCCGCCCAGGTGGATGCCGCCATGGAGGCATTCGGGTTCGCGATGGGACCGTTCGCGGTGGGCGACCTCGCGGGACTGGACGTGGGCGAGGCCGGCCGGCGGACGTTCCGCGCCACTGCCACGCCGGTGCAGATGCAGGCGTTCTCGGAGATCCCCACCAAGCTCTTCGAGGCCGGCCGCTACGGGCAGAAGACGGGGGCCGGCTACTACCGCTACGAAGAGGGCGACCGCACCCGTCACGAGGATCCGGCAGTGCTGGAGATCATCGAGCAGTGTGCCGAGGCCGCCGGTGTCACCCGCCGTGAGGTCACGGACGAGGAGATCGTGGAGCGCTGCCTCCTCGCGCTCGTCAACGAGGGCGCCAAGGTGCTCAGCGACGGCATCGCCCAGCGCCCCGGCGACCTCGACGTCGTGTGGGTGCACGGCTACGGCTTCCCCGCCTACCGCGGCGGTCCCATGCACTGGGCCGCGCAGCAGGGCTGGGCGCAGGTGGTCTCCCGCCTGGAGGAGTTCTCACGGATCCACGGTGAGTACTGGGCGCCGGCGCCGTGGCTCGTGGAGCGCGCACAGGAGGGCTGAGCAGAAGGCCCCCGTCCTGGGCGGACGGGGGCCGGTACTGCCCCGAGGCGGTCGGCTCACTCCTCGCTCATGCCCTCGGCGGGCGGGATGCGGGACATGGTCCGTGCCGGCACCGCCGAGGCCAGCACGGCAGCCAGCAGTGCGACCGCCGCGATGAGCGCCAGCTGGCCCGGGGCGGCGTCCAGCACGGGAGAGGCCGCGTCCCCGAGGAGGGCGGCGGTGCCGACCCAGCCGTAGAAGATGCCCAGTCCCAGGCCCACCACGAGCGCCACGACGGCCATGAGGAGGGCCTCGACCGTGATCATCCGGGCCAGAGCACCGCGGCTGAAGCCCAAGGCGCGCAGCAGTGCTCCCTCCCGCCGGCGGTCGATGACGGCCAGGGTGAGCGTGTTGCTCACGCCGATCACCGCGATGACGACGGCGGCGGCGAGCAGGCCGAGCACCACGGCGAGGGCGACCTGGAACGCCTGGGCGTACTGGGCGCGCTCGGCGGCGGCATGCGGATCCACCGCGTAGCCCTCGGCACCCAGCTGTGCGGTGAGCATCTCGAGCTGCGGCATCGTCGCGTCCTCGGCCGTGCGCACCCAGGTCTGGGCTCCGCCGGCCGGGGCGGAGGCGCTGCCGGAGGCACCGATGCCGAGGGCGCGGGCGTCCTCGGCGGAGAGGAGCGCGGTGCCGGCGGGCGCGGCGAGAGAGGCGTCGAGCTTCAGCTCGAGCTCCTTCCCGCCCACCGTCACCGTGACCGGAGCGTTCTCGTAGTCCGCAGTGGGCCCCTGACCGCCCACCTCCTGCTGGCTCAGCAGCAGGGTGCCGGGCTCCACCTCGTAGCCTCCGCTGCGCAGCACCGCACCGGAGGCGTTCGGTGCGGCGGCCTCGGCGGCGGTGAGCACGGTGAGCTCGCCGGTGAGAGGACCGGCCGGGTCGCCCGCGACGGAGGAGTCGAGGGAGACCTCGGCCCGCGCGGCGGGCACCGTCTCGACGGCCTCGGTGACGGGGGAGTCCGCCAGGAGCGCCTGGATCTCGGATCCCGCTCCGTCGATGACGAGGTCGACGGGGTACTCGCGGGAGGTCTCCAGCTCCACGGAGCGCTGCACGGAGGCGGAGCCCACCACCACGGCGCTCACGAGGGTGACGCCGATCAGCAGCGCCGCCGTCGTCGAGGAGGTCCGGCCGACGGCTTCCCGGGCGGAGCGCCCCGCCAGCAGCACGGTCTTCGAGCGCCGCGTGAGCACGCTGAGGCCCGTCGCGAGCAGACCGATGAGCGGCGGCACCACGGCGCGGGCGGCGAGGAGGACGGCGAGGAAGAGGGCGAAGCAGCCCACGATCGCGACCGGCACGCCGAGGCCGAAGGCTCCCGCCAGACACAGCGCCGCTCCGCCGAGCCCGAGCACGGCGCCCGCGATCGTCCGCACCCAGGGGAAGCGCGACTGCGCGGGTCGGACGTCGGCCGGCCGCAGCGCCTCGATGGGGGAGACGCGGGTGGCGCGGCGCGCCGGTGCGAGCGCTGCCGCCATCGTCACGAGCACTCCCACCGCGGGACCCACGAGCAGGGCGGCGGGCCCGGGGGCGATCTGGGCGAACTCGGGCATCCAGAGCGCGCGGGCGAGGGCGGTGAGCCCCCAGCCGAGCAGCAGGCCCGCGCCCACGCCGGCGGCGGAGCCGAGCAGTCCGAGTGCCGCGCCCTCGAGCAGTGTGGCCCCGCGCAGCTGTGTGCGCGTGGCGCCGACGGCCCGGTAGAGGGCGAGCACTCGGGCGCGGGAGGCCACGAGCACCTGGAAGGTGTTCGAGATGACGAGGGCGGCGACCCCGGCGGCGAGCAGGCCGAAGCCCAGGCCGATGGTCGCGAGCATGTCCGCCTGCCCGGACATCTCCCTGAGCTGCGCCTCGACGTGCTGTTCGACGGTCACGGCCGTGAAGCCCCCGCCGGCGGAGTCGAGCGCGGTCTGGACGTCCGCGGCGAGCGCGGCCGGATCCGTGCCGGGGTCCGCGGCCACGCGCACGGCGGTGGGGAACACCTCCGCCGGTGCCGTGTCGAGTCCCGCGTCCGTGAGGTAGAGCGTGGTGGCGAAGGGGGAGCTGCCCTCCAGCAGGCCGGTGACGGTGTAGCTGTCCGCATCGTCCGCGGCGTCCGTGGCAGCGGGGTCGGGATCGGCCAGGCGCAGGGTGTCGCCCGGTCCGAGCCCCAGCACCTCGGCATCACCGGCGGGCAGGGCGACCTCGTCCGCGGCAGCGGGCAGGCGCCCTGCGCTGAGCCGTTCCTCCAGTGCGGTGGGGAGATTCGTCACCACACCGGAGACCTCGGTGTCGCCGCTGGCCACCTGGAGGTAGCCGGAGCGCTCCAGGACCGCCTCGGACACGCCGGGCACGGCGCCCACCTCGTCGGTGAGCTCCTGGGTGAGCGCGGTGTCCTCGGCCGCGGGCATCGCCGCGGCCTCCCGATCCGCCTCGAGCACCGCGACATCGGCACCGGCCCACTGCTGGCGGACCTGGTTGCCCAGGGTGTCCCCGAAGGCGGTCGAGAACAGGAACGCGGCGACGATGAAGGCCACGGAGACGGTCACCGCGATGCCCGCGGACAGCAGCCTGCCCGAGGCGCTGCGCAGATTGGCGAGCGCGATGCGGATCATCGAGCGCCTCCTGCACGCGTCTCCGCCGCCCGGTGGGCGCTCGTGGTGATGTGCATGAGCGCCTGTGCCACGGCCTCGGGCGTGGGGCTGTGGAGCTCGCCGGCCAGACGTCCGTCCGCCAGCAGGACCACCCGGTCCGCGCGGGCGGCCGCCTGAGCGTCGTGGGTGACCATGACGACGGTCTGGCCGAACTCGTCGACCGAGGCGCGCAGCAGCCCCAGCACCTCGTCCCCGGAGGCGGAGTCGAGGTTGCCGGTGGGTTCGTCCGCGACGATGAGGTCCGGCCGGGTGACGAGTGCGCGGGCCACGGCGACACGCTGCTGCTGGCCGCCGGAGAGCTCGTGCGGCCGGTGCCGGAGGCGGTCGCGGAGCCCCAGCAGCTCCACGATCCGGGCGAACCAGGCACGGTCGACCTTCCGCCCTGCCAGCTGGGAGGGGAGCAGGATGTTCTCCTCCGCCGTCATCGCGGGCACGAGGTTGAAGGCCTGGAACACGAAGCCGATCCGGTCCCTGCGCACCCGGGTGAGGGCGGCGTCGCCGAGGCCGGAGAGCTGGGTGTCTCCGATCGTCACCTCGCCGGAGTCCGGGGTGTCCAGCCCGGCGAGCATGTTGAGCAGCGTCGACTTCCCGGAGCCCGAGGGGCCCATGATCGCGGTGAAGCGGCCGGCGGCGATGTCGAGCGAGAGGCTGTTCAGCGGCCGGACCTGCGCGTCGCCCATGCCGTAGGTCTTGGTGAGGGCGGCGGCGCGGATGGCCGGCCGCGGGCGGCCCGGCTGCTGCGGACGATCCGTGGGCGGGGCCTGGGCGGCGGGGGTGTGCGTCGCTGAGTGACGGGGATGAGTGTTCATGCCTGCCAGTCAACCGCCGCCGCGGAGAGGGCGAATCGGCCTCGGGGATGGTCTTCGCGGTGATGCAGGACACCCGGCCTCCGGCCTCGTCCGCCGGGGTGTCATACCGGGGGATGAGGTGAGGCAGCCCGGAGGGCCGCGGACAGGTCCTCAGTCCTGCGGTGCGACGAGTCCCGCCTCGTAGGCGAAGACCACTGCCTGCACGCGGTCGCGCGCGCCGAGCTTCATGAGGATGCGGCTCACGTGGGTCTTCACGGTGGGCGCGGCGAGGTACAGCTCCTCGACGATCTCCGCGTTGCTCATGCCGCGCGCCACCAGCCGGAGCACCTCGAGCTCCCGCGGGGTGAGGGATTCCAGCAGCCGCGTCTGCTCCGGGGACGGCGTGCGCGCGGCAGGGGCTGCGGCGGCGCCGTGACCTCCGCCGGGAGCAGCGGATCCGGCCTCGGAGCCCTCCCCGGTCCCGTGGCCGGGCCCCGCACTGCCGCCCTGTGCGGCGGCGGGATGCTCCGGGCCGGGGGACCCGCCGCGGGCGAACACCGTGTCCAGCAGCCGCCGGGTGGTGGTCGGGGCGATGACGGCGCCGCCGTCCACCACGGTGCGGATCGACTCGAGCAGCACCTCCGGCTGCGCGTCCTTGAGGAGGAAGCCCGCGGCCCCGGCGCGGAGCGCCTCCAGCGCGTACTCGTCCGTGTCGAAGGTGGTGAGGACGATGATCCGCGGTGCAGGCAGCGTGCCGGAGTCCGCGAGCGCGTGGAGGCGGACGGTGGCCTGGATGCCGTCGACGCGGGGCATGCGCACGTCCATGAGCACCACGTCCGGGTGCAGCTCCGCTGCGAGCGCGAGCGCTTCCTCACCGTCCCCGGCCTGTCCCACCACGCTCATGTCCGGCTGGGAATCGATGACCATGGCGAAGCCCGCCCGGACCAGGGCCTGATCGTCCACGAGCATGACCCTCAGCTGTGTGTCGCTCACGCGTGCGCTCTCCTCGTCTCGTCCCTCGGGGTGCTGCCGTCCTGCACGTCGGCGCCGGCAGGCCCACCGTGCGGAGTCCCATTCTGCCCGGTCCCGTCCGCGGGTGCGCCGGTCCCCGGGGCACCGCGCGGCGACTCTGCCGCCCGCGCGGCCGCGGTGTGCCCGGCCCCCGCCGCAGCCGCTGGTGCCTCGGACGTTGTCGGGGTCGCGGGTCTCGCGTCCTCCGCCGCACCGCCGGAGCCGTTCGGCCGGAGCGCCGCGGGAGCTCCGACCGGGAACCGCGCCGTGACCCGGAAGCCGTTCGCCGTCCCGTCGGCTCCCCAGACCGGTCCGGCCTCGAGCTCGCCGCCGTGCAGCTGCGCCCGCTCCCGCATGCCGATGATGCCGTTGCCCCCGCCCGTCCGCGCCAGCGCCTCGTGGTCCGCAGCGCGCCGGCGCCGGCCTGCGCGGCGGCCCGCGGCGCCGTCGTCCGTGCCTTCCCGCGTGCCTGCGCCCGCCCACATCCCGGCTCCGGCCTCGGCGGAGGGCAGGCCCTGGAGCCCGGTGTTGACCACGCTGACCGTGAAGGCTCCCTCGCCCTCGGCGAGCTCCACGGTCGCCTGTGCGCTCGCGCCGGCGTGCTTGAGGACGTTGGTGAGCGACTCCTGGACGATCCGGTAGACGGCGAGCTGCACCGGCTCCGTCAGCCCGGAGCCGCGGGTGAGGACCTCCTCGCCCCGCAGCCGCACGTCGAGGCCCGCGGAGCGGATGTCGGCGAGGAGGGCGGGGACCTCCGTGAGACCGGGCAGCGGCTTGGCCTCACGCTCCTCGCCGGACTCTGCGCGGAGCACCCCCAGCAGCGAGCGGGTCTGTGCGAGGGCGCTCCGACCGGTCTCCGCGATGGTGGCCAGCACCTCTGCGGCGGCCTCCGGGTTCGTCTTCGCGACGTATCGTCCGCCGTCGGCCTGGACGATGACGACGGACAGGGAGTGGGCGATGACGTCGTGCATCTCACGGGCGATCCGCATGCGCTCGGCATCGGCCGCGAGCCGGGCCTCGGCCGCCCGCTCCTGCTCCAGCAGCCGGTTGCGCTCCCGGATGCCCTCGATCTCCCGGCGGCGGCGATATGCGACCCCGCCCAGCAGCCAGGCGCTCAGCACCACGGCGGCGCAGAACCCGGAGTAGATGGCGATGACCGCGTAGGTCGACGGTTCGAGGGGACTGGCGTCCGGCCCCACCGTGCCCTGCAGCAGGGCGAGGTAGATGCTCAGCCCCATGAGCAGCGAGCCCACGAACCCCAGCGCGAGCACGATCTTCCCGTGGGCGGCGGTGCCCCACTTGGTCGTCGAGTAGATGGTGAGCGGGACGGCGAAGACGGACAGCGAGGGGCCCGTCATGGTGAGCACCGTGAGCAGACAGGCCCCGGCGATGAGGAGCGAGCTCAGCAGCGGTGCGGCCCGGCGCAGGGCCAGCGGCGCGGCCATGAGGAAGGAGAGCGCCACGGCCACCTGCACGGGCATCGCGCTGTCCGTGTACAGGAAGCCTTGCTGCGAGGAGGAGAGCACGCTCACGAATATGAGCGGCAGCGCCCACACCAGGGTGTCCGCGATCCACGGACGGCGGGCGAAGAACCGGCGGAACCGGGTGAAGGCGCCGGACAGCTCCGCGGACGCGCCTGCCGTCTCCGGGGGCCGGACGGGTGCCGCGCCCTCCGCACGCGCTCCTCCGGCGCCCGAGGAGGCGGCACCCGCAGGCGCTGCGGGACCCGGGCCGCGGGCACCTGCGGAGGAGGCGGGAGGAGAGGTCATGGGCACCACGGTAGTGCGCGCATGCCCGCCGGTCATCATCCCCCGGGACGATGATCCGGCTCACGATGTGATCCCCTCCACCGCCGGCCGCGGGCGGCACCGTAGGCTTGGGGGATTCCGCATCGACGCTCCTTGAGGAGGAGAACTGTGCCCAAACCCGTTGTGATTCTCGCTGAGAACCTCTCGCCGGCCACCGTGGAGGCGCTGGGTCCGGACTTCGATGTGCGCCAGGTCGACGGGACGGACCGTCCCGCGCTCATCGCCGCACTCGCGGACGCGGACGCCGTGCTGGTCCGCTCCGCCACCCAGATCGATGCGGAGGCCATCGCCGCCGCTCCCGCACTCAAGATCGTCGCCCGTGCCGGTGTGGGCCTGGACAACGTGGACGTCTCCGCCGCGACGAAGGCAGGCGTCATGGTCGTGAATGCGCCCACGTCCAACATCATCTCCGCCGCGGAGCTCACGATGGCTCACCTGCTCGCGTCCGCCCGCTTCCTGGGAACGGGCAACTCCTCGCTCAAGGACGGCCGCTGGGAGCGCAAGCGCCTCACCGGTGTGGAGCTGTACGAGAAGACCCTGGGCATCATCGGCCTCGGCCGGATCGGCGGGCTCGTGGCGGAACGTGCCAAGTCCTTCGGCATGAGGATCGTGGGCTACGACCCCTACATCTCCGCCTCCCGCGCCGCGCAGATGGGCGTGACGGTGCTGAGCCTCGACGAACTGGTGGAGACCGCGGACTTCCTCACGGTCCACATGCCCAAGACCCCGGAGACGGTGGGCATGATCGGCGCGGAGCAGTTCGCGAAGATGAAGCCCGGCGTGCGCGTGGTGAACGTGGCGCGCGGCGGCATCATCGACGAGGATGCGCTCGCCGAGGCCGTGGCCTCCGGCCGCGTGGGCGGCGCGGGCATCGACGTGTGGAGCCAGGAGCCGCCGGAGCACGGCCCGCTCATGGAGCTCGACGCCGTCAACGTCACTCCGCACCTGGGCGCGTCGACGGACGAGGCGCAGGAGAAGGCCGGCATCGCCGTCGCGAAGTCCGTCCGCCTGGCGCTCGCCGGCGAGCTCGTGCCGGACGCCGTGAACGTGGCCGGCGGCCGCATCGACGAGGACGTGCGCCCGGGTATCCCGATGGTGGAGCGCCTCGGCCGCATCGTGGGCGCGCTCGCGGACTCCGTCACCCACCTCGAGGTGGCGGTCAAGGGCGAGATCGCGTCCAAGGACGTCGCCGCGCTCAAGCTCTCCGCGCTCAAGGGGCTCTTCCGCGACCACGTCTCCACGCCGGTGTCCTACGTCAACGCCCCGGTGCTGGCCGAGGAGCGCGGCATCACCGCAGAACTCGTCACCTCCGAGCAGGCCGACGGCTTCCGCAACGTCATCACACTCACCGCATCGACCTCGACCGGTGCGCGGGTGTCCGTCTCCGGCACGCTCACGGGCCCCAAGCAGATCCAGAAGCTCATCGAGGTCAACGGCTTCGAGCTCGAGATCCCCCTCACGGACCACCTGCTGATCTTCCAGTACGTGGACCGTCCCGGCGTGATCGGCGTGTTCGGCCAGGCCCTGGGCCGCAACCAGATCAACATCGCCGGCATGCAGGTCTCGCGTGCGGGCGAGGGCGGCGAGGCGCTGTCCGTGCTCGCGGTGGACTCCGCGGTGACGGCCGAGGTCGTCCAGACCGTGGCCGCTGCCGCCGACGCCTCGCACGTGGCCGCCGTCAACCTCACGGAGGACTGAGCCGATGGCGGGGGAGAGGCCCGAGGCCGGTGCGGGCACGAGCGTCACCGAGCCGCGGCCGCCGGCGAGCAGGCGCGGCCATCTGCGGATGCTGGGTCCGGGGATCGTGCTGGCGCTCGCGAGCGTGGGCGCCTCGGACATGGTCACGACGCTCAACTCGGGTGCCGAGTACGGCCTCGCGCTCATCTGGGTGTTCGTCGTGGGTCTGCTGCTCAAGTACGCGCTCTCCGAGGCGATCGCCCGGCTGCAGCTGAGCGCCGACCGCTCGTTCCTCTCCCACGCCACGGACGTGGGCGGCCGCCTCTTCCCCGTCGTGCTCCTCATCGCGGAGGTGATGGTGGGCCTGTTCTTCGGAGCGGGCGTCGCCTCGATCACCACGCGCATCGTCCAGGCGATCTTCCCCGGGCTGCCGTTCTGGCCCACCTTCGTGGTGGTGCTGGGCTCCGCCGTGGTGCTGCTGCTCGTGGGCAGGTACGGCATCGTGGAGAAGGCGATGGTGGGCTTCGCCATCCTCATGTTCTTCGGAATCGTCTTCATGGCGGTGGGCTCCGCAGTGGACCCGGACGCGCAGCAGACTGCGGTGGAGACCGTCGTCCCGATCTTCCCGCAGGGATCCCTCATCACCGTGCTCTCGCTGATCGGCGGCGTGGGCGGCGCGACGGGGATCATGGCCTACACCTACTTCGTGCGGGAGAAGCGCTGGCGCGGTCCGGCGTGGAAGAGCGTCATCCGCACGGACCTCGGCTTCAGCTACTCCCTGGTGGCGATCTTCGCGATCGCCATGACCGCGGTGGGCGCCTTCTGGCTGTTCGGCCAGGGGCACACCATCGAAAGCAACGAGGCGGTGTTCGACATCGGCACCCTGCTGGGCGAGCAGCTGGGCGGCTTCGTGCACGTGCTCTTCCTGCTCTCGTTCTTCGCCGTCACGTACTCCAGCCTGCTGGGCGGCTTCCAGGGCATCGCCTACGTCACGGGCGACTGCCTCCGCGTCATCCGCACCTACCCCCGCCAGGACGCGCCGAGCGCGGACATGCGGGCGAACGGACCGGAGTTCCGGATCGCGCTCGCCTGGCTGACGTTCGGCACCCTCCTGTTCATGGGCACGGACAAGCCGGTGAGCCTGGTGCTGATCTACGCCTCGATCAGCTCTCTCATCCTGCCCGTGCTCGCGATCCTGCTGCTCATCCTCCTGAATCGGAAGAGCATGGACGCGCAGCTGCGCAGTGGACCGCTGTCGAACGCGATGCTGGTCCTCTGCCTGCTGCTCTTCACCTTCCTCGCCGGAGTCCAGATCGTGGAGACGGTGAGCGGACTGGTGGGCTAGCGGCGCGCGGCACCTCTCGCGCACGGCCGCTGCGCTGCGCGTGCCGCCCGCCCGCAGCCGCTGTGCAGCGGCCTCCCGCCCATGTCTCACTTCACGTCGCCATTTCCGTGAATCTTCGACGTGAAGTGAGACATGGGCAGCAGGGAGCTGCCGGGGTGCGTTCCTCCGCCTGTGTATCGCTTCCCGTGGTATCCACAGATTCGCAGGCCCGCCTCCGCGCCGCACGGATTCGGTCTACCGTCCGGGAATGGGCCGTTCCTCTCCGTCTTCCGGGAGCGCAGCCTCAACCGCTGAGTCCGCTGTTGCTTCCGCGCCTGCCACCCTTGCGCCTGCTGCCGCGCCTGCTGCCGCGCCTGCGCCCGCTGCCCCCGCGCCTGCGTCTCCCGCCGTGCCTGCTCCTCTGCTGCGCACGCAGACTCGGCGCACTCGCCTGGTGCAGGCACCGGTGCTCCTCCACGCCGGGAACCTGGCGGAGTACGGGCTGCCTCCCTATCAGCTCTCGAATGCGCGGGGTCTCGAGGCGGTCATCCGCGGGGTCCGCCGGCATCCGGAGCGCACGCAGACCCTCCACGTCCCCTCCTGGGCGGACGAACGGTGGCTCAGTGTCCGGGAGAGGGCGGAGGCGCTGCAGCTGCGCATGCCGGAAGCCGTGGTCTCCCACGCCTCTGCGGCGGAACTTCGAGGCTGGGTGCTGCCCCGCCGCTTCACCGCGGAGCCTCTCCTGCACGTCACGAGCCCTGTCTCACACGTGAGGCGTGAGGGGTGCATCGGACATCGGCCCAAGGAGACGGAGACCTGCACGGAGTGGGGCGTCAGCCTCGTGGAGGCACCGGAGGCGCTGCGTCAGATGTGCGCGCTTCTCACGGACGAGGAGCTCCTGACTCTTCTCGAGGGCCTCTGCGGGCCCTGGCACGGAGCTGCGGTGAGCACCGTCGCAGAGCTTGAGGCTGCGGCTGCGGAGTGGTCGCGCTTTCCAGGCTGCCGGCGGCTCAGCAGAGCCCTCCGCCGGGCACGGGACGGGGTCGCATCGCCGCAGGAGACCCGGCTCAGGCTCGAGATCGTCGCAGCCGGGCTGCCGGAGCCGGAGGTGAATGCGGAGGTGAGGGCGAACGGCATGGCCTACCACCCGGACCTCTCCTACCGCAGGGCGCAGATCGCGCTGGAGTACGAGGGCGACCACCACCGCACGGATCCGCAGCAGTGGGAACACGACATCCGGCGGGAAGCGGACTTCCGCGCTGCAGGCTGGGAGTACCTCCGGGTCACGCGCCGCACCCACAGGTCCGCGCTGTTCGCAGACCTGCGTTCCATGCTCCACAGGCGATCACCCATGTCTCACTTCACGTCGAAGAATCGCGGGAAAAGCGATGTGAAGTGAGACACGGGTGGCAGGGAGGCTCAGGCGTTCCAGAGGCCGTAGGAGTCGGAGAGTGCGGCGATCTTCTTCGCGCGCGCCAGGCGGGGCAGGTAGGAGCCGTCCGTGATCTCGCCGGTCTCCGCGTCCTTGAGCAGCTCGCGCGCCCACTTCCGGTCGTCCTCGGACGGGGCGAGCGCCTCATTGATGACCGGCGCCATCTCCGAGCGCAGCGAGAGCTTGCCCGCCATGCCCATCTTCATCGTCCAGGCGCAGTCCTCGAGCACCCGCGCCTTCGAAGCCCCCGCCGGGGAGGGGCCGTCGATGGCGCCCGGCAGGCCGCCCACGCGAGAGGCGATGACGAGGCGCGAGCGCGCATAGGCCAGGGCGATCGGGTCGTCCGCCACGCCCGTGTCCTTCCTGAAGTCGTTCGTGCCGAGGGCCAGGCGGAAGGTGCCCGGGGCCTCGGCGACGCGGGTGGCGTTCTCCATGCCGACGGCGGTCTCGATGAGGGCGAGCACAGGCACGCCCGCGCCCGCCTTCATCGCCGTCCACGTCACCTGATCGGGCCGCTCCGTGTTGGGCAGCATGATCCCGCGGAGCCCGGGGAGCCCATTCAGCGCGGCGAGGTCCGTCTCCCACTCCGAGGTCTCCGTGCCGTTCACGCGCACCCATGCCGTCATGCCCGAGCTGCCGTCGAGGGCGGCGACGACGTTGGCCCGGGCGTCGTCCTTGCGCTCCTGGGGAACGGCGGCCTCCATGTCGAAGATGACGGAATCCGCCTCGGACCGCTGGGCGTCCTCGAAGAGATCGCTGCGGGAGGCATTCACGAGCAGCCAGGAGCGGGAGAGCTTGGCGGGGAGGGCGGCGGCACGGGCGTTGCGGATGGTGGGAGTCGGCATATGCCCAAGTCTAGGGATCATTCCGCTCCGTGGACCAGCCGCGAGAGGTATGCGAGCCGTCACGTGTCCCATATCGCGAACAAGGGTGACGAATGCTGAGACCCCATGCATAGCATCGGAGGCATGACGACGTTCAAGATCGCAGTGATGCCCGGCGACGGCATCGGCACCGAAGTTGTTCCCGAAGGCCTCAAGGTCCTGCAGCGCGCAATCGAGGTGACCGGCACGGATGCGGTCCTCGAGACCGAGCACTTCGAGGCGAGCGCGCGCCGCTGGCACGAGACCGGGGAGACCCTCACGGATGCGGAGATGGAGCGTCTGCGTGCGTTCGACGCGATCTTCTTCGGCGCCTGCGGCGATCCCACCACGCCGTCCGGCGTGTTGGAGCGCGGCATCATCCTCAAGATGCGGTTCGGGTTCGACCACGCGGTCAACCTGCGGCCGTCCAAGCTCTTCCCCGGCATCACCTCACCGCTGGCGGATCCCGGCGAGATCGACTTCGTGGTGGTGCGCGAGGGCACGGAGGGCGCCTACACCGGCCAGGGCGGCGTGCTCCGCCAGGACACCCCCGCGGAAGTCGCCACCGAGGTCTCCCTCAACACCCGGTACGGCGTGGAGCGCACGGTCCGCTACGCCTTCGAGAAGGCGCAGTCGCGGCGGAAGAAGCTCACCTTCCTGCACAAGCACAACGTCATGGTCCATGCAGGCCACCTCTGGCGCCGCACGGTGGAGGCCGTGGCCGCGGAGTTCCCCGAGGTCGCCGTCAACTACCAGCACACGGACGCGTCGATGATCTATCTGGTCCAGGACCCGGGTCAGTACGACGTCATCGTCACCGACAACCTGTTCGGCGACATCGTCACGGACCTCGCCGCCGCCGTCACCGGCGGGATCGGCCTGGCCGCCAGCGGCAACATCAACGTCGCGGGCACGGCTCCCAGCCTCTTCGAGCCCATCCACGGCTCTGCGCCGGACATCGCGGGTCAGCAGATCGCGGACCCCACGGCCTCGATCCTCTCCGGCGTCCTCATGGCCGAGCACCTGGGTCTGACCCAGGTGGCCTCCGCCATCCAGGCCGCGGTCGAGGCGGACCTCGCCGAGCGCGGCGACACCCCCCGCAGCACGGCGCAGGTGGGCGACGCCATCGCCGCCCGGCTGGGCTGAGGCCCGCCTCCCGGGCCTTCGCATCCTCCACGGGCCACGGCACCGCACAGCGTGCGGTGCCGTGGCCGCACCCCCTGATCTGTGGTCCGCGGACCTGCGCTAGTGTGTGCCTTAGCACAGTTCTGCTCACAGAAGAGAGAAGAATCCACATGTCGGAATTCGCGCTCAAGAAGAACCCCCAGCCGCAGTCGGACGCGGTGCGGGAGGCGATTCTTGCCGCTCCTGCCTTCGGCACCCAGTTCACCGATCACATGGCCCACATCCGCTTCACGACGGAGCAGGGCTGGCACGGCCACGAGCTGATCCCCTACGGCCCGCTCACCCTGGACCCCGCCGCCGCCGTCCTGCACTACGCGCAGGAGATCTTCGAAGGCATGAAGGCCTACCGTCACGCCGACGGCTCCGTGTGGACCTTCCGGCCTGAGAAGAACGCCGCACGCCTCAACAGGTCCGCCGGCCGCCTGGCGCTGCCGCAGATGGTCGAGGAGGACTTCATCGAGTCGCTGCGCGTGCTCGTGCAGGCCGACAGCTCCTGGGTCCCCACGCCCAAGGACGAGCAGGATGAGGTGAGCCTGTACCTGCGTCCGTTCACCATCTCCGCGGAGCGCTTCCTGGGCCTGCGCCCCACCCAGCAGGCCGACTACTACGTCATCGCCTCACCCGCCGGAGCCTACTTCTCCGGCGGTGTGAAGCCGGTGAGCATCTGGCTGTCCCAGAACCTCAAGCGCGCCGGGCGCGGCGGCACCGGCTTCGCCAAGTGCGGCGGCAACTACGCCGCTTCCACGGAGGCGATGATCGAGGCCGGTCAGAAGGGCTGCCAGCAGGTGATGTTCACGGACGCCGTGGACGGCACGCACCTGGAGGAGCTGGGCGGCATGAACCTCATGCTCGTCACGAGCGACGGACGGCTCATCACACCGGAGGTCTCGGAGACGATCCTCGACGGCGTCACCCGCCGTTCGCTGCTCGACCTCGCCCCCTCGCTGGGCCTCACCCCGGAGGAGCGCCCGGTGACGGTGGAGGAGTGGCGCACCGGCGTGGCCGACGGCACGATCGTCGAGGCCTTCGCCTGCGGCACCGCAGCCGTCATCACGCCGATCGGCGCTCTCGTGTCCGAGGACTTCACCGTGGACCACGGCGACGAGCCCGGCGAGATCACCATGAAGCTGCGCAAGACGCTGCTGGACATCCAGTACGGCCGTGCCGAGGCCCCCGAGGGCTGGATGGTCCGCCTTGCCTGAGGCTCTGCCCGCCGTCGGGACGCGTGTGTGACGCCCATGCGCGACATCGCCGCCTGCGCCGCCTGTGGGGTGGAGACCGATCTGGTCACTGCCGCCCAGGCGGCGCAGGCCGTTTCGGGGCAGTTCCCGGATGTGCGCGGGGGTGCTGCGGAGGGGACGGCAGACGGTGACGGCACCGCTGTCCCGCAGCTCCCCGTCTGCCCCATCTGCGCGGACGAGCGCCAGTTCGTCCCGGCCGGCGGTCAGGAGTGGACGAGCCGGAACCTGCTCGAGGCCTCGGGTCGGGCGGTCTCCGTCGCCGAGGCCGAGCCCGGGCTGTTCTCCCTGCGCACCTCGCCGAAGACCGGGATCGGGCAGACCTGCTATCTGGCGCAGTGCCCGGCCGGCGGCACAGGGGGTCTCCTCTTCGACGTGCCGCCGTACATCGACGATGCGGCGGTGGAGGCCGTGGCCGCACGCGGGGGAGCGGCGGCGATCGTCGCCAGCCATCCCCACATGTACGGCCTGCAGCTGGAGTGGAGCGCGGCCTTCGACCATGCGCCCGTGTTCGTGGCCCGCAGGGATGCGGAGTGGGTGCAGCGCCGCGGCGCCGCGATCGAGCTCTTCGACGAGGAGATCGCGCCGCTGGCCGGTGTGCGGGTGCGCCAGGTGGGCGGGCACTTCCCCGGCAGCTCGGTGGCGCTCTGGCGATCGCCGGCGGACGAGGCCCTCGTCATGCTGGGCGGCGACACGATCTCCCCGGTCGCCAGGACCGGCTGGGTGACCTTCATGCGCTCCTTCCCCAACTACCTCCCGCTCTCCGGGGCCGTGGTGAGGCGGATCGCGGCGGCGGTGGACGACGTGGAGGTCGAGCGCATCTACGGCAACTTCGGACAGAGACTGACCAGCGGCGGGAGCCGCGCGATCGAGGAGTCCGCGCGGCGCTATGCCGAGTGGGTCTCCGGAGAGCACGACGACCTGACATGAGCAGCGAGACAGGCGGAAGTTCTGTGACAGAGGAGCATCGAGGGCGCCCGTTCGCCTCCCGTCGCGGGCGGAAGATGCGCCGGATGGCGGAGAACACACCGGGTCTGCGCCGCCTCGACCGGCCGGTCCATGCGGGACGGGCAGGAGACGCGGAGCCCACGGACGAGGATGCCGGTCTGCGTGCCGGCAGGGGCGCGGGACCATCCGGAGCAGATTCCGCTGCATCGGCCGGACCCGTGTTCTCCCTCGCGTATGTGCGCACACGGCCGGAGGCCCCCGTGCCCGGACGTCCGCCGGTGGTGATCGTCCCCGGCGGGCCGGGGCTGGCCTCGGCCGTTCCCTATACGGCTCTCCGGGCACAGGCGGCACAGCGCGGTCTCGACGTGCTCATGGTCGAGCACCGCGGGGTGGGTCTCTCGCGGCGCATGCCTGACGGCGAGGACCTGCCTCTCGAGTCCATGCGGATCACCGCCGTCGTGGACGACCTCCGTGCGGTGCTGGAGGCGGAGGGCATCGGGCGTGCACTGGTGGTCGGATCCTCCTACGGCACGTACGTGGCCCAGGCATTCGCCCACGCGCACCCGGAGCTCACCGCCGGTCTCGTGCTCGACTCGCCCATGCTGAAGGCGGGCAACGGTGCAGAGGAGGAATGGGCGACCGCGCTGCTCTACGACGGGACGGCGGGAGACGACGAACATCGGCGTCTCGCGCACAAGGTCAGGGATCTGGCCGCCGAGGCCTACGGGAGCGAGAAGCCGGGTGAGCTGGCCGCGCTGGGCAGGGCGGTGCGGATCGTCTACGAGTTCGGCGGGCCCGAGGTGCTCGACGCCTTCCTCAATCAGAGGAAGGTGGGTGCCTCACGACTGGTCCGCAGGCTGCTGGCCGCCATGGGCGGAGGTGATACGGGCACACCTGTGCCGTACTACATGGAGTTCGACCGCACAGGTGAGATCGCCTTCCGTGAACTGGACTACGGCGGGACGGGCCGGAGGCCGGGCACTGCAGCGGTCGGCGCCGAGGCGGAGGGCACGGAGGCAACCCGCACCGCCGCAGGGGATGGCCCGGCCTCCGGCACCGAGTCCGTCGCCCTCGCCGGACCCCGTCGCCTCTTCGCCCGCAGCGAGGACTTCGCCGAGGTCGCCCGGCAGTTCTCCCCGTTCGCCGGGGAGCCCGTCGACCTCGAGGCCGTCCTGCCCCGCATGCGCATACCGGTCACAGTGCTCTCCGGCGACCGGGACCTCCGCACACCGCGGCCGGTGGCCGAACGCATCACCGCCCTCGTGCCGGAGGGAGTGCTCGTCGCCGTCCCGGACCACGGCCACAGCGCCCTCGACACACATCACGCCGCTCTGCTGGAGACGCTGGTGGCCGGTGCGGACGGGAAACCGGGCGAGATCGGGACGGCGGAACCGGGCGAGCCGTGCAGACGCCGGCTCCACTGCCTCGGCTCCGGTGGCGGTCCGAGCGCGGCGGTGGGGCCGATCATCGCCCTCACCCTCGCCCTGGATCGCCTGCTCCCGCGCGAGCGGCGATAGCACACCACCCCCGTCTGCCGGTTCCGAGGCTGCGCACCCGCGCGAGCGGCGGAAAGACCAGATGTCCGCGCGGCAGACGGCCATAGCGCCTTCGCCGCTGTGTGACCGCCGGTGCCGTCCGGGAGTGTGACTGGCGGTACTCTTCTGCTCATGCCTGAGCACTCCGGCGCCACGCCCTCCAGCGCCACTCGACCCGCCACGCCGGCGTCCCCGGCGACCTCGTCCGCCACCCTGCCGACCACCGCGGACGTCATCGCGCATCTGCCGTGGCGCTGGCGCGTGCAGGGAGCCATCTTCCTCGTCGGCGGCCTCGGCTTCATGTTCGACGCCTGGGACGTGGCGCTCAACGGCTTCCTCATCCCCCTGCTGAGCGACCACTGGGACCTCACGGTGGGCCAGGCGGCGTGGATCGCCACGGTGAACCTCATCGGCATGGCCGTGGGTGCGTTCGTGTGGGGCGGGATCGCGGACCGGATCGGACGCAAGTCCGCGTTCACCCTCACCCTCCTCACGTTCACGGTCTTCACCGCGGCAGGAGCCTTCAGCCCGGACCTCGTGCTGTTCTGCGCGTTCCGCTTCCTCGCCGGATTCGGACTGGGCGGCTGCATTCCCGTCGACTACGCCCTCGTGGGGGAGTTCTCACCGGCGAAGCACCGCGGCCGCGTCCTCACGGCGCTCGACGGCTGGTGGCCGGTGGGTGCCACGCTCTGCGCGCTCACCTCGGCCTGGCTCATCCAGTTCTTCGACTGGCGTGCGCTCATGCTGGTGATGATCGTCCCGGCGCTGCTGGTGTTCGCCATCCGCCTCTTCGTGCCGGAGTCGCCCATGTACCTGGCGAGTGCGGGCAGGCATGAGGAGGCGGACGCGATCGTCTCACGGCTGGTCGCCAGGACCGGGGCCGAGGTGACCGCCTGGCGCCGCGCCGAGGTCGCCTCCCCGGCGCGCGCGGGTGGCGCGGTCGGAGCTGGGGCGGGAGGTGCCGGCGCCGGCGGTGCCTCAGCCGGCGGCGGCTGGCGCTCGCAGCTCGCGGCGGCCACGGGCCAGATCGCCGGGCTGTGGCGGTGGTCGTGGAAGATCACCCTCACCGCGTGGCTGCTGTTCGTCTCCGTGCTGCTGCTCTACTACGCCGCACTCACGTGGCTGCCGGGAATCCTGCGCAGGCAGGGGCTCGACGATCAGGCGGCCTTCCTGGTGACGGGGCAGATGACGGGGATCGGGATCCTCGGCGTCCTCGCCTCCGCGCTGCTCGTGGAGGTGCTGGGGCGCCGCTGGCTGCTGGGCGCATCCGCCATCGCGGCCTCGGCGGCGCTCGTGGGCTTCGCCTGGGTGCTGGGCAACTCCGGTGCGGAGCTGGTGACGAGTGCACAGGTGCTCATCCTCGCGTTCGGCTTCCTCATCCAGATCTCCGTGCCGACGCTCTACACCTACGTCTCGGAGCTGTATCCCACGCATCTGCGCGCCTCCGGGTTCGGCTGGGCCTCGAGCGCCTCTCGCGTGGCGACGGGTGTGGCTCCGCTGGTGTTCGGCTCCTTCATGTGGCCGGTGCTGGGACTCACGTGGACCTTCGTCTGCACGGGCGCGCTCGTGGTCGTCGCGATGCTCGTCATGGCCTTCCTCACCCACGACACGACGGGCCGCGAGCTGGACTGAGCGACAGCCCGCCCGCGTCAGGGACCGTTCGTGCGGAGGCGGGAGGCTTTTATATTCTTTTATATTGGGGCCTTCTCCTTTATAGCCTTTATACAGTTCTGCAAAGCCCGCTGTCTCAGCGCTGCGGCCACGCGCCCATGTGGGTCCGTGCGCGGTTGAGGAGTTCGATGACCTCCCGGGTGCTCATGTCCTGCACTCCCGGCACGAAGACCCAGGAGTGCTGCTGACCCCGGCCGAATCTCCGCACAGCGGGGGAGAGCAGCGGGCGCAGGTGCAGCGGCATCCTCGTGTTGACGTTGTGCAGGCCCGAGGGCGTGAGCATCATGACGGCCCGGAGCGTATGGCTGCCGCTGCTGGGGAGCATGACCAGCCGATTCTCCGCCGGACCCAGGTCCTGCCACGGCAGCGGGCCCACGCCGCGCAGTGTGAGCCCCCGCCCGTCGATGACGACGGGACTGTTCTCCGTCTCCTGGTACTGCTGCTGTCGCTTCCGCATGGAGCGCACCAGAGCGACCATGAACACACCCAGCACCATCACGCCGAATCCGCCGACGAGCGCCGGCACGGGCAGCGGTGTGCCCGTGAGGAAGACGACCAGGAGCACAATCGGCGGGGCGATGGCGAGCAGCGTGACGAGGCCGAGGAGCACGGTGAACAGCCCCAGGGTCAGCCGTACCCAGCCGGACGCAGTGCCGCGCAGCTCGATCCTGCCGTGCGTCTGCAGCGTGCGCAGCGCCTGGTCGACCGGGAGTGTCATGCCCCATACGCTAGTGGAGGTTCTGCGCTGCAGACGGCTCTGCGCATGCAGCATCCCTGCTTGCACGGGACCTTGCATGTGTGGAGTCCCTGCGCATGGGGAGTCCTGGTATGCGGGGAAGCCCCTACGCCTGCGGGCCGCAGTCGATAGGGTGACCGTATGACGAGCGGACCCTCCCAGACGACGAAGACCACGCAGGCCGCTGAGCAGGAGGACACCCTGCCCCACGATCCCTATCTCTGGCTCGAGGAGATCGAGGGCGAGGACGCGCTCGCGTGGGTGGAAGCACAGAACGCCCGCACGCTGGCGCGCTTTGCGGATCCCGCGTACGAGGACATGGTCGGTGCCATCCGCAGCGCCCTCGACTCCGAGGACCGCATCCCCGGCGTGAGCAAGCTGGGCGACTTCTACTACAACTTCTGGCGCGACCGTGAGCACCCCAAGGGTCTCTGGCGGCGCACCACGTGGGAGTCCTACACGACGCAGAGCCCGGAGTGGGAGATCCTCCTGGACCTCGACGCGCTGGCCGCGGCCGAGGGGACGGAATGGGTCTTCCACGGTGCACGGGTCCGCCGCACGGACCGCCGCAGGGCGCTCGTGTTCCTCTCCCCGGACGGCGGCGACGCCCACACGGTGCGCGAGTTCGACCTCGAGGCCAGGGCGTTCGTGGCGGATCTCGCCGCCGGGACCGCGGGCGCGGGGGAGAAGGCCTTTGTGCTCCCCACCGCCAAGGCACAGGCGAGCTGGGTGGACGACGACACCCTCCTCGTCGCGACGGACTGGGGCCCGGGCACGCTCACGGACTCCACCTACCCGGCCAGCGCCCGGCTGCTGCGCCGCGGCCAGGACCTGTCCGAGGCTCAGGAGATCCGCACGGTGCCGGCGGAGTCGCTGGCGATCTTCTCCGGGACGGACCGCACGCCGGGCTTCGAGCGCGCCGTCGTCACCGAGGCCCTCGACTTCTTCAACTCCCGCACCTGGATCCGCGACCTGCCCCTGGACGGCGGCGACCCCGCCGCGGGCTGGACCCTCATCGACGTGCCCACGGACGTCTCCGTCGACGTGGACCGCGACCTCCTCCTCTTCCGCCCGCGGACGGACTGGCGCGGGACGGGGCCGGACGGTGCGCCCTTCACGGTGCCCGCCGGAGCACTCGCGGTCGCGCCCTGTGCGCAGTTCCTCCACGGTGCCGAGGCCTCCGGCGCCGGGACTGCCGAGCAGACGGGGGAGAACCGCTCCGGTGCCCGTCCGCGGATCGTCTTCGCGCCCGAGGCCGTGGCCCAGCCGGCGGCCTCCCTCCAGGGCTGGTCCTTCACCCGGAACCACCTGGTGCTCGCCTTCCTGCGCGACGTGCGCTCGGAGCTGCGGACGCTGGACCGTGCCGCGCTTCTGACGGAGGGTGCGGACTCCGTCCCCGGCGAGCTGCCGGGCGGGGCCGTCCCCGGTGTGGATCCGCTGCTGACGGTGGGCATGGGCGCGGTCGACCCCGATGACGAGGACTGCGGCGACGACGTCTGGATGACGGTGAGTGGCTTCCTCACCCCCACCACCCTGATGCGCGGAACCCTGGGTGCGGCTGCCGCGGACGGGGAGCCGCCCGCAGTGGTCAAGACGGCCCCGCATCTCTTCGACGCCGGCGGTCTCGCGGTCACCCAGCACTTCGCCACGAGCGCGGACGGCACGCGGGTGCCGTACTTCCAGGTGGGGCCGGTCTCGGCGGAGGACCCGACAGCAGGACTGGACTCCGGCACCCCGGAGAGCCCGGCCTCGGCGGAGGGGCCCGAGGCCGCACCCGTCATGCTCGACGGCTACGGCGGCTTCGAGCTCAGCCGCCTTCCCGGATATGCCCCCACGGTGGGCCTGGGCTGGCTGGAGCAGGGCGGCACCTATGTGCTCGCCAACATCCGCGGCGGCGGGGAGTACGGCCCCGGCTGGCACGCCGCGGCCCTGCGGGAGAACCGGCACCGGGCCTACGAGGACTTCGTCGCAGTGGCACGGGACCTCGTGGCCCGCGGCGTGACGACGCGCGAGCGGATCGCCTGCTCCGGGGGCTCCAACGGCGGACTGCTCGTAGGGAACATGCTCACGCAGTTCCCGGAGGACTTCGGTGCGGTCTCCTGCGGAGTGCCGCTGCTGGACATGCGCCGCTACACGCGCCTGTCCGCCGGTGCCTCCTGGGCCGCGGAGTACGGCGACCCGGACGATCCGGAGCAGTGGGAGTCCATCCGCACCTTCTCGCCGTACCACCTCGTCGAACCGACGGCCGCGTACCCGCCGGTGCTGTTCTGGACCGCCACCTCGGACGACAGGGTGGGGCCGGTGCAGGCGAGGAAGATGGCCGCGAAGATGCAGGATGCGGGGATCGGCGGCGTCTGGTTCTACGAGGACAGGGAGGGCGGCCACTCCGCCGCCTCGGACAACGAGCAGGCCGCCCGCACCCGCGCGCTGTCCTATCGCTTCCTCATGGAGCAGCTCACGGGTGCGGACGGTCAGGTGGGCTGAGGGCCTGCCCACCGAGGGCGGAGCGAGGCCGCCGCGTGACGCCTGGTCACGGCACCGACCGCCGCAGCGTCAGCCAGGATCCCGCCCCGAGCACCACGACCAGCAGCCCGAGCACTCCGGCGGCGCTCAGCGGCCCCAGCTGCGCCACCCAGCTCACCACCTCCGGCCATGCCTCCAGGCGGGTGATGGCGAACACCACCACGAGGAGGCAGAGGGCCAGACCGATGATGACGAGGGTGAGCACCGTCGTCCCGAGGCTCCGGTAGAGGGTGGAGAACCAGAAGCCGACGATGAAGAACAGCATCACCATGACGAAGACGAGAGCGGCGCCGCTGGCCCAGCCGCTCTGCCAGATCCACGGCAGATAGGCGATGTAGCCGTTGATCCCGTAGCCGTCCGTGGCGCGTTCGAGGAGGCCGAGGAGGACGTAGACGGCGGCGAGACCTGCTGCGGCCAGTGCGGAGGCGAGCAGCGTGCCGAGGAAGAACTCCCGCCGGGCCAGGCTCATGGCCTGGGAGAACGGGAAGGTCAGGGTCATCGCCTGGACGCCCACCACCAGGAAGTACCAGAGTGCGGCCTGGGAGCCGCCGCCGTACATCGGTTCGTCGGAGCCGATCATCCAGTAGACCGCCAGTGAGATCACGATCGCACCGCTGAGCACGATGAGCGGGACCCAGACGAAGATGTAGCTGTTGAGGTACTGCAGCCGCACCACTCCGAGCACGCGGGAGAGTGTGGTGGGGGCGTGCGCGGCCGATGCGCTGCTGTGCGTACCGGCGCGGGGTGCTGGGGTGCCGTGCATGGCGGTCCTCTGCTTCCGGGGACGGTGGACGGGTGTGGAGGGGCGAGGCGGGTCGTGTGCGAAGTCTGCCGAGGTGAGCGCCGTTCCGTAGCGATTCATGTCCTGCTCCTCTCGTGCTGCCGGCTGAGGCGGACCACGAGCTGCTGGAGGGGGACGGGGGAGAGCTCCACGCCCGCGGCCCGGGCCTCCGCGGTCTCCGCGTCCGTGAGCGTGCCGCGGACCGTCGTCGCTGCGACCCTGCCCAGGCTCTCCCGGTGCAGGACCTCGCGCTCGCCGGCGATCCGCTCGACCTCCTCGGCGGTGCCCGTGAGGGTGACCGCCTCGCCGCGGAGCTCCTCCGTGGACCTGTCGACGAGGATCCGGCCGTCGTCGATGACGATGACGCGTTCGATGAGGTCGGCGATCTCGTCGATGAGGTGCGAGGAGAGGACGACGGTGCGCGGGTGCTCCGCGTAGTCCTCCATGAGGCGTTCGTAGAAGAGCGACCGGGCCACGGCGTCGAGACCCAGGTACGGCTCGTCGAAGAATGTGATCTCCGCACGCGAGGCGAGTCCCAGGATCACCCCCACGGCGGACAGCTGCCCGCGTGAGAGCTTGGAGATCCGCGTCTTCACCGGCAGGCGGAAGTCCTCGATGAGGCGCTTCGCGTACTCCTGGTCCCAGTGGGGGAAGAAGAGCGCGGCGGCGCGGAACGCGTGGACGGGGGTGAAGTCCTCCGGGTACTTCTGCCCCTCGCGGACGAAGCACATGCGGGAGAGCACGCGCCTGTTCTCGAACGGCGCCTCGCCGAACACGCGGACGCTGCCGGCGGTGGCGAAGTTCTGCGCCGTGAGGATGGACATCGTCGTCGTCTTCCCGGCGCCGTTGCGGCCCAGGAACCCGTAGATGGCGTTCTCCTCGATGCGGAAGCTGACATCGTCGACGGCGAGGGTGTCCTTGTACTTCTTGGTGAGGTGTTCGACCTCGATCACGGCGGTCATGGTGCGTCCTCCTGCGGGTGGCGGGTGGTCTGCGTGCGGGTGGCGGTCTGGGGGCGGTGGTCTGCGGGGACGTCGTCTGCTGCGGTGTCTGCTGCCGCGTCTGCGCTGCCCGCGCTGCGGACGAGGCCCTCGACGTCCGCAGGGCCGAGGCCCAGGCGGCGGGCCTCCGCGAGCATCGGGACGATGTAGGCCTGGGCGAAGCGCTCGCGGCGCTCCGCGAGCAGGACCTCCCGGGCCCCGGTGGCGACGAACATGCCGATCCCTCGCTTCTTGTAGAGGATTCCTCTGTCTGTGAGTGCCGCGACGCCCTTGGCCGCCGTGGCCGGATTGATGCGGTGGAAGGCCGCGAGCTCGTTGGTGGACGGCGCCTTCTCCTCCTCGGCCAGGCTGCCGTCGACGATCGAGTCCTCGATCGATTCCGCGATCTGCTGGAACAGGGGCCGTCCCGGGTCGAACATCTGCGCTCCTGCTCTGTGCTCTCCGGACCGATGGGACCCGGAACACCTGCTTGGTTAGTTACTCAACTAATGAACCATTCAAGTGGGGTGCCCGTCAAGGGCCCGTCCTGCCGGCGCGGACCGGTGGGGCTACCGTGAGGGGTATGAGCGAACAGACGGCGGAGCACGCAGACGAGTACGGAGCGGGAGCGGAGGGCGCGCAGGAGGAGTCCTTCCACGGGGAGCTGAAGGTGCCGGGCGGCAAGCTCGTCGTCGCGGACGTGACGACGGACGGCAGGCACATCACGGGGGCGAAGATCTCCGGCGACTTCTTCCTCGAGCCGGAGGAGGCCTTCGCGGCGCTCGCCCCCGCACTGGTGGGGGCCTCGGTCGCGGATGACGGCGGCGTGCTCACCGGCCGGCTCGAGGCGGCGCTGGCGGAGTTCCGGCCGGAGCTCGACCTGCAGGGATTCTCACTCGCGGACATCGCCACGGTGGTGCGGCGGGCGCTCACCCGTGCCCGGGACTTCACCGACTACGCGTGGGAGGTGGTCCACACGCCGGTCCTGCCGACCCGCCTCAACGTGGCGCTCGACCAGCAGCTGCTCGACGAGGTGGCGGACGGCAGGCGCGGACCCACGGTCCGCTTCTGGGAGTGGGACGACAAGGCAGTGGTGATCGGCTCGTTCCAGTCCTATGTGAACGAGCTCCATCCGGAGGGCGTGAAGGAGTACGGCATCGATGTGGTGAGGCGCATCTCCGGCGGGGGCGCGATGTTCATGGAGGGCGGGAACTGCATCACGTACTCGCTCTACGCTCCCCTCGAGCTGGTGGCCGGGCTCGACTACGCCGAGTCCTACGCGTACCTCGATCGCTGGGTGATCGAGGCGCTCGCCAAGCACGGGGTGGACGCGTGGTACGTGCCGATCAACGACATCACCTCCGCGAAGGGGAAGATCGGCGGAGCGGCGCAGAAGCGCAGGCGCGGTGCCGTGCTCCACCACGTGACGATGAGCTACGACATCGATGCGGACAAGATGACGGACGTGCTGCGCATCGGCAAGGCGAAGATCTCCGACAAGGGGATCGCCAGCGCGAAGAAGCGCGTGGACCCTGTGCGGAGCCAGACGGGAGCTGCGCGGGAGGAGATCATCGAGACGATGATCGACACCTTCGTCACCCGCTACGGCGCCGTGCGCGCAGACCTGCGGCCGGAGGAGATCGCCGCGGCCGAGGCCCTGGTCGAGTCGAAGTTCGGCACTGAGGAATGGACCCACAGGGTGCCGTGAGGCCTTCCTTCCGCAGGCCGCGCGCGATAGCACTGATAGCGTCCGGCGGCGGTCGAGTCCGGTGAACCGCCCCAGGAGAAGCCGTGGCTGCTTCAGCTGCGGGAGCTCGCCCTGGGATACGGCGGTGTGGATCTGGACATCCCCCTGCTCGAGGGGGATCTCACTCAGGTGGATCCGGATGCCGGATTCCGCGAGCGGCCATGATCGCCTCCATCTGCCTCACCCGCGGCCTGCCTCTGGCGACGAGGAACACCCGCGATTTCGAAGGGCTGGGCATCGACGTGATCGGCCCGCGGGACCCGGGCGGGCGGTGACCGGTGCCCCTGCCGCTGATCGTGCCCTGAGCGTCTGCTCACGGCGGCGCGGCGGGTATGGGCGCAGCAGCGGCACTGTGGAAGACTTGGCGTCTGTACCCGGTGCGGCGCCGGGAGGTCTGCGGTGCCGGGTCGGTCCTGCCCCGCCACTTCCGGAGGTCATCCGTGCGCCACGTCGAACCCACCGTCTCACTCATCGCCCGTCCGCAGATCGACTGGGACGCAGTCGAGGCATACCTGGGCGAGGTGGGCGGCACTGCGTGGTCGGACCGGGTGCGCGAGGCCGAGTCGCCGGACGGTGAGGACCTCCTCGAGTTCGCCGGCCGCATGTGCTATCGCTCCTGGGAGCCCGGGCTCAACCCGAACGTCTCCCGCGTCCGCACGGATTCGGAGAAGTACCTGGGCAACGTCATCGGCTCCCAGCACGGCTCCGTGCTGGAGCACGCGAACTACACGTTCGTCCTCCACAACGTCTCCCGGGTGCTCACGCACGAGCTGATCCGGCACCGTGCCGGCTGTGCGTACTCGCAGGAGTCCCTGCGCTACGTCCGCCTGGACGAGATCCCCTTCTGGTTCCCGGAGTGGGCACGCGAGGACGCAGAGCTCATGGAGCGCAGCCTCGCGGTGCTCGACACGCTGGAGGAGCACCAGAAGTGGATGGCCGCGCACTTCGGTCTCGACGAGGAGGGGACCAACTTCTCACACAAGAAGCACATGACCTCGTTCATGCGCCGCTTCGCGCCGGAGGGGCTGGGCACCGGAATCGTCTACACGGCCAACCTCCGTTCCCTGCGCCACGTCATCGAGATGCGCACGGCGGCCGGCGCGGAGGAGGAGATCCGCCTGGTCTTCGGCAAGCTCGCCGCGATCATGAAGGAAGAGGCTCCCGCGATCTTCGCCGACTACTCCGTCGAGGACGGGGAGTGGAAGCCCGGTACCAGAAAGGCCTGATGCACCGTGTCGACCCTCTACGCCGCCTCGCTCTCGCCCTCGAAGCCGGAGGCGCTCGCCCTGCTGTTCTCCCGGCGCGCACCGGGCGCCGAGGTCTCCGCGGAGGGGATCGAACGCATCGCCGCCTACCGGTTCGACGATCCGGCCGGTGAGGTGGGGTGCGAGACCCACATCGTCGCGACGGAGGCCCTCGGCACCGTCCAGGTGCCGCTCACCTATCGCGGTGCTCCGCTCGCCGGAGCGCCCGCCGAGGCCCTGGTCACCACCATGCAGCACTCCGTGCTGGGCGAGCGCTGGGTCTACGACGCGGCCCACGACCCCGTCTACGTCGAAGCGCTCATCCGCGTCATGGCGGAGGGCGGAGCGGGTGCGGAGCAGTTCATGGTGCGCGAGGACGGCTCGTTGCAGCCGGTCAGCGAAGGACTGGCACGTGTGCGCGGCACGGGGCGCGGCGGTGAAGGCGTCATCCGCGCCGATGCCGCGGCGGAGTCCGTGCGGGCCCGTGAAGCCGTGCAGGAGCCGGAAGCCGGGGACTCAGGGCTGCCTGCCGTGGAGCAGCGTGAGTCGTCGACGCTCATCCGCTTCCGAGGCGTGGCGGTCGAGGTGCGCTTCCTGCTCGCCGGGTCCGGCCCCGCCGGTGGTGAGGCGCATCAGCTCGTCGGCACCTGGGACGGGCAGGCGGAACCGGTGCTGCTCGCCACGTACCTCGCCTGAGACGTCTCCGGGCGGAACGGGGGAGCGGACGCGGCGATCCGGCACAGTCCGCCCGGGCATGAGCGGAGTCGCCCCACAGCGCAGACGGCACTCGTCTGCGCGTGGCGGTGTCGCCGCCCGGACGATTCAGGGCCGGATGACCGTGAGGCCGGGCAGCGTCCCCTCGTTCATCGCAACGAGGGCGTCCGGAGTCTCCTCGAGGGAGAGTGTCCGGGTGACCAGGTCCTGCGGCCGGAGCCGCCCCGAGGCCACGAGGTCGAGGAGCGGCGGATAGTCCGCCGCGGACATGCCGTGGCTGCCCAGGAAGGCGATCTCGCGACCGATCACGGCGGGCACCGCGGTGAGCGGTGCCTCGGCGAACAGTCCGATCTGCACGTGCCTGCCCAGCGGCTGCAGCGAGGCCAGCGCTGTGTTCATCGTGACGGGCAGGCCGAGCGCCTCCACCGTCACGTGCGGACCGTGCTCCACGCCCTGCGCGGCCGCCGCGGCCCGGACCGCCGTGGCCGCCTCCGCCTCTGACCGGCCCGTGGTGTTCACGGCGTCCGCGGCACCCATTCGCAGCGCGAGGTCGAGCGCGCCCTGGTTGATGTCCACGGCGATCACATGCGCCCCCATCGCCGCGGCGATCATGACGGCGGACAGTCCCACCCCGCCGCAGCCGAACACCGCGACGACCTCGCCCTCCCGCAGCTGCGCCCGCGCGTGGAGGCCGCGGAACGCGGTGGCGAAGCGGCACCCCAGGGAGACGACGGCCTCGGCGGGAAGCTGCTCAGGCACCCGCACCAGGTTCACGTCCGCGTGGTGGATGACCACCTCCTCCGCCCAGGAGCCCCAGTGGGTGAAGCCTGGCTGGGTCTGGTCCGGGCACACCTGGGCGTTGCCGGAGGCGCAGAATTCGCAGGCCCCGCAGCCGGAGACGAACGGCGCCGTCACCCGGTCACCAGGTGCGTACGCCGTGACCTCCGCACCTGTGCGAGCCACCGTGCCCACGAACTCGTGGCCGGGCACGTGGGGGAGGGTGACCGTGCCGTCGTGGCCGGCCCAGGCGTGCCAGTCGGAGCGGCAGAGGCCGGTCGCCTCCACCGTGATGACCACGCCGTGCGGCGGGGGCTCCGGTGCCTCCACCTGGGTGACGGCGGGGGTCTGGGCGAAGGTGTCGAAGTGGACTGCGCGCATGGACAGGAGTGTAGGGCGGAGGAGGGCCGTCGCCGAGGCCGGTCCCGGCAGTCGGGCACGCCGGGGGAGCGTGGACCGGAGAGGCATGACGGCTATGAATGCGCCACGGATCGTCATGCGGCGTCACCGGCTTTCACGGATTGGTGACCTGTGTCGGAGGACGCTATTGTTGTTCTCGGTTCAGAGATTTCGCCTCCACGGGAGGACTTTCCCTCAACCGCTGTGCGGAAGACCGCTTCCGCTCGTCTGCCGGTGCAGAAGACCGACACAGAGGAAGACACACGATGATCGCATTCAGGAACTCGCAGGTCTGGGCACTGGCCGCCCGCTTCGAGGCCCTCGATTGTCGTCGCTCCATGTGTGCGCGCATCTGTATGTGAGCATCTCGATGTGACCACGGTGCCCGTGCAGGCACCAGCACTCGCGTAGGTGCGGTGCGTCTGCGATCCGTTCCGTGCGAACGGTCCTGCTCCGTGTGACCGTGTGAACAGCACTGCTCTGCCTCATCCGGGCTGCTGAGCATGACCCCAGCGCTCGCAGAATCACTGCTCGCAGCATCGCTGCACACGCATTCTCCATTCCCTTTCCGCTGACGCGCAGAGTCCTCTGACTCGTCAGTTTCTCCGGTGTGCCGCATTTCCGGCGCTCCGCCATTCCCCCCTGCCATTTCTGCGTGCTGTTCCATTCTCACCTGATCATTTCTCCCAGCCGCTGCGCCGCATTCGGCTGAGTGAAGTGATCACACCGCGAACAATCCGCACCTCCCTCTCTGCCCATCCAGGAGACGCCTTCCATGCACACACGTTCCGCCCTCCCGCTGACCGCAGCGGCGCTGTCCGCCGTCCTGCTGCTCAGCGCCTGCGGGAACCAGTCAGCCTCCACCGCCGCCGCAGGAGAACCGGTGAGCGGGGGCACCCTGCGCATCGCCTACGACACGGATCCGCAGTGCGTCGACGGCCAGCAGGTCGGTCAGAACACGGCGCTCAACGTGACGCGCCAGGTGACGGACTCACTCACGGACCAGGATCCGGAGACCGGGGAGATCGTGCCCTGGCTCGCGGAGAGCTGGGAGGTCAGCGAGGACTCGCGCGAATTCACCTTCCATCTGCGCGAGGGGGTGACCTTCCAGGACGGGACGCCCTTCACCTCGGCCTCCGTGGCGGAGAACTTCGCGGCGATCCAGGACCTCGGGGCCAGGGCCACGCAGGGCTCCTCCTACCTCGCGGGCCTGCGCTCCGTCGAGACGCCGGACGAGCACACCGCCGTCGTCGCCTTCGAGGAGCCGAATGCCCAGTTCCTGCAGGCGACCTCCACCATGATCCTCGGCTTCTACTCCTCTCGGACGCTGGAGAAGACCCCTGAGGAGCGCTGCGGCGGCGAGATCGTCGGGACGGGTCCCTTCGCCCTCGAGAGCTTCACCCCGGCGGAATCGGCCTCGCTGGTCCGCTACGACGACTACGCCTGGCCGTCCTCGCTCGCCCGGCACGAGGGCCCCGCCCACCTCGACGGCATCGAGATCACGGTGGTGCCGGAGGCCACGGTGCGCAACGGCAGCCTCGGCTCCGGGCAGATCGACGTCGACACCGCGGTGCTGCCGCAGGACGAGGAGACGCTGGAGGCTTCGGGCTTCCCCGTGCTCTCGCGGCCCAATCCGGGCATGACCTACAACCTCCTGCCCAAGGAGTCGAAGCCCATCGCGGAGGAGCCGGAGGTGCGTCAGGCGATCAGCAAGGCGATCAACCGGGAGGAGCTCGCCGCCGTCATCTCCTCCCACCAGTCGCCGGCGACCTCGGTCCTGTCGCAGTCCACGCCCCAGTACACCGACCTCTCCGCACACCTCGCCTTCGATCCGGAGGGGGCCGCTGCGCTGCTGGACGAGGCCGGCTGGGAGCTCAACGCGGAGACCGGCATCCGCGAACGCGACGGCGAGCCGCTGAGCATCGAGCTCAGCTACTGGCAGACGGTGCCGTTCCTCGAGCTCGTGCAGCAGCAGCTGCGCGCCGCGGGCATCGACCTCCGGCTGGAGCGGGCCACGCTGGCCGAACACACCGCGGCGCAGGAGGCCGGCGACCTCACCTTCGACTTCTACAACCTCACCCGTTCGGACGCGGACATCATCAGGACGGTCTTCGACGCGAGAGCCCGCAACGTCAACGAGCGCGAACCCTCGGAGATCGAGGACATCCTCACGGAGACGACCGTGACCACGGACCCGGACGCACGCACCGAGCTGTTCGAACAGGCCGCGGTGAAGCTCATCGAATCAGGCCACGCGATCCCGCTCGTCGAGCTCTCCGGCGTCTGGGCGACCTCGCCCGAGGTGCAGGGCCTCCACTTCGAGGCGTCCTCGCGCGTCCAGCTCTACGACACCTGGCTGGCGGGTGAGGGCTGATGCGGCTGCATCCCACCGCAGGCCTCGTCCTGCGGCGCCTGGGACACGGCGCCGTGGTGCTGTGGGCGGCCTTCACCCTGGCCTTCCTCGTGCTCTACGTGCTGCCCGGGGACCCCGTGGCGATCCTGCTGGGCGGGGACCAGTCCACGGCCACCCCGGAGGAGATCGCCGCCGTCCGGGCCGAGTACAACCTCGACCGGCCGCTGTTCGTCCAGTACCTCCTGGCCCTGACCTCTGCGCTCCGGTTCGATCTGGGGAACTCCTTCGCCACGGGCCAGCCCGTGCTCGAGGCCATCGGGGCCGCACTGCCCTCCACCGTCGCGCTCGCCGTCGCCGCCCTCGTCCCCGCCCTCGTGGGCGGGCCCCTGCTCGCGGTCCTCGCCGTGAATGCCCGGCGGCCGGCACTGCGCGCTCTCCTGTCCGAACTGCCCGGCCTGGGCGTCGCACTGCCGACGTTCTGGGCGGGCCTCATGCTGCTGCAGGTCTTCTCGTTCCGGCTCGGCTGGGTGCCGGCACTCGGCGCGGAGGGTCTCCTCGGTCTCGTCCTGCCCGCTGCGACACTCGCGCTGCCGCTCGGGGCGATGGTCGCGCAGGTCCTGCTGCGCGCGCTCGACCGCGCCTGGCGCGAGCAGTACGTCACGACCTTCCGGGCCGCGGGGATGGGCCGGCCCCGCCTCCTGCTCTCGCATGCGCTGCGGGTGGCGAGCCTCTCCCTGCTCTCCGTCGCCGGCGTCATCACCGGCAACCTCCTGGGCGGGACGGTCATCGTCGAGACGGTCTTCACCCGCAGCGGCCTGGGCCGGCTCGCGGAGTCCGCGGTCTCCTCGCAGGACATCCCGCTGGTGCTCGGCATCGTGGTCTTCTCCGCCGTCGTGTTCGTGCTCGTCAACCTCGCCACGGATCTGCTGTACCCGCTCGCGGACCCGCGCACGCGCCCGGCGGTGCGGACGGCAGCGCAGAGAGCGCCCGAGGCTCCCCGACCCCAGCACCCCGTCCCGTCCCCTCCGACCGAGGAGGTGCGCGCATGAGCGCCGCTCCGCCGGGCCGCATCCGGCCGGGACTCGTCCTCGCCGCGCTCCTCCTCGCGCTCGTGACGGCCTGGGCGCTCGTCCCGGACCTGTTCACGGGCCGCGATCCCCTCTCCGGCGATCCGCTCCAGCGGCTGCAGGCGCCGGGTGCCGGTGCGCTGCTCGGCACGGATCAGCTGGGCCGCGACGTGCTCGCCAGGGTCATCCACGGAGCCGGCTCCTCGCTGGGCACCACGGCGGTGGCAGTGCTCCTCGCCTTCGGCGCGGGCACGGCGATCGGCGTGATCGCGGGATTCCTCGGACGCGGCGTCGATGCGGTCCTCATGCGCATCATCGACGTCCTCCAGTCCATCCCCGGACTGCTGCTCTCCATGTCCGTCGTCGTAGCCCTGGGCTTCGGCGCGGTGAACATCGCACTCGCGGTCGCCCTGGCCTCGGTCCCCGCCTTCGCCCGTGTGGCGCGCGGCGAGGTGCTCCGCTGGCGTTCGACGCTGTTCGTCGAGGCCGCCCGCCTGAACGGCATCCGCACGCCGGAGGTCGTGGTCCGTCATGTGCTCCCGCACGCCGTCGGCCCCGTGTTCGCGCTCGCCGCACTCGAGTTCGGCTCCGCGATCCTCGCGGTCTCCGCACTGAGCTTCCTGGGCTACGGTGCACCGCCGCCGCAGCCGGAATGGGGTCTCCTCGTCTCCGAGGGCCGCGACTTCATCGCGAGCGCGTGGTGGCTCACCACGATGCCCGGACTCCTCATCGCCGCCGTCGTCCTCTCCGTCAACCGCATCGCCCTCGCCCTCGGATCCGGAAGGAGCCGTTCATGAACCCCGCAGCCCGGGCACGGGCCGCCCTCGCGCGGCCTGCCCTGCCCAGCCCGCTCTCCCTCCTCCTCAACCTGGCCCGTCACGCCGAGCAGGAGCTCACGGGGACCACCCTCACCTCGGTGCCGGCACCCTCCGTGGCTCGGGCGGGGGCAGGGCCCGAGCAGCCGCCCGGATCAGGGGACCGGGAGAACCCCGGCGCCGCCGCACCCGAGGCGGGTCCCGCCACCGTGCCCGGGGCGGCCTCGGCTCCCGTGCTCCGCCTGCGCGATCTCACGGTCCGCTATCCCGCCCGCGGCGGCGAGGTCACCGCCGTGGCCGGGGTGGACCTGGAGGTGCGTGCGGGGGAGACGGTGGCGATCGTGGGCGAATCGGGCTCCGGCAAGACGACCACGGCGGCCGTCGCCGCAGGTCTGCTCACCGCGGGGGCGCGGATCGAGGCCGCGGAGCACAGCGTGTTCGGCACGGACATGCGCGGTGCCGGGGAACGGGCCTGGCACGGCGTGCGGGGCACTCGCATCGGCTACGTCCCGCAGGACACGGGGGCCGGACTGAACCCCGTGCGGACCATCGGCTCGCAGCTGAAGGAGGTCCTCACCCTCCACGGCCACACTCGCGCCGAGGCACAGGACCGCCTCCGGGAGGTGCTCGCGCAGGTGGGCCTCGATCCCGAGGCGCACCCGGCCCGCTTCCCCCACGAGTTCTCCGGCGGACAGCGGCAGCGGATCCTCATCGCCCTGGCCCTGGCCGGCGATCCGGGCCTCATCATCGCGGACGAGCCCACCTCGGCCCTCGACGTGACGGTGCAGAAGCAGGTGCTCGATCTGCTCGCCGGCCTCGTCGCAGAGCGGGGCGCGGCGCTCGTCCTCATCACCCACGACCTCGGCATCGCGCGGGACAGGGCCGATCGGGTCCTCGTGATGTCGGGCGGCCGGCTGGTCGAATCCGGTCCGGCCGCGCAGATCCTCGAACGGCCGCAGGAGGAGTACACGAAGCGGCTCCTCGCGGCGGCGCCGGGGCTCACCGGTGTGCCGCTGCTGCAGAGCCGGCGCGTCCAGGTCGGACAGGAGCCGGCGGGCGAGCCCCTCATCCGCGTCACCGGTGTGCGAAAGACCTACGCCGGGCACCGCGCAGGCACCGTTCGTCCTGCCGTCGACGGCGCATCCGTCACGCTGCGTGCGGGGCGGACGGTGGGGATCGTCGGGGAATCGGGCTCCGGCAAGTCGACGACCGCCCGCATCCTCGTCGGTCTCGAGAGCGCGGACGCGGGCACCGGCACCGTGCTGGGCGAGGACTTCGCGACGCTGCCGGCACGGGTGCGGGCACTGTCCCGCAGGGCGCGGTTCGTGCACCAGGACGCGACGGCCGCGCTGGACCCCTCCTTCACCGTGGGGCAGTCCCTCGCGGAGCCGCTGCGGGGCTTCCGCCTCGGCAGCCGGGCGGAGCGCCGGGCCAGAGTCGCAGAGCTGCTCGATCTCGTGGCGCTGCCGGCGGAGTTCGCCGACCGCCGGCCCCGGGAGCTCTCCGGCGGTCAGCGTCAGCGGGTCACGCTCGCCCGCGCGCTCGCCAGCACTCCGGAGGTCCTCGTCCTCGACGAACCCGTCTCCGCCCTCGACGTCTCCGTGCAGCAGCAGATCCTCGAACTGCTCCTCGACCTGCAGGAGCGTCTGGGGCTCGCCTATGTCTTCATTAGCCACGATCTCGCGGTCGTACGGCACATCGCCGACGACGTGCTGGTGATGTCCGGCGGTCGCGTGGTGGAGTCCGGACCTGCCGCCGAGGTCTTCGACTCTCCGCGCACGGAGCTCACCCGCGCACTCGTCGCCGCGGTTCCCGGCACCGGCGACCGCGCTCCCGCCTCCGGCACGGAGGCACACAGCGCACCCGCACACAGCACACCCGTCACGATCGGAGCACGATGACCACGCATCCCACTCACAGCACCCACGCCGCACCCGTGCGCCCGGTCCACCTCGCCGCGCACTTCCCGGGCGTCAACAACACGACCGTCTGGACGGATCCGGCCGGCGGCTCGCACATCGAGTTCGAGAGCTTCGAGCACTTCGCCCGCACGGCGGAGAACGGGCTCTTCGACTTCCTGTTCCTCGCGGAGGGCCTGCGGCTGCGCGAGCACAAGGGGGAGATCTTCGACCTCGACGTGGTGGGCCGGCCGGAGACGGCCACGGTGCTCGCCGCCCTCGCCCAGGTCACTCGGAACCTGGGCCTCGCGGGCACCTTCTCCGCGACGTTCAACGAACCCTACGACCTCGCCCGGAAGCTGGGCACGCTCGACCACCTCTCCGCAGGCCGCGCGGCGTGGAACGTCGTCACCACCAACAACGCCTTCACCGGCGCCAACTTCCGCCGCGGCGGCTATCTCGACTACGCCGACAGGTACGCCCGGGCGGAGGACTTCATCTCCGTCGCGCGCACGCTGTGGGAATCCGGTGCGGCCGGTCCCGGAGCCGTCAGCGGCAGTGACACCGGCGCCGGCCCCGCGGGCACCAGCGCCGGCCTCGGTGAGAGCGGTGCCTTCTCCCACCGCTCCGACTTCTTCGACATCGCGGGACGGTACCCGCTGCCGCGGAGCAGGCAGGTCCACCCCGTGATCTTCCAGGCCGGGGACTCCCCGGACGGGCGGGACTTCGCTGCGGGCAGCGCGGACGTGATCTTCACCCGGCACTCGGAGCTGGAGGAGGGGAAGGCGTTCTACGCGGACATCACCCGCCGGCTCGCCCGCTACGGCCGCGGGGAGGACGAACTCAAGATCTATCCCGGCGTCACCTTCGTCCTGGGGGACACCGCCGCCGAGGCCGAGGAGAGGGCCGCCCTCATCCGCCGCCAGCAGGTCTCCGGTCCCGGTGCCATCGCCTTCCTCGAACAGCTCTGGGGCCGCGACCTCACCGCCTATGATCCGGACGGCCCGCTGCCGGACGTGGACCCGGACTTCGACAACGCGGACATCACCCGCGGCCGGGTCCGGCACGTGAAGGACCCACGCCCGGTGGCCCGTGCCTGGCGCGAGAGGGCGGAGGCGGAGGGACTCTCGATCCGCGAACTCGTCATCGAGGTGTCCGCACGCCACTCGTTCGTGGGCACCCCGGGCCGGGTGGCGGAGCAGATGAACGAGTACGTCCAGCAGCGCGCGGCCGACGGCTTCATCCTCGTCCCGCACCTCACTCCGGGAGGCCTCGACGAGTTCGTGGCGCGTGTGGTCCCGGAGCTGCAGGAGCGCGGCGTCTACCGGACGGAGTACCCGGAGGGCGGGACGCTGCGGGACAACCTGGGCCTGGGCGGGTACCGGCCGGATACGGAGTGGGCGGCAGCCAGGGCGGCGGCGCGCGACGCACACCGCGACGGGACAGGACACCACAACGGGACAGAGCACCGCGACCAGGCAGGGCACAGCGCCGCAGCAGAGCACAGCACGGAGAACAGCACGCAGCCACCGGCTGCGGAGAAGGAGACCGCACATGTCTGACGCACACGCATCCGCCACCGGCACCGCCGCACCCGCAGAGGTGACCGCCTCCGTGTCGGCTCCAGTGCCGGTGCCGGCATCCGGTCCTGCGCCCGCACCCACTGCGGTGCGCCTCGATCCGGGCGCGCTCGCGGACCCGCCTGCGCTGCGGGACGCGGTCCGCGCCCTCGACGAGGCGGGCGTGCGGTGGATCGTGCTGGGCGACGACGGCGCTTCGGGCGCGGACGCCCTCACCACCGCAGCCTGGCTGGGGCCGGCCACCGCGCAGGCGGTGCTCGTGCCGGAGGTGCCGGTCACCCACACGGAGCCCTTCCACGTCGCGACGGCCACCGCCACCCTTGACCACGTCTCCCGTGGTCGCGGGGGCTGGTCGCCGGTGGTGCAGACGAGTGAGGCCGCCGCCCGGCTGACCGGTCGCAGGCCTGCGGCACCGCTCGCCGAGACCTGGCGGGAGGCCGGGGAGATCGCGGATGTCGTCGCCCGCCTCTGGACGTCCTGGGAGCCGGATGCGGAGATCCGCGACGAGGTCACTTCCCGCTTCCTCGACCGGGAGAAGGTGCACTACGTGGACTTCACGGGCACGGACTCGGTGGGCGAGGAGTTCACCGTGAAGGGCCCCTCGATCGTGCCGCGTCCGCCCCAGGGAGAGCTGCCCACGCTCGTGAGTGCGGATTCCCCGGAGGCCGCTGAGGCCGCGCTCGCCTTCGCGGACGTCGTGCTGCTGGCGCCCGAGGCAGGGGTGAGCGGCGAGGAGCTGCGTGCCCGCGCCGCGGCGCGGAGCCGCGAACTCGTCGTGCTCGACGACGGAGGCACCGTCACCGCGGACGAGGCGCTCGCTCTCGCGGCCGGTTCCGGAGCCGCGTCCGCCGACGCTCCCGGACCTGCCGCCCCCTCCGTGCCGCCGGCCGGTGCCGGAGTCCGCCGATGACTGCCCGCCTGGTGTTCGTGGGCGGAGGGCCCAAGACGACGGGGCTGCTCCTCGCGCTCGCCGCCGCGGCTCGGGCGGATCGCGCGGCGTTCCCGGAGCGTCTGGAGATCCTGGTCGTCGATCCGTTCCCCGCCGGCGGCGGGAGGATCTGGCGGCACGCGCAGTCGCCCACGCTCTGGATGAACTCGCTGGCCGAGGACGTGACGATCTTCCCGGACGAGGGCGCGGAGTTCCCCTCCCTCAGCGGTCCGAGCCTCGCGGAGTGGGCCGCGGGGCGGGACCTGGAGCACCTGGGCGCTCCCGCCGCAGGGCTGCGGGGCACGGACTTCGCTCCGCGACGGATTCAGGCGGAATACCTCGGATGGGCCTACGCGCGGGCGCAGCAGGAGCTCCCGGACGGTTTCGTGCTCGAGACGGTGCGGGGGCGGGCGCTCGCGGCGGAGCCCCTCGGGGACCGGCACATCGTCTCCTACGAGGAGTACGGGACCGGGCATCCGCACGACTCCGCCCACCCCCGCGGTCCGGCCGCACCCGGAGGCGCCGGCACCCCGCGCTACCAGACGGTGCTCGCGGACGCGTTGGTGCTCGCACAGGGCTTCCTCGAGGTCGCGGACGACGCGGAGACGGCGGAGCTGCGGGAGCAGGCGTCACGGTCCGGGCTGGGGTACACCGCTCCGGGCTACACCGCGGACGTGGACCTCAGCGGTCTGCCCGCGGGCGAGGACGTGCTGGTGCGCGGACTGGGACTGGCCTTCGTGGACGCCATGATGATGCTCACGGAAGACCGCGGCGGCCGCTTCGAGCGCGTGGCCGGTGCGGACGGCTCCGCAGACGGTCCCGTCGTCTACCACCCCTCCGGCCGGGAGCCGGTGCTCTGGGCGGGCTCCGGCCGCGGTGTCCCCTACAAGTCCAAGCTGGGCCACCGGCCCGAGGGGCTGCGGATCGGTCCGACCCGCTGGCTCACGGCGGACACCGTGCGCGGCCTGTGCGGTGCGGACGGGACGGTGGACTGCGAAACCGTGCTCTTCCCGCTGCTCGAGGCGGAGCTCGCCCATGCCCACTACGCGGAGCTGGCGACCCGGTACGAGGGCCGGACGACGGCCTCGGCTGAGGAGTACGGGCGGCTGTTCGCGGACTGGCACCGGGCGTTCGTCGCGGGGGAGCCGGTGACCGCACAGCGGTGCCGGGCGGAATGGATCCGCTTCGCGGAGTGGACGGTGCCGGACCCCGCGGACCGCTTCGACCTGAGCGGACTGGACCGGCCCTTCGCCGGAGCCTCCTTCGCCTCGCAGGAGGAGTTCGAGGCGGAGGTCGCCTGGCATACGCGTGCGGAGATCGACAGGGCGGCCGATGCCCGGTACTCCCAGGACGCCGCGGTGTTCTTCGCGCTCGTCTCCGCGTACTACGTCACGCGAGAGCTGGTGGGCCAGGGGGTGTTCACCTCGGCAGACAGGATCCGCAATGTCGACGGCCGCTTCCACGGCCTGTTCTCCTACATCGCCTCCGGCCCGCCCCCGGAGCGGCTGGAGAACCTGCTTGCCCTGCACCGGGCGGGCATCGTGCGCTTCCTCGGCGCCGATGTGCGGGTGCGTGTGGATGCGGGGGACCCCGCCTTCGTCGCGACGAGCGGTGCCCACCCGGACGAGGTGCGGGCACGGTGGCTCGTGGACGCCCGCCTGGCACCGGTGAGTGCGGCACGGGCGACGGACACGCTGCTGCGCGGACTGCTGGAGGACGGACACCTGCTGCTGGAGGACAGCGGGGGAGGCGCGGCCAAGCTGGTGGCGGATGCCGACTGCCGCGCGGTGCGCCCGGACGGCGGCACGCAGCGGAGCCTGTTCCTCGTGGGCCCCTCGGTCGCAGGCGGGGTGGCGGAGGCCTTCACCCGTCCGGGGATCGACGGGCGCGTGTTCCGGGAGAACGCCCGGATGGTGCGGTCCCTGCAGCACGTGCTCTCACCGCAGCGGGCGAGCACCGCAGCGCCATATGCGTGAGGCGCGGGGACGACGGCGGCCGAGGCCGTGGGCGGGCCCGCCGCGCACGGCTGAGGCACCCGCGCCCCCAGGCTGCGCGCTCAGAGGTTGATCGTCACGTCCGCGTCCTCGCCCAGTCCCTTGACGATCTCCTGGGCGGCGGCGTTCTGCTGCTGGGTCACCATCTCCTGCGCGAGCTGATCGCGGATCTCCTCGAACGGCGGGACCTGGGACTGCTGTGCGCCGCCGCCGGACTGCATCTGCTCCACGTAGCCGTCGTACTGCGTGCGGAGCTCCTCCTCCGTGGGCTCCTTGATGTCGCCCTCCTGCTGGACGTAGGTGTTCACCCGGAACTGTGAGGCGGCGTCCTCGCGGATCTTGTCCTCGCTGATGCCCTGTTCGGAGAGGGCGGACACGACCTCGTCCGCGGAGCCCATGCCGTTCTGGGCGGCGATGTCCTCCAGCGTGTCCTCGACGTCCTTCTCCGTGGGCTCGATGCCCGCGTCCTCCGCAGCCTGGGTGAGGAGCCTGTTGTCGACGAGCATCTGCGCGACCTGCTTCTTGAGCGTGTCCTGGTCGACCTCCTCGCCGCCGGACTGCATGGCGCTCTGCTGGAGCTGGCCCTCGTAGTTCTTCGTGAACTCCTCGCGGGAGATCTCCTCGCCGTTGACCTCGGCGACGACCTCGGGGACGCCCTCGAGATCGGCCTGGGGCACCTGCGGCTGGCCCTCCGCGCCGCCGTCCGGAGCAGCGCCCTCCTGCCCGGCCGGCGCGGACTCCGCCTGCGCGGATCCGTCCTGCTCGGGCTGGTCACCGCCGGACCCGCAGCCTGCGAGTGCGACGAGGCCGGCTGCCGCGAGTGCGACGAGGGTGGGTGCGGTCCGCATATATGGACTCCTCAGCGATCGGGGACTGCGACGGTACACCTTCAAGCTCCACGGCGTACACACACTCGCATCGTCGCCGGTCAGCGGGTCAGCGGGTCAGCGGGTCAGCGGGGCTGCCGAGCCGCCGGTCAGCCGGGCTGCCAGTCGCCCAGGGCGGAGTCGAGCGCGCTGAGCAGGTCACGGCGGATCGCGTTGCCGCGCTCGGCGAACTCCCGCTGGCGGCGCACGTACTCCGCCTTGCCCTCCGGTGTCTCGATCGCGACCGCGTCGTAGCCCCAGCCGCGCACGTCGTAGGGACTCGCCTCCATGTCCAGCACGCGGATCTCCCGGGCGAGGTCGAAGGCGGCGAGCGTCACCTCGCTCGGCACCACGGGGCCCAGCTTCATCGCCCACTTGTAGAGGTCCATGCCGCCGTGCAGGCAGCCGGGCTGCTCCATCTCCCGCATGGTCTCCCGCGCCGGTGCGAGGGTGTTGAGCGGGCGCGCGGGCGGTGTGAAGAAGCGGAAGGCGTCGAAGTGGGAGCAGCGGATGCGGTGGCCCTCCACCACTGCGTCCGTGTCCGCGCGGCTCAGGCGCAGGGGCACCTGGGTGTGGCGGTGCTCCTCGTCCGTCTGCTTGTAGACCATCGCCCACTCGTGCAGGCCGAAGCAGCCGAAGGTGCCTTCGCGCCCCAGCGTCCGCGCCAGCAGGTCGCGGATGAAGAGGGCGCCGGAGCCGCGGGCCTCACGCCACGCGGTCAGGTCCAGGGTGAGGACCGAGGTGCCGTCCGGCAGGGCCCGGGCGCGGTACCACTTGCGTGCGGAGAGCCGGGAGAGGACGGCGGCCTGGGCGTCAGCCGAGGCCGTGGCCGTGGCGTCGGCCTCGGGCTCCGCGCCGGCCTCGGCACTCACCGCCGTCCCCGCGCCGGGGTGCCAGGTCGCCAGCTGTCCGGGCGTGAAGGGGTAGTAGGTGTAGAGGAAGTCCTCGACGGGATGCTTCTCTCCGCGGGAGCGGCGCTCCAGGTGCGCACGGGTCCGGGAGCGCACGGCCGCCTCATGTGCGGCGGCGCGTGCGGCGGCCTCGGCGGCGGTGAGCGGAGGCGCGTCCGGGGTGGCGGGGGAGACGGGAGCGGTGGACATCGCCTCCAGTGTAGGGACCGGGCGCAAGGAGCACGGCCAGGCGAGCAAGGGGCACTGCGGCGGCGTGCGGGCACGGACGGTGCAGGGACTGCGCGGGGCGGACCGGAGCGCGGGGCACGCCGGCGCAGGAGGGCGGTCCGCTCGTGGGAGAATCTGCGCATGCCAGGGATCCAGCCCGCCCTCCGTGTGCTCGTCGTCGACAACTACGATTCGTTCACGCACAACCTCGTGCATCAGATTACGCGCGTGACGGGGGCGGTTCCGCGCGTCGTGCCGCACGACTGGACCGGCTGGGAGAGCGCCGTGCTGGACTCCGTGGACGCCGTCGTCGTCTCGCCGGGACCGGGCACACCGGAGCATCCGGAGGACATGGGGATCAGCGCGGACGTGATCGCAGAGGCGCTGGCCCGGGGCACGGTCCCCGTGCTGGGGGTCTGCCTGGGGCATCAGGGGATCGCACACGCGCTGGGCGCCGCCGTGGTGCGCGCGCCTGAGCCGCGGCACGGACGCACCTCGCCGGTGCGGCACGCGGGCGAGGGCGTCTTCGCGGGCCTGCCGGATCCCTTCACCGCCGTGCGCTATCACTCGCTGGTGGTCGAGGAGGGGCCGCGCGGCGAGGTCGCGGGCACGGCCGGCGTCCTGCGCGTGACGGCGCGTGCGGACGACGGCACGGTCATGGGCCTCGCACACACGGAGCTCCCGCTCTGGGGCGTGCAGTTCCACCCCGAATCCGTGCTCGCCGAGCACGGCGACCGGTTGCTGGAGAACTTCGCACGGCTGGCACGGGAACACGCCGAGAGGCGATCCGTACGGGAGATGCGCAGCGCACGCCCTGCGCCGGACCACGGCGAGCGGACGCACGCGGCGCCTCCACTGCCGGAGCACTCAGGGCTGGGCTGTCGCACACCCGTCGTGCAGGAGGCGCCTCGCACCGCTCCTCTGCTCCGCACGCTCACGACCGCGGCGGCTCCGGAGCAGATCTTCCACGCCCTCTACGGTGCCGAGGACTGCGCTGTCTGGCTGGACGGCAACCTGCCCGGCGATCCCCGCGGGTGCTTCTCCGTGATGGGCGCGCCCTCGGGTCCCGGTGCTGCGCGCGCGTGGGCGGACGTGAGTGCCGGCACCGTGACCGTGCAGCGGAGAGGCCGCTCGCCGGAGACGCTGCGCACAGGGTTCTTCGACTGGCTGGAGGCAGAGCTGCGCGGGCAGGACACCGTCGCGGAGGTGGTGGACGGCTGCTCCTTCGCCCTCGGCTGGGTGGGATGCCTGGGCTACGAGCTCAAGGCCGAGTGCGGAGGGGTCTCCACTCACCGCGCAGAGACCCCTGATGCCGCATTCGTGTTTCTCGACCGGGCGGTGGTGTGGGACGCGGAGACGTCCTCCGCGCACCTGCTCGCGCTGCCGGACGGCGGGGCGGCGGGATCCGCCCAGCGGTGGCTGGAGGAGACTGCGGCGGTGATTCGCGGCCTCGGCCCGGACACCTCGGCGGAACCTCCCGCGGGTGGCCGCCAGGGCGCACGGACCGGCTCTCCCGCGCTGCGGGCCCGGCATTCGCAGGACGACTACCTCTCGCTCATCGCGGAGGTGCAGGAGCTCATCGCCGCGGGGGAGACCTATGAGGCCTGCCTGACGAACGAGCTCGGCGTCGAACTCGCCGGGGCCGTGGACCCCTGGGTCACCTACCTGCGTCTGCGGCGTCGGAACCCGGCTCCGTTCGGTGCGTTCCTGCGCTTCCCTGAGCTGGGGGACAGAGAGGCGTTCACCGTCATGAGCACCTCCCCGGAGCGGTTCCTCCGCATCGATGCGGAAGGCCGGGCGGAGTCCTCGCCCATCAAGGGCACACGGCCGCGCGGGCCGACCGGGGCGGAGGACGCCGGGCTCCGGGAGGAGCTGCTCACGGCGGAGAAGGACCGCTCCGAGAACCTCATGATCGTGGACCTCGTCCGCAACGACCTGGGCCGGGTGGCGGAGGCCGGGACCGTGCACGTGGAACGCCTCTTCGCGGTGGAGAGCTACGCGACGGTGCACCAGCTGGTGAGTACGGTGTCCGCACGGCTCGCCGCGGACCGTTCGCCGGTGGAGTGCGTCCGTGCGGCGTTCCCTCCCGGGTCCATGACGGGTGCGCCCAAGGTGCGGACGATGGCTCTCCTCGATGCGCTCGAGGGTGGGCCGCGCGGTGTGTACAGCGGTGCGCTCGGCTGGTTCTCCCTGAGCGGCGCGGTGGACCTCAGCGTCGTCATCCGCACGCTCGTGCACACGGGGAACAGGCTGAGCAGCGGGGTGGGAGGGGCGATCGTGGCGCTCTCGGACCCGGACGAGGAATATGCGGAGACGCAGGTGAAGGCGTCACCGCTGCTGCGGCTGCTGAAGGAGGAGGAAGAGGGTGTCTGAGGACGCGGAGCACGGCGGCGCGGAGCACAGCTCCGAGCCGCGGCGTGAGCGCGGTGAGGGGCAGATGCAGGAGCAGGCGCAGGAGGCCCGGCCTGACCGCGGTGGTCCTGGTGGGCCCGCTTTCGAGGCTCCGGGGCTGTGGGTGTGGAACCGGCGGTCGCAGCGGTTCGAGGAGGAGCGGTCAGCGGCGGACCGGGCCGAGGGCGCTGAGCCTGCAGGGGAGCCGTCCGAGAACGGGGCCGCGGGGCAGGCTCCTCCCGCGCTCCTCGCCGCGGACTCCTGGTTCGTGAGAGACGGGCACGTCCGCGCCTTCGACCGTCATGCGGCGCGGTTCACCCTGGCGTGTGAGGCACAGGGTGCCGCTCTGGTGCCGGGTGCCGCTCTGGGACTGATCGCCCAGGAACAGGAGACCGCGCAGGGTGCTCGCGGCGGCCTCGGGCCCGGTCCGGCGGCGCTCGTGGAGCAGCCGGACTTCTGGGACCGCCTCGCCCGGGGCCTGCCCCGCCGCGGGGAGTGGTTCCCCCGGATTGAGCTCGTGTCCCCGGTGCGAGAGGGATCTGTGCCTCAGCTGCGTTTCCGACTGCGCCCCGCGCCCCCACGCGGCGAGGCGGTCTCACTCTGGGTGCCGGAGGTGCCGGACCCGCGTACCCATCCGGCGGTGAAGGGGCCGGATCTGGACAGGCTCGCGCAGCTCCGGACGCAGGCGGCGGAGTGGCACTCGCAGGACGCACTGCTGTGCACGCCGGAGGGCGTAGTGGTCGAGGCCGCCCACGCCAGCCTGCTGTGGTGGGAGGAGGACGCGCTCTGCGTGCCGGATCCGCGGCTGGGGGTGTTCGCGGGTGTGACCGTGGGGCTCCTCGTCGAGGAGGCCCAGCGGCGGGGGATCGAGGTGCGCGAGCGGCGTGTGCCTCTCACAGACCTCCTCAGCCGGGAGGTGTGGATCGCGAACGCCCTCCACGGCCTGCGGAGAGTGCGGGCATGGACGGGTCGCGGAGCGGACGACGGAGTGCTCGCCCGGCCCGCGGACTTCGTGTCCGGCGACGTCGAGCGGCAGCGGGAGCGGAGATTCGCGCGGTGGAGCGCCTGGCTCGAGGCGCAGTGAGGCTCATCCGCGCAGCGCGGGCGCAGGCGGTGGTGGCGCACGCTCCACGCGGAGGGGCGGATACGCGTCTCCCGTGAGGGCAGGTGCCTGCGGTGCGCTCAGCGGTTGCGGGGATGCTGCCGGGAGGTGCGTTCGTTGCCGTGCCTGTAGTTGCCGGTCCAGCGGGCCATGACCAGCTGGCCGTCGCCGCTCTGCGCCTCGGCGAGGAACTTCTGAGCGCGCCCGCCGCGCAGCCGGGTCACGACGCGACCGTGATGGCGGATGGCGACCGTGCCGTCGCCGTGCTCCTCGTACTCGAACCCTGCGGGCCGTCCCATGAGTGCTCCGTTCTTCGAGTGCTCTCTCCACCCTGCGGCGAGCGTCGTTCAGCCTGCAGAGCGGTACGGCGGATCAGCCTGCGGTGTAGGTGAAGGAATGGTGTTCGTGCTGCACCAGCCATTCGCCGGCGTGCTTCACCAGGCCCAGGGTGATGCGGAGGCGCTGCTCGGGGGATCCGGCGAGGTCTTCAGGAGTCCCGCATCTCAGCAGGGCGAAGGCATAGGCTGTGTCCTTTCCCGCCCGGACCTCGAGTTCGACCATGTCGAAGACTGCACCGGAGGCGATCCACTCGAAGAATCCTGACCAGGTCGCGCTGTATCGGCCCAGCCCACGCACCCCGCGTTCGGGAGGAGGGACATCGAACATCACGATGTCCTCCGCGTGGTGGTCGAGGACCCCGGCGAGATCTCCACGCTGGATTGCCGTGACCCAGTGCGTGATGAGTGCGCGGATCTGCTCTTCGTCGGACGTGCGTGTCATGTCATGAGCTCCTCGTTCTTCGTCACGGGGCAGCCGCGGCGCGGGCCCATCACAGTTCACGCAGATAGAGGAGCATCCGGTAGTCCTGACCGGGCTGGACGTTGACGAAGCCGTGGCGTTCGTAGAATCGACGGGTGTCGGAATCGATCTCATCGACGCCGATGTGCATCTCGAGCGAGCCGCGGGAACGAGCATGCGCCGACGTCGCACCCAGGAGGGCCGTGCCGATGCCCTGATCGCGGAGAGGGGGCCGGACGTAGAGCTCCTCCAGCTGTGCCAGGGGACCTTCGGAGTACGGTGTAGGGCGGAGGCTGAGCAGTGCGAAACCGCTCGTGCGGACTGCCGGATGTTCGACTCCCTCCGCACACTCCGCGAGAAAGGCGACGAGGTCGGTGCCGGCGAGCAGCGAGCGGAACCGCTCAGCGAGAGCGGAGGCCGTCGGCGTGGGGGCCTCGAACTCGGTGTTGAAATCGAACAGCAGCTGCCCGAGGAGGTGCGCATCCGCGGTGCCCGCCCTGCGAACCGTGTGCTCCATCGCCGTCTCCCGTCCTCGCCGTCCCAGACTCGCACCTCGGCGCGGCTGCGGCAAGACCTTCACCTGATGGGACGCCGCTCCGCTCACGCGTCACCCGACGCGTGAGCGGAGCGGCGTCCTCGTCGCCTGCCGAGGATTCACGGCTTCGCGGCGCGCGTGCTGCTCAGGGGTGCCTCACTCCTGATCCGCCGGCTTGCGGATGAAGTAGGCGAGCACCATCGGCGCGATCGCGATGCACGCGGCCACGAAGAACGCCGCGCGAGCTCCCGGCGCACCGGCCTCGGCGACCTCCACCCCGGCGGCCTCTCCCGCATGCAGGAACGAGGAGTAGATGGCGATGAGCAGCGCCGTGCCGGCGGCTCCCGCCACCTGCTGCAGGGTGTTGAGCGCGGCGGAGCCGTGCGAGTACAGGGTGCGGTCCAGGGATCCCAGCGAGGCGGAGAACAGCGGGGTGAAGGAGGCTGCGAGCCCCAGCGACATGACCGTCTGCGCCACGACGAGCAGCAGCACCGGAGTGTGCACGCTCACCGTGGAGTAGAAGAACATCGCCGCGGCGATCATGACCGTGCCGGGGACCAGCAGGGTCTTGGGGCCGCGCGAATCGTAGATGCGGCCCATGACCGGGCCCAGCACTCCCATGAGGATGGAGCCGGGCAGCAGCACCAGGCCCGCCTGTGTGGGCGGAAGCTGCGCGACGTTCTGCAGGTAGAGCGGAAGCAGCGCGAAGGTGCCGAACATCGACAGCGCCACCACCGCCATGATGATGACCGCGAGGACATAGTTGCGCGAACGGAAGATGCGCAGGTCCAGAAGGGCGCGGTCCTCGCGCTGGAGGACCAGCTGGCGCCAGACGAAGAGGGCGAGGAAGAACGCGCCGCCGCCGATCACCGCCCAGCCGTTCAGCGCGGAGCCGGAGGCCTCGCCGCCGTGGCCCCCGCCGAACTGGCTGAGACCGTAGACGATGCCCCCGAAAGCGAAGACGGAGAGGATCACGGAGAGGACGTCCAGCGGCGCGTGCGTGGTCTCACCGAGGTTCGTCATCCACTTCGCGCCCAGCGCCAGCGCGATGAGGGCGATGGGCAGCACGATGCCGAACAGCCAGCGCCAGCCCAGGTGGTCCAGGACGATGCCGGACATGGTGGGTCCGATGGCCGGGGCGAGCGACATCACGAGGCCCACACGGCCCATCATCCGGCCGCGGGAGTGCGGCGGGACGACGTTCATCATGGTGGTCATGAGCAGCGGCATCATGATGCCGGTGCCGGCGGCCTGCACGATCCTGCCCGCCAGGAGCAGGGGGAAGCCGGGGGCCGCGAGGCACAGCGCAGTGCCGAGCGAGAACGCGATCATCGCGGCCAGGAAGATCTGGCGCGTGGTGAAGCGCTGGATGAGGAATCCGGTCGTGGGGATGATCACGGCCATCGTCAGCATGAAGGCGCTCGTGAGCCACTGGCCCAGCTCCGGCGGGATGTCCAGTGTCCGGTTGAGCTCCGGGATGGCGATCGCCATCGTCGTCTCGTTGAGGATCGCCACGAACGCGGCGACGAGCAGCAGCCAGATGACCCGCATGCCGGCGGGGTCGATCCCGGTCGTGGAGGGCGGATGCTGTGCGGTGTCCGCAGGGGCGCGGGAGGTGTCGGAGGCCATAGGTCGTCCTTAGTGCACGGGGAGCGGTCTGCCTGGGAGGACGGGCGACGAATGCCGGGACACCGTGAAGTGCGGGCCTCGCGCGGGCAGAGCTCGATACGGCAGCGCGAGAGCGGGATGGTCCCGGTGCGCTGAGGGTCTGCTGAATGCTGCGGGCTGCTTACTTCACGCGGAACATGCTACAGCCTGCGACGAGGCGTGTCAGTGTGCTCTCACTCACTTCACAGAGTTTCTGTGGGCGTATCCTGGGCGCATGGCGACGCTGCAGGACGTGCGCGAGGCGGTGGAGGACTTCCCCGGTGCCTTCGCCAAGCCGCTCGGCCAGCAGGCCGGTGAGGCCTGGCGCACGGCGAAGGGGCTCTTCGCCTGGGAGCGCGCTCCCTCCAAGGCGGACCTCGCCCGCCTCGCTGAGGACGGCGGCGAGTGGCCGGACGGAGTGGTCCTGGCACTGCGGACAGACGGTCTGGAGGCCAAGGATGAGCTGCTGGCCGCGTATCCGGAGGTGCTCTTCACGGTCGCCCACTTCGACGGGTATCCGGTGGTCCTCGCCCGCCTGGACGCCCTGAGCGTCGAGTTCCTCCGCGAGCTGCTGGCCGAGGCCTGGCTCGCCCGGGTGCCGGCGCGCACTGCCGCGGCCTGGCTGGAGGAGCACCGCGGGGAGTGAGCGGGGAACCGGGGCCTCCTGCCGCAACCGGCGGTGCCCTCACAGCCAGTCGTGTTCGCGGACGCAGCGAGCCGCATCGTGCCGGGTGCGGGTGTTCGTCTTGCTGATCGCGCTGGAGAGGTAGTTCCGGACACTTCCTTTGGCTGGCCGCGGCGGAGACGTCCACGACGATCCAGCGGTGGCCCTCATGGACGGTCTGGATCACCTGGGCGATGTGTCCGGGCTCCGCGGACTTGCTCACGAATCCCCGGATGCCCAGCGAGAGGAACGTGCGGAGCACCCTGGGCTCCGGTTCCACGTCGAGATCAAGCCTGCATCGTCTCTCGGCCTCACAGGAACCCCAGGCGCTCGGCCGCCGCCCGCTCCTCCTCGAGCTCCGCGACGGAGGCGTCGATGCGCGACCGCTGCTCGGCGGTGAGTTCGAGCCCTTCGACGACGCGGGCGGAGCCGTCTGCGTCCACGACGCAGGGGAAGGAGCTGATGAGCCCAGCGGGCACTCCGTACTCCCCGTGCGAGCGGACGGCCATCGACGCCCAGCGACCCCTCGTGCCGTGCGTCCAGTCCCTCAGGTGATCGAGGGTCGCCGAGGCCGCAGACGCCGCCGAGGAGGCGCCTCGGACCTCGATCACCGCACCTCCCCGCCCGGTCACTGTGGGGATGAAGTCCCCTGCGACCCAGGCCTCGGCGGCGTCCGGGCCTCCACACACCCGGGCGAGCACCTGCATGGCGGGCTCACCGGCGATGGCCGCGCTGCCCAGGTCCGGGAACTGCGTGTTCGAGTGATTGCCCCAGATCGCCAGCCGTTCGATGCTCTTCACCGGTGCGCCCGTCCGCGCCGCGAGCTGGGCGAGCGCCCGGTTGTGGTCCAGCCGGGTGAGAGCGGTGAAGCGGTCCGCGGAGAGGACCTCGCCATCGGCGCGGGGTGCGCGCTGCGCGTGCTCGGCGGCGATGAGGGCGTTGGTGTTGGCCGGATTGCCCACCACCACGACCCGTGCGTCCGGGTGTGCGCCCGTCCCCAGCGCCCTGCCCTGCTCCGCGAAGATGGCACCATTGGCCTCCAGCAGATCCGCGCGGTCCATGCCCGGCCGGCGCGGCGCGGAGCCCACCAGGAGCGCCGCGTCGACTCCGGCGAACGCCTCCTCGGGATCGGCCGTGCACACGATCGCCTCCAGTGCGGGGAACGCGCAGTCCTCGAGCTCCATGCGCACGCCTTCGAGACGGTCCACCACCGCGGGCACCTCCAGGAGGCGCAGGCGTATCCTCTCGGAATCGCCCGGAGCACTCCGGGAGGCCTCGGCAGCGAGGCGGAAGAGAAGGCTGTAGGCGATGCTGCCGGCTGCTCCGGTGACGGCGAGTGTGCGGGTCATGGCGTCCTCCTGTGACGAGCGGACCGCTGTCTGTGCGCCGTGGCGGCGCGGCGGCCCGCAGGGTGCGGGTGGCTCCATCGTGCCGACCCTCACAGTCATCCGTCCAATGATGGTTTGCTCCGATAGCATCCGAATATGGATGAATGGATGGGGCGCCTCGCCCCGGAGCTGCGGGCGCTGCTGGAGACGGACGAGCAGGACGGCTTCGTCACGGCGGCCGCACAGTCGCTGCGGATCCCGCAGTCCACGCTGAGCCGCCGCATCAGGGCGCTGGAGGATCTGTGGGGGTTCCCGCTGCTGGTGCGGACGGGACGCCGTGCCGCTCTCACACCCCGCGCGCGGGAGCTTGCCGCAGCGGTCCGCGGGCCCCTGGCGGCGCTGGAGCGCGCGATCGCGGCGACGGCGGGTGAGGCGGATCCGGAGGGCGGGCGGGTGCGGTTCGGCTTCCCGCTGACGATGGGGCAGGGGCGGGCGCCGGAACTGCTCGCCGCGTTCCGCCGTGCGCATCCCGGCATCAGGATGGAGCTGCGGCAGGCGCACGGCACGGCGTTGTTCGAGGATCTGCGGCTCGGCAGGCTCGACCTCGCCCTCACCATCCCCGCGCCCGGCCCGGAGGACGGTGTCCGGGGAACGCTCGAGCACCGGGTGATGGGGAGGCAGAGGATCGTCGCGGTGCTGCCCGAGGCCCACCCGTGTGCGGACAGGGACGTGCTCCGTCTCGAAGAGCTCGCGGACGCGCAGTTCATCGGGACGCCGCGCCCGTTCCATCTGCGGCGTCTCACGGAAGCGTGGTGCGCCGCCGCGGGGTTCACGCCGCAGGTGGACATCGAGGCCGCCGAGTTCGCGGCGATCCGCGAGCTCGTGGCGCTGGGCATGGGCGTTGCGCTGCTCCCGGCGCTGCCCTCGCCTCTGCCCGGCACCGCCGAGGTGCCGCTGGCCGGTGAGCCCGCCGGCGAAGAGGATCGGTCACGGGAGATCGCTCTCGTGCGTGCGGCGGTGCCGCTCTCGCCGCCCGCACAGTCGCTGTGGGACTTCCTCGCCCGCGCAGCCGAGGGGTGAGTGTGTTCGCCCGCACCCGTGCGTCTTGGTCACCCCTCACCTAGAATGTGAGAATGCGCACTACTCTGGACCTCGATGAGCGCTTGCTGGCCGCTGCGCGCGAGCGGGCCCGCCGTCTCGGTGTGACCGTCGGGCAGGCCGTCTCAGAACTCGGGCTCCGCGGACTCGACCGAGCAGGGGAGGGCGTTCCTCCGCGAGGGGCGGCGAACCGTCTCGTCATGTTGCCGGTGACGAAGGATCATGTGATCACTGACGCAGACGTCGAAAATGCGCTCGATGAAGACTGACGAGCTGGAGCTCCCCGATGCCAATGTGCTGATCGCTCTTTTCCACAGAGGTCATGTTCATCATGAGTCGGCCGCGGCTTGGTTCAACGAAGTCCGGCGTTTTGCTACCACTCCGTTCACGGAAAGCGCCTTTCTGCGGTTGGCGATGAACCCGAAGATCGCCGGAACCGCTGTAGGAATGGCAGATGCACGTCGCTCACTCGGAAGCCTTCGCGCTGACAGCCGATGGGCATTCCTTGAAGATGACTCTTCGCTCGTTGAGCCCACTGTGGACCTGCGAGGACTGGGCGGCTATCGACAGGTCACCGACTATCATCTCCTGAACCTCATCGCTGGACATGATGGGTGGCTGGCAACGTTCGATCGAAAGATCGCGGCTTCGCTGTCGCAGGCGGACCGCTCTCTGGTCCGGCTGCTTGAGTGAGCCCCTCACTGCAGCCCGGCCCGCTTCTTCGTGAGCGCCGTGGCCGTGGCAGTGCGCGGGTCCTCCGGCCACGGATGCTTGAGGTACTTCCCACGGTTCTCCGCACGCACCTGTGCATAGGCGCCTGACCAGAACGCGGAGAGGTCCGCCGTCACTGCCAGCTGCCGCCGCGCCGGTGAGAGGAGGTGGAGGACCACGGGCACCCGTCCCAGCACCACCGCGGGTCCGGTCTCCGCCCCGAACATCTCCTGCAGCTTCACGGCGAGCACCGGCGCTCCTCCGGCCTCGGGCGCGGGATAGCGCAGGCGCACGTGCGAACCGGACGGCACCTCCACCCGCAGCGGCGCGAGCTCGTCCAGCCGCGCTGCCTCCGGCCACGGCAGCAGCGCCTGGAGGGCGCTGTGAAGGCGCATCCTCACAGCACTCCCGCGGCCGCCCTTCACCAGTGCCCGCGCTGCACGCTCGACCTCCTGCTCCAGCCAGGGCGGGACGCCGGTGCTCCCGTTGTCCGCCGTGCGTCCGGTCAGGGCGTCTGCTCGTACGTCCGGCCACGGTGCGCCCAGAGTCGCATGCAGGAGTCCCAGGCGTCCGCGCAGCAGCTCGAACTCCTCGATCTCCGCAGCCGAGGCGAGGTCTGCGAACGCGACGGCCGCCTCGGTTCCGGCGGTGAGCGCCGCGAACGCCTCGGCGGTGCGCCGGGCCACGGCCCTGCGTGCGGCGGCGATCCCCACAGGCACGGGTGTGGACGAGAGCACGATCGCGCCCAGCCGCTCCACCTTCCTCGCACGCAGCGCGGCACCGCTGTCCGTCTCTGCCCACGCGGCTTCCTCGGTCGTGGACCGCAGTGCCTCACCCGCCCAGAGGGCGAGGTCCTCGTCGATCCCCACGCCCGCGCGGAGGAGCGGGCGCTCGCCCGCGAGGCCCACCTCGGCGACGGCGATCCAGGCCTCACCGTGCAGCCGGGATCCCCGCGGCAGCTGGACGCCGGTGCCGGAGGCGAGCAGGTACTCGTCCCCGGACTCGCGTCTGCGGGCCAGCTGCTCCGGTCTGCTCAGGGCGAGGAACAGGCCCAGCTGGTCCTCCGCCGTGCGGAGCCGTGCGGGATCGAATGGCGGGGCATGATCGTGGGCGAGGGGTACCGCGGCGCTCTGCGTGCGCCGGCCCCCGCTCCGTCCCGGCGTCTGCGTACCGCGCCCGGCCACCCCGGCCAGCCGCTTCGCCTCCGCGGTCCAGGTCGCGGCCCAGCCTGCGGGCGCGTGTCCCTTCCGGGCGCGGCGCAGGGCCTCTGCGAGGTCGCCGTCCTCCACTCGCACATCAGCAGACAGGAGCGCCGCACACTCCGCCGCGGCCCGCGTGCCGATGAGCGGTGCGGCCAGGAGCAGCCCGCGCGCGGTCCGCGGGTCCGCAGGCACCCGGGAGAGGCGACGGCCCAGTGCGGTGGCCCGGGCGCTGGGATCCGCGGATTCGAGGGCGCCGAGGCCGTGGAGGGTGCGTGCCGCCGCCGTCACCCCCGGCGTGGGCAGTGCAGTGGGGAGCGGCAGCCCCGCACCGCCGGGCGAGCCCCAGACCGCGAGGTCGAGGACGGCGGAGGTGAGGTCCGCCGTGAGCACCTCCGGCGGGGCGGCGGCGGGGAACGCCGCCCAGTCGGACTCCGCACAGCAGCGCCAGACGGTGCCGGGACCCAGGCGCGCCGCACGTCCGGCGCGCTGCGCGCCGGAGGCCTTGGACTCACGGACCGTGACGAGCCCGCCCATGCCGCGCCCGGTGTCGAAGTGCGGCACCCGGGCCAGGCACGAATCGACCACCACCCGCACGCCGGGCACGGTGAGGGCGGACTCCGCCACGGAGGTCGCGACCACGATCCGGCGCCGGGAGGCGGGGGTCGCACCCTCCCGTGCCGCGAGGATCCGCTGCTGTTCGCGCGGGGGAGTGGAGCCGGTGAGCGTGAGCACCTCGCCCGGCACCCGGTCCCGGATGAGACCCGTGAGGCGCTCCACCTCCCGCCGGCCGGGAGCGAACACGAGGACGTCCGCCGGCCCGGCTCCCGGGTCCGGCGCTGTCCCTGCCTCGTCCTCCGCCGCTTCTTCCACCGCCCGGTGCACCGTCTCGGCCATGTGGACGAGGAAGTCCGGCCGCACCCCGCGGGCGTCGAGGGCGCGCTGCGGCGGCGGAGCCCAGCGGACGGTGAGAGGATGCGTCACCGCTTCGATGCTGAGCACGGGCGCGGGTGCACCGTCCTCACCCAGCAGCTCCGCCCATGCTCCCGCGTCCAGCGTGGCGGACATCGCGAGCAGCGAGAGATCCTCGCGCAGCTCCGCGAGCTCGTGGAGCATGCCGAAGGCCAGGTCCGTGTCCAGACTGCGTTCGTGCACCTCGTCGAGCACCACCGCCTGCACACCACCCAGCTCCGGGTCGCGCAGCAGGCGACGCAGGAGCACACCCGTCGTGACGAACTCGATCCGCGTCCGCCGTCCGGCCTGCGACTCTCCCCGCACCGTGAAGCCCACCTCCTCGCCCACCTGCAGGCCGCTCAGCTGTGCTAGGCGGGCGGCTGCGGCGCGGGCGGCCATCCGCCGGGGCTGGGTGACGAGGATGCGCGGGGGAGGGGAGCCGGCCTCGGCCGCGGGATCTGCGGACATCGGACCGCCGGGCATCGCCCCCTCCGCCAGCACCGCTGCCAGCGCGGGCGGCACCACGGTGGTCTTGCCGGTGCCGGGCGGTGCCTCGATCACGGCACGCACACCGGACCCGCCTGCGGCAGCGGTCTGTTCCGCAAGTGCACGCAGCTGCGGGACGAGGGCGGCGGCAGGCAGACCGGAGGAGATGCGGTCCAGGGCGAAGCCGTGCGGGGCGAGGGGAGAGCGTCGAGTCACCTCCCCAGTCTCTCGCAGACTGCACGAGGCTCTCGCAGTCACCGCGGGTATCACACAGTCCGTACACAACTAGACTGGCCCGCATGCGCATCATCAGATTCGTCCACAAGGACGCACCCGCCTACGGAGTCGTCGAGGGAGAGCTGCCGGAGATCGCCGAGGACGGCAGCGTCGACACCTCCGGGCTGGAGATCGCGGTCCTCGACACCGATCCGTTCTTCTCCCCGGCACAGTCCACCGGCGAGCGCCTCCGCTACGACGAGGTCCGGCTCCTGGCCCCCATCATCCCGCGCTCCAAGGTGGTGGGAGTGGGCCGCAACTTCGCAGACCACGCGGCGGAGCTGGGCAACGAGGTGCCGGTCTCCCCGCTCACCTTCTTCAAGCCCAACACCGCAGTGGTGGGTCCCGGCGAGCCCGTCCGGCTGCCGGCGATCAGTGAGAACGTCTCCTACGAGGCGGAGCTGGCCGTGGTGATCGGCCGGGTGGCGAAGGGCGTGCCGGCGGAGAAGGCCTACGAGCACGTGCTGGGCTACGTCGCCGCCAACGACGTCACCCTCCGCGACATCCAGCAGCAGGACAAGCAGTGGTCGCGGGCCAAGGGCTTCGACACCTCCTGCCCGCTGGGCCCCTGGATCGAGACCGAGTTCGATCCGGAGGCCGTCCGCATCCGCAGCTGGGTGGACGGCGAGCTCCGCCAGGACGGCTCCACGGAGGACTTCGTGTTCGACATCCCCGCTCTCATCGAGCACATCACGGAGACCATCACCCTGCTCCCCGGCGACGTCATCCTCACCGGCACCCCCGCCGGAGTGGGGCGGATCGAGTCCGGCAGCAGCGTCTCCATCGCGATCGACGGTCTCGGCCTGCTCGTCAACCCCGTCATGGACGCCTGAGGGCGCTCGCCCTCCCGCACGCCTCCGCTCCCCATCCCCTCAGCTCCTCCAAAGCTCCTCGAAAGGACCCTCGCGTGACCACCAAGGTTCGCTTCTGCCCCTCACCCACGGGCACCCCGCACGTGGGCATGATCCGCACCGCCCTGTTCAACTGGGCCTATGCCCGCCACACCGGCGGCACCTTCGTCTTCCGCATCGAGGACACGGACGCGGCCCGTGACTCCGAGGAGAGCTTCTCGCAGGTCCTCGAGGCGATGCGCTGGCTGGGGCTGGACTGGGACGAGGGGATCGGGGTGGGCGGCCCGGACGGCCCCTACCGCCAGTCCGAGCGCGGCGACATCTACGCCGAGGTCATCGCCAAGCTCACCGCCGCCGGGCACCTCTACGAGTCCTTCTCCACCAATGAGGAGATCGAGGCGCGCCACCGGGCCGCGGGCCGCGACCCCAAGCTGGGCTACGACGGCTTCGACCGGGATCTCACGGACGAGCAGAAGGCGGCCTTCCGCGCCGAGGGCCGTGAGCCGGTCCTGCGCGTGCGGATGCCGGACGAGGACATCACCTTCACGGACCTGGTCCGCGGCGAGATCACGTTCAAGGCCGGCTCCGTCCCGGACTTCGTGGTGGTCCGCGCCAACGGCCAGCCCCTCTACACCCTCGTGAACCCGGTGGACGATGCGCTCATGGGCATCACCCACGTGCTCCGCGGTGAGGACCTCCTCTCCTCGACCCCGCGCCAGATCGTGCTCTACGAGGCGCTCAAGGACGTGGGGGTCGCGGCCTTCACCCCGGAGTTCGGTCACCTCCCGTACGTCATGGGCCAGGGCAACAAGAAGCTCTCCAAGCGGGACCCGGAGTCCAACCTCTTCCTGCACCGGGAGAACGGCTTCATCCGCGAGGGGCTCATCAACTACCTCGCGCTGCTGGGCTGGTCCATCGGCTCGGACCGGGACGTGTTCTCCGTCGAGGAGCTCGTGCAGGCCTTCGACATCCGGGACGTCAACCCCAACCCGGCGCGCTTCGACGTGAAGAAGGCGACCGCGATCAACGCCGACCAGATCCGCCTGCTGGACGAGGACGACTTCCGCCAGCGGCTGGTGCCCTACCTGCGCGCGGCCGGCGTCGTGGGGGAGACCCTGAGCGAGCGCGAGCAGTCGATCCTCGCCGCCGCCGCTCCGCTGGTCCAGACCCGCATGAAGCTGCTGGGCGAGGCCCCGGATCTCCTCCGCTTCCTGTTCGTTGCGGATGACGAGCTCGAACTCACCGAGGATGGGCTGAAGACGCTCAAGGACTCCGCGCCGCAGGTGCTCGAGGCCTCCCTCACCGCGCTCGAAGCCCTGGGCGAGGACGAGTGGACGGCCGCGCGCCTGGAGGAGGTGCTGGGGGCCGCGCTGGTCGAGGGACTGGAGATCAAGCCGCGCTTCGCCTACGGGCCGCTGCGCGTGGCGGTGTCCGGGCACCGGATCTCCCCGCCGCTGTTCGAATCGATGGAGATCCTGGGCCGGGAGTCCTCGCTCACCCGTCTGCGCGCACTCTCCGCGCACCTCGCCGCGCAGGGCTGAGCCGCCCGCAGGGCTGAGGCCGCGGCCTCTCGCATGGAACCGCTCCGCTCGGGTGGTGCAGATCACCCGGGCGGAGCGGCTGCGGCTTTGCATCGACCGCCGCGGCCGCGTATAGTTGTCTCTCGTTGCCGAGGGCAACGGAGAGCCGCCGGAGGTGATTCGGCGGGTGCTCCGGACTCTCGAAGCAGTGGGCTATGGTGTAATTGGCAACACAACGGTTTCTGGTACCGTCATTCTAGGTTCGAGTCCTGGTAGCCCAGCGGACAGCTTCACTGTTCACCCTCCCTCTCCCCGTGAGCCGGGCAGGCGTGTGCAGAGGAGGCAGTTCATGCGCCCCCGTCGTCTAGTGGCCTAGGACGCCGCCCTCTCAAGGCGGAAACGGCAGTTCGAACCTGCTCGGGGGTACGCTTCACTGCAACGGTCTCCATCGGAGGTCCTCTTGCGGAAGACAGCGAGGAACGGCACGCACCGGGCCTCGATGGGCTATGGTGTAATCGGCAACACAACGGTTTCTGGTACCGTCATTCTAGGTTCGAGTCCTGGTAGCCCAGCGGACAGCTTCACTGTTCACCCTCCCTCTCCCCGTGAGTCGGGCAGGCGTGTGCAGAGGAGGCAGTTCATGCGCCCCCGTCGTCTAGTGGCCTAGGACGCCGCCCTCTCAAGGCGGAAACGGCAGTTCGAACCTGCTCGGGGGTACAGATCCTTCACGCAGAAGCCCGGTTCCCGCATAGGAACCGGGCTTCTGCGCATCCCGCGTCGCAGCCGTCCGCGCACCGCCGGAGGTGGGACGGCGAGTGCGGAGCGCACCGCGCGCAGGCTCTCCGCCGGCCGTCAGTGCTGGGCGAAGGTGCCGTAGCCGCCGCGGAAGTACAGAAGCGGGCCGGCGTTCTCCACCGTGCTCATTCCCGCCACGCGTCCCACGACGATCGTGTGGTCGCCGCCGTCGTACTCCGCCTCCAGCGTGCACTCAATCCAGGCCAGCGCGCCGCTGAGGCGGGGCGAACCCAGCTCGGAGAGCCGGTGGCTCACCCCGGAGAACTGCGCGGCGGCGCCCGCCGGGCCGCCGGAGGGGCGGGAGAAGATCCGTGCCAGGTGCTCCTGCTCCGCGCCCAGCACATTCACGCAGAAGCGCCCGGCGCGGCGGATCCGCGGCCATGTCGTCGATGTGCGCGTGGGGTTGAAGGAGATGAGCGGAGGATCGAGTGAGAGCGAGGTGAAGGACTGGAAGGTGATGCCGGCCGGTCCGGCGGGAGTGGAGGCGGTGACGACGGCCACCCCGGTGGCGAAACCGCTCATCACGTGCCGCATGCGCGTCTCTGACACGTCGCCGTAGGCGGAGGAGTCCTCGGCCGCGAGGCTCATGCGGACCTCGTGGGCAGCGGCCGCCGGTGCCGCAGTGCGCCGGCGTGAGCGCCCGAGGGCGCCGACCGTCCAGGCGGAACCGCGGCTGTCTCCCGCGGCGGGCAGCCCGGCCCCGGCGCGGCCCGTGCTCGATCCGGTGGTGGGCCTTCCGGCCGCTGTGCTCATCCGTCCTCCTGATCGCAGGCGCTGTCTCCGGTCACCTGCTCCGCGTGCGCGAGCCCGGTGTGGGGCTCCGGGGCCGCCTCCGCGCCCGCGCGGCGCCGTTCCTCCCTGCGATCATCCCACGGGATCGCTCCGTGTGCGAGGTCACTGTGCGCGGAGTTGGAGGCGGGTTCCGGGTGGGGTAAACTCTTCATCCTGTGAGCGGCGGAAGCGCCGAGCACGAGGCCCCCGTCGTCTAGTGGCCCAGGACGCCGCCCTCTCAAGGCGGAAACGGCAGTTCGAACCTGCTCGGGGGTACAGCACTCCGCACGGAGACGCAGAAGCCCGGTTCCCCTCCAGGAACCGGGCTTCTGCGCGTGGGCGGCGGGCCACCGGGCTCAGCCGCGCTGCACCAGCTTCTGCGTGTTCTGCGCGGTGCGCACATTCGCCACGACGAACTCGATGATCACGCGCGTGAAGATGATCTGGATGAGCGACGGGATCCAGCCCAGCAGGATCGCGGCGATGATGAGGAGCACGCCTCCCCCGCCGATCCCTGAGCTGTAGCCGTAGGACGAGATGAAGCTGCCCGCGGCTCCCATGCTGATGGCCGTGAGCACGGTGCCGATGTAGCTGAGCACCGCGAGGACGATCGCGATGACGTAGATGACCGAGGCGAACCTGATCGTCACGAAGTTCTCGAACTTCAGGTCGAAGAGCGAGCGGAGGAACCCGGCCTCGCCCGCGGGTCTGCCCTGTGGTGCGGGTCCGGGGGCGGCCTGAGCGAATCCGGGACCCTGCTGTGCGAACCCGGCAGGGCCCTGCGGGGTGGGGCCGGGCTGGGGATGGCCGCCCTGCCCGGGTGTCGGCTGCGAACCGTAGGGAGACTGTGCTGTCATGACCGTTCCGCCAGCTTTCCGGTGTTGATGGCCGTCCGGATGCCGGCGACCAGGAATTCGATGACGACGCGCACCACCAGCACGCAGAGCAGCGCCGGGATCCAGCCCAGGAGCACCGTGAGCAGGAGCAGGGTGACGCCCGTGCCGGTGGACTCGCTCATGAGGATGAAGGAGAGAACGACGAAGCTCAGCCAGATGAGCGCGAAGTACGCGATGTAGAGGACGTAGATGATCGCGGAGAACTTCAGTGCCACGAAGCTCTCGAACTTCAGATCGAAGAGCGCCCGGAAGAAGCCCTTGCCGTCCGCGGCGAGTGCGGAGGCGGCAGGCGGGAGCCCGCCTGTCTGGGGCGGGCCGGACGGGGCGGGGCCTGCCGCCTGGCCGCCGTAGGGGCCGGTCCCGCCGGGGCCTGCGGGTCCTGAGCCGTAGGCGCCCGGGCCCGGCTGTCCCGGAGACGGCTGGCCCGGTCCGGGCTGCCCGGAGGCGGGCGGCGGGGGAGGGGGTGCTGCAGTCATGGTCTGCCTTTCGTGTGGACGCTGTGCGACAACACTCTCGCACAGGTCGCGTTGCACGGCTCGCGTCGGTTCAGCCCCGGGTGAGCGCCTCCGTCAGCACGCGCGCGGCTTCGATGACGCTCTCCGCGTGCAGGCGCCCCGGCTGGCGGGTGAGGCGGTCGACCGGTCCGGAGATCGAGACCGCGGCGACCACCCGGTTGCTGGGGCCGCGCACCGGCGCGGAGACGGAGGCGACGCCCCGCTCGCGCTCCGCGATGGACTGGGCCCACCCGCGGCGACGGACGCCGGAGAGCATCGTCGCGGAGAAGCGGGCGCCGCGGAGGCCGGTGTGGAGGCGGTCCGGCTCCTCCCACGCCAGCAGCACCTGTGCGGCGGATCCCGCGCGCATCGACAGCGTCGCGCCCACGGGCACGGAGTCGCGCAGGCCCACGGGCCGCTCCGCGGCCGCGACGCAGAGCCGGAGGTCGCCCTGCCTGCGGAACAGCTGCGCGCTCTCCCCGGTGCGGTCGCGCAGGTGGGCGAGCACCGGACCTGCCGCCGCGAGCAGCCGGTCCTCGCCCGCGGCGGAGGAGAGCTCTGCCAGCCGCGGCCCCAGGACGAAGCGCCCCTGCAGGTCGCGGTTGACGAAGCGGTGGTACTCGAGCGCCACCGCGAGGCGGTGGGCGGTGGGCCGCGCCAGGCCCGTGAGCGAGACGAGCTCCGCCAGGGAGGCGGGCCCCGCTTCCAGAGCGGAGAGGACGAGTGCGGCCTTGTCGATGACGCCGACGCCGCTGCTGCTGTTCGATGTCATAGGCCACAATCTAGAAGTCTTGCATGTCGAGATGCAAGTCCGGCATGCAGAATGCGTTCGTAGGATGGGAGGCCGTACGCACGAGCATCCCACGTCGTTAGGAGGCCTTCCGTGGCCAGGACTCTCGCAGAGAAGGTGTGGGCGGACCATGTCGTCCGCCAGGGCGAGGACGGCGATCCCGACCTCATCTACATCGACCTCCATCTGCTCCACGAGGTGACCAGTCCGCAGGCGTTCGAGGGGCTGCGCCTCGCCGGCCGCCCCGTGCGCCGGACGGACCTCACCATCGCGACGGAGGACCACAACACCCCCACCGAGGACATCGACAAGCCGATCCCGGACCCCACCTCGCGGACGCAGATCGAGACCCTGCGCGCCAATGCGGAGGAGTTCGGCGTCCGGCTGCACTCCCTCGGGGACGCGGAGCAGGGCATCGTCCACGTGGTGGGACCGCAGCTGGGCCTGACCCAGCCCGGCACCACCGTGGTGTGCGGCGACTCGCACACCTCCACGCACGGCGCGTTCGGCGCGCTCGCCTTCGGCATCGGGACGAGCGAGGTGGAGCACGTCCTCGCGACGCAGACGCTCAGCCTCAAGCCCTTCAAGACGATGGCGATCACCATCGAGGGCGAGCTGCCGGAGGGCTCGGTCTCCAAGGACATCATCCTCGCGATCATCGCGAAGATCGGCACCGGCGGCGGCCAGGGCTACGTCCTCGAGTACCGCGGCGAGGCGATCCGGAAGCTCTCCATGGAAGCACGGATGACGATCTGCAACATGTCGATCGAGGCCGGGGCGCGCGCCGGCATGATCGCACCGGACGAGACCACCTTCGAGTACCTCAGGGGCCGTCCCCACGCGCCTGAGGGCGAGGACTGGGACGCCGCCGTCGAGTACTGGCGCTCGCTGCGCACGGACGAGGGCGCGGAGTTCGACGCCGAGGTCGTCCTGCAGGCGGCGGACATCGAACCCTTCGTCACCTGGGGCACCAACCCCGGTCAGGGCCTGCCGATCTCCGCGAACGTCCCGGATCCCCAGGACTTCGCGGACGAGACGGACCGCGAGGCGGCGGAGAACGCCCTCGCGTACATGGGGCTCGTCCCCGGCACCCCGCTGCGTGAGATCCCCATCGACACCGTCTTCCTGGGCTCCTGCACGAACTCCCGGATCGAGGACCTCCGGGCCGCCGCGGACGTGCTCCGCGGGCGCACCGCGGCCGAGGGCATGCGCTTCATGGTGGTGCCCGGATCCGCGAAGGTCCGCCTGCAGGCGGAGGAGGAGGGCCTCGACGAGGTGTTCCGCGCGGCGGGCGCGGACTGGCGCTTCGCCGGCTGCTCCATGTGCCTGGGCATGAACCCGGACCAGCTCGCCGAGGGCGAACGCTGCGCCTCGACCTCCAACCGCAACTTCGAGGGGAGGCAGGGCAAGGGCGGACGGACGCACCTCGTGAGCCCGCTCGTGGCCGCAGCCACCGCGGTGCGCGGCAAGCTGTCCACCCCGGCCGATCTCGCCCCGGCCGATCCGGAGGCGGTCGCCGCCTCCCGTGCCGCCGAGGCCGCGGCCGCCGCCCGGGCGAAGGCGCGTCCGGCGAACCTCCCGCTCACCGTCGCGGGCGGCGTCCGCCCCACTGCATCCGCCACCGCATCGATCACCGAGGAGTCCTGAGATGGAGAAGCTGTCCGTCCACACCGGCGTCGGCGTGCCGCTGCGGCGGTCCAACGTCGACACGGACCAGATCATCCCGGCCGTCTTCCTCAAGCGGGTCACCCGCACCGGCTTCGAGGACGCGCTCTTCCACGGCTGGCGCAAGCAGGACGACTTCGTCCTCAACCACGAGGCCTACCGGAACGGCTCCGTGCTGGTGGCCGGTCCGGACTTCGGCACCGGTTCCTCCCGTGAGCACGCTGTGTGGGCGCTGCACGACTACGGCTTCCGCGCCGTGCTCTCGAGCCGGTTCGGCGACATCTTCCGCGGCAACGCGGGCAAGGGCGGCCTGCTGGCCGCGCAGCTCGAGCAGTCGGACATCGAGCTCATCTGGAAGGTGCTGGAGAACCAGCCGGGGACGGAGGTGACCGTCGACCTCGTGGAGCGCGTGGTGAGGGCGGACACGCTCACGGTGCCGTTCCAGATCGACGACTACACGCGCTGGCGCCTGCTCGAGGGCCTCGACGACATCGGCCTCACGCTCCAGCACGAGGCGGACATCACCGCGTTCGAGGCCTCGCGCCCGTCGTTCAAGCCCCGCACCCTGCCCATCCGATAGCATGCTCTTCGGTCGTCGGCGCAGCCGGCGACCGGAGACCCATGCCTGAGGAGGATGCGAATATGCTCGACGTGCACGGCGGTGTGCCGCTGACCGGCACGGTGGTGGTGCGCGGGGCGAAGAACCTCGTCCCCAAGGCGATGGTGGCCTCCCTCCTGGGGGACACGCCCTCCGTCCTCCGCGGGGTGCCCGCGATCAGCGACGTGGACATCGTCACCGGACTCCTCGAGCTGCACGGCGTGCACGTGACGGTGGGCCCGGACGGCGACCACGCGGACGGGGAGCTCACGCTCGATCCCGCGAACGTGGCGCAGGGCTCGATCGTGGACATCGACGCGCACGCGGGCTCGTCCCGGATCCCCATCCTCTTCTGCGGTCCGCTGCTCCACCGGCTCGGCCAGGCCTTCATCCCGGATCTGGGCGGCTGCCGGATCGGCGACCGCCCCATCGACTTCCACCTCGAGGTGCTGCGGCAGTTCGGCGCGGTCGTGGACAAGACCCCCGGCGGCATCCGTCTGGAGGCCCCGCAGCGCCTGCGCGGCACGAAGATCAAGCTGCCCTATCCCTCCGTGGGAGCCACTGAGCAGGTGCTGCTGACCGCGGTGCGGGCCGAGGGCGTCACGGAGCTGAAGAACGCGGCGACCGAGCCGGAGATCATGGACCTCGTCATGGTCCTGCAGAAGATGGGCGCCTCGATCACGGTCGATCCCGCCCGGGTGATCCGGATCGAGGGCGTGGACTCGCTGACCGGATTCACGCACCGCAGCCTCCCGGACCGCAACGAGTCCGCGTCCTGGGCCTCGGCAGCGCTCGCCACCGGCGGGGACATCTTCGTCAAGGGCGCGCGCCAGCAGGACATGATCACGTTCCTCAACGTCTTCCGCAAGATCGGCGGCACCTTCGAAGTCGGGGAGGACGGCATCCGCTTCTCCCATCCCGGCCAGGAGCTGCGCTCCATCGTCCTGGAGACGGACGTGCACCCGGGCTTCATGACGGACTGGCAGCAGCCGCTCGTCGTCGCCCTCACCCGGGCCTCGGGCGTGTCCATCATCCACGAGACCGTCTACGAGAACAGGTTCGGGTTCACCGACGCCCTGCGCCGCATGGGAGCGAACATCCAGCTCTACCGCGAGTGCCTGGGCGGCACGCCCTGCCGGTTCGGCCGCATGAACTTCAAGCACTCGGCGGTCATCTCCGGGCCCACGCCTCTCACCGGCGCGGACATCGTCGTGCCGGACCTGCGCGGCGGCTTCTCGCACATCGTCGCCGCACTCGCGGCCGAGGGCACCTCGCACGTGGGCGGCATCGAGATCATCAGCCGCGGCTACGAGCACTTCCTGCAGAAGCTCGACACCCTGGGCGCGCGCATCGAATACGCGAGCGGCTGTTGAGGGCGGGCGCTCCTTCACCGTCCGATGACGGCGCGGCGGTGCAGTACCCGGGGTTCGCACCCCGGGACATCGCCGGCCACCGCCGGGTGGGTTCTGTGGCCGCCCGCGCCGCGCGCGTGCTCACGCGGCTGCTCGCACGCACCACCGTGACGGGCCGGGAACGCGTCCCGGAAGGTCCCGTCGTCTTCGCCCCCTATCACGCCTCCATGCTGGATCCGGTGGTCGTGGGCATCGCCGTCTGGCGGCAGGGGCGGATGCCGCACTTCCTCGCCAAGGACTCCCTCTTCACGGGGCCGCTCGGCAGGCTGCTCAAGGCGATGGGGCAGATCCCGGTGCTGCGCGCCTCGGCCCTGGCCGGCGATTCCCTGCAGTACGGCAAGCAGGCGCTGGAGGCGGGGGAGAGCGTCGTCATCTACCCGCAGGGCACCCTCACCAAGGACCCGGAGCTGTGGCCCCAGCGGTCCAAGACCGGGGCGGCCCGGCTCGCGATCGAGGCGGGAGTGCCGGTGGTCCCCGTGGCGCACTGGGGCCTCGATCCCATCCTGCCGGTGGGGGGCAAGGTGCCCCGCCCCCACCCCTTCTCCCGTGTGCGCGTCTCGTTCTGCGAGCCGCTCGCCCCGCCGGTGCCGTCCGTGAGCGCGGGCCATTCCGGTCCGGCCCAGACGCGGCGCTTCGCGGACCGCATCACGGCCGCCATCGCCGCGGAGCTCGCGGAGCTGCGCGGCGTGCCCCTGCCGGAGCGGTTCCGGCCGGATCTCGAACCCCAGGAGGACGTATGAGCACGGCACCGGCGGAGAGCCCCGCCCCGGCAGGGGCGCAGCGCACCGCGGTCCTCGGCGCCGGGTCGTGGGGAACCACGTTCGCGAAGGTCATCGCGGACGCGGGGCACCCGGTCACGATCTGGGCGCGCAGGCAGGAGGTCGCCGAGGAGATCCGCGCGCACGGCACCAACAGCGCCTATCTGGGCGACCTCGCGCTGGGCGCGGGAGTGAGTGCGACGGCGGACGCCCGTGCGGCCCTCGAGGGCGCCTCCACCGTGGTGCTGGCCGTGCCGGCGCAGTCCCTGCGCGACAACCTGCGCGAGTTCGGCGCGGCGATCCCGCCGGAGGCGATCGTCGTCAGCCTCATGAAGGGCATCGAGGTGTCCAGCGGCAAGCGGATGAGCGAGGTCATCGCCGAGGCCACCGGGCACGATCCCGCCCGGATCGCCGTGGTCTCCGGCCCCAACCTCGCCAAGGAGATCGCCCACGGTCAGCCGACCGCCACCGTCATCGCGGCGCCGGAGCTCGCCGCGGCGGAGGCGGTCGCGGAGCTCACCGCGAACTCCTACTTCCGGCCCTACACCCACACGGACGTGGTGGGAGTGGAGCTCGGCGGCGCGGTGAAGAACGTCATCGCTCTCGCCGTGGGCCTGTGCGACGGGCAGGGCCTGGGAGACAACTCCAAGGCCTCGATCATCACCCGCGGGCTGGCGGAGACCACCCGGCTGGCACTGGCGCTCGGTGCGCAGTCGCACACGCTCTCCGGTCTCGCCGGCCTCGGCGACCTCGTCGCGACCTGCGCCTCGCCGCTGTCCCGCAACCGCAGCTTCGGCAGGCTGCTGGGGACGGGCATGAGCGTGGCCGAGGCCGCGGCGGAGACGAAGCAGGTGGCCGAGGGCGTGAAGTCCGCTCCGGCGGTGCTGGCGCTGGGCGAGGCCCACGGCGTGGACCTCCCCATCACGCAGGCGATCACCGCAGTGCTCGACGGCCGGCTCCGGGTTGACGAACTCGGCCCGCTCCTGTTGTCTCGGAAGCGCAAGACGGAGGGCCCTGCGGCCTGAGCCGCAGCCGTGCCGCGCCCCGGAGGGTGCGCGTGCGCCCGCTCGCCCTGCCGGGACTCCCCGCAGCGGCATCCTGTACGCCTGAACGAAGGGAAACGCGACATGAACACCCCGTTCCACAAGCTGAATGACGTGCCCCGCTTCGAACTGACCAGCACGGACATCGCGGAGGGTCAGGAGCTCTCCGCTCCCCAGACCTCCGGGGCGATGGGCGTGCCCGGCGGCGAGGACCTGTCCCCGCAGCTGTCCTGGTCCGGCTTCCCCGCGGAGACCAAGGCGTTCGCGGTGACCTGCTACGACCCGGACGCGCCCACCGGCTCCGGCTTCTGGCACTGGACCGTCGCGAACCTGCCGGCGGACGTCACGGCGCTGCCCGCGGGTGCGGGCACACCGGAGAAGGGCCTGCTCCCGGCCGGCGCCGTCACGGTGCGCAACGACGCCGGTGAGCCCCGCTTCGTCGGCGCGGCTCCGCCGGCCGGACACGGGCCGCACCGCTACTTCTTCATCGTCCATGCGCTCGATGCGCCGCTGGAGGTCGACGAGACCGCCACGCCGGCGTTCGTGGGGTTCAACCTGTTCTTCCACACGATCGGCCGCGCCTGGATCGAGACCACCTACGAAGCGAAGTGAGCATCAGCGCATGAGTTCGGACGACAGCCGTCCCACGGTCGCCGTACTGTTCGGCGGCCGTTCCAGTGAGCACGCGGTGAGCTGCGTGACGGCCGCGAGCGTGCTCGCCGCCCTCGACGAGGACCGGTACCGCGTCCTGCCCATCGGCATGACCCGCGAGGGAGTCTGCCGGGTGGTCGAGGACTGGCGGTCCTTCCGGTTCGGCGGAGCGACGCAGCCGGAGGTCGTGGACGACGGGACGGAGATCGTCTTCCCGCTGGACGTGCGCCGCAGCCCGCTGCGCCGGCTCGCCGCGGACGGGAGCCTGGAGTCGCTGGGCGTCGTGGACGTCTTCTTCCCGGTGCTCCACGGCCCCTTCGGCGAGGACGGCACGGTGCAGGGCATCTTCGAGCTCATGGACGTGCCCTATGTGGGCTGCGGGGTGCTCTCCTCGGCCGTCGGCATGGACAAGCGGTACATGAAGACGGTGCTGGCGGCCGCGGGCATCCCCACCAGTGCCTGGGAGTCCGTGACCGTGCGGCAGGCCCAGCAGGACCCGACCGGGGTCCGGGAGAGGATCGCGGCCCTGGGCCCCGTCGTCTTCGTCAAGCCTGCCAACGCCGGTTCCTCGATGGGCGTGTCCCGGGTGGGGGACTCGGCGGACGCCGAGGCCGTGGACGGTGCGCTGGCCGCGGCCTTCGCACATGACACCGCGGTGATCGTGGAGCCCGCGGTCGCGGGCCGGGAGGTGGAGTGCGGTGTGCTCGGCTCCCGCTTCCACGAGGCCCCGCGGGCCTCCCTGCCGGGGGAGATCACGACCTCGGGCGTGGAGTTCTACGACTTCGAGACCAAATACCTCAACCCGGACGCCGTGAGCCTCACCTGCCCGGCGGACCTGGACCGGGCGACCACGGCGGAGGTGCAGCGGCTCGCCTGTGCCACGTTCGAGGCCTTCGACTGCTCCGGGCTGGCGCGGGTGGACACCTTCGTCACACCCGCGGGGGAGGTGCTGGTCAACGAGATCAACACGCTGCCCGGGTTCACGCCCTCCTCCATGTACCCGTTCATGTGGGAGCGCAGCGGCCTGCGCTACGAGGAGCTGGTGGACACGCTCATCGACATCGCCCTGCGGGACCGGCTGCCCGCGGCCTGAGCGCTCAGGCCGCGGGCACCTCGCCCTCGACCTGCTCCGCGTCCCGGGCGTCCACGCACTGCGCGGTCTGCTCGATCCGGCTCACCGCGGAGGAGACCGCGGCCAGAGCGGTGGCGCCGGAGACCTCCTGCGGGGACACGAGGACCTCGACCGCGGGAGACCTGCCGTAGGTGACGAACTGCCACGTGTCCTCCTCGGCGCGCACCTGCACCCAGTCCACCCCGTCCACGTTCACGCACGGGTCCGTGGTGGGTGCGGGCTCCGCCACCCCGCAGCGTGCGATGACGCTGGCGGGGTCGCCCCAGGCGCTCGTCGCCTGGGCGGAGGTGGGGCGCTTCTCCAGCTCGCCCACCGTGTCCGGCATCCACAGGGTGGGCAGGGCGCAGGCGGGGTCCTCGGCGTTCTCCGCGGGATCGAGGGCGAGAGTGTTCGCACATCCCGCGAGCAGGGTCAGGGCGGCGGACAGAACGGTGAGTGACCTGCGGAGCATGCCCCCAGGGTACGTCCCGGGTCCGGTCACGGCATACTTGGACCATGTGCTCCGACCGCCGTGTGCCCGCCCGCTCCTCGGCACCGGCGTCTCCGTCGCAGTCCTCCGCGGAGCCGACGCTCGCGGAGCTCGGCGAGGACGGCGTGCTCGCCCGGATCCTCGCACGCATCCCGTCCGCCGGCGCAGGAGCTGAGGGAGTTCCGGGCGCAGGTGCCGCGGTCGAGGTGGGCCCCGGCGACGACGCCGCCGTCACCGCTCTGCCCGGTCGCCTGGTGAGCAGCGCGGACATGCTGGTGGAGGGCGAGGACTTCCTGCGCGGGTGGCTCGATCCCCGCCGTCTGGGGGTCAAGGCCGGTGCCCAGAACCTCGCGGACATCTGCGCCATGGGCGCAGTCCCCACAGGTCTGCTCCTCTCGCTCGCGGCTCCCGGCGACACCCCGGCGGCCGTCCTCGAGGGCATCGTCGAGGGACTCGTGGAGGAAGCCGGGCGCGCGGGAGCCGCCGTGCTGGGCGGCGACCTCTCCGGCGCCGGGCAGCTCGTGGTGGCCGTGACCTCGCTGGGCGGCCTGGACCCGCGGCTCCCGGCGCTCACCCGTGACGCCGCGCGCCCCGGGGACGTGCTGTGGCTGGGCGGCCGGACGGGCTGGGCGGCAGCCGGCCTGGACCTGCTGCTGGCCTCAGGCGCAGCACTGCCGTGCACCCCGGAGTGCGCCGCCTGCTGCGCGGAGGCCGTCGAGGCGCAGCGGGCGCCGCGGCCGGACTATCCCGCGGTGGACCGGCTGCGTGAGGCGCTGGGGCATGCGCGCGAGGGTGCCGGGCACGGCCGGCGCGCCGCGCTCATCGACCTCTCCGACGGACTGCATTCGGATGCGGGCAGGATCGCCCGTGCCTCCGGCGCGGTGCTCGACCTCGACGGCGAAGCCCTGCGCGCACTGGCCGGACCCCTCGTCCCCGTCGCCGCACACGTACTGGCGGTGCGTGGGGACATCCCCGCCACGGACCCCGCCGCGCTGGCCCTGCACTGGGTGCTCACCGGAGGGGAGGACCACGGGTTCCTCGCCGCCGCTCCGCCTGAGGCGGTTCCGGTAGGCTGGGCGCGCATCGGCCGCGTGCTGCCGGGTGAGCCCGAGGTGCGCGTCGACGGTGCGCCGGCGGTACACGGCACCGGCGGCTTCCGGCACTTCCGTGCGCCGGAGGACGGCGAGGACGTCACCGGTGCGCCCGGCCCCCGGAGACGGGACCGGGCATGACAGGGAAGCGGGAGAGGACCACGAGGGAGCACGTGCAGAGGTCAGACGAGGAGCATCCGGACGACCGCGCCGCCGTCCGCCTCAACGCGCGGCTCGCGACGAGCTGGGCGCGCCGGACCGTCGAACGCCTGCGCCGTGAGCGCGGGGGCATCAACGCCATCAACGTCTTCCCCGTGGCAGACGGGGACACCGGCAGCAATCTCTACCTCACCGTGCGCAGCGCCTATCGCGCCGTCGAGGAGCTCGAGGGGCCCGCCACTCTGCCGGAGGTGGTGAGCGCCATGGCGACGGGTGCCCTGCGCGGCGCCCGCGGGAACTCCGGCCTCATCCTCTCCGTGGCCCTGCGCGGTGTGGCGGACGCGCTCGAGGGCATCGACGTGCCCGCGGCCGGGGACTTCGCAGAGGCGCTCTCGCTCGCGGCCGCCCGCGCCCGCGAGGCCGTGGAGACGCCGGTGGACGGCACGATGGTGACGGTCCTGGACGCCATGGCGGAGGAGGCGCAGCTGCGGGCGACGGCGGGGGACTCGCTCGTCGCCCTCGTCGAGGCGGTCCGCGACCGGTCGCGGACCGCGCTGCGGGAGACCACGGGACAGCTTCCGGTGCTGCGGGAGAACCAGGTCGTGGACGCGGGATCCTCCGGGATCGTCGAGCTCTTCGACCTCCTCTACCTCACGGTCACCGGGATGGAGCCCGGAGGGAAGGCAGCGGCGTGGTCGGCGGGGAACGGCGCACCCGCGTCCGGCGCGGATCCCGCCCGGGCCCGTAGCACGGTGCCCTCGCGTGCCGTCGCCGCTCCCCGGCCCACCGGGCTGGAGCTCGTCGCGCACCTCGGTGAGGCGAAGGACCGCGCACGTCCGCTCCGCCGGGCCCTGGCGAAGGCCGGCGGCACCTCCATCGTGGTGAGCTGGCCGATGGCCCACGTGCACACGGCCTCCGGCGGTGGGCCCCAGGAGGCGCTGCAGCTGCTCGAGGTCCTCGACAGGCACACCGTCGTGGACCTGCGCATCGAGGACCTCGCCGCCGCACACGGGGACCCCGGCTCGCACGGAGACGCCTCCGAGCACTCCCACGTCTCCGCGCAGACCGGTGGGGACGAAGACGCCGGTTCCGGGCGGTGCCATGTGATCGCCCTCGCGGACGGCCTCGGGCTCATGTTCGCACTGGCCTCCAGCGGCGCGCTCGCGGTCCGTGCGGATGCGGCGGACGCCGTGGCCGCCGTGCGTGCGGGCGTCGCCGCGGCCGAGGGCCCCTGCTTCGTCCTTCCCGATTCCCCGCAGACGCACGCGGCGCTCCGGGAGGCGCTCGCCGTCAGGGGGCGTTCGGGGCGGCGGGGACGCACGGGCGGAGCGGAGCGGGAGCCGCGCCTCATCCGCACCCGCGATGCGGCCTCGGTCCTGGCCGCCGTGGCGGTGTTCGACCCCCACGCGGACCCGGAGGACCTGCTCGAGGACATGGTGGCCTCGGCGTCCGGCACCCGGTCCGGCTGCGTGGTGCTCGCCGAACGGGCCCAGGCGGCCGGACCACTCATGTACTCGCAGGGCGATCCGCTCACGTGCATCGACGGACGGATGCGCGGTGTGGGCTCCGTGCCGGAGACCAGCGTCCTCGAACTCGTGCACCGCCTGCTGGGCGCCGGCGGAGAGCTCGTCACCCTCATCGCGGGCGGTCAGGTGCCCCCGGCGGTGGGCGAGGCGCTGCGGGCCCGCATCGAGGAGGAGCACCCGCATGCCGAGGCCGTGCTCGTGGCGGGAGGGCAGGAGTCGTCGTGGATGGTGGTCGGCGTTGAGTGAGGCGCAGCCGCGCGGCACGGCGGGGACGGCGGAGCCGGAGACCGCGGACCGGGAGTTCGCCCGCATCGTTCCGAAGGCCAAGGACCGCACGCTCCTGGAGACCGTGGGAGTGACGAGCGTGGAGGATCTGCTGCGGCGGTTCCCCCGGCGGTGGATCGACCCCGGCGAGTTCACGAGCATCGCCGGGCTGCGCGAGCTGGAGGAGGGCACCGATGCCATCATCCACGCCTCCGTGGTGAGCGTCGACACCCGGCAGATGCACTCGCGCAGGGGCTCCATCACCACCGTCGTCCTCGCCGACGGCACGCAGGACACCGTGGACGCGGTCTTCTTCAACCGGCCGTGGATGGGCGCGCAGCTCACGCAGGACTCGCGGATCCTCGTGAGCGCCAGGATCAAGCACTACCGCGGCCGGCTGCAGCTCTCCTCACCCACCCTCCTGACCGGGGACGGGCAGATCGCGGCGAAGGCGAGCGACAGCGGCAGCGCGGCACCGGAGGAGCTGGCTCCGCAGCGCCCCATCCCCGTCTACCCGGCCACCGCCAAGCTCACGAGCCAGCGCTTCCGCACCTTCGTGGGAGCGGCACTGGACCAGGCCTCGGCGGAGCACTTCGCGGATCCCGTGCCGCCGGACCTGCTGCGGGCGCACGGCCTCATGGGCTTCCGCGAGGCGCTCGAGGCCATGCACCGTCCCGAGACGATGGCGCAGGCCCACACGGCGCGCCGCCGCTGGGCCTACGAGGAGGCGCTCGCACTCCAGACCCATCTGCTGCAGCGCCGGGAGGAGCACGAGGCGATCCACGCGCTCGCGCTCACCGGCGAGAAGCGGGGCAGCCTGCGGGAGTTCGACGCGCGGCTGCCCTATGCGCTGACCCCCTCACAGCGGGAGGAGGGTGCGCGGATCAGCGCGGAGCTGGCGGGCGCACGACCCATGAATCGCCTCCTGCAGGGGGATGTGGGCTCGGGCAAGACGCTCGTGGCGATGCGCGCCATGCTGCAGGCGGCGGACTCGGACGCACAGTCGGTCATGCTCGCGCCCACGGAGGTGCTCGCAGCCCAGCACTATCGCTCGCTGGTGGCGATGCTGGGTGATCAGGCCGTGCCGGTCCGGGGCAAGCGCGACCTGTTCTCCACCCAGGGGGGTCCGCCGCGCACCGCGCCGGGCGGGGACTCCGAGGCCGGGGCCGGACAGGAGACGGAGGTCGCGGTCGCGCTGCTCACCGGGTCCATGCCCAGGAAGGCCCGGCAGCAGATGCTCAGCGACCTGTTCCTCGGCTACATCGACATCGTCGTGGGCACGCACGCACTGCTCTCGGACACCACCATGTTCCACGAGCTGGGCCTCGTCATCGTCGACGAGCAGCACCGGTTCGGTGTGGAGCAGCGGGCCGCGCTCCGGCAGAAGGCGGGCAACAGGACCCCGCACACGCTCGTGATGACGGCGACGCCCATCCCGCGTTCGGCCGCGCTCACGGTGTTCGGGGACCTCGACTTCTCCACGCTCACCCACCTGCCCACCGGTTCCAAGCAGATCACCACCCACCTCGTGCCGCTGCAGCAGCACCCCACCTGGGTGGAGAGGGTCTACGAGGTGATGGCGGAGCACGTGGCCCGCGGCGAGCAGGTGTTCGCGGTGCTGCCCCGGATCGAACGGGAGGGGGATCCGGCCCTGGACGGACGGCCGGGGGTGGAGGACTACGCGGAGATGCTCCGCGCGCGTCCCGAGTTCTCACACGCGGTCGTCGACGTCCTCCACGGTCAGCTCCCCACCGCGGAGAAGGACGAGAGGATGGAGGCGTTCGCCGCTGGGCGGACGGACGTCCTGGTGGCGACGACCGTGATCGAGGTCGGCATCGACGTGCCCAATGCCCGGGTCATGGTCATCGTCGACGCGGACCGGTTCGGCGTCGCCCAGCTCCACCAGCTGCGGGGCCGGGTGGGCCGGGCCGGCGACGAGTCGCTGTGCTTCCTCCTCACCTACGCCGACGAGGACTCGGACGCCATGGAGCGCCTGCGCACCGTCGCGGGCACGCTCGACGGCTTCGCCCTGGCGGACTTCGACGTCCGCTCCCGCAGGGAGGGCGACGTGCTGGGCCGGCAGCAGTGGGGAGGCCGCTCGTCCCTGCAGCACCTCTCCGTGTTCCGCGACGAGGAGCTCATCCGCACGGCGCGCGGGGACGCCCAGGCGCTGCTCGCACGCGATCCGGCGCTGGCCCAGGTGCCGGCGCTCGCCCAGCGCATCCGCGACCTCTTCCGGGACGCGGACGAGGAGATCTTCGAGGCGGGATGACGGAGAGGACGCGCCGCGGGACGACGGCAGGGACGGATCGCGGGACCGCCGCAGGCGCCGGGAGGATCACGGCATGAGGATCATCGCAGGCACGCACGGAGGCCGTACGGTCCACGCACCGCGGGGGAGGGACACGCGGCCCACCTCGGATCGCGTGCGGGAATCGCTCTTCGCCTCCCTGGAGGGCATGGGTGCGCTCGCCGAGGCCCGCGTGCTGGACGTGTTCGCCGGCTCCGGGGCACTGGGCCTGGAGGCGCTGAGCCGCGGCGGCGAGCGGGCCGTGTTCGTGGACCGGGCCTCGGGCGCGGTGAGCGCTCTGCGGCGCACCATCGCGGAGCTGGACGAGGGTGTGCGCACCCGGGTCCTCGCCCAGCCCGCCCAGCGGGGGCTCGAGACGCTCGCGGCGGAGGGGGAGACGTTCGACCTCATGTTCCTCGACCCGCCCTACCCGCTGGGGGAGGGCGAGCTGGCGGCCCTCCTGCGCACGGCCGCCGGACTGCTCACGGGTCTGCAGGCATTGATGGTCGTCGAGCGCTCCGCGCGCTCGCCGCAGCCGCAGCTGCCGGAGGCGCTTGAGGTCTTCCGCCACCGGACGTTCGGGGAGACGGCCGTCTGGATGCTGCAGCTGCGGGAGTGAGCGAGGCTCCGCACCCGGCCCGACGCTGTGAACGGGTGCGGGCCTCCGGCGGTCGCGCGGGCCTCAGTCGAGGACGGCGGAGAGGAAGCGCTGCGTGCGCTCCTCCCGCGGCCGGGTGAAGATCTCCTCCGGCGGACCGTCCTCGAGGATGACGCCCTGGTCGAACATCATCACGCGCTGGGAGACGTCCCGGGCGAACTGCATCTCATGGGTGACGATGAGCATCGTGATGTCCGTCTCCGCGGCGATGTCGCGGAGCACCTGCAGCACATCGCCCACGAGCTCCGGGTCCAGTGCGGAGGTGACCTCGTCCAGCAGCAGGATCTCCGGGTCCATCGCGAGGGCGCGGGCGATGGCCACACGCTGCTGCTGCCCGCCGGAGAGCCGTGTGGGGTGGGCGCCCTCCTTGTCCGCGAGTCCCACCTTGTCGAGGAGGCCGCGGGCCTTCTCCTCCGCCTCGGGCCGGGACATGCCGAGCACGTGGATGGGCGCCTCGACGAGGTTCTCCAGCACAGTCATGTTGGGGAACAGGTTGAAGTGCTGGAACACCATGCCGATCCGCTTGGTGGTCTCCCGCACCCTCTTCCCCGGCAGCGCCACCCGCTTCCCGCCCCGCTCCTCGTGGGTGAGCGGCTGCCCGCCCACGAAGATGAAGCCCCCGGAGAGCTCCTCCAGCGTCATGATGAGGCGCAGGATCGTCGTCTTACCGGAACCGCTGGGGCCGATCAGGGTGACGCGCTCGCCGGGGCTCACGGAGAAGTTCAGTCCCTTGAGCACGGTGTTCTTCCCGAACCGCTTCTCCACGTCCCGGAACTCGATGGCGGGCTGCTGAGCCGTCCCGGAGCCCGTGGTGCTGCCGGAGCGTGCTGTGCCGCCTGTGCTCGCGGTGCTGCCTGAATCAGTAGGTGGCAAGGGACTTCTCCAATCGTCGGATCGCGAGCGAGGTGGGATAGCTCGCCGCGAGGAAGATGAGGCCGGCCAGCGTGAAGGCCTCCGTGTACGCGAAGCTGCGTCCGCCGAAGCTCTGGGCGGACCAGACGAGCTCGCCCACGCTGATCGCGATGAGGAACGGGGTGTCCTTGAACATCGCGATGGCGTAGTTGCCCAGGGACGGGACGGTCGCGCGCAGGGCCTGCGGCAGGATCACGGAGCGGAACGCCCGCACCGGCGGCAGGGACAGGGCGCTGACGGCCTCCCACTGGCCGGTGGGCACCGCGTCGATGCCCGCCCGGTAGCTCTCGGACATGTAGGTCGAGTAGTGGATGCCGATCACCAGCGTGCCCACGGCGAGGGCGGGGACGTTGATGAGCGTCTCACTGGTGGAGAACAGCGTCCACACGAAGACCAGCTGCATGATGAGCGGGGTGTTGCGGATGACGGCCACGACCAGTCGCACCAGCCAGACGATCCACCTCGGAAGCGAACGGAGGAGCACGGCGAGGAGCAGCCCCAGGACCACGGCGATGAGCGTGCCGCCGGCCGTGGCGATGAGGGTGTTGCCGAAGCCCTTGAGCAGGAGGGGGAGCGCCTCTGCGGCGAACTGCCAGTTCCACAGCATCAGGCACCGCCTCCCTTCGGACCGCCGGTCGCGACCGCGGGCTCACGGCCTCGGCCCAGGAGGGCCGCCACGCGACCCACGAATCCCGAGTCGCCCGGGTCGCGTCCCAGCCTCCGCTTGGCGAGCCGTTCGAGGAGGTCCATCGTCACCTGGATGAGCCAGGCGAGGACGAAGTAGACGAGGAAGCCCACGGAGTAGGAGAACAGCGTGTCGCCCGTGCTCTGCCGGAGGACGCCGATCCGCTCATTGAGATCCTGCAGGGTGAGGAACGAGGCGACCGCCGTGCCCTTGAGCAGCTGGATCTGCAGGGTCGCCAGCGACGGGATCATGAGAGCCCAGGCCTGCGGCAGGATGATGCGGAACATCCTCCTGCCGGGCGAGAGGCTCAGCGCCATGGAGGCCTCCCACTGCCCGCGCGGCACGTGCTCGATCGAGGAGCGCACCACCTCGGCGGAATAGGCGCCGTAGTTGAGCGAGAGCGCGAGGATGCCGCACATGAGCGGATCCAGCTCGAAGCCCAGGAGCGGGAGGACGTAGAAGAGCCAGAACAGCTGGACGAGCAGGGAGGTGCCGCGGAAGAACTCGACGACGATGCGCGCCGGAGCGCTCAGCCAGCGCGTGGGCGCCACCATCGCCAGTCCCAGGACGAGCGCGAGGACGAGGGAGCCGGCGGCCCCGCCCAGTGCCAGCTGCACCGTGACGAGGACGCCGTCGGCCAGCTGCGGGAGGAAGCCGAACAGTGCTGTGAGGTCGGAGCCCATCAGGAGTCGGCGGACTCTCCGTCGTCGGAGGCGTCCTCGCCCTCAGCGGTGGGGAGCTCGCCGGCGCACAGCATCTCGGTGCTCACGGAGTCGTCGGGGCGCTCGGCCTCGGTGAAGCCGTAGTCGCCCACGATGGACAGGTAGCGCTCCTCGTCCGCGACGATCTCGTCGAGCTTCTCGTTGTAGGCCTCGAGCAGCTCCGCGTCGTCGGAGCGGAACACGGTGGCACCGGCGCCCACCTGGGGCACGCCGTCGATCTCCTGCACGAACGACTCGGTGACCTCCACCGCGGCGTCCGGGTTGTTCTCGGCCATCCAGTTCAGCGAGATGCCGGTGAGGGCGAAGGCGTCCGCGCGCCCGGTCGTCACGGCGTCCATCCCGGCCTGCGGGTCGGCGACCTCGGTGTGGTCGGAGATCCCCAGCTGGGTGGCGTAGTCGGTCTCGATGGCGCCGGTCATCGTGGCGATGCTGAGGTCCGTGCCCACGGCGTCGTCCAGGGTCGCCAGGTTCTCGGGATTGCCCTCCGGCACCATGAGCGCCGTCGTGTACATGAACTCGGGGTGGGAGAAGGACGCCTGCTCGCAGCGGTCGGGCAGGATCGACATCCCGGCGGAGACGACGTCGAAGCGATTGGCATTCAGGCCGGGGATGAGGCCGCCGAAGTCCACGTTCACACCCTCGACCTCGTCGATGCCCAGCTCGGAGAAGATTTCCCGGTGGAGAGCGACGGTGGCGCCGGTGAGTTCGCCGTCCTGCTCGAAGCTGTAGGGGGCCTCGCCGGCGAACCCCACGGTGATGGTGCCCTCCTCGGCGGCCTGCTCCAGGGTGGAGCCGTCGCCGCTGTCGCCGCCGCACGCCGTGAGAAGTGCGAGAGCCCCCACGGCGGTGAGGGCTCCGGCGGTGCGCAGGGGGCGGGGAGTCGTACGAGTGATGCGGTGGGGAGTCATGTGTGAGTCCTCGGTCTCAGGCCGGTCTGCGGGACGCGGAGATGCGCCGTGCCGGCAGGTGCGCCGGCAGCGTGCTCGCCCGTGCGTCATCTGCGTGGGATGTCCGCGACCAGCGGTGGCAGGTGTCATAGCTCTCACCACGCTATGCGAATGCTTCAGGGTTTCGTGCAGGAAGTGCGCATGGTTATCGTTTCGTGATGTTCCGGTGTGAGAGGTGGGGTGCGGGTCGCGGGTCGCCGCCTCCGGGCCTCGTGCGGCCTCGTACGATGGGGCCATGAAGATCGTCTGCCCCGGCTCCTACGACCCGGTCACCAACGGCCACATCGACGTGTTCGCCCGCGGCCTCCGCCTGGCCGACGAGATCGTCGTCGCCGTCGTCCACAATCCCTCCAAGCGGGGGACCTTCCCGGTCGGGCAGCGGGTGGAGCTCATCCGCGAGGCCCTCCGTGCGGAGCCCGCGACGGCGGAGGCCGTCGAGGCCGGCCGCATCGTCATCGACGACGTCCCGGGCGGCCTGCTGGTCGACTACTGCGAGCGGATCGGCGCCGCCGCGGTGCTCAAGGGCCTGCGCAGCGGCACCGACTTCGCCTACGAGCTGCCGATGGCCCTCATGAACCGCCACCTCACGGAACTCGAGACGGTCTTCATCCCGGGCGACCCCGCCTATGAGCACGTCTCCTCCTCGCTCGTGCGCGAGGTGCACGGCCTCGGCGGCGACGTCTCCGGTCTCGTGCCGGACGGCGTCCTCGCCGCGCTCAACGCGCTGCGGGGCTGAGAGCGGGGCCGGCGCGAGGCGGCCCCACCGGCCTCGGGTGCCGTTGCGCACGTGCCCGGCGCTGATTTCGCCCGCGGGACATTCGGCTGTAGACTCTCTCCTTGCGTGTCATCGCTTAGGTGCACTGGAATCGTCCTGAGAACGTCTGCGGAGGTGTGCAGTGAAGAAGGCGTCGGAACTCGTTCTCGACACCCGCAAGCTGGGCCTCGCCGCAACTCCCGGTCGCTGGGAGGATGTCTCTCTGAGCGTCAGAGCACCTGAGGACCTGCGGATCGAGGTGATCGGCGTGCCGGAAGGCTCGCAGATGCAGCTCGACCTCCGGCTTGAGAGCGTCGCGGAGGGCATCTACGTCTCCGGAACCGTGTTCGGCACGGCGAAGGGGCAGGACGTCCGGACGCTCGAGGACGTGGAGATCCCCGTCGAGGTGTCGATCGAGGAGCTCTTCGCCTACGAGGCGGACCCGCAGGACGAGGAAACGTATGTCATGCAAGGTGACATGCTGGACCTCGAGCCCGCCGTCCGAGACGCTGTGGTGATGTCTCTTCCGTTCCGTCCCCTCAAGGACGACGACGAGGGAGAGTTCAGCTACACGCTGGGCGAGGACATCGACCCAGGCGAACCCGAGGACGACCCTCGGTGGGCGGCACTCAAGAGTGTTCTGAACCAAGAGAAGGAGAGCTGATCGTGGCAGTTCCCAAGCGCAAGAAGTCGCGCAGCAACACCCGTCACCGTCGCTCGGCATGGAAGGCAAGCGCTCCGACGCTCGTCAAGACTGTCGAGAACGGCCGCGTCGTGTACTCGCGCCCGCACCAGGCGAAGGTCGTGGAGGATTCCGCCGGCACCCCGCTGTTCCTTGAGTACAAGGGCCGCAAGGTCGCCGACGCCTGATCCGTCAGGTCTGCAGACATGACGGAGCAGGGGTTCTCACACCTCAACGAGCGTCTCGGGGTCAGCATTGACCCCGAGACGCTTCGTCTTGCCCTCACGCATCGTTCGTACTCCTTCGAGCACGGCGGGGTGCCCACCAACGAGCGCCTGGAGTTCCTGGGCGACTCGGTGCTGCAGCTCGTCTCCACGGAGTCGCTGTACTTCGACAACCCGGATCTGCCGGAGGGACGACTGGCGAAGATGCGCGCCGCCGTGGTCAACACGCGCGCTCTTGCCGCCGTGGCGCGCCGCTACGACGTCGGCGGAGAGATCCTGCTCGGCAAGGGCGAATCCCTCACCGGCGGGCGGGACAAGGACTCGATCCTCGCGGACACCGTCGAGGCCCTCATCGGTGCCTGCTATGTGAGCTGCGGGCGGGAGGAGGCCTTCGCGCTCGTCCACCGCTTCATCGACCCCATGCTGACCGAGGCGGTGGAGCTCGGCGCGGGCATGGATTACAAGACCACGCTGCAGGAAGCCGCCTCGGACCTGTCGCTCGGCGCGGTCAGCTATCGGATCAGCGGCTCCGGGCCAGACCATGCCCGGGTCTTTACCGCCGTCGCCGTCACCGGCGAGCGCGAGTGGGCCGCGGGCACGGGCACCTCCAAGAAGGCTGCGGAGGCCGCTGCCGCGGAGGCCGCCATGCACGCGATCTCCGCCGCGCACCCCGGCTACACCCGGCGTGCCTGAGCTGCCGGAGGTCGAATCCGTCCGCCGCGGCCTGGAGGACCACATCACGGGCGCGGCGGTCCGCGGCCTCACGGTGCTCGACCGCCGCATCCTCGGCACCACCTCGCAGCGTGCGATCCCTCCCGAGGCCGTGCCCGTGCTCGCCGCGGAGCTGGACGGGGCGGTTCTCGCCGCTCCCATGCGGCGCGGCAAGTTCCTCTGGGTGCCGTTCGCCTCCTCCGCGGCCTCGGCGGGAGGATCCGCGGGCGAGCTGCGTGCGCTCTCCCTGCACCTGGGCATGAGCGGGCAGCTGCGCATCCACACACCGGACGACCCCCTGCACCGCCATACGCGTGCGGTGCTGGACTTGGAGCCGGCGCCCGCAGAAGCAGTCGCAGCCGGTCCGGCCGCGGCGGGTATGCCTGAACTGGGATCCGGTGCAGAGACAGGGCACGCCGCCCGCTCTGCGCCTGCGGAGAGTCCTGCGGCTGGGTTCCAGCTGCGGTTCCTCGACCAGCGGATCTTCGGTCATCTCGGCGCGGATGCGCTCGTGCCCGACGGACCTGATCTGGTGCCTGCCTCGATCGCGCACATCGCCCGCGATCCGCTCGATCCGCACTGGGACGCGGAGGCGGCGGCCCGGCGCATGCAGCGCTCGCGGTCCGCGGTGAAGAGCGTGCTCATGAACCAGACCGTGGTGAGCGGCGTGGGCAACATCTATGCGGACGAGGCCCTCCATCGCGCCGGCGTGCATCCTCTCGCCGTCCCCGCGCGGATGCGCATCTCCCGCCTCCGCCGCGTCCTGGAGGAGGCTCGTGTCGTCATGGGGGAGGCGCTGGAGGCCGGCGGCACCAGCTTCGATGCGCTCTACGTCCACGTGAACGGCGAGTCGGGGTACTTCTCGCGGGCCCTGCGCGTCTACGGGCGTACGGGGGAAGAGTGCCTGCAGTGCGCGGGTGCGTCGATCTCCCGCATCGTGGTGGGCGGGCGGAGCACCCACTTCTGCCGCACCTGCCAGTCTCCGCAGCGCTGAGGGCGGGCAAATTTCCCCCACCTTTCGCACCTTTTGACGCTGTGCGCATGCGTGGTCATGCGTACAGCGTCAAAAGGTGCGCACTGTGTGGTGGTAGAGGCCGCCGGGCTGCGCGCATCCGGCTGTGGACCAGCGTCGGGCCGTGCGCACATCCTGCTGTGGGTGCCTGCAGCCGCTGTCCGCAGGATCCGCGCGGGCCTGAAGCCGTGCAACGGGTGGGTGCAGTGTGGTTCTCATGTTCAACACATTCACCTCCCTCGCCGCACGTTCTGAGGGCATTGCGTCCGTGATACTGACCGCTGCACTCCGCTGCTGCGTGGTGAGGCTCAGCAGAGGCATCTACATGATCGCGGTCGGCTGCGAACGTCATGTCGAGCTGCATCGGTTCGTCGACGACTCTGCGTTTCTGGAGCTTCGCGCGGCGCATACAGCCGGCGGCGCTGCACCCGGCAGTGCTGCGGTACACGCCCGTTCGCGGAGGGAGATCCGCCGCGCCGAGCACAGGGCGGTGCTCTCCGTGTACGCCCAACGTGAGGAACCGGATGTCTATGGCGGGATCTCTGCCGCAATGATCCACGGTGTTCCCCTGATCGGCGCAGCTCGTGCCTTCAGAGGGAGCCGCCGCCCGAAACCGCCGCTTCGCTCTGCTTCACCGCTCCCACATGTTCAGGGGAGGGCCTCTTCCCGCGGAAGCCGCACGCTTTCGTCAGGGGGCAGCCGTTCCTCGGCGGCTCCGCACGGTCTCTCGGCAGGACTGCCCGGTCAGGAGGTGCGGGTGGAGATGTGGTCGCCGCGGAGGCCGCACAGCTCGCGGTGGAGAGTGCGGCGCAGCGGTGCTCCGAGCATGCTCGCAGTCACGGTGTGGAACGGGATGCCGGTGACCTCGCCGGAACGGACGTGTGCTGATCTTGCCCGATTGGGCACTCTCGCCGACGGAGTGGTGGCGGCGGACTGGTTCCTCAGTGCGGAGTACTGTCCGGATGGTGATGAAGCCGTGCGCGCAATGCGCAGAGAGGTGTACTGGGCCGGGCTCGAAGAGCTGTCCCACAGGCCCGGGGCGGGGCGGGCCCGAGCGGCGCTCGCAGTAGCCACCGGCCTGGCGGAGAGCCCCGCAGAGTCCCTGGCCCTCTACTGTCTCCACCTGTGGGGTGTGACCGAGGTGCGGCAGCAGGTGTCTCTCGTCGATGACGAGGGCCTGGTGGGGCGCGTGGACTTCCTCCTGCGGACGCGGCGCGGGGCGCCGGTGGTCGCAGAGGTCGACGGCGCACTGAAGTACCGGACGGCAGTTGCCGGCGTGCCGGGCGGTGACCGTAGCAATCCGCTCTTCCGGGAGAAGCAGCGGGAGGACCGGATCCGCCGTCTGGGATTCGGGGTGGTGCGTCTCACCTGGAGGGACCTCATGCAACCGGAGAGAGCAGGGATGCTGCTGCGGGAGGCCGGGGTCCTGTGACGCAGATCCGCCTCGACGTTTCGCACTCTTTGACGGTGTGCATATGACCACGCGTGTGCACAGGGTTGAAACGTGCGAAACGTTCCGGTGGGACTGCGGCCCCGCCCGCTAGGATCGTAGCCACCATGCATCTCAAGACCCTCACCCTCCGCGGCTTCAAGTCGTTCGCCTCCGCGACGAAGCTGGAGCTCGAACCCGGGATCACGTGTGTGGTGGGCCCCAACGGGTCCGGTAAGTCCAATGTGGTGGACGCTCTGGCATGGGTGATGGGCGAGCAGGGCGCGAAGAACCTGCGCGGCGGGAAGATGGAGGACGTGATCTTCGCCGGCACTGCCAAGCGGCAGGCGCTGGGCCGGGCCGAGGTCGCGCTCACGATCGACAACAGCGACGGTGCCCTGCCCATCGACTACACCGAGGTGACGATCTCCCGCACGCTGTTCCGCTCCGGCGGCAGCGAGTACCGGGTCAACGGCGAACCCGCCCGGCTGCTGGACATCCAGGAGCTCCTCTCCGACTCCGGGCTGGGGAAGGAGATGCACGTCATCGTCGGCCAGGGCCGCCTCGATGCGATCCTCCACGCGGATCCGTTCGAGCGGCGCGGCTTCATCGAGGAGGCCGCCGGCGTCCTCAAGCACCGCAAGCGCAAGGAGAAGGCGCTCCGCAAGCTCTCCGGCCTGCAGACCAACCTCGACCGCGTCTCGGACCTCCGTGCGGAGCTCGCCCGGCAGCTGGGTCCGCTGGGGCGCCAGGCCAGGGCGGCGCGCCGGGCGCAGGTGGTCCAGGCCGTCCTCCGTGATGCCACCGCTCGGCTCCTGGCAGATGACATCGTCCAGGCGCAGGCGCGCGTCACCGCCGCACAGCCGGCCGAGGACCCGGCACAGCGCCGTCGCGTGCTGGAGGAGGAGCTGCGGCAGATCGACGTCCGCATCGCCGAAGCCGAGGAGCGTCGCCGCGAGTTCGACCGCGGGACCGAGGCCGTGCACAGCCGCCGCACCGTCATCGCCGGACAGTACCAGCGTGCGGCCTCGGCGGCTCAGCGTGCGGCGGACCGTGTGCGCCTGCTGCGAAGCGCCGCAGAACAGCAGCGGCCGGCCGGAGAGTCCCCGGAGGCGCTGCGCCAGCGTGCCGAGCACTTCCTCGCCGAGCACGAGGAAGCCGAGCAGGAGGCGCAGTCCCGCCGCGCGGCGCTCGAGGAGCTCACCCGGGAGAAGGAGCGGGTCGAGGCGGAGTTCGCCGCCGCGGAGAGGGCGCTCGGCGAGGAGCGGGCGCGCATCGCCGCCCAGCTGCGCCGCCGGGCCGGGCTCGAATCCGCCGTGGAGGTCGCCCAGCGCAGCCTCGCCCACGCCGAGCAGGCGATCGCGGCGCTGGAGGAGCAGGCGGACGGATCTGCGGAGCGGATCGCCGCCGCGGAGGCCCAGGTCGCTGCGGCGCAGGCGCGGCTCGCGGACTGCGAGGAGGGAGAGGGCGCACTCGACGCCGCGCACGAGGAGGCCGCCGCCGAGGCCGCCAGGCTGGAGGGCGAACGCAGTGCGCTCGCGGAGGAGCGGGCCCGGGTCCGGGCCGCGCGGACGGAGCTGCAGGCGCGGGCGGAGGGGCAGCGGGCGAACAGCAGGCTCACGGCGGATGTCGCGGAGCTGCTGGAGGCCGGGATCCCGGGCCTGCGCGGAGCCCTCTCCGACAGCCTCCGCATCGCGGCCGGGTGCGAGCTCGCCGTGACCGCCGCGCTCGGCACCGTCGCGGGCGCCGTCGTCGCGGCGGACAGGGACAGCGCCCTCGCGGTGCTCGACCATGTGGGCGAGCGCGGACTCGTGGACGTCGTGCACCCTTCGGCCGCCGCCGAGGCGAGCACCGCGGCTGAGGTCGCCGAGGCGAGGATCGCGGCTGAGGTCGCCGATACCGGTGAGGCCCCTGCCGCCCACCAGACCGTTCCCGCCGCCGCTGTCTGCACGCTGCAGCCGGACGAGCAGGTGCCCGCCGGTCTTGCCGTCACCCTGGCGGACGCGCTGGCGCACGTGCGGATCGCCGGTTCCCGGGAGGCGGCGCTGAGCCGTCTGCGGCAGCATCCGGAGGAGACCCTGGTCCTCCTCGACGGTTCCGTGCTCGCCGCGGGGCACGCCGCGCGCGCCGGCTCGTCCGAGGCCGGGCGGATCGCGGCGCGGGCGGCGCTCGAGGAGACCGAGTCGCAGCTGCGGGCGGCGGAGGACCGCCTCCGCGAGCTCGATGCGGAGCTCATCCGCCTGGACGCTCCGCTCGCAGACGCCCGGGCCGCGGAGGAGGCGGCCCTGAGCGCCCTGCACGAATCGGACGCCGGCATCGTTGCGGCGGGGGAGGAGCTCGCCCGGGCGGCGGGCGAGCTCGAACGCCTCAGGGAGGCGTCCGCGAACGCCGCGTCCGGGCTGGCGGATGCCCGCCGGCGCCGGGAGCACGCCGCGCAGGAGCTGGCAGACGCCCGCGGCAGCCTCGAGGCGGACGCCCAGGACGCGGTGCCGGACGAACCGGATTCCACGGCACGCGACGCCCTCGCGGAATCGCGGACCCAGCTGGGTGAACGCAGCGTTGACCTCCGCGTGGGCCTGCGCGCGGCGGACGACCGTGTGGCGTTCCTCCGGGACCGTGCCCGCGCGCTGCACAAGCAGGCCGACCAGGAGGAGAGGGCGCGTCAGCAGGCCGCGCGGGTGGCGGAGGCGCGGAGGCGCCAGGCGGAGTCCTGCGCGCAGATCGAACGGGTGGCCCTCGCCCTGGCGGAGCGGGTGAGCGCCTGGCAGGCCGAGGCCGAGGCCGCGCTCACCGCCCGCGCCGAGGAGCGGGTGCGCCTCGAGTCCGCGGTGAGTGAGCTGCGTGAGGCGCGCAGGGAACTCGATGCGCGCCTCACGGAGGCCACGAGCGCGGAGCACGAGGCACAGCTTGCGCGCGAACGTTTCCAGCTGCAGCTCGACGAGCTCACGCGGCGTGCCGAGGAGGAGACCGGCCTGAGCGCGGAGAACCTCGTGGAGCAGTTCGGGCCGCATCTGCCGGTGCCCGTCCTCGACTCCGGTGAGGACCCGGCGGCGAAGCAGGACGCTCGCAGGCGTCCTCGGGCCGAATCCGGTCCGGAGGCCGAATCCGTCCCGGAACCCGAGGACGGCCCGGAGGCGGAGCCCGCCCCGGAGACGCGCCACTACGTCCGGGCGGAGGTGGAGCGGGAGCGGAAGCGGGCGAAGAAGGAGCTGGCGTCCATCGGCCAGGTGAATCCGCTGGCGCTCGAGGAGTTCGCGGCGCTGCAGGAGCGGCACGACTACCTGGAGAAGCAGATCACGGACATCGAGCGGACCCGCGCGGACCTCCTCGGCCTCGTGGCGGAGGTGGACCGGCACGTGCAGGAGGTCTTCGAGGCGGCCTTCACGGACACGCAGCGGGAGTTCGAGGACATCTTCGCCCGCGTGTTCCCCGGCGGCGAGGGCCACCTGGTGCTCACGGACCCGGACGACATGCTCACCACCGGCGTCGAGGTCACGGCGCGGCCGGCGGGCAAGCGGGTCAAGCGCCTCTCGCTCCTCTCCGGCGGGGAGCGCTCGCTGGTGGCCATCGCGATGCTGGTGGCGATCTTCAAGGCGCGCCCGAGCCCGTTCTACGTCATGGACGAGGTCGAGGCGGCGCTGGACGACGCGAACCTCTCCCGCCTGCTCACGATCTTCCGGGAGCTCCAGGAGTCCAGTCAGCTCATCGTCATCACCCATCAGAAGCGGACGATGGAGGTCGCTGACGCGCTCTACGGCGTCTCCATGCACGGGGACGGAGTCTCGCAGGTCATCTCCCAGCGCCTCGCGAACCCTCCGGCCTCCGAGTCCGCTGAGACTCGTGTCACCTGAGCGCGGACTGAAAGGTCCATTGATGCGGGTCGATATACACTTGCAGAAGCCGCAGCAGGGGTTCGCCGGCGAGCCCGCCGCACGAGACGCGCACATGCACGCCATGTGAGAGACCGCACCCGAGGAGCCCGCAGAGTATGACCGCCCGCAGTGAGAGAGCCGTCTGCCGATGACGGGGGCCGGCTTCCTCTTCGTGGTGATCGGCCTCGCCGTCTGTGTGGCGATCGGCCTCGTCATCGTCCTCCTCGTCGCCCTGCCGGGGCTGCAGCGCGAGGGGCGCATCCACAGCATGGAGCGCGACCGCTTCCGCCTGCCCTCCCAGTGGACGGGATACGAGGACGAGGTCCACGGCTACTTCGGCGACGACGAGACCGCTGTCCTGGCCACGCGCGAACAGGCTGCGGTCACGGCCATGCGCGAGCACTCCTACGCACTCCGCCCGCAGCCGTGCCGCCACGCCGCACCGGCCCTCCTGACCTTCCGTCCGCGCACCCGGCACTGGCGCGTGCCGGAGACGGGGACGGGACCGCGCACCGCCTTCAGTCTGCTGTTCGGGCGCGGCACCCGCTGACCGGGCCGCCGCGGCGCCGGCCGTGCGGGGCGCAGACGTCCGGGCCGGCGCTGATCGCACCGACCGCATCCGCACAGAGCACACCCGCACATCCCGGCCGCGCCCGCCGCGGCTGACGCATTCAGGAGCGTGAAAAGTGGAACCCACGTACGTCGTGATCGGGCTGGTCGTCCTCCTCCTCGTGGCGGGCGGGCTGCTCCTGCTCGCACCCTCGCGCAGGCGGAAGGACACCGCCCCCGAGGTGAGCCCCGGAGACCGTGCCGCCGGCACCTCCGTGACGGAGCAGGAGGAGCCCGGCGAGGCGCCTGCGGAGGAGGACTCCGCCCCCGTTCTGGAGACTCCCACGGAACCGACCGGACGGCTGGCCCGGCTGCGCGACCGGCTCGCGAAGTCGAACACCAGCCTCGGGCGCGGCCTGCTCGCCCTCCTCTCGCGGGACACGCTGGACGAGGAGACCTGGGAGGAGATCGAGGACCTCCTCATCATGGCGGACCTGGGCGTGGAGCCCACCACGGAGATCGTGGATGCGCTGCGGGAGCGCGTGCGCGTGCTGGGCACCCGCGAGCCCGAGACCGTGCGGCAGCTGCTGCGCGAGGAGCTCATCCGGCTGGTGGATCCCACCATGGACAGGGCCCTCGCGGTCGCGGCCGAGGCTCCGGGGGACAAGCCGCGCGTGGTGCTCGTGGTGGGAGTCAACGGTGCGGGCAAGACGACCACGGTGGGCAAGATCGCCCGCGTGCTGGTCGCGGAGGACCGGACCGTGCTGCTGGGGGCGGCGGACACCTTCCGCGCCGCGGCTGCGGAGCAGCTGAGCACCTGGGGTGCGCGCGTGGGCGTGGAGACGGTGCGCCGGGACGAGGGCACGGACCCCGCCGCGGTGGCGTATTCGGCGGTGGAGCGCGGCGTGCAGGAGGGGACCGACGTGGTGCTCGTCGACACCGCAGGTCGCCTGCAGAACAAGAAGGGGCTCATGGACGAGCTCGGCAAGGTCCGCCGGGTCGCCGCGCGCCCCCTGCCGGAGGGCCGTGACATCGACGAGGTGCTCCTGGTCCTCGACGCGACCACCGGGCAGAACGGCATGCAGCAGGCCAAGGTGTTCTCCGAGGCCGTGCAGATCACCGGCATCGTGCTCACGAAGCTGGACGGCACCGCCAAGGGCGGGATCGTGGTGGCCGTGCAGCGTGAGCTCGGCGTGCCGGTCAAGCTCATCGGGCTGGGCGAGGGCGCTGACGATCTCGCCCCCTTCGACGCGGAGGGGTTCGTCGACGCGATCCTCGCCGGCTGAGGGGTCTGTCACATGCCGTTCACACACCGGCTGCTCCGGTAACACGCCTGTCACAGTCACGAACGTGATCGGAAACACTGCTTCGGAATACTCGGTCCCGGGAGCGACGCTCCCGCGGTCCGCACTCGCGGCGCTGCACACGCCGTTCCCGGTGTGCCGGATCGCAGAGGCAGAACCGAAGGCAGGCGACGATGACGATCGAAGATGTACTCAGTGTGGTGACGCCCTTCTGGGTGGTGGCCGCGACGGCCCTCGTGCTGTTCATGACGCCCGGGGTGGCGTTCTTCTACGGCGGCATGTCCAAGATGAACTCAGCCGTGAACATGATGCTCATGAGCTTCGTGGCGATCGCCACCGCGGCGGTCGTCTGGGTGCTCTGGGGCTACTCGATGATCGGTGGGGAGGGCTTCCTCGAGATGTTCGGGAACCCGTTCGCCCACTTCGGCCTCAGCGGCCTCACGGAGTCCGCCGAGCTCGTGGACGTGGGCTTCGGCTCCACCTTCGCGATCATCACCGTCGCGCTGATCTCCGGTGCGATCGCGGACCGTGCCAAGTTCAGCAGCTGGATCCTCTTCACGGTCCTCTGGGTGACGCTCGTGTACTGCCCCATGGCCTATATGGTGTGGGGCGGGGGACTGCTCTCCGCGGACGGCGCGCTCGGCTCCGTGTTCGGTGAGGCGCTCGACTACGCCGGCGGCACGGTCGTCCACATCAACGCAGGTGTCGCGGCCCTCGTCCTCGTGCTCATCCTCGGCCGCCGCAAGAGCTTCGGCCGCACCCCGGAGCCCCACAAGCCGCACTCCGTGCCCCTCATGATGGTGGGTGCCGCGATCCTCTGGTTCGGCTGGTTCGGCTTCAACGCGGGAGCGGCCACGGAGGTCGCCGAGGTGGGCCTCATCGTCGTCAACACGATCGTCGCCCCGGGTGCGGCGCTCCTGGGCTGGCTCCTGGTGGAAGGGCTCCGGGACAAGCGGGGCACCTCCGTCGGTGCGGTCTCCGGCATCGTCTCAGGTCTCGTCGCCATCACCCCGGCCTGCGCCAACGTCTCACCGCTCGGCGCCGTCGCGATCGGACTCATCGCCGGTGTGCTGGCCTCCCTCGCGGTGGGGCTGAAGTACAGGCTCGGCTACGACGACGCACTCGACGTGGTGGGCGTGCACCTGGTCGCCGGCCTCTGGGGCACCCTCGCGCTCGGCTTCTTCACCCTCCCGACGGAGGAGCTCGCCGGCGGTCTGTTCTACGGCGGAGGCGGGGGACAGATGGTCTCGCAGATCGTCGCAGCGGTCTTCTCCATCCTCTTCACCGCGGTGGTCACCGGCGTCATCGGCTTCGCCATCCACAAGACGATCGGCTTCCGGGTGAGCGCGGAGGTCGAGGAGGCGGGCGTGGACTTCGCCCAGCACAACGAGTTCGCATACTCCCCTGAGCACGCCGCCGCGAACGGCTCGCCTGCCGGTCGCACCGGCGGCGTGGGCGCCGCGAAGAGCTGAGCCGGCAGGCTCGTGCGACGACCAGGACCGGTCTCGGCCCCTCACGGGTGCCGGGGCCGGTCCGTGTGCGAACCGGCCTGTGGGTGGAGCGCGGGACGGGTTGGTAACCTGGTGTGCTGACCCCACGGGGCTGCCCCCGAGAACCCGAGGAGAGCTGTGTTCAACTCACTGTCCGACCGGCTGACGACGACCTTCAAGAACCTGCGCGGCAAGGGCCGCCTGACCGAGGCCGACGTCGACCAGACCATCCGCGAGATCCGCCGTGCTCTCCTGGACGCGGATGTCGCGCTGCCCGTCGTGAAGGCGTTCACCGGGCGGGTGCGCGAGCGCGCTCTCTCCGCCGAGGTCTCGCAGGCGCTCAACCCGGGCCAGCAGGTCGTGAAGATCGTCAACGCGGAGCTCGTCGAGATCCTGGGCGGGCAGACCCGCCGGATCGAGTTCGCCAAGCGCCCGCCCACCGTCATCATGCTCGCGGGTCTCCAGGGCGCGGGCAAGACGACGCTCGCCGGCAAGCTCGCGCACTGGCTGCGGTCCGAGGGCCACCGGCCCATGCTCGTGGCGGCGGACTTGCAGCGGCCCAACGCCGTCAACCAGCTGCAGATCGTCGGTGAGCGGGCCGGTGCCTTCGTCTACGCTCCGGAACCCGGCAACGGCGTGGGCGATCCGGTGCAGGTCGCCACGGACGCCATGGACGTGGCGCGGTCCAAGCTCCACGACGTCGTCATCGTCGACACCGCCGGGCGGCTGGGCATCGACGAGGAGCTCATGCAGCAGGCGCGGGACATCCGCGACGCCGTGAATCCGGACGAGATCCTCTTCGTCATCGACGCGATGATCGGTCAGGACGCCGTCGCCACGGCCCAGGCGTTCGACGAGGGCGTGGACTTCACGGGCGTCGTCCTCTCCAAGCTGGACGGCGACTCCCGCGGCGGCGCGGCGCTGTCCGTCGCGCAGGTCACCGGCAAGCCCATCATGTTCGCCTCCACGGGCGAGGGCATGAAGGACTTCGAGCAGTTCCACCCGGACCGCATGGCCGACCGCATCCTCGACATGGGCGACATCCTCACGCTCATCGAGCAGGCGGAGAAGAACTTCGATCAGAAGGAAGCGGAGAAGCTCGCGAAGAAGGTGGAGTCCGGGGAGGACTTCGACCTCAACGACTTCCTCACGCAGATGGCCGCGCTGAAGAAGATGGGCTCTCTCAAGAAGATGCTCACCATGATGCCGGGCATGAGCCAGTACAAGGAGCAGCTCGAGGCGTTCGACGAGCGCGAGATCGACCGGGTCGAGGCCATCGTGAGGTCGATGACCCCGCACGAGCGCGCCAATCCGCGTCTGCTCAACGGCTCCAGGCGCGCGCGCATCGCCAAGGGCGCCGGCACCACCGTCACCCAGGTGAATCAGCTCATGGAGCGGTTCACGCAGGCGCAGAAGATGATGCGGCAGATGGGCAGGGGCTCAGGCATGCCGGGGATGCCCGGCATGGGCGGACGCGGCGGTCAGGGCGGAGGGATGCCCGGCATGCCGGCGATGCCGAGCATGCCCGGCGGCGGATCCGGGGGCGCGTCCAAGCGCAAGAAGGGCAAGAAGAAGCCCGCAGGCAAGTCCGGCAATCCCGCCAAGCGCGCGCAGGAGGCCAAGGAGGCGCAGCTGCGCAGGGAGGGCAGGCTCCCGGAGAAGCAGGGTGCGGCGTTCGGCGGCATCGACCTCGGCGAGGAGGAGATCGATCTGTCGAAGCTCCCCAAGGGCTTCGGCGGGTTCTGAGCACCGGAAGGGGCGCGGAGAGGCCGGCTCCGGCACGGATGCGCCGCCTCGGCCACCGGTCCCGGTTGCCGGCCTCGGTCCCGCCCGGCCCGGTTTCTCCCACGCTCGTTTCTCTGGCATACTTGTGCGCTGTACCCGGGCGCACGAGGACCCCTCTCAGCCTCTGCTCCCGAATACGCGCAGAGCATGCACCCCGCCTGTCCCCACGGGCGGGAGAGTGCTCTCACACCAAGATCAGAAGGGGACACCACACAAGTGGCAGTCAAGATCCGTCTCACCCGCATGGGCAAGATCCGTGCACCCTACTACCGCGTCGTCGTCGCCGACTCCCGCACCCGTCGCGACGGCCGTGCGATCGAGCAGATCGGCAAGTACCACCCGACGGAGGAGCCCTCGGTCGTCGAGATCGACTCCGAGCGCGCGCGGTACTGGCTCTCCGTGGGCGCGCAGCCCACGGATCAGGTCAAGGCGCTGCTCAAGCTCACCGGTGACTGGCAGGCGCACACCGGCGAGGGCGAGGCCGTGAACACGGTCAAGGTCGCCGCGGAGAAGGCGGCCTTCCAGGCCCCGGCCGCGAAGTCCGTGGTCAACGCGAAGCCGGCCAAGGCGGAGGCTCCCGCCGAGGAGGCCGCAGCCGAGGCCGAGGCCTGACATGCTCTCCGATGCGCTCGAGCACCTGGTCCGCGGGATCGTGGACAACCCCGACGACGTGTCCGTGCGCTCCCGTGGCGGGAACCGCGGCACGACGCTCGAGGTGCGGGTGCACCCTGAGGACCTGGGCCGGGTGATCGGCCGCGCCGGTCGTACGGCCAAGGCACTGAGGACCGTGGTCGGCGCGCTCGCCGGCCGTGAGCGGGTGCGCGTCGATCTCGTGGAGGACTGACCTCCTCCCACGCAGAAGGGCCGGTGCGGACAGCTGTCCGCACCGGCCCTTCTGCGTGCCCGCCGCCGTCCGGAACGGCACGGCTCTGCGTTGCGGCCCGGCTCCCGCACCTCCTCGTCGGGTCGCCGCGCTGCAGCGGCGGAATGCGGAGGTGCTGTGCTTCGAAGCGGACGGTCCCGGTGGTGCGGTGTGGTGCGGGCCCCGTGACCGTGTGGCGGAAAAGGCGCGCTGCCGCGCAGCCGCAGCGCGCGGAGTGGGAGAGAATGGACGCCGATGCCCGTCGGGGTCCCGGCGGGCGCGGTTCGTGCGGGTCGACGGGAGCAGGAGGAGACATGACCGGGGTGGCGACATCGGATCTGTGGGACGAACGGGGCGAGGACCTCGTCTCCCTCGCGGTGCAGTTCCAGGACGTGGGCGGCCGGGTGCGATTCGAGGGCAGCGTGCGCACCGTGCTGTGCCGGGGCGACAACCAGCTGGTGAAGGAGGCGGCGGCGCGCCCGGGCCACGGCTACGTGCTGGTGGTCGACGGCGGCGGCGCCCTGGACAGCGCGCTCATGGGCGGGAACATCGCGGCCGCGGCGGCGCGGAACGGATGGGCCGGTGCCGTCATCCACGGCGCCGTACGGGACCGCGCGGAGATCGGCGCGCTGGACTTCGGCGTGAAGGCGATGGGGTCCAACCCGCGCAAGAGCCGCAAGGACGGTGCCGGTGCGGTGGACGTGCCGGTGGAGATCGGCGGGGTGGCGATCACCCCCGGTGCCCACCTCTGGGCGGACGAGGACGGCATCGTCATCGACCCCGCCGCAGCACGAGCGGAGCAGGAAGGAGAAGGAGAGGCATGAGCCAGATCGTCGCCCGTACGGGCAAGCCCCACGGCATCCGCGGGGAGGTCACCGTCGAGGTCCGCACGGACGATCCGGAGGCCCGCTTCGTCCCCGGTGCCGTCTTCACGACGGAGCCGGACATCGGTGAGCTCACGCTCGCCCGCGCGCGCTGGCACCGGGAGCGCCTCATGCTCACCTTCGAGGAGGTGGCGGACAGGACCCGCGCGGAGGAGATCCGCAACACCCTGCTTCACGTCGCCGAGGAGGACGCGGCGGCGGAGGACGACGCCTGGCAGGTCGAGGAGCTCGTGGGTCTGGCCGTGCACTACGCGGTGGAGGGCGACGCGGACGCCGAGGACGAGGAGATCCCCTACGCCGCCGGAGAGCTGATCGGCCGTGTGACGGATCTGACGGTGGGGGCGGTGCAGGACCTCCTCCACGTCGAGACGACGGCCGGTGCGGAGGTCCTCGTGCCCTTCGTCGAGGAGATCGTGCCCGTGGTGGACCTGGAGGAGGGGCTCGTGCTCCTCACCCCGCCGCCCGGTCTCATCGCCGCCGAGCCGGGGGAGAGCGCCTGATGCGCCTCGACGTCGTCTCGATCTTCCCGGACTACCTCTCCCCGCTGCGGCTGAGCCTCATCGGCCGCGCACAGGAGAAGGGGCTGCTGGACCTGCGGGTGCACGATCTGCGCGACTGGACGCACGACCGCCACCGCACCGTCGACGACACCCCCTACGGCGGGGGCGCCGGCATGGTGATGAAGCCGGAGCCGTGGGGCGAGGCACTGGAGGCGGTCCTCGGCGAGCGCCCCTGCTCTGCCTCGGAACCGGACGCGGCGTCCTCCGACGTCCCGGAGCCTGAGGCCTCCGCAGGTGATGCGCCGGAGGACTGCATGCCCGAGGGGAGCTCGTCTGCTGGGGCCGCGGGCCCCGTCCTCATCGTCCCCAGCCCCGCCGGGGAGGTGTTCACGCAGGCCGTCGCGCGTGAGCTCGCGGCCGAGGACCATCTCGTCTTCGCCTGCGGCCGCTACGAGGGCATCGACCAGCGGGTCATCGACTGGGCGGGCGAGCGGGCGCGGGTGCGCATGATGAGCATCGGCGACTACGTGCTCAACGGCGGCGAGGTCGCGGTGATGGTGATGGTCGAGGCGATCGCACGGCTGCTGCCCGGCGTGATCGGGAATCCGGAGAGCCTGGACGAGGAGAGCCACGAGGACGGCCTGCTCGAGTACCCCGTCTACACCAAACCGGCCGAGTGGCGCGGGCGCGAGGTCCCGCCCGTTCTGCTCAGCGGAGACCACGGCCGGGTGGCGCGCTGGCGCAGGGACGAGCGCCTGCGCCGGACGGCACGGGTGCGTCCGGATCTGCTCGCGGCTCTGCCGGAGGAGGCGCTCGACCGCCGCGACCGGGAGGTGCTGGCGGAGGCGGCAGAGCCCGAGGCGGCAGCCGGGTCCGGAGCTGAGGCCTGGGCGCCGAGTGGAACCGGCGGCACAGGTCTGGCATAATCGATCCTTGCGTTCGCTGGTGTCCCTCTGCCCTGGGGGAACGGACATTCTGCGGTGGACGGCCCTGCCGGGCCCCACCGGGCGGACGAATCCATCACACCCCGCGCCGAGGCGCGGGGCTGAGTCTGAGATCGCATCGACCCGGGGCGGACGATCAGGAGAAGCACTATGCAGAAGCTCGATTTCCTCGACGCCAAGTCGCTCAAGTCGGACGTGCCGGAGTTCCGCGCCGGTGACACCGTCTCCGTCGACGTCCGCGTCATCGAGGGCAACCGCTCGCGTATCCAGGTGTTCAAGGGCGTCGTCATCCGCCGCCAGGGCAGCGGCGTCCGTGAGACCTTCACGGTCCGCAAGATCAGCTTCGGCGTGGGTGTGGAGCGCACCTTCCCGGTGCACTCGCCCGTCGTCGAGGCCATCACGGTGAACACCCGCGGTGCGGTCCGCCGTGCGAAGCTGTACTACCTGCGCAACCTGCGCGGCAAGGCGGCCCGCATCCGCGAGAAGCGCTGAGTCCCTCCCGGCCCGCACGCCAGGGACAGCTTTGCCGGAACGCGGCACACACGAAGGCGCGACCCGTTCACCCGGGTCGCGCCTTCGTGCGTCCGGTCGTCGCCGGGCGGGGGTGCTCCTCGTCTGCGTGCTCGTCGTCCCACTCGTCCTCGCCGGCGCCGTCCGCGGTCTCGTCGTCCAGCCGTTCACGGTGCCCAGCAGCTCCATGGAGCCCACGCTGTCACCGGGGGACACGATCAGGGCGTGGCGTCCGGACGGCATCCTCAGGACCTATGACCGCGGGGACCTCGTGGTGGTCGACGGCCGGGGCTCCTTCATCGGGGCGCTCCCGCCGTCCGCGGGTGAGCAGCTGGGCGCATGGTTCGGGCTCGGCCCCCGCGACGTGTACTTCGTCAAACGTGTGATCGGCGTGGGCGGGGACACCGTGCAGTGCTGCGACGAGGGCGGCGCCCTCCTCCTCAACGGGGAGGTCCTGCCTGAGCCCTACCTCGCGCGGCCGGTGGACGCCGCTGCCGCGGAACCCGTCCGGGCCTCGGCCCCGGACTTCGCGGTGGAGGTCCCGCCGGGGCGCGTCTGGCTCATGGGCGACAACCGCGACGACTCGTTCGACTCGCGCGATCTCCTCGGCCGGCCCGGTGGAGGGATGGTGCGGGAGGAGCGGATCGTGGGCACCGTCATGGGGGTGCGCTGACGCGCTCTCCGACGAAGCCGCTCGGGCTGCCGGGGGACGGCATGGGCGGGAGCTGAGACCGCAGCGCTCCGGGCACGGATAGACTCGTGCCCCGTGAGCAGCAGTGAGAAGTCGACGAGTTCCTCGACCAGGCCCAAACGATCGGTATGGCGTTCGGTCCGGGAGTTCCTCGTCATCATCGTGGTGGCGCTGCTCGCCTCCTACCTGCTCAAGACCTTCGTGGTCCGCAGCTTCCACATCCCCTCGGCCTCGATGGAGCCCACTCTGCAGGTGGGCGACCGGGTCATGGTCAACCAGCTCTTCTTCAACGACATCGAGCGCGGGGACGTGGTGGTGTTCGACGATCCGGGCGGGTGGCTGCCGCCCGGCCTGGTCGCCCAGTACGAGCCCAATCCGGTGCTCGTGTTCCTCGGCCTGCAGCCCTCCGACGCCGGGAACCAGCTCATCAAGCGGGTGGTGGGCGTGGGCGGCGACACCGTCGAGTGCTGCGACGCCGACGGCCGCGTCCTCGTCAACGGGGAGCCGCTCGAGGAGGACTACATCAATCCGGACACCGCGCCCTCGGACGTGGAGTTCTCCGTCACGGTCCCGGCGGACCACTTCTGGGTGATGGGCGACAACCGCGCCAACTCGCTCGACTCGCGCTACAACGAGCTCTCCGAGGGCGGTGCCTTCGTCCCCGCCTCCGCCGTGGTGGGCGAGGTGTTCGTCCTGAACTGGCCGCTCGACAGGTTCGCCTGGATGGGCGGCGGCGAGCCCGCCTTCGACTCGGTGCCCGCACCGTGACGGCTCGCTCAGGCGCAGTGGCGAAGCCAGGCGCGGCGGCGATCCGATCCGCGGCGGGCATCCGCACGCTGGAGACGGAGGCGGAGTGCGCGGCGGAGGGAGTGCGGGCACTCGTCGGCATGGACGAGGTGGGCCGGGGATCACTGGCCGGTCCGGTGGGCGTGGGAGCGGTGCGCTATGCCGTGGGCTCTGCCCTGAGCGGGCGGGACGAAGGCATCCGGGTGCCGCCTGAGGAGCTCCTCGCGGCGGAGGTCGCGGGCATCCCCGCCGGTCTCCGTGATTCCAAGCAGGTCTCGCCCGGACGCCGAGGCCCGCTCGCCGAGGCGGTCGCGCTCTGGCGGCCGCAGCACGCGGTGGCATACGCCTCGGCTGCGGAGATCGACCGCGTGGGCATCACGATGGCTCTGAACCTCGCCGGGAGGCGTGCCCTTGCCGCTCTCGCGGTCCACGGTCCCGCGGACCTGGTGCTGCTCGACGGCAGCCACGACTGGCTCTCCGCGCCGCTGACCCTCGACGCCGCAGCGGTCTTCGCCGAGGCGGCGGACGTCGAGGTGCCTCCCGTGCGCACCTTCGTCAAGGGCGACGGCAGGATCGCGACCATCGCCGGGGCCAGCATCCTGGCGAAGACGGACCGCGATGCGCGCATGCGTGACCTCGACGCGGAGTTCCCGGGCTACGGCTGGGCCGGGAACGCCGGCTACGGTTCGCAGCAGCACCGCGAGGCGATCCGGGCACTGGGCGTGACGCCGCACCACCGCACCTCGTGGAACCTGGGCGTCTGACGACGGGCCGCGGTGCGGGCCAGGGGCGGCGCGCGGACGCGTGCGAGCGCAGGAACTAGGATGACCGCATGAGTGCTGATGACCTAGAGAACTACGAAGCGGATCAGGAGCTGGCGCTCTACCGGGAGTACCGCGATGTGGTGGGTCTCTTCACCTACGTGGTCGAGACCGACCGCAGGTTCTACCTGGCGAACGCCGTGGACCTCAAAGCGCACGAGGCGGGCACGGACGTCTACTTCGAGCTCACCCTCAAGGACGCATGGGTGTGGGACACGTTCCGCTCCGCCCGCTTCGTCACCAACGTGCACGTCCTCACGTTCAAGGACGTGAACATCGAGGAGCTGGCCAAATCGGACCTCGAGCCTCCCACCGCGCTGCGGCGCTGACATCTGAGCTGCGGCGCTGATCCCTGCGCTCCGCAACTGATCCAGCGGTGCGTCCGCCCGCTGTGCATGCCCGTGCGCCCGAGGGACGCAGATGACGGCCGCGGCACGAGCGTGGGCGACGACGCCGCCGCTCAGCTGCGGCGGCGGTGTCATGACCGGCCCCATGCCGGCGCGGATCCACGGGCTCTCCGCGATGCCCGGGGCAGCGGACGCGACGGGTCCAGTTGAGGGCACACTCCCACTGCCGGCGCACTGCGGCGTGCGCACGCTCGTCCTGTGGACACGGCAGCGCTGTCCACAGTGTCTCGCAGTGTGTTCCGCCGACGGAGGAGAACGGCTGTGATGGCCGCATGTCCAGACAGTCATTGGGAAGAAGAGGCGAGGACCTCGCCGCGGACCACCTCGAGGCCTGCGGGTGGCAGGTGCTCGCCCGCAACTGGCGGTGCGCACACGGGGAGATCGACATCGTCGCGGAGGACCCGGAGGGCCCCACGGTGGTGTTCGTGGAGGTCCGCACCCGCTCGAGTGCGAGAGCAGGGCATCCGCTCGAGAGCATAGGCGTGCGCAAGCGACGGACCCTGCGCGCCCTGGCCGGTGCGTGGCTGGCTGCGCAGGTGCAGTGGATCCCGCGGTTCCGCATCGACGTCATCGGCATCGTCTGGCCGCCGGACGAGGTGCCGGAGCTCACCCACGTGCGGAGCCTGTCGTGAGCGCCGCAGAGGTGCAGGCGCAGCCGGGCAGAACCCTCAGGATCGGCCGGACGGAGGCGCTCGCACTGTTCGGTCTCGACGGGACGCCGGTGGTGGTCGAGGCCAGCGCGAACGCCGGCATCCCCGGCATCGACATCGTGGGTCTTCCGGACGCGGCGGTGAGCGAGTCGCGCAAGCGCATCCGGGCCGCCCTGCACAACATGGGCGTGACCATCCAGACGCTGCGCTACACGGTGTCGCTGTCGCCGGGCAGCGTCCGCAAGGTCGGCACGGGCTTCGACCTGGCCATCGCCCTCGCCATCCTGGGTGTGGAGGGCGTGGTGGATCCCGCGCGCACCCGCGGCATCGTGTTCTGCGGTGAGCTGGGGCTGGACGGGCGCGTGCTGCCGCTGCCCGGCGTCCTGCCCACGGTGGTCTCCGGGGTGCGTGCGGGCTTCCGTGAGTTCGTCGTGCCGGCGGGATGCGCGCAGGAGGCGCGTCAGGTGCCGGGCGCGCGGATCCTCCCGGTCGCCAGCCTCGCGGATGCCGCCGTGGGGCTGGGCGCCTCCGGGATCCGCCCGCAGCCGGTGGAGGTGGTGCGGCCCCGTGAGAGCACGCAGGCTCCCAGGCCGCACGTCCACGATCTCGCGGAGGTGCAGGGGCAGGACGACGCCCGGTTCGCGCTCGAGGTGGCCGCGGCCGGCGGACACAACGTGCTGCTGGCCGGGACGCCGGGCGCGGGGAAGACGCTGCTGGCCGGCTGTCTGCCCGGGATCCTGCCGCCGCTGGACGCCGAGGAAGCGGTGGAGGTGATGGCGCTGCGTTCGCTCGCGGGCACGCTCGGCACCCCGGACGCAGGCTCCATGACGCCGCCGTTCGAGACCCCGCACCACCGGACGACGGCCGCGGCGATGCTGGGCAGCTCCCGCCCGGATGCCGTGGGCGTCTTCTCCCGGGCCCACCGCGGCGTGCTGTTCATGGACGAGGCCCCGGAATTCAGCCGGGACGTGCTCGAGGCGCTGCGGGAGCCCCTCGAGTCCGGCTGGTGCCGGATCTCGCGCTCCTGGGGCTCGGTGACGCTGCCGGCGCAGTTCCAGCTCGTGCTCGCGGCCAATCCCTGCCCCTGCGGCGTGGGCACGGGGCAGGGTCCGGACTGCAGGTGCTCCCCGATGGACCGGCGCAGATACCGCGGCAGGCTCTCCGGGCCCCTGCTGGACCGGGTCGACCTCCGGATGGAGATGCTCCCGGTCACTCCCGCGGACGTGCACGCGCCGGTGCCGCGCGAGTCCTCCGCGGAGGTCCGGGCGCGCGTCCTGCAAGCGCGGCAGGTGCAGGCCGAGAGGTACGCGGAGGAGTCCTGGAGCACCAACGCGCGTGCTCCGGGCGCGTGGCTGCGGAAGGCCTTCGCCTTCACGGCGCAGGAGACGCGCATGCTCGACCGGGCGCTCGAGACCGGCGCGCTGTCGATGCGCGGGTTCGACAGGGTGGTGCGCGTCGCCACCACCATCGCGGATCTGCAGGGATCGGCGCGCCCCGGGGCGGACGAGCTGGGGGCGGCGCTGCTCATGCGCAGCCAGGAGGGGTGAGAGCGATGACGACGGATGCGGAGCGGGTCGCGGCCGCAGACGTGGTGCGTCTGGCCGAACCCGGCGACGAGGTGCTGGCGGCCCTCGTCCGGTCGGTGGGCTTCGAGGAGGCGCGGGTGCTCGCGCTGAGCCGCGCGGCCGCCGACAGACGGCGCGCGGTCGAGGCCGTGGCGGAGGCCGGGGGCGGTGGCAGCGAGGAACGGGCGGGGCTGCGGCGGCGCACCCTGGCCGCGCTGGAGCGCTGGGAAGTGCGCGGCGATTCCCTCGACGGTGCCCGTGACCTGCGGGTGATGGCGCGTCTGGGCGGCAGGCTGGTGCTGCCGGGCGAGGAGGAATGGCCGGCGGTCCTGGACGACCTCGGCGCTCAGGCGCCCATGGCGCTCTGGGTGCGCGGACCACTGTGCCTGGCGGAGGCGCTGCGCGGTGCCGTGGCGGTCGTGGGCGCCCGGGCCGCGGACTCCTACGGCCTCACGCTCACCCGTCGGCTCTGCTGGGATCTCGCCGCGGCGGGCCGCACCCTCGTCTCCGGAGGCGCCTATGGAGTGGACGCGGCCGTGCACCGGACCGCGCTGGGCGCGCAGGGCGCCACGGTGGCCTTCATGGCCGGAGGCGTGGACAACCTCTATCCGCGTGGCAACGCGGCGCTGCTCACGGAGATCGCCGTCAGGGGCGCGCTGGTGTCCGAGACCGCGCCGGGACAGACGGCGATGCGGCACCGCTTCCTGCTGCGCAACCGACTGATCGCGGCATCCTCGAGGGCGACGGTCGTCACCGCTGCCGGGCACCGTTCGGGAGCGCTCAACACGGCGCACCGGGCCGCCGAGCTGCTGCGGCCGGTGGGCGCGGTGCCGGGGCCCGTCCTCTCCGATCAGTCCGCGGGCTGCCACCGCCTGCTCCAGGAGGGCGCGGCCGTGCTCGTGACGAGCGCCGAGGACGTGCTCGCACTGGCTGGCAGCCTCGGGGAGGCGATCGCACAGGAGGAGCAGGCGGAGCTCCGGCTCACGGACGAGTTCGGGGAGGCGGAGCTGAGGGTGTTCTCCGCGCTGCCGGGGCGACGCGGTGTGGACGTGCCCACGGTTGCGGCGCGAGCGGGCCTCAGCCTGTCCCAGGCGATGTCCGCGCTCGCCTCCCTGGAGCTGCGCGGCCGGGCGGGGAAGTCCGCCCACGGCTGGGCGAAGCGGACGGGCTGAGATCTTCCGGCTGAGCGGGGGACTGCGGATCTCCGGGGGACTGCGGCTGAGCGGAAGACCTCGAGCGCGTGGAGGACCGGGAGTGCGCGGCGGACCGGGAGTGCGCGGGAGCGAGTGCGAGGACGAGGAGCGCTGCGGAGACGACGGCGAGCCCGGCCCAGCCGGCGATGCTGAGGCGTTCGCCCACGATGAGCACCGCGAGCACGGCCGCCACCGCGGGTTCGACGAGCGTGATCGTGGTGGCCGCACTCGCCGAGATGCGCGTGAGCCCGTAGCCGAACAGGAGGTAGCCCAGGAACATCGGCACCAGCGCCATGTATCCGGCCGTGAGGGCCGCGGGGGCGGAGACGAGCAGCGGGGCGCCGGTGAGCAGGAGGACGGGGAGGAGGAGCGTGCCGCCGAGGCCGAACACCGCCCCCATCGCCGCGGCGCGGCTGACGCCGGTGGACATGAGCCGGTGCGTCACCCAGGAGTAGAGGGCGTAGGAGGCCCCTGCGACGAGCCCCAGCGCCGTGCCGGACAGCGTGGCCCACGGATCTCCCGTCGGCTCGTCGAATGCGGAGACGCACAGCAGGAGGCCGCCGGTGATGCCGAGGCCGGCCGCGAGCAGCCACCACCGGCTCAGCACCTTCCCCTCCACGAGCCTCTCGAGCGCGCCGGAGGCCAGCGGCGCCGAGGCGAGGGAGACCACGGAGCCGATCGCCACGCCGGCGAGGTGCATCGAGCTGTAGAAGGCCAGGGGGTACGCGAAGACCGCGAGTGCGCCCACCAGGACGAGTCCTCTGCGCGGGCGCAGGGCGTCCCGGCTGCGCCGGAGCTCCGGAACGGCGATCGCGGCCTGGAGGATCCCGCCGATCCCCAGCGCTGCGGCACCGATGGCCAAGGGGCCGGCCTCCGGGGCGAAGGTCGCAGCCGTGCCGGTGGTGCCCCAGAGGACGGCGGTGAGCGTGACCGCGAGCACGCCGGGCAGGGAGCTGCGTGTCATCCCCGGTCCGTTCTGGAGGTGGCCATGTCCCCACGGTAGGCAGGATTCCGCTCAGCCACAACATGTCCGAGAGACGTATGTCCGGCAGTCGTGGCGGCACCCGCGCAGACGGGCGGCATCAGTTGAGCGCGATGATCCCCGCGTTGAGCGTCGCTGCGAACAGGAGCCACAGCAGGTACGGGGCGAGCAGGGCGGCGCTCGTCCTCGACCGCCGCGCGGCGAGGGGAATCAGCACTGCCACGCTGATGATGAGCGCGAGGAGCACGCCCATCGCGATCCACCACGCCGTGGCGCCGATCAGCGGGTAGCCGGCGAAGAACACCGGTGTCCAGAGCACGTTGAGCGCGAGCTGTGCGACGTAGGCGGTGCGCAGTCCGTGATCCGGCGGCAGCGCACGCGTGCGGCCTGCGCGCCAGAGGAGGAAGCCGGCCAGGGCGATCATCAGGTACAGAAGCGACCACGCCGGGCCGAAGACCCACCCGGGCGGATTCCAGGCGACCTTCTCCGCCTCAGCATACCAGCCGCGGACGTTCGGCACCGTCGCGAGTGAGCCGAGGACGGCGATCGCCGTGACGACGACGAGCAGCCCCACCGCGACGAAGGCCTGGCGGGAGGCCGGAACGCGGGAGGAGTGCGGCTCACGCAGGGTGGAGGGAGGAGGAGTGCTCATGACGGGTTCCGTTCTGCGCGAGGCGTGCCCCGGTCCGTCTGCGGCGCCGGCGGTGCCTCCACCCTGTCACGGGCACTGCGCCCGTGGAAGGGCCCACGATGCCGGCTCACGGGTGCGCAGACGCCTATCCTGGTGCCATGGCCGTCCAGCTGCGCACCGCCGAGTACCTCGACGCGCTCGAGGCGTTCGACACGCACCTGCGGGTGGAGAAGGGGGCGTCCCCGCACACCCGGCGCGCGTATCGAGGGGACGTGGTCTCCCTGCTCGCTGGGCTGGAGGCCGCTGCCGGCGGCGAGGAGGACGGTCTGCCGCTGGGGGAGGTGGAGTCCGGCAACCTGCGCGAATGGGTCCTCGGACTCACACGCGGCGGCGCATCGCCGGCGACAGTGGCTCGTCGCACGGCGGCCGTCCGCCGGTTCTTCGCGTTCTGTCACCGCACGGGCCGCATCCCGGCCGACCCCGCGCTCCGTCTGCGCTCGCCCAAGAAGCCGCGTCGCCTTCCCCGGGTGCTCCAGCAGGACCAGGCGGACGCAGTGCTCAGCACAGCGGCCGAGGCCGCAGGCAGCACGGGCCGCACACGGCCGGACCACACGGCGCCGGACCGCACGGCGCCGGACCGCCTCGCGGCTCCCACGGCACCTGCCGAGGACCGGACCGCGCTGGCAGGGGAGCCCGCCGTTCCTGCAGGGGAACAGACGGCACTGACCGGGGACCGGACGGCTCGAGCGTGCGCACAGCACGGACCGGCGTGCCGGGAACCCGGGGCAGGGGAGCCCGCCGCCCTCCGCGCGCGTGCGGAGGCCCTCAGGGACGCGGCGATCGTGGAGCTGCTCTACGCGACCGGCGTCCGTGTCTCCGAACTCGTCGGCATCGACCGTGCGGATGTCGACGGCACGGCACGTCTGATCACGGTGCGGGGGAAGGGCGGCAAGGTGCGCCGCGTGCCGTTCGGTCTGCCGGCGGAGAAGGCGCTCGCCGCGTGGACGGAGCACGGACGCCCCGTCTTCGTCACGGCCTCCTCTGCTGATGCGCTGTTCCTCGGTGTGCGCGGCGGCCGGATGGATGTCCGGCAGGTGCGGCGGGTGGTGCACCGGGCGACCGCGGCCGTCCCGGGATCTCCGGAGCTCTCCCCGCACGGCATGCGTCACTCCGCCGCCACCCACATGGTGGAGAACGGTGCGGACATCCGGCAGGTGCAGGAGTATCTGGGGCACGCGGCGCTGAGCTCCACGCAGATCTACACGCACGTCTCCATGGGCAGACTGGCAGAGGTGTACGGCCGCGCTCATCCCCGGGCATGAGCGGGGCCCGGTTCGAACGATCGGCGGAGGACGTGCGAAGGGCTCTTCCGCGGGTGTGAGGCTCTTCACTCCGGCAGAGCCCGGGGAGTCAGAGCGTCGCATCAGAGCGCCGCGCCCGAGTACTCCCAGTGCCAGGCTTCCGGCAGCGAACCGTCCTGCCGTGCCCAGGCGGGGTGGATCCAGCCAAAGCGCGGAGCGTTCTGCCGCATCCAGGTGTGCTGCTCTGTGCCGAAGCGGTTGATCCCGCTGCCCAGATCCACAGCGAGTCCCCAGCCGTGGTTCGACGTCCCCGGCGTGGCCGCCATCCGCCCCTTGCGTCGTTTGAGGACCACCTGCGTCTCGTAGGTGCGGTAGGCATCCGTCACGGACACGGGCGCGCCGAAGCGGGCGGCGAACGCGGAGCTGAGCGCATCGAACGCGCGAGCGGCGTCGCAGCGCAGCACCTGCCCGGGTGCCGCGCTCAGCGGACACATCGCGACCTGGGGGATCCGCCCGTTCCGGTGGCCGCCCCACGGGCCGGCGCCGCTGCGCTGTGCGTCCGGCGGCAGCGCAGGGAGCTCCTCCGGTGCGTCCGCGGACGGCAGGAGGACGGCATCGTCACCGCCGAAGAACGCGAGCGGGTCCAGGTAGCGGTCGTTCTCCCCGGACCTCCGGACGCCCACGTGCACGCAGCCGTCCGGGCAGTGAGGGGGATCGGCGACCGTCCCCACGGGCTGTCCCGGGTGCACCGCGTCGCCCGCGTCGACAGAGGCGTCGACGTTCTCCATGCTCATCACCCAGCCGGAGGCCTCGATGCTCAGCACGGGCTTGCCCGCCACCGTGCCTGCGAACCGCACGGTGCCGGCGGCCGGGGCACGCACCTCCTCTCCGACGAGGGCCGCGACGTCCACTCCGCGATGGCCGCTCAGCCAGTTCTGAGCAGGCGGGTCGAAGCCCCGCACCACACGGAGTCCGGGGACCGGGGACAGCCACGTGGTGGGATGTGCGGGGGATTCCGCGCCGGTGCCCGTGCTGGTCCGCAGAGTGCCTGCACGTACCTGCGCGGCACTCACCTGCACAGCGCCTGCCTGCACAGCACTCGTGAGCGCCGCATCCGCCTGCTCAGCGGTCGACGCCGCGACCGCGGCTGTGGCAGGCGGGGAGCCCAGCGGGGTGCTGAGGAGGAGGACGAGCGTGCAGGAGGAGAGGAGGGCGAGCGCGCTGCGGAGACTGGTGAGTATGCTCATGCCGTCACCTCACCGCGGACAGGGCATCGGGGCCAGCCCCGCTGCGGATCTGTGGACGGGGAGCGCATCGTCCACACCGTGGGGCACGCACGGGCGGCCCCGAACTCCACAGCTGCGGTGCGCGTCGTGGTCGGGCCTTCCGGGCGCGTTTGTGGCGGCCGGTGAAGCGCACTAGACTGCTCCCAGCGGCACTGTGTCCATGCCAGGACCTCTCACCTCGTGAGGCGGACCGAGGGCGGATCGGTGCTGACTTCGCGCATCCGCTCCACCAGGACCAGGCCGACGGTGCGAACCCGAGTGTTCGCCGGTGAGGTCCGCGGGTGCCAGGCATGAACCGCAACCGCTGACGGCCCGCCGGGCCCGTGCGTGTGCGCAGGCCCGGATGGGTGACGGCATCTCGCCCGAATCCTTCCACAGGGGCACGCGCGCACTGCGACCATCCAGGTGTCAGCCTGACAGCTGCGCCCGCTGCCCGCGGAGCGCACGGAAGGAGGCGTCGGCATGGCCGTCGTCACAATGCGCCAGCTGCTCGACAGCGGCGTCCACTTCGGACACCAGACCCGTCGTTGGAACCCCAAGATGAAGCGCTTCATCTTCACCGAGCGCAACGGCATCTACATCATCGATCTCCAGCAGACGCTGGGCTACATCGACTCCGCCTACGAGTTCGTCAAGGAGACCGTCGCACACGGCGGTTCGATCCTCTTCGTGGGCACCAAGAAGCAGGCCCAGGAGTCCATCGCCGAGCAGGCCAAGCGCGTGGGTCAGCCCTACGTCAATCAGCGCTGGCTGGGCGGCATGCTCACGAACTTCCAGACCATCTCCGGTCGTCTCTCGCGCCTCAAGGAGCTCGAGCAGATCGACTTCGACGATGTCGCGGGTTCGATGTACACGAAGAAGGAGCTCCTGCTCCTCCGCCGTGAGCTCGAGAAGCTCGACCGCACCCTCGGCGGCATCCGCGACATGCAGCGGACGCCCTCCGCCGTGTGGATCGTGGACACCAAGAAGGAGCACCTGGCGGTCGACGAGGCGCGCAAGCTGGGCATTCCGGTCATCGCGATTCTCGACACCAACTGCGATCCGGACGAGGTCACCTACCCGGTCCCGGGCAACGACGACTCGATCCGCTCGGTCAACCTCCTGACCCGCGTGGTCGCCGACGCGGTGGCCGAGGGCCTCATCGTCCGCCACGGCGTCGACGAGGGCGGGGAGAAGAACGTCTCCGCCGTCGAGCCCCTGCCGGAGTGGGAGCGCGAGCTCCTCGAGGGCAAGAGCGAGGGTGCCGAGGCCCCCGCCGCGGAGTCCGCCGAGGCGCCTGCCGAGGCCGCCACCGAAGCCTGATCCGTCCCCTTCCGGCCGTCCCCCGATCGGGGGACGGCCGGGCCCCACACCTCCCTACTGAAGGAGAGCGCATGGCCAACTACACCGCAGCTGACATCAAGGAGCTCCGCGAGAAGACCGGCGCCGGCATGCTCGACGTCAAGAAGGCCCTCGACGAGGCCGACGGCGACCAGGCGAAGGCGACCGAGATCCTCCGTGTGAAGGGCCTCAAGGGCGCCACCAAGCGCGAGGGCCGCTCCACCTCCGACGGACTCGTGGCCACCCACGTGGACGGCGGGGTCGGCACGATCATCGAGTTCAACTCGGAGACGGACTTCGTGGCGAAGTCGGACAAGTTCATCGAGCTCGCGAACCAGGTCCTCGACCTGGCCGTCCAGAACGGTGCGGCCGACGCCGAGTCCCTGCTGAGCGCGGAGGTCGACGGCAAGCCGGTCTCGCAGATCATCACCGAGGGCGGTGCCGCACTGGGCGAGAAGGTCGAGCTCAAGCGCGTCGGCCGCATCGAGGGCCAGAAGGTCGAGTCCTACCTGCACCGCACCAACAAGGATCTGCCCCCGCAGGTGGGTGTGCTGCTCGCGTTCGAGGGCGACAACGAGACGGTCGCCCACGACGTGGCCGTGCACATCGCCGCGATGGCGCCCCAGTACTTCTCCCGCGACGAGGTCCCCGCGGAGCTCGTGGAGAAGGAGCGCCAGATCGCCGAGGAGACCGCCCGCAACGAGAACAAGCCGGAGCAGGCGCTGCCCAAGATCATCGAGGGCCGCGTCAACGGCTTCTTCAAGGACAACTGCCTCCTGGAGCAGGGCTTCGCCAAGGAGCCCAAGAAGTCCGTGGCCTCCGTCCTGGAAGAGGGCGGAGTCAAGGCGACCGGCTTCCTGCGCTTCCGCGTGGGCGCCTGATCCGCCCGTCGGATCCGCTGCGCTCGTCTGAACGCAGGAGTCGCGTGCCGCGGCCCTCTGCGCACAGTCCGAGCTGATCGCACCCGAGGCGGTCTCCCTCACCCGGGGAGGCCGCCTCGGGCGCGTCTGCGCGCCGGAGGCGGTGTGCGGGTGGAGGGATCACCGGGGAGGCCGCCAGGGGTGCGGCCGCACGGTGCCGTGGTGCCCGGCCCGCGGGCGGCCTCCCGGGCGTGCGCTTCGCCACGTGTGTCGTGCGACCGGCCTCTCCGCTCGGAAGGCCTGCCGCGAATGGGTAGAATCAGCGGCGGTCCGCTTCCGCTTCACGCACGCCAGGAGATCGCAGACATGTCCGAGAACACCGCACACGCCCCCCGCATGCCCGGCGCACCGCTGCGCACCGAGCGCCGTCGCGTGCTCCTCAAGCTCTCCGGTGAGGTGTTCGGCGGAGGTTCCGTGGGGGTCAACCCGGACGTCGTCTCCGGGGTGGCCAAACAGATCGCCAGCGTCGTGAGCCGGGTCGAGGTGAGCATCGTGGTGGGCGGCGGGAACTTCTTCCGCGGTGCGGAGCTCTCCTCCCGCGGGATGGACCGCACCCGTGCCGACTACATGGGCATGCTCGGCACCGTGATGAACTGTCTCGCCCTCCAGGACTTCCTCGAGCAGGCGGGTGTGGACACGCGCGTCCAGACCGCGATCCCCATGTCTCAGGTGGCGGAGACGTACATCCCGCGCCGCGCCATCCGCCACATGGAGAAGGACCGTGTCGTGATCTTCGGCGCCGGAGCGGGCATGCCCTACTTCTCCACGGACACCGTCGCCGCGCAGCGCGCCCTGGAGATCCATGCGGATGAGGTGCTCATCGCGAAGAACGGCGTGGACGGCGTCTACTCCGACGATCCGCGGACGAACCCGGACGCGGTCAAGCTCGACTCGATCACCTATCAGGAGGCGCTGGTGCGCGGGCTCAAGGTCGTCGACGCGACCGCCTTCTCGCTCTGCATGGACAACGGGCAGCGCATGCGCGTGTTCGGCATGGAGGGGGAGGACAACCTCGCGCGCGCCATCGCGGGCGAGCAGATCGGCACGATCGTCACCGCCTGACCGCGACCGCCGCCTGCCGGACCCGTCGAGCTCACCGGCGCTCGGCGGGTGCCGCCGGTCGCACCCGTTCCCTGCGCGGTGTGCCGCACGCAATAGAATGGCCGGGATAGACGCCACGACCACAGAGACGAGGACACAGTGATTCAGGAGACGCTCGCAGAGGCGCGCCAGAAGATGGACCGGGCCATCGAGGTCGCGCAGGAGGAGTTCGGCAACATCCGCACCGGCCGTGCCAACCCGGCCCTGTTCTCCAGCATCGAGGTCGAGTACTACGGCGCGCCGACGCCGCTGCAGCAGCTCGCGTCCTTCCAGGTGCCGGAGGCCCGCACCATCCTCATCACACCCTACGACCGTGCCGCCCTCGGCGACATCGAGCGCGCACTGCGCGATTCCGACGTGGGCGCCAACCCGGCGAACGACGGCAACATCATCCGCGTGGTGCTCCCGCAGCTCACGGAGGAGCGCCGCAAGGAGTACGTGAAGATCGTCAAGACCAAGGCCGAGGACGGCAAGGTCTCCATCCGCAACATCCGCCGCAAGGCGAAGGACACGCTGGAGAAGCTCGCGAAGGACGGCGAGACCGGCGAGGACGAGGTGGACCGCGGGATCAAGGAGCTCGACGAGATCACCAAGTCCAAGGTCGAGGCCGTCGACAAGCTCCTCGTGGCCAAGGAAGCGGAGCTGCTCGAGGTCTGAGGCGCACGTGACTGACACCGCATCGCCCTCGCCGGCGACCTCCGCACCCCTCCCCACCCGTCGCCTGCTGCGGCAGGTGGAGGAGGAGGCGAAGGCCGCCGGCGAGGGACCGCTCACCCCGGAGGAGGTCCTGCGCCGCGCGCAGGCCGCACTCGCGGGGGAGGCGGACGCATCCACGGCAGGGCCGCCCGAGGCGCACCCTTCTGCGGCGCAGCCGGACACGTCCCCGGCGGACGCGGCAGCTCCGGACGGGGAGCGCGTGCCGCCCCTGCCTCCGCAGGCTCCGCCGGTGCCGGGGGCGCCCGCCTCCGTTCCTCAGCAGGAGTCCGCACCCTCGCAGGAGGATGCCTCCTCGGACGCGGACACTGCCTCGGGGGACGCCGCAGCCGAGGACAGGGAGGCGCCACTGGCGGATGCCGCCCCCGGAGCGGACTCCGCCCCGGCGGAGAAGGACTACGGCCGGGCCGGGCGCAATCTGCCCGTGGCGGTCGCAGTGGGCGCACTGCTGGGCGGCGGCGTGCTCGCCTCCCTCGTGTTCCTCCCGGTCTCCTTCGTCGCGATCGCGCTGCTGGGCGTGTGCCTGGCGATGTGGGAGCTCTCGAACGCGCTCAAGCAGTCCGGCGCCCGGGTCTCCACCGTCTCCACCATCGTCGCCGCGGGCTGCATGGTGGTCGCCACCGCCCTGGGCGGACAGGAGGCGCTGTGGGTGGCGTTCGCCGCCGGGGCCGGAGCGGTCCTCCTCTTCACCCTGCTCGAGGACCTGCACCGGCGCGGGAACGCCGTCAGGGACGTGTGTCTGAGCCTCTTCGCCCTCACCTACGTGGGGCTGATGGTGAGCTTCGTGGTGCACCTGCTCAGCTTCGACAAGGGCAATCTCCTCGTCATCTGCTTCCTCGCTCTCGTCGTCGCCAGCGACATCGGCGGGTACTTCGCGGGGACGGCGCTGGGCAAGCACCCGATCGCCCCCTCGATCTCGCCCAAGAAGTCCTGGGAGGGCTTCGCCGGTTCGGTCCTGATGGCGACCGCGGTCGGCATGGGAATGGCCCACTGGGCGTTCGAGGCACCGCTCTGGACGGGCGTGGTGCTGGGCGTGGTGATCCCCGCGTTCGCGACGCTGGGGGACTTCTCCGAATCCATGATCAAGCGCGATCTGGGGCTCAAGGACATGGGGACCCTGCTGCCCGGCCACGGCGGCGTCATGGACCGCCTGGACTCGATCCTGCCCACCGCGCCGGTGGCGCTCATTCTCTTCATCTTCCTCCCGGGCTTCCTCCCGGCGGCGGGCTGAGAGCCCTTTCAGGCCGGCGCGTGCGATAATCGGGTGCAGTATGGCAGAGAAGAGCGCAACCACGGCACCCCAGCGGACCTCCTCACGGAAGCAGGTCCGCCCCGTCGTCGAGCACGAAGACGGGTCCACCTCACGCACTCCCACCCGCGGGGGCCGGCCGCTGCTGGACTTCCGCGGCCCCCGGGTGAGCCAGCCGCCGCAGCATCTGGCGGACATGTCCATGGACGAGCGCGTCGCCGCGGTCAAGGAGATGGGGCTGCCGGGCTTCAGGGCCAAGCAGCTCTCCACCCACTACTTCGTGCACTGCACCACGGACCCGGAGCGGATGACGGATCTGCCCAAGGACCGTCGCGGAGAGCTGGTGGAGCGCTTCTTCCCGCCGCTGCTCACGGAGGTGCACCGCCTGCGCACCGGCAACGGCGACACCATCAAGTTCCTGTGGCGCCTGTTCGACGGTTCCCTCGTGGAGTCCGTCCTCATGCGGTACCGCAACCGCATCACGCTGTGCGTGTCCTCGCAGTGCGGCTGCGGCATGAACTGCCCGTTCTGCGCCACCGGCCAGCAGGGCCTCACGCGCAACATGTCCGCCGCGGAGATCGTCGAGCAGGTCGTGCGCGCCAACCAGGTGATCGCCGCCGGTGAGCTCGCACCCACGGCGGGCACGGACGAGAACATGCTGGGCGAGGTCGCGGCGGAGGTGGGCGACGAGTCCGGAGAGGCCGATGCGTCGCCGGCAGACGCCTCGGCGGTCGCGGGTCCGGCGCCGGCACCCGTGGGAGCCGAACGGGTCACCAACATCGTCTTCATGGGCATGGGCGAGCCGCTGGCCAACTACAAGCGCGTGATGAACGCCGTCCGCCGCTTCACGGAGCCGCAGCCGGCGGGCCTGGGCATGTCTGCGCGGCGCATCACGATCTCCACGGTGGGGCTGGTCCCCGGCATCAACAAGCTCGCGATGGAGGACATCCCCGTCACCTTCGCGCTCTCGCTGCACGCCCCGGACGACGGTCTCCGCAACGAGATGATCCCGGTGAACACGCGCTGGAACGCGGACGAGGCGATCGATGCCGCGTACGCCTACTTCGAGCGGACCGGGCGCCGGGTGAGCATCGAGTACGCCCTCATCAAGGACATGAATGACCACGCCTGGCGTGCGGCGCTGCTGGCCAAGAAGCTCAACGCGCGCGGCAGGGGCTGGGTGCACGTGAATCCCATCCCGCTCAATCCCACTCCCGGCTCCGTGTGGACGGCGTCGGAGCCGGAAGTGGCGGGAGAATTCGTGCGGGTGCTCCGGGACGCCGGGGTGCCCACCACCATCCGCGACACCCGCGGCAAGGACATCGACGGAGCCTGCGGACAGCTGGCGACGTCCGTCGCAGAGACGGAGTGAGGAGAGGAATGGACACGAATTTCCCCCGGATGACGGGTTGGAAGTCCGGCTATGACCCCGCCCAGGTCGACAGCTTCTTCAAGCGGGCGCGTGAGTCGTACAGCAGGGAGACGCCCCAGCCCGGCGACCTGGACGCCCGTGCGGTCCGGACCGTGGGCTTCGACCTCGTGCGGAAGGGCTATCACGTGGGCGTGGTCGACGCGGCGCTGGATCGTCTGGAGGACGCCTTCGCTAAGCAGGCGCGCGATCGCATGGTCGCCCAGTCCGGCGAGCAGGCGTGGGTGAACGAGCTCACCCGTGCGGCCGGTTCGCTGCGCGGGCGCCTCGTGCGGGAGCCGGGGGAACGGTTCAACCGGGCGGAGAAGGGCACCGTCGGCTACGACGTGACCGAGGTCGATGCGCTGTGCGACCGGATCAACGCCTATTTCACCCAGGGACAGCCCATGAGCGTCGACGAGGTCCGCCGCGTCCTCTTCCGCACGCGCAAGGGCGAGCAGGCGTACGACGAGGACCAGGTGGACGCGTTCATCGACCGCGTGGTCGAAGTCATGGCGAGCGTGGACTGAGCCGTGACGGAGACGATCGACCCCACCTTCGACCTCCTCGACCGGCGGATCGCGCTGGGAGGTGCCGATGACGTCGTGCTCACGGCGCCTCCGGCCCGGACACCCACCCTGCACGGCCGGCCGGTGACGGATCCGCGACTGGTGGAGGCGCTCTCGGTCCCGGAGGACATCACCCGGGCGGAGGCGCTGGACCGGACGGCCAAGCTCGGCGGAGTCCTCCGCGTGCTGGGGGCGGACGGTGCCACGGCGCTCGTCGTCGAGCATGCGGTTCCGGACCCGGCGCGGACGTTCGCGGTCCTCGCGGGGCTGCGGATCGGGCTCGAAGTGGTGCTCCAGGATGCCAAGGCGGCAGTGCCGCTCGGGGCCTACGGCACCGAGACGCTCACGATCCTCGCCGCACCGGAGGGTGCCGCTCCGGCCGAGACCGGGCCGGGGGCGGACGCCGGGGCCGCGAGCCGGGACGCCGGAGCGCGCACGGGCCCCACCACGGCCTCGGGCCTCACCGTCACCGTGCGCCGCGTCCGCTCCCACTTCGAGGAGATCGCGGTGCGCGGCGGCGGCATCACCCGCGACCTCGATGCGATGATGCGCGACGCGCGGATCGAACCCGTGGCCGCCAAGTTCGCCGACCCGGAGGCCACGGCCCTCACACTGGCCGGCCGGACCTTCACCCGGGCCGAGGCCGCGGAGTTCGCGGCCGGGCTGCTGCACGACTGAGCCCCGGCTCGGCACCCGGCGCAGGCCACTGCGCTCGGCGCACTCCACCCCGCTCAGCGGGAAGCCACCCCAACGCTCCAGGTGGTGTCCGTGCGCACATGTCCGTGGACGGCGTGCTCGCCGGCGATCCGCGCCTTGTAGACCCACGGGTTGTGGCTGGCGACGGTGCGGGCATTGCGCCAGTGGCGGTCGAGCGCCGCTCCTTCGCGCACCGCTGAGGCGCCCAGTGCGTCGAAGAGCCGGGTGGCCGCGGCCGGGACCAGCTGGGAGACCACCACCTGCGCACGCGCAGAGGCGAGTTCCGCGGCCTCGCCGAGCCGGTCCCGCACCGTGGGATCGCCGTTCTCCGCCTCGTGGATCCGCTGCAGGGCCTGCGCCGCGTCGGCCGTGAGCACCTCGGCCGTCTGTGCTGCGGCGGCGAGGTGTCCCACCACCTCGAGCAGCTGCGGATCCTCCGCCGCGCGCTCGGCATTGCCGTGGGAGTACGAGCGGGTGCGGTCGCGGACCAGTGCCGAGGCGTCCCGGAGGGCGGCGCGGGCGATCCCGGCCTGTGCGGCCAGCAGCACCACCTGATAGAGCGCGGTCTGGTAGGTGAAGCGCTCCGCGAAGGGGTAGACGTCCTCGGCGGGCACCTCCGCGTCCGCGAAGACCGCGGTCCCCGTGCCCGTGGTGCGCTGGCCGAACCCGTCCCAGTCGTCCGTGAGCGTCACCCCGCCCTGCCGGAGGGGGACGAGTGCGATGCTCTGGGTGCCGTCCGGGGCGGTGACGGTGGTGTCGGCGTAGTCGGCGAAGATGGAGCCGGTGGTGTAGAACTTGGTGCCGTTGACCCGGGCGCCGCCGCTCTCCGCGGCGCTCACGGTGGTCGAGGCGATGCCGCGTGCGCCTTCTCCCGGTTCCGTCCAGGCGTTGCCCACCACTGCACCGCTCGCCAGGCGCGGCAGCCAGCGGGCGCGGAACTCCGGCGAGCGCGCGGTCAGCACGTCCTCGACGAACGCGAGGTGTCCGCGCCAGATCTGTGCGAGGTTGGAGTCCGCCGCGGCCAGTTCCGTGAGCACTGCGAAGGTCTGCGGGAGGTCCGCGCCCAGCCCGCCGTGCTCCACGGGCAGCCGCAGTCTGCCGAATCCGGCCTCGGCCAGGGCCGTGATCTCCGCCCGTGGGAGGGTGCGCGTCCTGTCCCGTTCCGCGGCCCCGGCCCGGATCCGCGCGAAGAGCTCGGAGAAACGGTCGAGGAGATCTGCGGTGGTGGGGGAGGAAGCGGCGCGGGAGGCGGTCCCGGCGGAGGCCGTGCCCGGTGCGGTGCCGGGTGCTGCGGGAGGGGCTGTGGTGGTCATGGATTCTCCGTGTGCGAGTGTGGCTGGACGGTGGCGCTGGCCGGGACGCCGCGCAGGTGCTGCAGGTGCTGACCGGAGGCAGCGGGTGCTGCCTGGGGGCGGCCGGAGCGGCTCAGGTGTAGAGCGAGACCGGCGGGAGCGTGCCGTTGAGGAACCGGTCGCCCACCTCGTGCTTCTTGTAGTCGACCGGGTCGTGGAGGGAGTGGGTGCGGATGTTGCGCCAGAAGAGATCCAGGCCCACGCCTGCGCGCGTGGAGCTCGAGCCGGTCGCCTCGTACACCTGATGCGCAGCGGCCAGTCCTGCGGCGTCGGAGACCACCTTCGCCTGTGCGATGCGCACGGCGAGCTCGCCGCGCGCCTCCCGGGTCACGGCATTGCCCTGGCCGATCACCTCCTCGAACTCCTGGGCGACCTGGTCCGCCAGAGCGGCTGCGGCCGCGGTCTGGGAGGTGAGTTCGCCGTAGAGACGCAGGACGAACGGATCGTGCCGGTAGAGGTCTGCCTCGGAGCGGAACCAGGCGTTCTTCCGGGCGTTCGTGATCTCGCGGCCGCGGGCCAGGGCGCCTTCTGCGATGCCCACGTAGAGGTTGACGAACGAGAGCTGGATCGCCGGGGTGACCAGGGTGGAGAACGGATCGTCCACCCCACCCAGCTCGTCCTCCGGTGAGACGGTCACGTCATGGAAGGTCACGGAGCCGGAGGAGGACTGTCGCTGACCGAGGAGGTCCCAGTCGTCGTGGTGCTCCACTCCTGCGCGGTCGTGCTCCAGGACCACGTGGTGCAGGCGGCCGTCGCGGGGGCCGCCGGAGATCCGGGCGAGGACGAGCAGGGCGTCACCCACGCCGGAGCCGGTGCAGAAGCGCTTGGTTCCGCTGAGCACCAGGCCTGCGCCCGTGTCCGTGAGGGTGAGGTCCGGGTCCACCGGGTTGACCGCGTCGCCCCAGACCCAGGCACCGGCGGTGGAGCGGCGGTACCACGTCTCCCGCACCTCCGGATCACCGGAGAAGACGATGCTCTCCTCGTTGTTGTAGTGGTAGGCGAGCACCTGGGCGAGCGAGGCGTCCGTGCGGGCGAGGATCCGCACCACGCGGAAAGCCGTGGACCAGTGCCCGCCGTGGCCGCCGTACTCGGCGGGTGCGAGGAGGCGGGTGAGGCCGGAGTCCTTGAGCAGGCGCACAGAGTCGAAGGGATCGCCGCCGGCGGCATCGCGGGTGAGGACGTCCTCCGCCAGCTGGGCCGCGACCGTCTCTGCGACCTCGGTCCAGCGGCGGGTCTCCTCCGCCTCCGGGTGTCCGGACCAGGGGGAGCGGGATGCAGTGGGAGCGGTGGCGGATGCGGCGGGCGCGGACCCCTGCGGGGTGCCCGGCGTCTGGGCGGAAGTGAGCGTGCTCTGTGTCATGCCACACAAGCTACGGACCGTGGGGCCGTGGTGAGGGGCATGGAGAACACATTCCGACGCGCACCGTCACGATCTGTAAGACGACAGGTGTCCTCGGCCGCTGCCCTGCAGTGCGTGCCGGCTTGCGCGTCCGCCCCTCTGCCGGCGCCCTTCCGCCGGACGCCGGCGTGGTGTGCGGCCTCAGGCCGAACGGCGGCCCTGCACCAGCTCGATGAGGTGGGAGATCACCTCGGTGCCGGAGGCGCGGATCCCGTTGTGCTCCCAGGAGCTCGTCACCCACGGCGTCATCCGCGGGAGCAGCGCCGCGGTCCGCAGCGAGTCCTCCGTCGGCACGTAGGCGTCACGGAAGTAGACGGCCGCGGCCGCGGGGACCTCGGCGCGGCGCAGGGCCTCGGGGTCGTAGAGCGACGGCCACTCGTGCTCTGCGATGCGCTCCGCGATGTCCTTCCACTCGCGCAGCTCCGCGTCCTCGTCGAAGAGCCCGCGATGGATGTGCTCGCCGCCCAGCAGGGTGGGATCGTCGCGGAAGTCGCGGGGCATCGAGCGGTCGGCCGCCCAGCGGGTGGCGTACCCGTTCGACATCGAGGACTCGTGGACGACGGCGTAGAGCGGGTTGCGGCCGGCGAAGGGCAGGGCGGAGGCGAGGTCGTGGCGGAACGCCGCGCTCTGCGGGTCGAGGCCCAGCAGCCAGTGGAGCTGCTCCGCACCTCCCGTCGCTCCCAGCAGGTGGCCGACCGTGCGCAGACGGGCCGGGGAGACGACGTCGCCGTGGGGGAGGACGATGCGGCCGTCGGCGGCGAGTTCGCAGAGCGCCTCCACCCGGTCACGGTCCCCGGGGAAGCGCCGGTAGTAGGCGAGCGTCTTCGCCCGCATGATGTCCCAGGTGGTCGCGTAGATCTCCTCCGGGCTGCGGTCGACGGGAGGCAGCCCGCCGGTGAAGATCGCACCTGCGAGCGATCCGGGGTGCGTGCTGAGGTAGTGCAGGGTCGTGAAGCCGCCGAACGACTGGCCGATGGGCGTGAGCGTCTCCGCCCCCAGGTGCTCCCTGATCGCCTCCGCGTCACGGACGATGCCGTCCGCGCGGAAGTGCGTGAGGTATTCGGCGGCCGCCTCTGCGCCGGCCTCGCGCAGGGTGGCGGGAGGGCCGGCAGTCGCCGCGGGCGCCTCGGGTCCGGCGGAGGCGGACGCCGGGTGCCGCGTGAAGGACGCGGGCAGCCGGGTGTCCATGCCGATGGGCGTGGAGCGGCCGGTGCCGCGCTGATCGAGGAGGATGAGCTGGTAGTCCTCGAGCACGCGGGGCAGCCAGACGGGGCTGTCCGGGGAGAGCGAGGGTCGCGGGGCCTCGACACCGGGCCCGCCCTGGAGGTAGACCGCGTAGGGCCGGTCCTCGCCGCCGAAGGCCGTGGCGACGCGCGCGAAGACCTCGATCGTGCCGCGCTCCGGAGCGGCTGCGTCCAGGTTGACGTCGACGGTGATCTCGCGGATGTGCAGGCCGGGCATGTCATAGGAGGTGTCGCTCATCATGGCACCAGGCTACGCGCTGGCACGGACCCGGACGGCCCTCCCCGCACTCACCCCTGGATGCGGGCGGCGTGCCCGGACCACTCCTTCTCCCGCAGGCCGTGCTTCTGGATCTTGCCGGTCGAGGTCTTGGGCAGCACCGGGACGAACTCCACGTCGCGCGGGTTCTTGTAGCGGGCGAGCCGCTCGCGGAGGAACTCGAGGATGTCCTCGGAGGTGATCTCCGCCCCGTCGGCCACGACCACGAACGCCTTGGGACGTTCGCCCCAGTGCGCGTCCGGGACGCCCACCACCGCGACGTCGAGGACGTCCGGATGCGCGGAGATCGCCTGCTCCACCTCGATGGTCGAGATGTTCTCGCCGCCGGAGACCACCACGTCCTTGGCCCGGTCCCGGAGCTCGATGTACCCGTCCGGGTGCATGACCGCGAGGTCGCCGGAGTGGAACCAGCCGCCGGCGAAGGCCTTGGCGGTGGCCTCGGGATCCCGGTGGTAGCCTTTCATCACGTTGTTCCCGCGCATCACCACCTCGCCCATCGTGCTCGCGTCCGCCGGCACGTCGATGAGCTCCTCGCCGTCCGTGTCGGTGCGCACCACGCGCACGCGCTCGGCAGTGACCATGCCCACCCCCTGCCGCGCCTGCTTCGCCGCGCGGGCGTCGTCGTCCAGCTGCGCCCACTCCTCCTGCCACTGGCCCACGGTGTACGGACCGTAGGTCTCCGTGAGGCCGTAGACGTGGACGATCCGGAAGCCCATCGCGTTCATGCGTTTGAGCATGGCCGGGCTGGGCGGCGCAGCCGCCGTCGTGACGACCAGGCTGTGGTCGAGGGTGTGGGCCTCCTGAGCGTTCATGATCGTCGTGACGACGGTGGGCGCGCCGTTGAGGTGGGTGATGCCGTGGCGGTCGATGAGGTCCCAGATGACCGGGCCCCGCACCTCGCGCAGGCAGACCTGCACCCCGCCCGCCGCGGCGACCGCCCAGCCGGTGCACCAGCCGCTGCAGTGGAACATGGGCAGGGTCCACAGGTAGGCGGTGTCCGTGCCGAAGCCCGAGTGGACGATCTCCGAGAAGGAGTTGAGGTAGGCGCCCCGGTGCGAGTATTCGACGCCCTTGGGCCGGCCGGTGGTTCCGGAGGTGTAGTTGATCGACAGAGTCGCATCCTCGTCGTCGACCGCCCAGACGAGTGCGGAATCGTCCGCCGAGGCCCCTTCGAGCAGCTCCTCGAGCGTCACCACATGGGTGCCTGCGGGGTGGGCGCGTCCCACCGGCTGGTCCGCGTGGAGGGGGTCCTCCGCGAGGACGATGGTCCGCACGGTCTCCAGCTCCGGTGCCACGGCGGTGAGCGCCGGCCAGTGCACGGTGTCCACGACCAGGAGGGAGACCTGGGCGTGGTCGCAGATGTAGCGGACCTCCTCCGGGGCCAGGCGCGTGTTCACCGGCACCAGCACCGCACCGGCGAGCGGCACCGCGTACATGCTGATGAGCATCTCCGGAACATTGGGCAGCATGTAGGCCACCCGGTCGCCGGGCCGGATCCCTGCGGCACGCAGCGCATGGGCGCGCTCCTCCGCGGCGGCGAGGAGCTGTGCGTACGTCCAGCTCCGGTCGCCGTAGACCAGGGCCTCCTTCTCCGGGAAGACCTCCGCGGAGCGGGAGAGGAACGAGAGGGGGGTGAGCTCGGTCTTCCAGGGGGTCATGTGCGTCCGTGGTCCTCTTCGGGGTGGGCTGTGGCGCGGCGTTCCGTACGGAGGGAGACTAGGGCACCGCGGGGAGCGGGAGGCGGGGGAATGACACAGGACGACACAGTGTCCGCCGGAGGTCCGCAACCGCAGCGGCGGGGCCCGGAGCGCGCGGACTCACGGACGGCGCGCCGGAAGCCTCCGGCCCGCGCTCACCCCGGCTCCCGGGCCTGCGCCCGGCAGCCGGAGTGAGCGCCTACCCCTGCCGGCCTCGGCTCAGTTCGCGAAGGCGTTGATGCCGGTCATGGCACGACCCAGCGTGAGCTGGTGGACCTCGTGGGTGCCCTCGTAGGTGAGGACGGTCTCGAGGTTGACCGCGTGGCGCAGCGGCGAGTACTCGCTCGTGATGCCGGAACCGCCGAACAGGGCGCGCAGATCGCGGCACACGTTCATGGCGGTGTCCACGTTCACCATCTTGCCGAGGGAGATCTGCTCCGGACGGACGCCTGCGGAGGAGTCCTTGAGCCGGCCGATGTGGGCGGCGGTGAGGGTGATGGAGGAGTACTGGCCGAATGCCTTCGCGAGCTTCTGCTGCGAGATCTGGAAGGAGGACAGCGGACGGTCGAACTGGATGCGCGTGTCCGTGTATCGCAGCGCCTCCTCCAGCGCGTCGCGCGCCGCACCGGTCACGCCGAACACGATCCCGAACCGGGCCTCGGAGAGCGCGGAGAGCGGGCCCTTGAGACCGGAGGCCTTGGGCAGCATCGCGGATTCCGGCAGGCGCACGTTGTCGAGCACGATCTCACCGGTGATGGAGGCGCGCAGGGAGATCTTGCGCTTGACCTCGGGCACCTCGACCCCGGGGGTGTCGGTGGGGACGACGAAGCCGCGCACGAGACCCTTCTCGCCGGTCTTCTCATTCACCTCGTCCGTCTTGGCCCAGACGACCATGACGTCGGAGACCGGGGAGTTGGTGATCCACATCTTGGCGCCGTTGAGGATCCAGTCGGAGCCGTCGCGGGTCGCCCGGGTCTTCATGCCGGCGGGGTCGGAGCCCACGTCCGGCTCGGTGAGGCCGAAGCAGCCGATCGCCCTGCCCGCGGCCATGCGCGGCAGCCACTCCTCCTTCTGCTCCTCGGAGCCCCAGTGGTGGATCGAGAACATCGCGAGCGAGCCCTGCACGCTCACCAGTGAGCGCAGGCCGGAGTCGACGGCCTCGAGCTCGCGGCAGGCCAGTCCGTACTGGGTGGCGGTGGAGCCCGCGCAGCCGTAGCCGTCGAGGTGCATGCCGAGCACGCCCAGCTCGCCCAGACCCTCTGCGAGCTCGCGCGCGGGGATCGTCCCCTCGAGGTACCAGTCGCCGATCTGCTCGCGGACGTTCTCGTCCAGCCAGCCGCGGACCACGCCGGCCCAGTCGAGATCGTCCTGGTCGAAGATCTGGTCGACTGCGAGGATCTCGTCCGGTGCGAGTGTCCGGCCCTTGCTCTGCGTCACTGCGCTCTCCCTCCGCGGCGCGCCGGCGCCGCTGCTTCATCTGCGTGCGAGGCTGCGGCGGGCACGCCCCGCGCAGCCGGTGTCACGGCACCGCCTCCCATCACGGTTTCCCAAGGATGGGATGACATGATCGTGCACTGTGACTGTACGAGTGATCAGTGTAATCGGAGCCACAGGGTCGGTGGGCACCCAGGCCCGCGATGTGGTGCGGCTCCACAGAGGACGCTTCCGGATCGAGGGTCTCGCCGGGGGCGCGAATCTCCGGGAGCTCGCGGCCCAGGCCGTGGAGCTGGGGGCGCGCGCCGTGGGGCTCGCGGTCCCGCCGCAGGCGGACACCACCGCCGAGGCGATGGCCGCCGTCCGCTCCGCGCTCGCCGAGGAGGCGCGCAGGCAAGGGCTGCCGGACCTCGTCGAGGACATCGAGCTCGGCGAGGACGCCGCGGCCCGGATCGCCGCCCGGCCCGCGGACGCGGTGCTCAACGCGGTCACGGGAGCGGCCGGACTCGACGCCACGCTGGCGGCGCTGACCGTCGGCACGGACGTGGCGCTCGCGAACAAGGAGTCACTCATCGTCGGCGGGCAGGTGGTGCTGGATGCCGCTGCCGCCACCGGTGCCCGGCTCCTCCCCGTGGACAGCGAGCACTCCGCGATCTGGCAGGCGCTACGGGCGGGCCGGCGGGCCGAGGTCGCCAAGCTCGTGATCACGGCCTCGGGCGGGCCCTTCCGGGGCTTCAGCCGCGCCCAGCTGGAGGCCGTCACCCCGGAGCAGGCGCTCGCCCACCCCACCTGGGACATGGGCCGCGTCATCACCACCAACTCCGCGAGCCTCGTGAACAAGGGCCTCGAGGTGATCGAGGCCCATCTGCTGTTCGGGGTGCCGATGGAGGACATCGAGGTCGTCGTCCACCCGCAGAGCCAGGTGCACTCGATGGTGCAGTTCACCGACGGCTCCACCCTGGCCCAGGTCTCGCCGCCGGACATGCGCCTGCCCATCGCCTACGCCCTGGGAGCCGTGCATCCGGACCGCGCCGCCGGCGGGGAGCACGCGGATCGTCGGGACAGCGCTGCCGGCCGGGATGACACCGCCGGCCCGGAGCGGATCGCCTCCGGCGCGGCGGCCAATGACTGGACGCGGGCCGCACAGTGGACCTTCGAGCCGGTCGATCACGAGGCGTTCCCCGCGCTGGGCCTCGCGATCGAGGCCGGACGTGAGGGCGGGACGCACCCGGCGGTCTTCAACGCCGCCAACGAGGTCCTCGTGGATGCCTTCCACGACCGCAGGATCGCCTTCACCGGGATCGCGGACGGGATCGCCGCCGCGCTGGAGGCGCACCGTCCGGAGCAGGCTCGCCTCACCCGTGACGCCGTCCTCGCCGCTGACGCCTGGGCGCGGGACTTCGCCGCCGCCTGGGTGGATGCACAGGTCTCCGCGACAGAGCAGACCTCCGCGACCGGGCAGCCCGCCGCACCGGCCGGGAGCGCTCCCGCATGACCGCCCTGCTCTACGTCCTCGGCATCGTCCTCTTCCTGGCCGGCATCTCCGTCTCCATCGCACTGCACGAGCTGGGCCACCTCGTCCCGGCCAAGCGGTTCGGCGTGAAGGTGACGAAGTACATGGTGGGGTTCGGCCCCACTCTCTTCTCCCGGGTGCGGGGCGAGACCGAGTACGGGATCAAGGCGCTGCCGCTGGGCGGGTTCATCTCCATGCCCGGCATGTATCCGCCGGCCGAGGCGCTGGACCGGCCTCCGCGCAGGCCCCGGCTGTTCGCGCACACCCTCGAGGACGCGCGCGAGTTCGCCAATGAGGAGCTGGCGCCCGGGGAGGAGGGCCGCAGCTTCTATGCGCTGAGCGTGCCCAAGCGCCTCGTGGTGATGTTCGGCGGCCCGTGCGTGAACCTGGTCCTCGGCATCCTCCTCTTCGCGATCAGCCTCATGGGGATCGGCGCACCCGTGCCCAGCACCACGGTGCAGACGGTGGTCGAGTGCGCCGTGCCGGCCTCGGTCGCGCAGGAGCGTCCGGAGGCGGAGCGGAACACGTGCGCGCCCGAGGACCCGCTCACCCCCGCCTGGGAGCTCGGCATCCAGCCGGGCGACCGGGTGGTCTCCGTCGACGGGGTGCCGGCGGACGACTGGGACACGCTCTCGGACACCATCCGGCAGCGTGCCGGGTCCACGGTCCCGGTGGTGCTGGACCGGGGCGGTGAGACCCTGAGCCTGGACGTGCCCATCATGCTCACGGAGCGCCCGGTGCAGGACGAGGACGGCGAGCCCGTCCTGGCCGCGGACGGGAACCCGCGCACAGAGCCGGCCGGCTTCCTGGGGATCGGCCCCACCCAGGAGTACCAGCGGCAGAACCCGGCGCAGTTCGCCCAGCGGACCTGGGACGCCGTCGGCATGACCTTCCATGCGCTGCTCACGCTGCCGGCCAAGCTCACGGAGCTGGCCGAGGTGGCCTTCACGGACAAGGCGCGCGCGGACGACAGCCCGGTGGGCCTCGTGGGCGTGGGCCGGATCGCCGGCGAGATCGTCTCCACGGAGTCGGTCGAGACCGCCTCGGGCACCGTCATCGACGTGGAGGTGGTCGACAAGGTGCAGTCGGGGCTGGGCCTCCTGGCCTCGCTCAACCTGTTCCTCTTCGCCTTCAACATGGTGCCGCTGCTGCCCCTGGACGGCGGACACATCGCGGTCGCGCTCTACGAGGGCGCACGGCGGCGGATCAACCGCAGGCGCGGACGCGGGCCCACCGGGCCCTTCGACACCGCGAAGCTCCTGCCGCTCACCTATGTGGTGGTCGGGGCGTTCCTGTGCATGACGGTGCTGCTGCTCTACGTGGACATCGTCAAGCCGATCCGGCTCTTCGGCTGACGGCGCAGCCGCCCGCGGCGTCCGCGGTTCCACGGGCCGGCGGGCCGGCGGGCGCGGGCTGAGCGCGGCCTGCAGGCTCCTCGGGAGTGCTCACAGGCCCGCCGGAGTAGCATGGACCACGGTGCCGGTCCCTGTGCCGGTGCCTCACCGCTCATCCAGGCGTCGAAGGGAAACCGATCAGTGACAGCCGTGAACCTGGGCATGCCCGCCGCGCCGCCGCCGGTCCTCGCCCCCAGGCGCAGGACCCGGCAGATCCGTGTGGGCCGCGTGGGCGTGGGATCGGACCATCCCGTGTCCGTCCAGTCCATGACGACGACGAAGACGACGGACATCAACGGCACGCTCCAGCAGATCGCCGAACTCACGGCGGCGGGCTGCGACATCGTGCGCGTCGCGTGTCCCTCCGCGGACGACGCCGCGGCGCTGCCGGCGATCGCGCAGAAGGCGCAGATCCCCGTCATCGCGGACATCCACTTCCAGCCCAAGTACGTCTACGCCGCGATCGAGGCCGGCTGTGCCGCCGTGCGCGTGAACCCGGGCAACATCCGGAAGTTCGACGACCAGGTGGGGCAGATCGCCAAGGAGGCGGAGGCCGCCGGCGTCTCTCTCCGGATCGGCGTGAACGCCGGTTCCCTCGACAAGCGCCTGCTGGAGAAGTACGGCAAGGCCACCCCGGAGGCGCTCGCGGAATCCGCGATGTGGGAGGCGTCCCTCTTCGAGGAGCACGGCTTCTACGACTTCAAGATCTCCGTCAAGCACCACGATCCGGTCGTCATGGTCCGTGCCTACGAGCTCCTCGCGGAGAAGGGGGACTGGCCGCTGCACCTGGGTGTGACGGAGGCCGGTCCCGCCTTCCAGGGCACCATCAAGTCCGCCACCGCCTTCGGCGCGCTGCTGAGCGAGGGGATCGGCGACACCATCCGCGTCTCGCTCTCCGCGCCTCCCGTGGAGGAGGTGAAGGTGGGCAGCCAGATCCTCGAGTCACTCAACCTCCGCCCGCGCAAGCTGGAGATCGTCTCCTGCCCGTCCTGCGGGCGTGCGCAGGTGGACGTGTACACGCTCGCGGAGAAGGTGACCTCGGGCCTCGAAGGGCTCGAGGTGCCGCTCCGGGTGGCCGTCATGGGCTGCGTGGTCAACGGGCCGGGCGAGGCGCGCGAGGCCGACCTGGGCGTGGCCAGCGGCAACGGCAAGGGGCAGATCTTCGTCAAGGGCGAGGTCATCAAGACGGTGCCGGAGGCGCGCATCGTGGAGACGCTCATCGAGGAGGCCATGCGGATCGCGGACGAGGACGGCCTCCCCTCCGGCGAGGCCGAGGTCGTCGTCAGCTGAGGTGATGTGAGACTCGCGCCCCTGCGCCGGGGCCACACCGAGTGGCTGTCACAGTCGCTGCTGCGTGCGCCCGCCCACCACGCCTTCCTCATCACGCTGCTGCGCAACCACGGCAGCGCCGACATCCAGACGCACGCCGGCACCCTCTACGGCGTGTTCGACGGCCGCAGGCCGGTGGCCGCGTACTGGGTGGGCGGGACGATCGTGGCGATGGGCGCAACGCCTGCGACCAACGCCGTCGTGGCGGAGATGCTGAATGCCCGGGGCCGCTGGAACTCCTCCCTCATCGGGGAGGCCGGGTGGGTCATGGACCTGGCCGCGCGTCTGCGCTGGGGGACGCCGCGGGGCGTGCGCCCGGAGCAGCCGCTGCTGGTGTGCGAGGGCCGGCCGCAGGTGCCCCCGCACCCGGAGGTGCGGACGGCACACCTCGCAGACCTCGAAGCCGTCTTCGCGGCGGCGGTGGAGATGTTCACGGAGGAGGTGGGCTTCTCACCGGTGGAGCAGGGCTCCAGCGGGTACCTGGCACGGGTGCGCGGGCTCATCGACAACCGCTCCACCCTCATCCTCACCTCCGGCACGGGCCCGGACGGCGGGCAGCTGCGGGACTGGCCCGCGGCCGGACTGCGCGAACAGGTGGTGTTCAAAGCGGATCTGGGCGTGAGCTCGCCGTACGCGGTGCAGATCCAGGGGGTCTGGACGCACCCGGACTTCCGGGGGAGGGGCATTGCCAGCTCCGCGATGGTGGCGGTCTCCTCGCATGTCCTCACCCATGTGGCGCCCGTGGTGAGCCTGTACGCCAACGCGTTCAACGCTCCGGCCCTGCGCGTCTACGAGAAGGCCGGTTACGTGCAGCGCGGCACCTTCGCCACCGTCATGTACTGAGCTGCGGCGCCCCGGCTTCCTCCCGCGAGCGGGCTGCGTCGGAGGCCCCGGTCCTCAGCCGGGCGCGGATCTGCCCAGGCGCCAGTAGCCGCAGAAGGTCACGTTCGCGCGGGGGACCTCGCGCTCACCCACGAGATGGCGGCGGGTGCCTGTGGCGAGAGCGGACTCGCCCACTGCGAACGCGCAGATGCTCGGCGACAGCGGCAGTTCCCGCAGCACGGGGAGCGCGCGGGTGCCGGGAGCGTCACCGGGGCCGCGGATCAGCCAGTGGACGGTCATGCCCGGGGGCGCCTCGACCTCCTGTGCGTCTGCAGGGTCGAAGAGCTCGATGAGCGCATGCCCGTGCGCATCGCGGGGCATGTCGCGGAGGACGCCCAGGACGGCGGGCATCCCGCTCTCGTCCGCCACGAGGAGATGCTGCTCAGCGGGCACCTGCCTCCAGCCGCAGCCCTGGTCGATGAGCGCGACCTGTGCGCCGGGCTCGACCGAGGCGGCCCACGGACCTGCGATCCCCTCGGTGCCGTGGATGAGGAAGTCCACGTCCAGCTCGCCGGTCTCGCCGTCGTATCCGCGGACGGTGTAGTTGCGGATCACGGGGCGGGTCCCCCGGGGCAGCGCGGCATACCGCAGCAGTCCGCCGAACCCGAACCGCTGCGGGAGCGCGTCGAGCCGATCCTCCGCGCGGACGGGGATCGCGAGACGGAACCAATGGTCGAAGCCCTGGTACCCGAACCGGTGCAGATCGCCGCCGGCGAAGGTCACTCGGGTCATGTGCGGCGTCACCCTCCGGGTGCGTGCGACACGCGTGTGCATGAGGCCTGAATCCGCATGGCTGACAGTGATGCCGGGCATGACATGTGCTCCGTTCGGTGCGGGAGGGTCTCGTCCGTCCGCCGCCGGCGGTGGCGCTCGTGGTGAGTTGCGGGCGGCGGGCCAGTGAGTGAGGTATGCCTTACCAAAGGTAGAGAGGGTGGGCGCGGAAGTCAACGGGCTGAGGATTCGTCTGCCGTGGTGCACCCCCGTGTCCCCGTCGCTGTTAGCGTGGGAGCATGCTGGATGCCGGTTCGCTGCCCATGGAGGATCCGCGTGTGCGCATCCGTCCGCTCCGTGTCGAGGATGCCGCGGCCTTCGCGGAAGGTGCTGCGGACGGAGCGGTGCGGGAGTTCGCGCACCTGCCGGAGCCCGAGTACACCGAGGCCTCCGCTCGGGAGATGATCGTCGGAGCCGCCGCGGACGGCCTCGCCCGGGGAGACCTCGCGGTGCTGGCCATCGCGGATCCGGCCACGGACGCCTTCGCCGGCAGCATCGTCGTCTTCGACGTGCAGGGGCAGAGCGCCGAGGTGGGCTTCTGGCTGCACCCCGCCCACAGGGGCAGGGGACTCACGGGGGCCGCGCTCGCCCTCGCCGCCCGGTTCGCCGCGCAGAGCGGTCTGCACGAGCTCCGTGCGCGGACGGCACCGGCGAATGCGGCCTCGCGCCGCGCCCTCGCGTCCGCGGGTTTCGAGGAGACGGGCACGGAGACGGGCGTCACCCCGGCCGGGGAGACCGCGGAGCTCGTCGGCCTCGTGCTCCCCGTCTACTCCCTGCCGGAGCTGCCTCTGCGCACGGAGCGGCTCTCCCTGCGCCTCCACGTGCCCGGTGACGAGGACTGGCTGCACCGGGTCTACTCCGGTGCGGAGACCGCGCGCTTCCTCCTCGAGGATCCCTGGACGCGGGAGGAGGCCGGGGTGCGGGTGCGGGACCGGCTCACGCGGACCGGACTGCACACCGCGAGCGGCGGGTTCGCACTGGTCATCGAGCATGCCGGTGAGCCGGTGGGCGATCTCGCGCTGTGGCTCACGGACAGGCGGCGCCGGATCGCGGAGATCGGGTGGGTGCTCGACCCGGCCCACAGCGGTCACGGATACGCCGCCGAGGCCGTCTCGGCGGTCCTGCGGCTCGCCTTCGGGGAACTGGACCTGCACCGTGTGGCCGCGCAGATGGACGCACGGAACACCGCCTCGGCGCGGCTCGCCGAGCGCGTGGGGATGCGGCGGGAGGCCCACCTGCGGCAGGACTGGTGGAGCAAGGGCGAATGGACCGACACGGTGGTGTACGGCATGCTCCCGGGAGACCTGCCTCCTGCCTGAGGCGACGGCAGCCCTGCCGGGCGGGCCGCCTCGGGCCCGGTGCTTCCTCGGATCCGCATGCGCGAGGAGGTCAGTGCGAGTCGCGGCCGCGGAGGCGGTCCATCTCGCGGCGGTCCTTCTTGGTGGGACGGCCTGCGCCCTTGTCCCGGCGCGGCACCGGTGCGCGCAGTGCGGGATCGGGCGGAGGGGTCAGGTCCTCGTAGCACTGCTGTGCGATGGGCGCGGCGGCGCGCGTGGGCAGCATGGCCCGCACCCGCAGGATCCTCTCGCCTCCGGGCGTGCGGACGCGGATGGTCTGGCCGATCGTGATCTTCTGCGCCGGCTTGACCCGCTGCCCCTCGATGTGGGCGTGACCGCCCTTGCACGCGGCCGTCGCGGCCGAGCGCGTGCGGAACATGCGTACGGCCCACAGCCATACATCCGTGCGCATCGTGGAATCGGGGGAGAAGTCTGGCTCCGGCATGCGCCGATGCTATCGGAGTGCCGGAGCGCGGGCTGGGTGAAGCCACGGCTGGAGCACTCAGGCGCAATATAATATACAATTCTTGGATGGGTGTGGCAGGGTGTGCCGGGCGGAGAGCATGACTTAACGCTCGTTCGAGGCCAGGCGCTACACTCTGAGGAAACGCACATCAGTCATGTCCAGGTGCCGGAGTGCGCTCCGGTCGCCCAATGAGAGGGAAGGCGCGCGTGAACACGTCCTCCAAGAACAAGAAGAAGTCGGGTGGCTTCGATTTCCAGCCCTTCGTCAAGCCCGCGCTGATCGCCGGCGGGGCGATCGTCGTGCTCGCGATCCTTGTGGGGGTCGCGATCTGGCTGCGGACGCTCGAGCCGGTCGAGGCCTTCATCCGGAAGTATCCCGGCCAGTCGGAGGCGAACGCCGTCGAGACCGGCCTCCCGGCATGGCTGGGCTGGCAGCACTTCCTCAACGCCTTCTTCATGCTTCTCATCATCCGCACCGGCATCCTGGTGCGGACCACGCAGCGTCCCCAGGGCCACTGGACCCGCAACAACAAGGGCCTCATCAAGACCAAGGGCGCGCCCAAGAAGATCTCGATGAACCTGTGGATCCACTTCGTCTTCGACGCGCTCTGGGTCCTCAACGGCATCGTCTTCTACATCCTGCTCTTCTCCACCGGGCAGTGGCGCCGGATCGTCCCGGCGGACTGGGACATCTTCCCCCATGCGGTGTCCTCCGCCCTGCAGTACGCCTCGATGAACTGGCCCGCGGAGATGGGGTGGACCAACTACAACGGCCTCCAGGTCCTCTCGTACTTCCTCGTCGTGTTCGTCGCCGCGCCCCTGTCCCTCCTCACCGGTCTGCGCATGTCCAACATCTGGCCGGAGGACGCGAAGATCAACAAGTTCTACCCCGCCCCGGTGGCGCGCGCCATCCACTTCCCGACCATGGTCTTCTTCCTCGCCTTCATCGCGGTGCACGTCACCCTGGTGTTCGTGGGCTCCGTGGTGGCCGGGCACGGCCTGGGCGGCAACCTCCAGCACATGTATGCGGCCTCGGACGACAACCAGCTGCTGGGCTTCATCATGTTCGCGGTCTCCATCGTGGTGATGGTCGCGGGCTGGTTCCTGGCGCGTCCCGTGTTCCTCACACCGCTCGCCAACATGTTCGGCAAGGTCAGCCGCTGATCCCACTCGCCTCACCCAGCCGGCAGAGGGGAGAGGGGGCCGGACGCGCAGTGCGCGTCCGGCCCCCTCTCCGCTCTCAGCTCTCGAAGCGCACGCTCGGCTTGGGACGTTCGTCCACCGTGAGGCTGAAGACGTCGGGCCGGGAGTAGTGGCCGGTGGGATCGAAGTCGTAGGTGTAGCGGGCGCGCTCGGACACATCGATCTCCGCGACGAGGATCGCCTCGCGGTCGTAGACCGGTCCTGCGAGCACCTCGCCGCCGGGAGAGACGATGACGCTGCCGCCGCGGATGAGATACCCGGCCTCGTCCGGCTCCAGGGCGGAGGCGTAGTCCTCCCCGAAGGCGTCTGCCCGCACGGCCTGGCAGGAGCCGAGGACGAAGCAGCGGCCCTCGAGGGCGATGTGCTGCATCGTCGACTGCCAGCTGTCCCTGTCGTCCACGGTCGGCGCGCACCAGATCTCCACGCCCTTGGCATACATCGCCTGGCGCAGGAGCGGCATGTAGTTCTCCCAGCAGATGACCGAGCCCAGCCGGCCGAACCCGGTCTCGTGCACCGGCAGCGTGCTCCCGTCCCCGAAGCCCCAGACCAGTCGCTCCGCACCGGTGGGCATGAGCTTGCGGTGGTGGCCCACCACACCGTCCTCGGGGCTGATGTGGGCGGAGGTGCAGTACAGCGTCGCCCCCACCCGCTCGATGATGCCGATGACCACGAAGACCCCGTGCGCGGCGGCGGCCTCCGCGACGACGGCGATCTCCTCGCCCGCGAGGGTGACGGAGGCCCGGTGGTACTGCGCGTACTCGTCCCGGCCGGCCTCCGTGCGGCGGCCCAGCGGTGCGCCGAAGGCGAGGCCCTTGGGGTAGGTGCCGAGTGTGGCCTCCGGGAACACCGCGAGCTCCGCGCCGCGCTCCGCGGCGGCGGCGATGAGCCCTGCGACCTTCCGGGCCGTGGCGTGGGAATCGAAGGGGACGGGGCCGGTCTGGACGACGGCGACGGTGGCTGCGGGCACAGGGGCCTCCTCGCTCCTGATGCGGGGTCGCTCCGCTGCGGCCCCGGCACATGACCTGGTCCCGGTCAGACTATCCGGTCCGTGCTACCTGCCTCAGCGGATCACCCAGCCGAATGCCTCGGCCCTGGAGCGCGCTCCCTGGGCGGCCTTGGAGGTGCTCCGCTCTCCCAGCTCCTCCGTGATCCGTTCGCCCAGCCGCACGATCCGCGCGAACCTCTCCGGTGTGAGCCACTCGGGCTTGAGCGCGAAGAGGATGTCCTCGCTGGAGGTGTTGCCGGAGGCTCCGGGCGCGAACGGGCAGCCGCCCAGTCCGCCCAGCGCGCCGTCGACGGCGACGGCACCGGCCCGGGCGGCGGCCAGTGCGTTCGCGGCTCCCATCCCCCACGTGTCGTGTCCGTGGAAGACGATGCCGTGCCCGGGTGCCGCGGCATCGGCGGCGGCCACGAGGGAGCCGACCTGCGCGGGATCCGCCTGGCCGAGGGTGTCAGCCACGACGACCTCGGTGCACCGCTGCGCACGCGGGTCCTTAACGAGGCCGAGCGTGCGCTCTGGGTCCACGGGACCGTCGAAGGGGCAGGTGAAGGCCGTGGCGAGGCAGAGCTGGAGCTCGGCCCCGGCCTCGGCGGCGATGTCGAGGGCGCGGGGGAGCGCTGCCATCGACTCCTCCGCGGACCGGCCCACGTTCGCCCGGTTGTGCGCATCCGAGACGGACAGGCAGTACTGCATGCGCGTCACGCCCGCCGCCACGGCGCGCTCCACGTTGCGCGGGGTGGCGACCCAGACCCAGGAGCGGTCCAGCTCCTCCGGTGTGAGCTCCGCGACGACCTCGAGCGTGTTCGCCAGCGGCGGGACGAGGTCCGGGCGGGCCATCGAGCCGATCTCCAGCTGGGGGACGCCGGCGGCGAGCAGCTCGCGGATCACCTCCAGCTTGGTCTCCGTGGCCAGCAGCCCGCCGGTGAGCTGCAGGCCGTCGCGCAGGGTGACGTCCCGGAGCGCCGGGACGGGGCGGGCGGATGCGACAGGGGCTGCGGATGCGGTGGTCATCGGGTCTCCTCCTCGATGCGTCGGACGGTCTCCTCGTCGAGGCCTGCGCGAGCGAGCACGTCCGCGGTGTCCGCGCCCAGGTCCGGGCCGAGTGTGCGGATGGGCAGGCTCGTGCCGCCGAGCACCGGAGTGATGCCGGGGAAGGCGATGTCGCGCAGCACGGCGTCCCCGTCCTCACCTGCGTGGTCGACGACCGCCACGTCCCGGGTCTGGATCATGTCGCGGGCGAGCAGCTGCGGGTCCCGCACGAGGTCCGCGGCCGTGTGGATCGGACCGGCGGGCACATCCGCGGCCTCCAGTGCCTCCAGCACCTCCTCGACGCTGCGCGGGGTCGTCCAGGCCCCGATGGCCTCGTCGAGCTCGTCCCGCGCCGCCCACCTGCCGGCATTGGTCTGCAGGTCCTCCCGCTCCGCCAGGTCCGGGCGGCCGATCACCCGCATGTAGCGGGAGAAGATCCCGTCGCCGTTGCCGGCGATGACGACGGAGCGCCCGCCGGCGCAGAGGTAGGCGTTGGTGGGGGCGATGCCCTCCATCCGGCCGCCCGTGCGCCGCCGCAGCGTGCCCGTGGCGGAGTAGTCCGGGACCAGCGACTCCAGCACGGAGAACATCGCCTCGTGCAGGGCGACGTCCACCGTGCGCTGTGCGAGGGTGGGGGAGGAGCCTGCGCCCGAGGCCGTGCTTTCCGTCCGTGCGCCGGATCCCGGGGTTCCTGCGGCCCCTGCAGACCGCCTGCGCTCCCGTTCGAACAGCATCATGCACGCGCCGAACGCGGCCTGCATCCCCGCGATCGAATCGCCGATGCTCACGCCCACCCGCACCGGCGGCCGGTCCGGATCACCCACGAGGTCGCGGAAGCCGGAGTGGGCCTCGGCGACGGCGGCGAATCCCGGGCGCTCCGCGAGCGGGCCGGTCTGACCGAAGGCGGAGACCCGCACGAGGACGAGCTCCGGGTTCGCCTCCTCGAGCACCTCGGGACCCAGGCCCCACCTCTCCAGGGTGCCCGGACGGAAGTTCTCGAGGAGGACGTCCGAATCGCGGACCAGGGCGAGCACGGCCTCGCGCCCCGCCTCGGAGCGCAGGTCCAGGACCACGGAGCGCTTGTTGCGGTTGATCGTGCGGAAGAGCAGCGAGGTGGTGCCGGTGTGCAGCTTCCAGTTCCGCAGCTCGTCGCCGGTGCGCGGCCGCTCGACCTTGATCACCTCTGCGCCGAAGTCCGCGAGCATGCGTCCGGCGGTGGGCGCGGCGATGTAGTTGCCCAGCTCGAGGACCCGGACGCCGTCGAGGGGAAGGAAGCCCGCCTGCGGGGCGTCGTCCTGCTGAGGGTCGAGGGACACGTGCACTCCTCCGGTCGGTGTTCGCAGTTCTCCTCATGCTGACGACCGGGCTCGCACCGTGCTCTGCCGGTCCACATCGCAGACAGGGTGGAGCATGCTGACGACCGGGCTCACACCCTGCACTCCGGGTCCACATCGCAGACAGGGTGGGGACGCGGCGGTGATAGGGTTTCAGCGGATTCGCGCGCGCCCGCACCCCGTGCCGGCGCGTGGAGCCCGCATCCCATCAGACTGTGTCGAAGAGGAGTCCTCCGTGCCCCTGCGCATGTCCACGCTGTTCGTGCGAACGCTCAAGGAAGACCCGGTCGACGCGGAGGTCGCGAGCCACAGGCTGCTGCACCGCGCCGGCTACATCCGCCGTTCCGCACCGGGCATCTTCACGTGGCTGCCGCTGGGTCTCAAGGTCCTGGGCCGCATCGAGACGGTGGTGCGGCAGGAGATGGAGCGCGCCGGCAGCCAGGAGGTGCACTTCCCCAGCCTGCTCCCCGCGGAGCCGTACCAGAAGTCGGGGCGCTGGGAGGCCTACGGCGAGGGGATCTTCCGTCTGCAGGACCGCAAGGACGCGGACTACCTGCTGGCGCCCACGCACGAGGAGGTCTTCACCCTGCTGGTGAAGGACCTCTACTCCTCCTACAAGGAGCTGCCGCTCTCCATCTACCAGATCCAGACCAAGTACCGGGACGAGGCCCGCCCCCGGGCCGGTCTGCTGCGCGGGCGCGAGTTCATCATGAAGGACGCCTACTCCTTCGATCTCACGGACGAGGGCCTGGACGAGTCCTACCGGAAGATGCGCGACGCCTACGTCCGCATCTACGACCGCCTCCGTCTGCCCTACGTCATCGTCGAGGCGACGCCGGGCGCCATGGGAGGCTCCGGCACGGAGGAGTTCCTGTACCCCTCGGAGGTCGGCGAGGACACCTACGTCCGCACCGCCGGCGGCTATGCGGCCAACGTCGAGGCAGTCACCACGGTGGTGCCGGATCCGGTGGACGCCTCGGACGTGCCCGCCGCGCACGTCGAGGACACCCCGGACACCCCCACCATCGAGACGCTCGTCGCCGCCTCCAATGCGCTGCACCCGCGCGCGGACCGCGAGTGGACGGCGGCGGACACCCTAAAGAACGTCGTCGTCGCGGTCACCCATGCCACCGGTGAGCGCGAGATCGTGGTCATCGGCCTGCCCGGTGACCGCGAGGTGGACCTGGGCCGTGCGGAGGGCACGGGAGTCCTCGGCGAGGGCGAGATCGAGGTGGAGCCCGCGACCGAGGCGGATCTCGCCGGCCTGCCGCAGCTCGTCAAGGGCTACATCGGGCCCGGCCTCTCCCTCTCCGAACCGCTGCTGGGCCTGGAGTCCTCCACCGGCCTGCGCTACCTCGTGGACCCGCGCGTCGTCGAGGGAACGCGCTGGGTGACGGGGGCGAACGAGCACGGCCGTCATGTGTACGACCTCGTCTACGGCCGCGACTTCACCGCCGACGGCACCATCGAGGCGGCCGAGGTGCGTCCCGGCGATCCGGCCCCGGACGGCTCGGGCGAGCTCGAGCTGGCGCGCGGCGTGGAGATCGGCCAGGTCTTCAAGCTCGGCACCCGCTACGCGGAGGCCCTCGGGCTCACCGTGCTGGACGAGAACGGCAAGGCGCGGACCGTGACGATGGGGTCCTACGGTGTGGGCGTGACCCGGGTGATGGCCTGCATCGCGGAGGAGCACCACGACGACAGGGGCCTCATCTGGCCGCAGCCGCTGGCCCCGGCGGACGTGCACATCGTCGCGACGGGCAAGGACGCGACCGTCTTCGAGAAGGCGGAGACGCTGACCGCGGAGCTCGAGGCGGCGGGCATCCGCGTGCTCGTCGATGACCGGAGGAAGACGAGCCCGGGCGTGAAGTTCGGCGACGCGGAGCTGCTCGGCATCCCCACGGTGCTGGTCGTGGGCCGCGGACTGGCAGACGGCACGGTGGAGCTGCGTGATCGCCGAGCAGGCACCAGCACGGATCTGCCGGTCGATGACGCCGTCGCCGCCGTCATCGAGCGCGTGGACGCCGGCTACGCGGCGGCGGGAAGCACCCGCGCGGACTTCCGCAGCCTGTGATCCTCGCCGCCGCCGGGCCGGTTGAGGTCACCGCGGGCCTCCTCCTGCTCCTGCTGGCGGCGGGCATGCTCGCCGGCTGGCTGGATGCAGTGGTGGGCGGCGGCGGAATCATCCAGCTGCCGGTCCTCATGCTGGTCCCGGGCATCACCCCGGTGCAGGCGCTGGCGACCAACAAGGTGGGATCGATCGCCGGCACCACGGTCTCCGCGGTCACGTATCTGCGCAAAGTGAAGCCGGACAAGTCCGCGGCGCTGCCGGCGGCGGCGCTCGCCCTCGTGGGCGCGGTGCTCGGGGCGATGCTCGCCACTGTGGTGCCGGAGGCCCTGTTCCGTCCGCTCATCCTCGTGGTGATCGTGGGCGTGGCGCTGTTCACCCTGCTGAAGCCGTCGCTGGGCGCAGAGGCGATGCTCCGCTTCCCGCCGGACTCCGTCCGCCACCACGCCACGGCCTGGGGCCTGGGCTTCGTCGTGGGGGTCTACGACGGCGTGCTGGGGCCGGGGACCGGTTCGTTCCTCGTGATCGGGCTCGTGGCACTGCTCGGCTTCAGCTTCCTCCAGGCCTCGGCCTCGGGCAAGATCGTCAACTGGGCCACCAACCTGGGCGCGCTCCTGTTCTTCGTCCCCGCCGGGCACGTCATCTGGCCCCTCGGGCTGGCCGTGGCGGTCGGCAACATCACGGGGGGCTGGCTGGGCGCGCGCACCGCCATCCGGCTGGGCAGCGGATTCGTCCGCATCGTCTTCATCGTGGTCGCGGGTCTGCTCGTGCTCACGATGGGATGGGACATGCTCTCCGCGGTGCTCTGAACCGGCCCGGGGCCCGGGCAGGCCCTCAGCCCAGCGGCTTGAGCTGATGGGCGCCCACTCCCCGCACGCTTACCTGCGAGAGCGCACGCGCGACCCACAGCGAGCGCAGGGCGTCGCCGTAGGCCTTCTGGCTGCCGGAGCGCGCCGTGCGGAGGTACCAGAAGAGGTTCTCGACCTCGCGGGCGACGGCCGCCCCCACGCCGAGGGCCACGTCCACGCCCGCCTGCCGGCACACCTCGGCGGCGAAGGAGTGCAGCCAGGCCGCCTGCGCCTGCGGGTGCCCCTCCGGGATCTCCGAGAGCCGGTTCCACAGCAGCGGGGCGACCATGTACTCCGCGGGGCCGTTGAGGGGCTGCGGGTCGATCGCCTTCCACGTCGCGGGGCCGCCGGACTCCGGGAAGCCCGCGAGGATGTTGTAGTAGTGCAGATCCGCGTGCAGGAGCCACGAGTCCTCGTGCGAGGCCAGCCGCTCGATCCACATCCGGGCACCGTTGACCACGGCCCAGTCCGCGGGGGTGAAGTCCGGGAAGTCGCGCAGCAGCTCGGTGTCCGCCGGGAAGCGGTCCAGCCAGCTCGCGGCGATGTCCTGGACGCGGACGAGGCCGTCGATCCCGGGCACCCGCAGGGCCCGTGCGAGCTGGCCCCACACCGGGGGCACCTCCTCCAGCGGCAGTGAGGACAGATTCATGTCCGTGCGGAGGCGCTCCTGCAGGGTGGCCCGGAAGCTGGAGTCCTCGGCCATCACCTTGACCGCACCGTGGCCGTTCCACCGCCGCAGGGCCTCGAGGATCTGGGCATGGACGCCGGGATTGTCGGTGTTGGGCGCCGCGAAGCGGATGATCGCGGGCTGCCTGTCCGCGGTGCGCACGGGCAGGACGAGCGATTCGCACCCCGCCCAGGGGCTGCCGGGCTGGGGGTCCGGCGTCAGCGACCACCGCTCCTGGAGCTCGATGAGCATGAAGTCGAGGGCGCGGGTCCACGCGTGCGCATGATGGGTGCCGATGATCTCGCTGGCGGTCTCGTAGAGGACGCTGGGAACCTTCATCCGCGCGCCTCCCCGGCCGTGGCCGATGCGGCCGTGCCGTCCCAGCGCAGATCCTGCCCGCCGCCCGCGGCCGCCCGCGCGAGGGTGCTGTCCGTGAGCCAGTCGAGCAGCACGGGCGGCGGGGTCTGGGCGCGGGCGGCATGGAGTGCGGCGGCCAGGCCGTCCTCGGCCTCCAGCAGCACGGTGAGCGCCGAGGCGTGGTCCCGCGGCGGCGTGCGCAGCTCCCATGCGGGGCTGTCCGCCGGCGGTGCGGCAGGTGCCATGAGGGCGGACGCCTGGGCGGCGACGGCGGCGAGAGCGGTGATGCGCTCCCGCGCCCCCGCAGCCGCCGGGGAGTCCTCGCGCAGGTGCACGGCTGCGCGTTCGTAGGCGTACTCCGCCTGGTATGCCGCGGTGACGAGTGAGGCCAGCCCCGCGGCCGCGAGGTCCGTCTCTGCCTGCTCGGAGCCTGAGGCCTCGGCCCCCACGCCGTCCGCCGGGCGCGGGAGGGAGGCGAGCGCGGCCTCGGCGGAGTCGCGGATGCGGTCCGCGGCCGCACGGGCGGCGTCCGCGTCCGCGCGGTACAGGCGCAGCAGGGCGCCGGCGGACACGTCCGCGAGCACGGCGAAGGTGTCCGCGTGCTCTGCGGAGGGCTCCTCCTCCGGGTCCGCCCCCTCCGCGGCGAGGGAGACGAAGGGCAGCTCCGGTGCGTCGCTAGCGATGCGGGTGATGAGCGCCTCGAGCGCCGCGGCGGGCTTCAGCGGAGCGGGGTCGGGATTGGGGGCCGGCACCGGACTGCGCAGGCCCTCCGGGGGGTTCCAGGGAGGCCCCACCGCGGCGGCGAAGACGCGCAGGGCGGCCGCGGGCGACGACGCGTCCCCGGCCGGATCCGTGCCGTCCCCGGCACCTGCCGCGGCGAGGATCCGTGCGACGGCGTCGCGGAGGACGTCCGCGGGACCGAGTGCGGGCATCTCCGGATCCCGGTCCAGGCGCAGGCCGCACCCGGAGGTCGCGGCGACGAGCAGTCCGGTGCCTGCGAGAGCCGCGGCGAGGACCGTCCTCCGCGGAGGACCCGCAGGCGCGGCACCTCCGCGGGGCTCCGTCCGTGACAGCGGTGCGGAGCGAGGGGCAGGTGCGTGCATGCAGACAATCGTAGCCGGACCTCGATAGGATGCGGCGCGAACCGCCGACAGGCCCACCACCAGCGCGGGGACCCTCCCAGCGCGGGCCCGGCAGAGCAGCGAGGACACCCATGGCACACGAGGCAGACGTCATCCGCGAGAAGATCACCAGACCGCTGGAGGGCATCGGCCTCCTCGTCGAGGACGTCCGCGCGCACGCGGCGGGCCGGCACCGGAAGGTGACGGTGACGGTGGACCTGGACGCGGAATCCAGCGAACCGGTGGGCTTCGACCTCGTGGAGCAGGCCACCCGGCTGGTGAGCGAACTCCTCGACGAGGTGGTGATCTGGAAGGACAGCCCCTACGACCTGGAGGTCACCTCGCCCGGTGCGGAGCGGGAGCTGCGGGAGGTCCGCCACTACCGGCGCTCGCTCGGCCGGCGGGTGCAGGTGGCCCACGGTGCGGGCACGGCCGAGGGCACTTTGGAGTCCGTGGACGCGGAAGCGGGGGAGATCGCCGTCGCAGAGACGGCGGGTACGGTGAGGATCGCCCTCGCGGACGTGACGCACGCGAAGGTGGTGGTCGCCCTGCGCTGAGGCGCGTGCCCGGGAATCCGTCGCACATCACGTGCCCGCAGGCCCCGCGGCGGCAGAACCCGCCGGTCAGCTCGCATATAGTGGGGAATCCCTATGGGCGTGCGCGCCTGGAGACCATGACGACGCCGCGGCCCGATGCGGGCCACGCTACGAGGACGGGATGAGATGGACATCGACCTAAGCGCTCTCCGCATGATCGAGGCGGACAAGGAGATCCCCTTCGAGACTCTGGTCGAGCTCATCGAGCAGGCCCTGCTGCTGGCCTACCAGCGCACCCCCGGTGCGTGGCAGGACGCCCGTGCGGAGATCGACACCAAGTCCGGCACCGCCACGATCTGGGCCGTCGAGTTCGACAACGATGACAACCCCATCGGCGAGTTCGACGACACGCCGGAGGACTTCGGCAGGATCGCGGCGATGACGGCGCGCAACGTCATCCATCAGCGTCTGCGCGACGTGTCCGACGAGGGCGTCCTCGGCTCCTTCCGGGAGCGCGAGGGCGAGATCGTCTCGGGCATCATCCAGCAGGGGCGGGACCCGGAGATGGTCCACGTGCTCCTGGGCGACATCGAGGCGCTGCTGCCTCCGCACGAGCAGGTGCCCGGGGAGTCCTACGAGCACGGCACTCGCCTGCGCGTGCTCGTCACGGACGTCCGCAAGGGCCCCAAGGGCCCCTCGATCACCGTCTCCCGCACCCACCCCGCGCTCGTCCGCCGCCTCTTCGCGCACGAATCGCCGGAGATCGCCGACGGCACGGTGGAGATCGTGGCGCTTGCGCGCGAGGCCGGGCACCGCACCAAGATGGCCGTCCGCGCCATGCGCCCCGGCGTGAATGCCAAGGGCGCCTGCATCGGCGAGCTCGGCTCGCGCGTGCGCTCCGTCATGGCCGAGCTGGGGCCGGAGAAGATCGACATCGTCGACTACTCCGACGACCCGCGCGCCTTCATCACGCAGGCGCTGTCGCCGGCGAAGGTGCTCCGCGTCGAGGTCCTCGACGAGGGTGCCCGCTCCGCGCGGGCGACCGTCCCCGCGGACCAGCTCTCCCTCGCGATCGGCAAGGAGGGGCAGAACGCCCGCCTCGCCGCCCGCCTCACCAACTGGAAGATCGACATCACCGCGGACTGATCCGCGCAGACCCGCTCCGGGTCCGCTCCCTGGTCGCGTACGCCACACCGCCTGGATGTCCCTCCGACCGGGGAGCCCGGAAGTCTCCCGGGTCACGTACGCCACACTGCCCCTGGGCCCCGGCTCGGGGGCGGTGCTGTAGACTGGACCGGTGTCGTCGGCCGTGCAGAAACCCCCGGAGCCCATCCGGATGTGCATCGCCTGCCGTGAACGCGCACCCCAGTCGCAGCTGCTGCGGCTCGCCGTGCTCGTCGCGGACGAACCCCGAATCGTCGTCGACGCCCAGCGCAGGCTCCCCGGAAGGGGGGCCTGGATCCATGATTCGGCCGCGTGCTGGAAGAGGGCGCGTGCGAAGAAGGCCTTCTCCGTCGCTCTGCGCAGGCCCGGCCTGGCCGGACCGCAGACGACGGTGGGGGAACCGGACCAGAGGAAGCAGGTATCCCGAATGGACGCCGAATAGTGAGTGTCACACGATGACCCACTCGAGGAACGGTCGTGAGCAGTGAGATGAGAACTGCGCGACCCTGATGTGGTCCTTCCTGTCCGGAAGGACCCGGACAGGAGAAAAGTGGCTAAGCCCCGTGTCCATGAGCTCGCCAAGGAGCTCGGCACAACGAGCAAGGAAGTGCTCAGCAGACTTCAGGAGATGGGCGAATACGTCCGCTCCGCCTCCTCCACCGTCGAAGCGCCGATCGTGCGCCGACTGAAGGAGTCCTACGGATCCGGCGCCAAGGGCGCCGCCTCGAACGGAGCCGGCGCACCCAAGCCCGGCGCCGCGAAGCCCGGTGCGCCCAAGCCCGGTGCCAAGCCGGCGCCCAAGCCCGGCACCGCGGGAGGCTCGGCGCCCAAGCCGGGTGCGAAGCCCGCGGCGAAGCCTGCGCCCAAGCAGTCTCCCGCGGCACCCAAGCCCGGTGCCAGGCCGGCGCCCAAGCCCGCCGCGGCTCAGGAGCCGGCACCGCGTGCGGAGGCGCCCGCGCCCAAGCCCGGTGGCGCGCGCCCCGGCAACAACCCCTTCGCGGCTGCGCAGGGGATGCCCAAGTCCGGCGCGAAGCCGGGTCCCAAGCCCGGTCCCCGTGCCCCGCGCGGCGGCGCCCGTCCCGGCAACAACCCCTTCGCGGCTGCGCAGGGGATGCCCAAACCAGGCGGCAAGCCCGGTCCCAAGCCCGGCGGCGCGGGACCGCGTCCCGGTGGCCCCAAGCCGGGTGCCGGTGCGGCGGGTCCCCGTCCGGGCGCTCCCAAGCCCGGTGCGGCAGGCCCTCGTCCGGGTGCGGCGGGTCCGCGTCCCGGAGCTCCGCGTCCCAATCCCGGCATGCTCAAGAACTCGGCGCTCGCGAAGCCAGGTCCCGGCGGTCGCGGCCGTCCGGGCGGCGGGCAGGGCGGTCCCGGTGCTCCCGGCGGCGCACCCGCCGGTCGCGGTCGTCCCGGCGGCGGCGGTCGCGGCTCCGGCAGGGGTCGTGGCAACACGCAGGGCGCATTCGGCCGCGGCGGCGGCCGTCCGGCCCGTGGGCGCAAGTCCAAGCGGGCGAAGCGCGCCGAGTACGAGCAGATGCAGACGCCCTCGGTGGGCGGCGTCTCCGTTCCCCGCGGCGACGGCTCCACCGTCCTGCGGCTGCGTCGCGGCTCGTCGCTGGCGGACTTCGCGGAGAAGATCAACACGGACCCGACCAACCTCGTGACGATCCTCTTCCACCTCGGTGAGATGGCGACGATCACGCAGTCCCTCGACGAGGACACCTTCCGGGTGCTCGGCGAGGAGCTCGGCTACCGGATCGAGATCGTCTCCCCGGAGGACGAGGACCGCGAGCTGCTCGAGACGTTCGACATCGATCTGGACGAGGAGGAGGACGAGGAGAACATGTCTCCGCGTCCGCCCGTCGTCACCGTCATGGGCCACGTGGACCACGGCAAGACGAAGCTGCTCGATGCGATCCGCTCGTCCAACGTGGCGGCCCGCGAGTCCGGCGGCATCACCCAGCACATCGGCGCCTACCAGACCAAGGTGGAGCACGAGGGCGAGGAGCGTGCGATCACCTTCCTCGACACCCCGGGCCACGAGGCGTTCACGGCCATGCGTGCCCGCGGTGCCAAGTCGACGGATGTCGCGATCCTCGTGGTCGCCGCCGACGACGGCGTCATGCCGCAGACCATCGAGGCGCTCAACCACGCCCAGGCTGCGGACGTGCCGATCGTCGTCGCCGTCAACAAGGTCGACAAGGAGGGTGCGAACCCGCAGAAGGTCATGCAGCAGCTGACCGAGTACAACCTCGTGGCGGAGGAGTACGGCGGCGAGACGATGTTCGTCCCGATCTCCGCACTCAAGCGCGAGGGCATCGACCAGCTGCTCGAGGCCGTCCTCCTCACCGCCGACGCCGCTCTGGTGCTGCAGGCCAACCCCGACAAGGACGCCCGCGGCATCGCGATCGAGGCGAAGCTGGACAAGGGCCGCGGCGCCGTCGCGACCGTCCTGGTCGAGTCCGGCACGCTGCGACAGGGCGACGCGATCGTCTGCGGGACTGCTCACGGCCGTGTCCGCGCGATGTTCGACGAGAACGGGGAGCAGCTCTCCGAGGCGGGCCCGTCCCGTCCGGTGCAGGTGCTCGGACTGTCCTCGGTGCCCCGTGCCGGCGACAGCTTCCTCGTGACCAGCGATGACCGGACCGCGCGGCAGATCGCCGAGAAGCGCGATGCGGTCGAACGCGCCGCACAGCAGGCCCGCGGCCGCAAGCGCATCAGCCTCGAGGACTTCACGAAGGCGCTCGAGGAGGGCAAGGTCGACATGCTCAACCTCATCCTCAAGGGCGACGTGTCCGGCGCCGTCGAGGCGCTGGAGGACTCGCTGCTCAAGATCGACGTGGGCGACGAGGTCGATCTCCGGATCATCCACCGTGGTGTGGGTGCCATCACGGAGAACGACATCAACCTCGCCACCGTGGACAGCGCGATCGTCATCGGCTTCAACGTGCGTCCCGAGGCGAAGGCCCGCGACCTCGCCGCGGACGAAGGCGTGGACGTCCGGTACTACTCGGTCATCTACGACGCGATCGAGGACATCGAGAGCTCGCTCAAGGGCATGCTCAAGCCCGAGTTCGAAGAGGTCCACGTGGGCAGCGCGGAGATCCGCCAGGTCTTCCGCTCGTCCAAGTGGGGCAACATCGCCGGCTCGCTGGTCAAGGACGGCCTCATCAAGAGGAACGCCTCGGCACGGGTCACCCGCGACGGCGTGGTGATCGGCGACAAGCTCACGGTCGAGTCGCTGCGCCGCGAGAAGGACGACGTCACCGAGGTCCGCGAGGGCTTCGAGTGCGGCATCGGCCTGGGCAGCTACAACGACATCCGCGAAGGTGACCTCATCGAGACCTTCGAGATGCGTGAGAAGCCGCGCGACTGACATATCGGTCGCTCACGGGCGGGTCTGCGCTCCGCAGGCCCGCCCAGTTTCTCTCTCCGCCGGACGGGGAGAATGATCGCGGGTCTGCGCTCCGCAGGCCCGCCCGGTTTCTCTCTCCGCAGGACGGGGAGAGTCCACCACCACCATCGAGGAGAACGCCATGGCTGACGCCACCCGCGCCCGCAAGATCGCCGACCGCATCAAGGTCATCGTGGCGCAGACGCTGGAGAAGCGCGTGAAGGACCCCCGCCTCGGGTTCGTCACCGTGACCGAGGTCCGCGTGACCGGAGACCTGCAGAACGCCACGGTGTTCTACACGGTGTTCGGCGACGACGCGGACCTCGAGGGCACCCGCGCCGCGCTCGAGTCCTCGAAGGGCCTCATCCGCTCCGAGGTGGGCAAGGGGCTGCGCATCCGGCTGACCCCGAGCCTCGAGTTCGTGGCCGATTCCGTGCCGGCGGCCGCTGCGGAGCTCGATGCGCTGCTGCGACGTGCCAAAGAACACGATGCGCAGGTGGCGGAACTCGCACGCGATGCCGTTCCTGCAGGTGAGGCGGATCCCTACCGCAGCGCGGACACGGTCGACGAGGACCCTGAGGGGCAGGACGAGGTCCCACGGCCCTGAGCGCCGCCGTTGCGGGGTTGTGATCGTCCGGGACCTCTGTACACTGGGTCGAGGTAACGGAACGATCACAACTGTGTGAAGGAACGGTCGATTTGGGCAAGCACTCGGATTCCAAGCAGTCATGGGCGGGCACCGCGCGTGATTTCGCCGCCGCGGTCGTGACGTTCAACCGCAAGCCGCAGGGACGGTACTCCTCGGCGCGGTCGGACGAACAGCTCACCGCCACCGGAGTCCTCAGCACCGTGCGTCGCCGGCCCATGGTCGCGGCCATCGCGCTGCCCGCGGCCGCGACCGCCGGCATCGTGGCCTCGACCCTGGCGATGTCGCCGGAGTCCGGCGGCACCGTCTCCGCGGAATCCGCCCAGACCTCGACCCCCACCCCGGAGGCCTCCGCGAGTTCCGCCTCGGCCGAGGAGATCGAGGCCCAGCAGCAGAAGGACTACGAGAAGTACGTGTCCTCGCTCAAGGACGACGAGCGCTACGAGGACAGCGGCTCCTCCAGCATGGAGAAGGTCCCGGAGCCCACCCCGTCCCCGACCGCCGGGGCGGCTGCGGCCTCCAGCGGCTCCGCAGAGGGCGGCGATGGGGGAGACGGCGAGGAGAAGGCCGGGTCCGGAGGGGGCGGCGTCTCCGATGCACCCTGCTCCGTGTCGTCCTCGATCGAGTCCGGCCTCACGGCCAACGGCGTCGCGGCCTATCGTGCCGTGTGCGCGAACTTCCCGGAGGTCAAGACCTACGGCGGCAAGCGTGCCGATCCGGGTTCGGACCACAACAGCGGCCGGGCCGTGGACATCATGATCACCGGTGCCACCGGCGACCGCATCCGCGACTTCCTCATCGCCCACAAGGACGAACTGAACGTGGACTACGTGATCTTCGAGCAGAAGATCTACGCGTCCTACACCGGCTGGCAGGGCCGCGGCATGGAGGACCGCGGTTCCGTGACCGCCAACCACTTCGATCACGTACACGTCTCCGTCAAGTGACGCACGGCTCCCCGGGGGGCCCTTCGGGGTTCCTCGTCCTCGACAAGCCCGCCGGCTGGTCCAGCCATCGCGTCGTGTCCCGGGTGCGCAAGTGGCTCAGCACCCGCAAGGTCGGACATGCGGGCACCCTCGATCCCATGGCGACGGGGGTCCTCGTCGTCGGTGTCGGTCCGGCGACCCGCCTGCTGACCTTCGCGGTGGGGGAGACGAAGACCTACACCGCCACCGTCCGGCTGGGAGCCTCCACGCCCACCGACGACGCGGACTCCGCACCGGACCGGTTCGCCGCTCCGGGTGCGCTCGCGCAGATCGCGGAGGACTCGCTGGAGCGTGCGCTGGAACCGCTGCGGGGCGACATCTCCCAGATCCCCAGCGCCGTCTCCGCCATCAAGGTGGACGGCCGGCGGGCCTATGCCCGGGTCCGCGCCGGTGAGGAGGTGGAGCTCAGGCCGCGGCCGGTGACGGTGTCCCGCTTCGAGACGACGAGCCCGCTGCGCCCCGCCGAGGCGGGCGATGCGGCCGGCGGCCGCCACCCGGTCCTGGACGTCGACGTGGTCGTCGACTGCAGCTCCGGCACCTACATCCGTGCGCTTGCCCGCGATCTCGGCTCCGCGCTGGGCGTGGGCGGTCACCTCACCGCGCTGCGCCGCACCCGCGTGGGCTCCTTCTCCCTGGCCGAGGCACAGGAGGTCCCGGACTTCCCGGACCCGGATGCGGAGGTTCCGCCCGCGGAACCCGCAGCCGCGCTGCTGGATCCGGCCTCGGCGGCGGCCCGTCTGCTCCCGGTGCTCTCCGTGACCTCGGAGGACGCCGCACGGCTGCGGCAGGGGAAGTTCCTCGAGGCCGCACCCGCGGGTGCGGGCGGACTGCTCGCCGCCGTGAGCGGGGGCTCGCTCGTGGCGGTGCTCGAGCCGCGCGGCGAGGCGCTCAAGCCCAGACTGGTCTTCCCGGCCTGAGGCCCGCGCCCCGCCGGTCCCCCGTGTCCGGAGCACACAGCACCTGCGCTAACGTGTACCGGGTGCGTACGCACGGCAATCGATCGGCACACTGAGAGGGCGCAGGTGGACATCTTCGCCAATCCGGAGGACATTCCCGCGGACTACGGTCCGACCGTCGTGGGGATCGGGAACTTCGACGGGGTGCACAGGGGGCACAGGGTGGTGCTCTCCACCCTCGTGCGCGTCGGGGCGGATCGCGGCCTGAGGTCGCTGGTCGTCACCTTCGACCCGCACCCGCGCACGGTGCACCAGCCGGACGTCGCCGTCGAACAGATCTGCAGCCTGTCCCAGCGCCTCGAGCTCATCGCCGAGCTGGGCGTCGACGGTGCCGTCGTCCAGGCCTACTCGCTGGAATGGGCCGACCAGTCCGCGGAGGAGTTCGTGCTGGACTACCTGGTCCGCGGGCTCCGGGCCGCGGCGATCGTGGTGGGAACGGACGTCCGGTTCGGTCGCGACAACTCCGGCGACCTGTCCACGCTGCGGCGGCTCGGAGCGGAGCACGGCTTCGACGTCGTGGTCATCGACGAGGTGGGGGAGGGCTCCCGCTACTCCTCGACCTCCATCCGCGCGCTCATCGACGCGGGCGAGGTGCGTGCGGCCGCGGCGGAGCTGGGATACAACCACACGCTGGTGGGCACGGTGGTCCACGGGGAGAAGCGCGGGCGGGAGATGGGCTTCCCCACGGCCAATCTGGACGTGGCGGCGGACGGCCATGTGCCCGCCGACGGCGTCTACGCGGGCTGGATGCACTTCCCGGCGCGGGACCTGCGCCTGCCCACGGCGATCTCTGTGGGCACCAACCCCACCTTCCACGGCAGCGTCCGGACCGTGGAGGGCTACGCGATCGACGTCGAGTTCGCGGACCTGGACGTGTACGGGGAGACGATGGAGGTGGAGTTCGTCGAGCGGATCCGCGGCCAGGTCGCCTTCCGCGGGATGGGTCCTCTCATCGAGCAGATGCACGCGGACGTGGACCGCGCCCGGGCTGTGTTAGGCTTGCAGACGCCGTTTTCATGACCGGCCGCGGTTCCACAGTGCTCGCTCACCAGGTGCGGGCGCCGCGCAACGACACCGGAGGGCGAACCCCATGGCACTTGACGCATCGGTCAAGCAGGAGATCATCAAGGAATACGCGACGCACGAGGGCGACACCGGCTCTCCGGAGGTCCAGATCGCGGTCCTCACCCGTCGCATCTCCGATCTCACGGAGCACTTCAAGGAGCACAAGCACGACCACCACTCGCGTCGCGGCCTGCTCCTCCTCGTCGGCCAGCGCCGGCGTCTGCTCAAGTACCTCCAGAACGTGGACATCGAGCGCTACCGTGCGCTCATCGCCCGCCTGGGCCTGCGCCGCTGACACGGCTGCAGCACGAAGGCGCCTGCGCGGACTCACCGTCCGCACAGGCGCCTTCGCCGTTCCCGGCCGGTCCTGCGCCCGCCGGGTTCTCCGCTGCCGCCCCTCACGCATCCGCGCGCGTCTTCGCCCGCCGCGGCTCCGATTGGTAGAGTGGGTGCGTCCAATCCCTGCGACCGGAGTCATCGGTCCTCGGTAGTGGCCTCCGCAATCCGCGCCCCGCACTTCCGCCCCGAGCGGAGGCGGACGGCGCCGGACGTGTGTGGGCCTCGATCGAAGGCCGCCTCACGACTGTCTACCGGCCGCAGGACATCCCCTGCGCCCGCCCTGCGCACGCTTGTGCACCGTGCGGGCAGAACGGAGAAAACGTGGGTATCAACCCTGAAACCGCCACGGCGACGATCGACAACGGTCGCTTCGGCACGCACACCATCCGCTTCGAGACGGGCCGGCTCGCCCAGCAGGCCGCCGGTTCCGCCGCCGTCTACTTCGACGACGAGACGATGCTGCTCTCGGCGACCGCCGTGAGCCGCAGCCCCAAGGAGCACTTCGACTTCTTCCCGCTCACGGTGGACGTCGAGGAGCGCATGTACGCGGACGGCCGCATCCCCGGCTCGTTCTTCCGCCGCGAGGGCCGGCCGTCCACGGACGCCATCCTCACCTGCCGCCTCATCGACCGTCCGCTGCGTCCGTCCTTCGTCAAGGGTCTGCGCAACGAGGTCCAGATCGTCATCACGGCCATGGCCGTGGAGCCGGGCGTCCTCTACGACACGATCGCGATCAACGCCGCGTCGATGTCCACGCAGCTCTCCGGCCTTCCCTTCTCCGGCCCCATCGGCGGTGTGCGCATCGCACTCATCGACGGGCAGTGGGTCGCGTTCCCGACGCATGCGCAGCTGGAGGACGCCGTGTTCAACATGGCCGTCGCCGGCCGCGTGGTCGACGGGGACGTCGCCATCATGATGGTCGAGGCCGAGGCCACCGAGCGCGTCGTGGACCTCGTCCGCGGCGGCGCGCAGGCGCCCACGGAGGAGGTCGTGGCCTCCGGTCTCGAGGCCGCCAAGCCCTTCATCACGGAGCTCGTCCGCGCCCAGCAGGAGCTGGCGGACAAGGCGGCCAAGCCGGTCGCGGAGTTCCCCGTGTTCAAGGACTACGAGGACGACGTCTACGCGGCCGTGGAGGAGCTCGCCTTCGACAAGCAGACCGCGAACTTCCAGATCGCGGACAAGCAGGAGCGCGAGCGCGCGGGCGACGCCCTGCTCGCAGAGCTCTACGCGCAGCTGGGCGAGCGCTTCGCCGGCCGCGAGTCGGAGATCGCGGGCGCTCTCAACGCGCTGACCAAGCAGGTCGTCCGCAAGCGGATCCTCACGGAGCAGGTGCGCATCGACGGCCGCGGCCTCAAGGACATCCGGCCCCTGGCGGCGGAGACGCAGGTGCTCCCGCGGGTGCACGGCTCGGCGCTGTTCGAGCGCGGCGAGACCCAGATCCTGGGCGTCACCACGCTGAACATGCTGAAGATGGAGCAGCAGCTCGACTCTCTCTCGCCGGTGAAGTCCAAGCGCTACATCCACCACTACAACTTCCCGCCGTACTCCACGGGTGAGACGGGCCGCGTGGGCAGCCCCAAGCGCCGCGAGATCGGCCACGGCGCTCTCGCGGAGCGGGCGATCGTCCCGGTCCTGCCCACGCGTGAGGAGTTCCCCTACGCGATCCGCCAGGTCTCGGAGGCGCTGGGCTCCAACGGCTCGACCTCGATGGGCTCCGTCTGCGCCTCCTCGATGGCCCTGCTGTCCGCCGGCGTGCCGCTGCGCGCGCCCGTCGCCGGCATCGCGATGGGTCTCGTCTCGGACGTCATCGACACCCCGGACGGTCCCCAGACCGCCTACGCGGCGCTCACGGACATCCTGGGTGCGGAGGACGCATTCGGCGACATGGACTTCAAGGTCGCCGGCACCAGCGAGTTCATCACCGCGATCCAGCTCGACACCAAGCTGGACGGCATTCCCGCGGCGGTGCTCGCCGCTGCGCTCAAGCAGGCGCGCGAGGCCCGCCTGGCCATCCTCGAGGTCCTCAATGAGGCGATCGACGCTCCCGCGGAGATGGCGCCGACCGCGCCGCGGATCATCTCGGTGCAGATCCCGGTGGACAAGATCGGCGAGGTCATCGGGCCCAAGGGCAAGATGATCAACCAGATCCAGGAGGACACCGGCGCGGACATCAGCATCGAGGACGACGGCACCGTCCTCATCGGCGCGTCCGAGGGCGCGGCGGCGGAGGCCGCGCGCAGCGCGATCAACGCGATCGCCAACCCGCAGGTGCCGGAGGTGGGCGAACGCTACCTCGGCACGGTGGTGAAGCTCATGAGCTTCGGCGCGTTCGTGTCGCTGAGCCCGGGCCGCGACGGTCTGCTGCACATCTCCGAGCTGCGCAAGCTCAATGGCGGCAAGCGCGTCGAGGACGTCGAGGACGTCATCGGCGTGGGCGAGAAGATCCAGGTCGAGATCACCAAGGTGGACGACCGCGGCAAGCTCTCGCTCGTGCCCGTCGTGGACGAGGACGAGACCGCCGAGGCAGAGAACGAGGACTGATCACCGCATCGTGAGCACTCTTCTCTACGCCGGGGAGGGCAGCCGCATCGAGCGGTCTGTCCTCCCCGGCGGCATTCGCGTCATCACCGAGACCGTCCCCGGCCTGCAGTCGGAGACCGTGGGCGTGTGGGTGGGCTCCGGCTCCCGCCACGAGGCCGCGGGCTCCGAGGGCTCCACCCACTTCCTCGAGCACATGCTGTTCAAGGGCACCCGCACGCGCAGCGCACGGGACATCGCCCGGGGGCTGGAGCGCACGGGCGGGGACTCCAACGCCCTCACGGCCAAGGAGCACACCTGCTACTACGCGCGCTGCCTCGTCGCGGACCTGGACGGCGTGAGCGAGCTCCTGTGGGACATGGTGCTGGACTCGCAGCTGGAGCCGGAGGAGTTCGAACGGGAGCGCGGGGTCATCGTCGAGGAGCTCGCGATGGCCGCCGACGACCCCACTGACCAGCTCTACGAGGACTACGAGGGACTCGTGTTCTCCGGGCAGCCCCTGGGCCGCCCGGTGGGCGCCACGCGTGAGCAGATCCTCAGTCTGGACCACTCCGTGCTCCTGGAGCACTACGGTGCCGCCTATGCCGGTCCCGGCCTCGTGTTCGCCGCCGCGGGCGGCGCGACGCACGAGGAGGTCGTCGAGCAGGTGAGGCGGCATTCGGCCGCGGGTCTGGACGGCCGGGGGAGCGGGGCCCGTCCCGCCGGGACGGAGGCCGCACCCGAGGCCGCGGACGGTGCGGGTGCCGGCCCGGCCCGCTTCACCCCGGGGCTGCGCACACGCGTGCGGACGACGGAGCAGCAGGGCCTCCTGCTGGGCGCCGAGGGGCTGCCCGACGGCCACGAGGACCGCTTCGTCAACATCGTGCTCGCCAACCTGCTGGGCGGCGGCATGTCCTCGCGCCTGTTCCAGACCGTGCGCGAGGAGCACGGTCTCGCGTACACGGTGCACACCGTGCTCAGCGAGTACTCGGACGCCGGCACCTTCGCCGTCTACGCCGGCTGCGCGCCGGAGGCGGCTGACCAGGTGCTGGAGCTGGTGGCCCGGGAGCTGCGCCGTGTGGCGGAGGAGACGCCGGCGGCGGACGAGGTCGAGGACGTGGTGGCCCAGCTGGCCGGTTCGACGGTGCTGGGCATGGAGTCCACGGCGGTGCGGATGAACCGGATCGCGCGGCACGAGATGCGCGGGACGCCGCTCCTGCAGCCGGACGAGCTCATCGCCCGCGTGCGCGCGGTCACCCCGGAGGCCGTGCGGGAGCACGCCGCCTCGGTGTTCGCCGGGCCGTGGGCGCTCGCGTCCGTGGGCCCGCGCGGCGACCTGCGGGTGCCGCGGGTGCTGTGAACGCGCCTCGCCGCGCAGATGGAATACGTCATATGACCTCTGCGTTTACCTGAGCGGGACCCTGGACTAGGGTCGATGGTGTGGCCCCGGGCATGAGACCCGGGGCCAGCACCCGCACAGATGGTCAACGACCGCAGGAGGAACACATGGTGGAGCAGTACACCCTTCCCGATCTTCCCTACGACTACGCAGCACTCGAGCCGCACATCTCCGGCCGCATCATGGAGCTGCACCACGACAAGCACCACGCCACCTACGTCAAGGGCGCGAACACCGCTCTCGAGCAGCTGGCGGAGGCGCGTGACAAGGGCGAGTTCGGCAACGTCGGCAAGCTGTCGAAGGACCTGTCCTTCAACCTCGGCGGTCACGTCAACCACTCGATCTTCTGGAACAACATGAGCCCGGACGGCGGCGACAAGCCCACCGGCGAGCTCGCGGCCGCGATCGACGACCAGTTCGGCGGCTTCGACAAGTTCCAGGCGCACTTCAGCGGCGTCGCGACCTCCATCCAGGGCTCCGGCTGGGCGATCCTGGGCTGGGACGCACTGGGGCAGCGGCTGACCATCGAGCAGCTGTTCGACCAGCAGGGCAACGTGCAGGTCGGCTACATCCCGCTGCTGCAGCTGGACATGTGGGAGCACGCCTTCTACCTCGACTACCAGAACGTGAAGCCGGACTACGTCAAGGCCTGGTGGAACGTCGTCAACTGGGAGGACGTGCAGGCACGCTTCGAGCGCGCGCGCACCCAGACCCCGGGGCTCATCGCCTGAGAGCGGAGGCCGGGACTGCGCACGTGAGTCTCGCGGCGCAGTGAGTGCGAAGGGGCGGAGGGCCGGAGTGCTCTCCGCCCCTTCGGCGTTCCCGGCCGCCCCTACTCCGGGGGGAGGAGCAGGCCGGAAAGATCATCCGTACGGATGACGACAGGGCGGCCGCGGCGGCGGATACTGGATGCATGACCGCCTCGCCTTCCGCCCCCGCCCGGATCGACCGCCCGCAGCGGCGCGCCGAGGGCGTCGCGCGGTCGCGGTCCGGCCCGTCGGTGCTGGCCGGGGGCGCCGTGCTGGTCTGGTTCGCCCTGGTCCCCTGGACCGCCACGGCTCTGGACCCGGTTCCGCTGGGCGTGGTCGGTGTGGTGCTCAGCGCATTCGGGATCCTGGTCCTCGCGTGGCAGCGGTGCGCGGGCCGCACGGGGACGCTGCCCGTCGTCTTCGCCGTGGGCGCGGGACTGCTCACGGGTCTCGCGGGGGTGCTGGCGATGCTGCCGGCCCACGCCGTGGGCACCGGGGACGCGCTGGCGCTGGCGGTGGGGTTCGCCGGTCAGATGCTCTGGGCGGTCGTGCTCATCCTCGGCGTCCTGCGCTGATCCGCGGAACGCGAGTCTCCTCAGGCGCACGGAGCGCGGGCGCTGATCCCCGCACGCCCCTCGCCTCGTAGACTGGTGCCGATCCCTGTGCGGCGGCCGCGGCCGGCCGCGCGGTCCGAACCCGTCCCCACCGCAGGAGAGTGAAGAACGTGAGCGATATCCGCGTCGCCGTCATCGGAGCGAAGGGGCGCATGGGCTCCCATGCAGTGGAGGCGATCGAGGAGGCCGAGGGCCTCTCCCTCGTCGCCGCGCTGGGGAGCTCGGACTCCCTCGAGACCCTCACCGGGAAGGAGGTCGACGTCGCCGTCGAGCTCACCGTCCCGGACTCCACGGAGGCCAATGTCCGCTTCCTCGTGGAGCACGGCATCGACACCGTCGTGGGCACCACCGGCTGGACCGAGGACCGGCTCGAGCGCCTGCGCGCCCTCCTCGCCGCACACCCCGAGGTGGCGGTCCTCGTCGCACCCAACTTCTCCATCGGCGCCGTCCTCGTGATGCGCTTCGCGGAGCTCGCAGCCCCCCACTTCGACTCCGCGGAGATCCTGGAGATCCATCACACCCGCAAGCTCGACGCGCCCTCGGGCACGGCCCGGCACACCGCGCAGCGGATCGCAGCGGCGCGTGCACAGGCCGGTCTGGGAGCCGTACCCGACGCCACCGCGCAGGACCCCGAGGGTGCGCGCGGGGCCGTCGTCGACGGCATCCACGTCCACGCCGTCCGCCAGCAGGGGATGAACGCCCACGAGGAGATCATGTTCGGCTCCGACGGCGAGGCCCTCACGCTGCGCACCGACACCTTCTCCACCCGGGCCTTCATGCCCGGCATCCTCACCGCCGTGCGGCAGATCGGGGACCGCCGCGGCCTGGACCACGGACTCGAGTCCTATCTGGACCTCGCATGAGCAGAGCCAAGCTGGGCGTCGCCGTCGTCACGCTGGGACTGGCCCTCTACCTGGTGTTCACGGTGCAGCGCGGCTGGATCATGCTCACCGACGACTCACTCGTCGCCAAGGCGCTGGGAGTCGCGCTCTTCGCCCTCCCGGCGGTGGGCGCGTGGACGCTCATCCGCGAGCTCCTCTTCGGCGCCGGCACCGAGAGGCTCGCGGGGATCCTCGAGACCGAGGGCGGACTGCCCCCGGACACCCTGCCGCGGACCCCCGGCGGCCGGATCGTCCGTGAGGCCGCGGACGCGGAGTTCGAGAAGTACCGGACCGAGGCCGAGGCCGCCCCGGACGACTGGCGGTCCTGGTTCCGCCTCTCCTGCGCCTACGACGCCGCCGGCGACCGCAAGCGCGCCCGCGCGACCATGCGGCAGGCGATCCGCATGCACCGGGACGACCCCCGCCCGGCGCCCGCGAGCTGAGAGCCGGTCTCAGGGCCGGCGGAGCACCCGGTTCGAGACGCCGCGGCTGGCGAGGGAGACCAGCTGCTCGAGAGGGCCCCGGCGGCTGATGAGCGCGGCCCAGAGGCAGCTGACCAGCACGATCGCGGCGATGTTCACCGCGAAGCCGACTGCGGCCACGAGGTCGACGTCGCCCTCGCCCGCCGTGCCGGTCACGGCGGAGACGAGCAGGATGTGGAGCGTGTACATGCTGAGCGGCATGGAGCCGGGCCGGGAGATCCACGCGTGCAGCCAGGCGTGCCGTTCCAGCCGGGGGCCGGCGAGCATGCACAGGCCCAGCACGGTGAGTGCGATCCCCGAGGTGTGCACGAGGTCGAACGTGGTGCCGGAGTGCGGGCCGGAGGTCGCGAGCCACCACGGTGAGTCCGGCGGGGTGACGCCGTAGGCGCCGAGCATGATGAGCCGCTCCACGTAGGAGTGGCCGTCGGCCATGACGCCGGTGGGGTACAGGGACTCCAGCACCTCCATGCCGCGGAAGGTCATGAGGAGGGAGGAGAGCGACTTCGCCAGCACGGAGGCCGCGAGCCCCAGCACGACGAGGAGCACGCGCCTGTCCCGCGCCGTCCAGTCGATGCGCGCCACCCACATCCCCAGCAGGATGTATCCCGTCCACTGCAGCAGCGGGTAGTAGCCGGTCAGCACGAGGCCCACCCACATGTCCGGGTCCGCCAGATGCGTGAACGCGGGGACGAGCAGCAGGGGATCCGCGAGTGCGGGCTCGCCCCGGAGCACGTGGGACAGCTGCGGCGTCACGAGGAACCACAGCGCCGCTCCCGCCGCCAGGGCCCACGTGGGCAGCCGGAGGAACAGCGTCGCGACGAGGAACAGCGCGCCGTAGTTCACGAGGATCACCGCCACGCCGCTCGGCAGCTCGCCCAGCGCGAGCCCCAGGACGGCGATGAGCAGGCCGCGGACGCACAGGCCCGAGGCCGCCGCGGCCCAGCCGCGCATGCCCGGGACGGACAGCGCTCCGCGCGTCGAGAGGACGATGGAGACCCCTGCCAGCACTGCGAACAGCGCCGAGGCGCGCCCCTGGAGCAGGGCGGTGAGTGTGAGTTCGCCCTCAGCGTCCATGCGGGGGAGGACGTGCGTGGCGATCATGCCGAACAGGGCGATGCCGCGGGCGATGTCGATGCCGAGCACGCGGCGATCTGTCTTGTGCACCGGGAGCCTGTGCCTCTCTGCCGCCCGCGGCGGGTAGGATCTGGGCATGGCCATGATAGATGACTCCGCGGCGCGTGCTGCCCTCTCCGCGTTCGGACGCGTGGGAACTGCGATGATCACCCCGTTCACCGCTGAGGGTGGGCTGGACCGCAAGGCCGTCGAGGCCGTGGCGGAGCACCTCATCACGGCCGGCAACGACATGCTCGTGGTCTCCGGCACGACGGGGGAGTCGCCCACCACCTCGGATGCGGAGAAGGCCGAGCTCGTGCGGATCGTCCGCGGGGTCGCCGCCGGCCGGGCCAAGGTGATCGCAGGCGTGGGGACCAACGACACCTCCCACTCGATCGCGCTGGCGCGGAGTGCGGCGGAGGCGGGGGCGGACGGCCTCCTCCTCGTCACCCCGTACTACTCGAAGCCCTCCCAGGCCTCGATCGTCGCGCACATGGGCGCAGTCGCGGACTCCACGGACCTGCCCGTCATGCTCTACGACATCCCCGGCCGCAGCAGCGTCCCGCTGGAGACGCCCACTCTGCTGGAGCTCGCGGAGCACCCCCGGATCCTCGCGGTCAAGGACGCCAAGGGCCGCCTCGACGCTGCCTGCGAGGTCCTCAGCCACGGCACCCTCGCCTACTACTCCGGCGAGGACGCCCTCAACCTGCCGCTCCTGGCCATCGGCGCCGTGGGCATCGTGTCCGTCGTGGGACACGTCGCCTCGGACCGGCTGAGCGCACTCGTCTCCCATGCCGCGAATGACGATTTCGCGGCCGCCCGCGCACTCGCGTGGGAGCTCGTCCCTCTCGTGGACGCGATCATGAACCACATGCCCGGTGTGGTCGCCGCGAAGGCGGCCCTCGAACTCCAAGGCGTCATCGGCACGCGGGCCACCCGGCTTCCGCTGCTGCCGGCCGACGCAGGACAGATGGAGTTCGTGCGCCGGGCTCTCCAAAGGAGCGAATACCTGACGTGAAGACCTTTCTTCCTGAGATCGGCGAACCCCGCAAGGCCGACCCGGAGGCGCTGCGCATCGTAGCCCTCGGAGGTCTGGGCGAGGTGGGCCGCAACATGACCGTGTTCGAGTACCACGGCAAGCTGCTGATCGTGGACGCCGGCGTGCTGTTCCCCGAGGAGGAGCAGCCGGGCGTCGACCTCATCCTCCCGGACCTCACCTACCTCGAGGGCCGCTACGACCAGATCGTGGGCCTCGTGCTCACGCACGGCCACGAGGATCACATCGGCGCCGTGCCGTATCTGCTGCGCGGCCGAGAGGACATCCCGATCCTCGGCTCGCGGCTCACCCTCGCCCTCGTCGAGGCGAAGCTCAAGGAGCACCGCATCAAGGGCGTCACCCGCGTGGTGGCGGAGGGCGACGAGGACCAGCTGGGGCCGTTCGACGTGGAGTTCGTCGCGGTCAACCACTCGATCCCGGACGCGCTCGCGGTGATGATCCGCACCGGCGCGGGCAGCGTGCTGCACACCGGCGACTTCAAGATGGACCAGCTCCCGCTCGACGGCCGGATCACGGATCTCCGTGCCTTCGCCCGCCTCGGCGAGGAAGGCGTGGACCTGTTCCTCACGGACTCCACCAACGCGGAGGTGCCCGGCTTCACCGCACACGAGAAGGACATCAAATCCGTCCTCGTCAACCTCTTCGGGCAGGCGACCCGGCGCATCATCGTCGCCTCCTTCGCCTCGCACGTGCACCGCGTCCAGCAGGTGCTCGAGGCCGCCCACGCCCACGGCCGCAAGGTCGCCTTCGTGGGCCGCTCGATGGTGCGCAACATGAAGATCGCCCAGGAGCTGGGCTACCTCGACGTCCCGCCGGGCATCCTCATCGACCTCAAGAAGGTCGACGACTACCCGGACGACCAGATCGTCCTCATGAGCACCGGCAGCCAGGGCGAGCCCATGGCCGCCCTGTCCCGCATGGCCAACCGCTCCCACCGCGTGGAGGTGGGCGAGGACGACATGGTCGTGCTGGCCTCCTCGCTCATCCCGGGCAACGAGAACGCGGTCTTCCGCGTCATCAACGGCCTCATGAAGCTCGGCGCGAAGGTGGTGCACAAGGGTTCGGCGAAGATCCACGTCTCCGGGCACGCGTCCGCGGGCGAACTCCTCTACTGCTACAACATCGTCCGGCCCGCCGGCGTCATGCCCGTGCACGGGGAGTGGCGCCATCTGCTGGCGAACGCCGAGCTCGCCGAGCAGACGGGCGTGCCGGAGGAGAACATCGTGCTGGCGGAGAACGGCTACGCGGTGGACCTCATCGACGGCACCCCGCACATCGCCGGGGCCTACCCCACGCAGGATCTGTTCGTGGACGGCTCGACGGTGGGAGCGATCACCGAGGCGGACCTCAAGGACCGCCTCACGCTCGCGGGCGAGGGCTTCGTCTCCGTGTTCATGGCGGTCGATCTCTCGCGCAAGCAGATCGTCGCCGGTCCGGAGATCCACACCCGGGGCGTGGCCGAGGACCAGAACGTGTTCTCCGCGATCTCACCCAAGATCGAGGCCGCCGTCCTCGAGGCCGTCCGCAACGGCACCAAGGACCGTCACCAGCTGCAGCAGATCATCCGCCGCACGATCGGCCGGTGGATCTCCTCGAAGCTGCGCCGCCAGCCCATGATCGTCCCCATGGTGGTCATGATCTGAGCGACCTCCCGCGCTGAGGACGAGACGCCTGTCGCCTCCTCCCGCCGTGACGGCGGGAGGAGGCGACAGGCGTCTGCGCGTGCGTCCTAGTCGGCCGCCCACTGCGCGGTGAGCTCCCGCGCGGTCGCACGGAGCTGGTTCGCCACCCGTTCGTAGACCTCGGGCACCAGCCGTGAGCTGGGCGCGGAGACGGACAGCGCGGCCGGGGCCGGCCCGCCGAGCACCGGCACCGCCAGGCAGCGGACGCCGGCCTCCTGCTCCTCGTCGTCGATGGCGTATCCGCACCGCCGTGCCCGGAGCACCTCCGCCAGCACGGTCTCCCGCACGGCGGGAGGTGCTGCGGCGGCCAGCAGATGCCGCACCTCCTCCTGCGGGAGGGTGGACAGCACCGCCTTGCCGACGCCGGAGGAGTGCATCGCGACGCGGCGCCCCACCTCGGTGAACATGCGCATGGAGCGGTGCGAGGCCGACTGCGCCACGTAGGTCATGGCCTCCTGCGTGAAGAAGGCGAGGTTGACGGTCTCCTCCAGCCGGTCGACCAGCCTGTCGAGGACCGGCTGGAGATGGACGCCGGACTGCCGTGCGGCGACCGCGCCCAGACGGACCAGGCGCGAACCCAGGCAGTAGCTGCGGTCCGGGAGCTGGAGCACGTAGCCGCGGGACACGAGGGTGGCCAGCAGGCGGTGCACCGTGGGCATGGGCAGTCCTGCGGCCTCGGCGACCTCCTTCGACCTCGCCGCCCCGCCTGCCGCTGCGAGTGCCTCCAGCACGTCGAGGGTGCGGTCGACCGACTGGACGCGCTGCGGCCGGCGCCCGGTCCGCGGAGGCTCGGGCGTGCGCGGAGTCTGCGACACGGTCTCTCCTTTCGGAAGCGGGGCGGGCGCGGAGGGAGGGCCGTGGTCCGGCTCGCTCCCCGCAGGCGCCGGGCTCAGGCCCGGGCCGGTGCGAGATCCGTGTTCTCCCGTCCCTTCTCGCGGGTGAGCAGGAAGAACGTCGCGATGACGCCCAGCAGGACGACGCCCAGCAGGATCGTACCGAGGTTGAGTCCGGGGCCCCAGACGTAGATGTAGGCGAGGCAGCCGGCGGTGAGGCTGTAGACGAGCATGGGGATCACGGTGCGGCGGATGATATCGCCTTCGTGCCCCAGCAGGCCCACGGTGGCGGCGGCCGCGACGACGTTGTGGACCGCGACCATGTTGCCGGCCGCACCGCCCACGGCCTGCGCGGCCACGACGGTCTCCGGTGAGGACACCCCGATGTTCACCCCGGTGGAGAACTGGAACTGGGAGAACATCACGTTCGACACCGTGTTGGAACCGGCGATGAATGCGCCGAGCGCTCCGACGAAGGGCGCCAGCAGCGGCCAGTTCGCACCCATCGCCTCCGCGGCGGAGTTCGCCAGGGTGAGCGGCATCGAGTCCAGACCGGAGGCGTTGTACTCCTGCCCGGAGTTGATGAAGACGCGGACCATCGGCACGGAGCACAGCAGGGCGAACGCCGCTCCGGCGAGCTGCTTCCCGGCCAGGGACCAGGCATCGGCGATCTGCCTCCTGGTCATGCGGTGGATGCCGTAGGTGGCGATGCTGGCCAGGAGGAAGAGGAAGCCGGGGGAGTAGAGCAGGTCCATCTTCTGTGCGATGCCGGTGCCGAAGATGTCCTCGACGTTGACCACCGCGGTGACGGAGAAGAACTCCTTGAGCGCCGGCACGTTGCGGGTCAGCAGGAGCAGGGCGACGACGATGAGGTACGGGGCCCAGGCCTGGACGAGCGGCATGCGCTTCCCGAGGTGCTTGGCCTCGTCCTCGGGATCGACCTTGCCCATCCACCGCTCCGGCCACCGGTTCCGGGCGGGGAAGTCCCAGATCTGCTTGGGCATGAGGAAGCCCTTGCGCGCCGCTGTGATGACGATGAGCAGGCCGATGAGACCGCCCAGCAGGGAGGGGAACTCCGGGCCGAGGAGCCAGGCGACGAGCAGGTACGGGACGATGAAGGCCACGGCGGCGAAGACGGCGAACGGTGCCACTGCGAGGCCGTCCGCGAACCGCTTCCGCTCCCCGAAGAATCCGGTCATGAAGCAGACCAGTGTGAGCGGGATGAAGATGCCGCAGACGGCGTGCAGCGCGGCCACCTGGAAGGCGGTGTGCGCGACGAAGCCGGAGGCGTCGACGCCGAGCTCCGCGGCGCGGGCGGAGACGTCCGCGGAGAGGCCTCCGGTGCTGTCCTGGAGGCCGGTGCCGATGCCCGTGAGCATGGGAGTGCCGACGGCGCCGAAGCTCACGGGGGTCGACTGAATGAGCAGACCCGCGAGCACCGCGGCGACGGCCGGGAAGCCGAGCGCGAGCATGAGCGGGGCGACGACGGCCGCGGGCGTGCCGAACCCGGCGGCGCCCTCGATGAAGCTGCCGAAGAGCCAGGCGACGATGATGACCTGCACGCGCCGGTCCGCGGAGACGGAGACGAAGCCCGCCTTGATGGTCTCGATGGCACCGGACTTGGTCACCGTCGCGAGCATGAGGAGGGCGCCGAAGACGATCCAGAGCAGACCCGCGGCGACGAGGATCCCCTGCATCACCGAGGCGCCGATCGTGATCCACTCGACCTTCCAGGCGAAGAACGAGACGAGCGCGGCGACGACGAGGCCGGCGGGCATGGCGACGGTGGCCGGCGCCCGGAACCCCAGCAGGAGGATTCCGGCGACGAGGATGGGGGAAGCGGCGAGCAGGGCGTCCATGTGAACCTCTCGGTGGCCCGTGCGGCTGCAGCGGCGCACGGGGGAAGCAGGGGCGGGCCGAGGTGCCTCGGGAGTTCCGTGGGGTGGTCGGCCGGATTCCATGATGCGGTATGGATCACATCTCTGTCCAGCGTTCTGTGAGGACCGTGGCATCCCAGTCACAGGATTCGCGTGGGATCACTGCGGCGGCGGGCAAGTGATTTCGCAATCTGGAATTGTGATTTCATTCGGCGGGAAACGGGTGTTAGCCTCGTCCCAGTGCGTGAGCGAAGACACAGTGACGGGCGCAGTGGGAGGCGAACAGGTGACGACGAAGCACGGGTCCGGCGAGGCCGCGGAGACCCTCGAGGAGCTGCGGAGCAGGCTGCCGGACGGCGCGGTGGTCACCGACCCCGTGAAGACCGAGGCCTACCGCCGGGACAGGGCGGAGGACCCTGACGCGGGAGTGCCGCTCGCGGTCGTCAGGCCCACCTGCACGGAGGAGGTGCAGGAGGCCGTGCGCTTCGCCCGCGCCACCGGCACGCCGATCGTGCCGCGGGGCGCCGGGACCAGCCTCTCCGGCGGCTCCACCGCCCAGGACGGCTGCCTCGTGCTCTCCCTCGAGCGCATGCGCGAGATCACGGTCGACCCGGTCACCCGCACCGTCGTGGCCCAGCCCGGCGCGCTCAACGGGGAGGTCAAGGAGGCCGCCGCCGCGCACGGACTCTGGTACCCGCCGGATCCCGCCTCCTACACCTTCTGCTCGATCGGCGGCAACATCGCCACCAACGCCGGCGGCCTCTGCTGCGTGAAGTACGGGGTCACCACCGACTACGTGCTGGGGATGACCGTGGTGCTCGCGGACGGGCGCAGCGTGGCCCTCGGCGGCCCGCGCCTCAAGGACGTGGCGGGGCTGCCGCTCACCAAGCTGTTCGTGGGCAGCGAGGGGACGCTCGGGATCATCACGGACGTGACGCTGCGACTGGTGCCCGCCCAGCGCGCCCCGCAGACCCTCGTGGCGACGTTCCCCACCCTCGCCTCCGCCACGGACGCCGTGCTCGCGATCACCCGCACCATGCGGCCCTCGATGCTCGAGTTCATGGACGGCCCCACGCTGAACGCGGTGGAGGACGAGACGCGCATGGGGCTCGACCGGGATGCCGCGGCGATGCTCATCGTGCAGTCGGACGAATCGCCGGACCAGGCCGCTGCGGAGGTCGCGGAGATCACGCGTCGCTGCGAGGCGGCGGGCGCCACGGAGGTCTTCTCCACCGACGACCCGGAGGAGGGGGAGGCCTTCGTCGCCGCACGCCGCCTGGCGATCCCCGCGGTCGAGAAGAAGGGCACGATCCTGCTCGAGGACGTGGGCGTCCCCATTCCCGCACTGGGCGCGCTGGTCGAGGGGATCGCGGCGATCTCCGGCCGGCGCGAGGTCGTCGTCGCCGTCATGGCCCACGCGGGCGACGGGAACACCCACCCGCTCGTCGTGTTCGATCCCGCGGACCCCGGGCAGCGGGAGCGGGCGCATCTGGCGTACGGCGAGATCATGGACCTCGCCGTCTCCCTCGGCGGCACCATCACGGGCGAACACGGCGTGGGCAGGCTGAAGGAGCCCTGGCTGGCCGGGTACCTGGGCGAGGATGTCATGGACCTCAACCGCATGGTCAAGGCGGCCTTCGATCCCACAGGCATCCTCAACCCCGGAGTGATGTTCGCCCAGCCGCCTCGTGCGCACGCCCGCTGAGAACTGCGCCGCGCACACGCCGACCGTCAGACCGCCTATCGCGCCCTCCTGCGCGGTGGGTCCACCGGGTGCGGATGCCCCGCACCCGGAGTAGAGAAGAGGAGAGAAGCATGACCGCTCCCAGCATCGAGGTCCCCGAGGGCCTCGAGATCACCGCCGAACTGCCGGAGGGCTCCGAGAAGGTCCTCACACCGGCGGCACTGGACCTCATCGTCTCCCTCCACCGTGCGTTCGCGGACACCCGCGAGGAGCGCCTGGCCGCCCGCCGTGAGCGTCAGGCGCGCCTGGAGGCCGGCGAGGAGCTCGACTTCCTGCCGGAGACCGCTGCCATCCGCGACGATCCCAGCTGGCGGGTCGCGCCCCCGGCCCCGGGGCTGGAGGACCGGCGGGTGGAGGTTACCGGGCCCACGTACAGGAAGATGACGATCAACGCGCTCAACTCCGGGGCCAAGGTGTGGCTCGCGGACCAGGAGGACGCGAACACCCCGGCCTGGGACTCCGTGATCGGCGGGCAGGTGAACCTGCTCGAGGCCGTGCGCCGCGAGATCGACTTCGTGAGCGAGCAGGGCAAGGAGTACCGCCTGCGCCCGGACGAGGAGCTGCCCACCATCGTGGTCCGTCCGCGCGGCTGGCACCTCGAGGAGAAGCACATGCGCATCGACGGCCGGGTGGCCTCGGGCTCGCTCGTGGACTTCGCGCTGTACGTCGCGAACACCGGCCCGCTGCAGATCGCCAAGGGCCGCGGACCCTACTTCTACCTCCCCAAGATGGAGTCGCACCTCGAGGCGCGCCTGTGGAACGACGTGTTCGTCCACGCGCAGGACGCTCTCGGGATCCCGCGGGGCACCATCCGCGCGACCTGCCTCATCGAGACCTACCCCGCGGCCTTCGAGATGGAGGAGATCCTCTACGAGCTGCGCGAGCACTCCGCGGGTCTCAACGCGGGGCGCTGGGACTACATCTTCTCCGTCATCAAGACCCACCGGACCAAGGGCGAGGACTGGATCCTGCCGGACCGCGGCCAGGTGACCATGACGGTGCCGTTCATGCGGGCATACACGGAGCTGCTGGTGCGCACGTGCCACAAGCGCGGGGCCCACGCGATCGGCGGCATGTCCGCGTTCATCCCGTCCAAGGACGAGGAGGCGAACCGCCGGGCCTTCGAACAGGTGGAGCGGGACAAGTCACGCGAGGCCGGCGACGGCTTCGACGGCTCCTGGGTGGCGCACCCGGGCATGGTGGAGGCCTGCCGGGAGCAGTTCACGAAGGTGCTGGGCGAGCGTCCCAACCAGCTCGAGCGCACCCGTGAGGACGTCGCCGTGACGGCGGCGGACCTCCTCAGCGTCAAGGACACGCCCGGGCGGATCACGGAGGCCGGCCTGCGGCAGAACGTGAACGTGGGCATCCAGTACGTCGCCGCCTGGCTGAGCGGCAACGGCGCCGCGGCGATCCACGGCCTCATGGAGGACGCCGCCACGGCGGAGATCTCCCGTTCGCAGGTGTGGCAGTGGCTGCACTACGGCGTGACGCTGCAGGACTCCGGAGAGCAGGTGACGAAGGAGCTCGTGGACAGGATCGTCGAGGAGGAGGTGGCGAAGCTGCCCGGCGAGCCCGAGGCCTGGGTCACCCCGCGCCGCCTGTTCCAGCAGATGGCGACGCAGGAGGAGTACGCGGACTTCCTCACCGTCCCGGCCTACGAGCTGCTGGGCTGAGCCTCACAGGCCGGTGGAACTCCGCCGGGAGTTCCACCGGCCGGCGACGTTTCGCACCTTCTGACGGTGTGCGTACGCGTACACATGCGCACACCGTCAGAAGGTGCGAAACGTGGGTGTGGGGCGGACCCGCGCGGCGCGAGGCAGGGTCAGCGCTTGTGGTAGAGCGACGTCCGGCGCTGGTACTTGGGCTCGCTCGTGACCATGATGCCCAGGCTGCGGAAGATCCCCTCGTCCACGGAGCCCAGGACGGTCGTCGTGTGCGCGTTCGTCCCCTCGAGCTCCCGGAGGTGGCGCAGCGCGGAGCGGCTCACCTCGTTCGTGCCGGCGGAGACGGAGAGCGCGATGAGGACCTCGTCCGTGTGCAGCCGGGGATTGCGGCTGCCCAGGTGCTCGGTCTTGAGCGTCTGGATGGGTTCGATGGACTCCGGCGAGAGCAGATGCGCCTCCTCGTCGATCCCCGCAAGGTGCTTGAGCGCATTGAGCAGCATCGCCGCGGAGCAGCCCAGGAGGGGAGAGGTCTTCCCGGTGATGAGGGTGCCGTCGTGCAGCTGCAGGGCAGAGGCCGGCGCGCCGGTCTCCTCCTCGAGCTCCAGCGCCGGGCCCACCACGGCGCGGTCGGAGGTCTCGACGCCGGCCCTGCTCATGATCAGGGCCACCCTCTCCGAGAGGACGGCGTCGGCATCGCTGCGGCGTTCGTCGACCAGCGCCTTGAAGTAGCGGCGGATGATCTCCTGCCGGGCGGCCTCCCGGCACACCGCGTCGTCGACGATGCAGCTGCCCACCATGTTCACGCCCATGTCCGTGGGGGAGGCGTACGGGCTCCTGCCTGCGATCCGCTCCAGCAGCGCGGCGAGCAGCGGGAAGACCTCCACGTCGCGGTTGTAGGACGTCGCCTGCGTGCCGTAGCGCTGCAGGTGGAAGGGGTCGATGACGTTGATGTCGTCGAGGTCCGCCGTCGCGGCCTCGTAGGCGAGGTTCACGGGATGCTCGAGGGGCAGCCCCCACACCGGGAAGGTCTCGAACTTGGCGTAGCCGGAGACGATCCCGCGCTGGTGGTCGTGGTAGATCTGCGAGAGGCAGGTGGCGAGCTTGCCGGAGCCCGGGCCGGGCGCCGTGAGGACCACCAGATCGCGGCTCGTCTCCACGTACTCGTTGAGGCCGAACCCCGCTTCGCTCACCACCCTCCGCGTGTCGGTGGGATAGCCGGGTATGATGCGGTGCCGGGCTGTCCGCAGCCCCAGCCGCTCCAGCCTGCGGCGGAAGGCCATGCCGGCCTGGTTGTCGTCCTCGAGCTGCGTGAAGACCACGTTCTCCACGAGGAAGCCGCGCTCGCGGAACACGTCGACCAGCCGGAGCACGTCCTCCTCGTAGGTGATGCCGAGGTCCGCGCGCACCTTCTGCCGCAGAAGATCCCGCGCATTCACGGCGATGACGATCTCCAGCTCGTCCCGCAGCTGCTCGAGCATCGCGATCTTGTTGTCCGGGGTGAATCCGGGCAGCACGCGTGCGGCGTGCATGTCGTCGAAGAGCTTGCCGCCCATCTCCAGGTAGAGCTTCCCGCCGATCTCCCGCCGCCGCGCGCGGATGTGCTCGGACTGGAGTGCGATGTAGCGCTCCCGGTCGAACCCCGTGGGCGGAGCCGCGGGTGTGTGGCTGGGGACATGCGTCACGGAGTGCCCTTCCGTCGGTGTGCAGCGGACTGCACCGATGATACTGGGCGGGGAAGGCGAGGCGGCGGCCGACGGCGCGGACCGTGAGGGGGTGCGCGCCGTCGCGCAGACCCTCCGGCCAAAACGCCCGAGGCCCTGCCTCCCACACCTGGAGCCGTCCGCCTCATAGCATGGGCGATCATGGCGACCAGTACGACTTCCCCCGCCAAGACAGGTCGCGCCCGGGGCTCCAAGGCCAAGGCGACGGGCTCCGCGCCCGCCCGCCGCACCTCGGGCCCGGCCGCGAAGACCGGGGGCGCCTCGGCCGGCGGACGGGCCACGGACACGGAGGACCGCTCGCGCGGCGGCCTCCTCACCGGTGCATGGATGGGAGTGTCACACATGGCAGGCAGCCGCGCCCGCAGGGCGCTCGATCCGGAGGACCCCTCACACACGGCCCCCATGCGCCGCGACGGCACGGGCTTCGCCCTGCTCGCGCTCGCGATCCTCGTGGCCGCCTTCGAGTGGTGGAACATCCCCGGCGCCTTCGGCAGCGGCGTGCGCGCGGTCGTTGAGGGCACGTTCGGCCGCGTCGCACTCGCCCTGCCGCTGGTCCTCGTGGGCTATGCCGTCCGGCTCTTCCTCCGCGGGGACGACACCCGCGGGAACAACCGGATCCTCATCGGGATCATCGCCGCTCTGTTCGCGGCGGCGGGTCTCGCGCACATCACCGCGGGCTCGCCCAGCTTCGTGAATTCGCGGGAGGCGATGGCCAACGGGGGCGGCGCGCTCGGGTACATCGTGTCCTCGCCGCTCGTCGCGGCCACCACGGTGTACGTGGCGGTGCCGCTGCTCTCCCTGCTGGGGCTCTTCTCCCTCCTCATCCTCACCGCGACCCCGGTGCGGCGGATCCCCGAGCGCGTCCGCGCCGCCTACGCCCGGCTCACGGGCTCGGCAGCGCCCGCGGGGGAGCGCGAGGACGCACCCGAGTCCGAGGACCTCGTCGCCGAGGGCAGGACGACCTCCACCCTCAGGCCGCTCGGACGCCGCCGCGGGGCGAAGCGGAAGGCGGCCGAGGAGGCGCGCGCCCACGAGGCGGAGGAGGAGACCGCCTACGACAAGGCCTACATCCACGAGAACGACGTCGAGGCCGAGGAGGCCGCCGGCTCGGCACCCTCCCGCGGCAGGGGACGGGGAAAGCGGGCCCAGCCGGAGGAGACGGCGGCGGAGGCGCCGGAGGTCTACGACGTCGATGCGGAGGCCGAGCCGCAGTACCGGCCCGGCCAGCGCCGTCCCACGAAGGCGGAGCGGGAGGCCGCCGCGCTGCGCCGGGAGGTGGGCATGGACGAGCCCACCGCCGTGCTCGGCGGCGCCGCGGCGCAGACCCGGCAGTCCGCCCCGGCCTCGGAGGCGGACACGGCGGAGGTGCCCGCAGTCAGCACCCCGGCGCCGCAGGCGACCGGCGAGCTGCCGCAGCGCGTGGCCCAGCTGGAGCTGGGCGGCGACGTCACCTACACCCTGCCCTCCTCGGAGCTGCTGGCGGCGGGTCCGCCGCCCAAGGAGCGCTCGGAGGCCAACGACCGGGTCGTCGCCGCGCTGCGCGACGTGTTCGAGCAGTTCAAGATCGACGCGGAGGTCGCAGGCTTCTCCCGCGGGCCCACCGTCACCCGCTACGAGGTGGAGCTGGCACCGGGGACCAAGGTGGAGAAGGTCACGGCGCTGAGCAAGAACATCGCCTACGCCGTGGCGAGCGCGGACGTGCGCATCCTCTCGCCCATCCCGGGCAAGAAGGCGATCGGCATCGAGATCCCCAACTCGGACAGGGAGACGGTCTCCCTGGGCGATGTGCTGCGCTCCAACGCTGCCCGGAAGACGGACCACCCCATGGTGATGGGCGTGGGCAAGGACGTGGAGGGCGGCTTCGTCGTCGCGGACCTGTCGAAGATGCCGCACCTGCTGGTGGCCGGTGCGACGGGCGCCGGCAAGTCGAGCTTCGTCAACTCCATGATCACCTCGATCATGATGCGGGCGACCCCGGACGAGGTGCGCATGATCCTCGTCGACCCCAAGCGGGTGGAGCTCACCACCTACGAGGGCATCCCGCACCTCATCACCCCCATCATCACCAATCCCAAGAAGGCCGCCGAGGCCCTCGAGTGGGTGGTGCGGGAGATGGACGCCCGCTACGACGACCTCGCGCACTTCGGGTTCAAGCACGTGAAGGAGTTCAACCGCGCGGTGCGGGAGGGGAAGCTCACCCCGCCGCCGGGCTCCGAGCGGGAGCTGCACCCGTACCCCTACCTCCTCGTCGTGGTCGACGAGCTCGCGGACCTCATGATGGTCGCCCCGCGTGACGTGGAGGCGTCCATCCAGCGCATCACGCAGCTGGCCCGCGCCGCAGGCATCCACCTGGTGCTCGCCACGCAGCGGCCGTCCGTGGACGTCGTCACCGGTCTCATCAAGGCCAATGTGCCCTCGCGGCTGGCCTTCGCGACCTCCTCGCTGGCCGACTCCCGCGTGGTCCTCGACCAGCCCGGCGCGGAGAAGCTGATCGGTCAGGGCGACGCGCTGTTCCTGCCGATGGGCGCAGCGAAACCCATGCGCGTCCAGGGCGCCTGGGTGAACGAGTCGGAGATCGAGGAGGTCGTCGCGCACGTCAAGGGCCAGCTCTCCCCGGTCTATCGGGAGGACGTGGCCGTCGAGGCCCCCAAGAAGCAGATCGACGAGGAGATCGGGGACGACCTCGACCTCCTGCTGCAGGCCGCGGAGCTCGTCGTCACGACCCAGTTCGGCTCCACCTCCATGCTCCAGCGCAAGCTGCGCGTGGGCTTCGCCAAGGCGGGACGGCTCATGGACCTCATGGAGTCGCGTGGTGTGGTGGGGCCCTCCGAGGGCTCGAAGGCCCGCGACGTGCTCGTCCGGCCGGAGGACCTGCCGGGCACGCTGGCCGTCATCCGCGGCGAGGACCCCGGGGACGGCGGAGCTCCCGCCGGCGCACAGCCGGAACCGGACGCAAGCGGACCCGCCGGTGCGCGGCTGCCCGCGGAGGACCCCTACGCGACGGGCGGCCCCCGCGGCATGGGGGACGAGGAGCACACCCACCTGGGAGCCGACGGCAGGATGTACGACGACGCGACCGGGCTGGAGATCGTGGAGGCCGGCGACGACGATGCGTGGGAGCTCACCGGCCGGTAGCCCGGCCGCCCCCGCTGCGGCTCCCGGCACCGGCCGGGCGTCCGGGAACCGCAGCGGTTAGGGTGGTGCCGTGAGCACTCAGACAGCGGACAGCGGGCCCAGCAGCCTCAATCTCCCCAACGCCCTCACCGTGGTGCGGATCCTCCTGGTCCCCGTGTTCCTCGTCCTCCTCCTGGGCGGCGGCGCGCTGGGCGCGCCGTGGACGGAGCTGGATCCCCAGCGCATGCTCTGGGCCTTCATCGTGTTCGTCGTCGCGATGGTCACGGACTGGATCGACGGCTTCCTCGCCCGGCGCTGGAACCTCATCACGGACTTCGGCAAGATCGCGGATCCGATCGCGGACAAGTCGCTCATGGCCTCGGCGCTCATCGGGCTGGCGCTCGTGGGGATCCTGCCGTGGTGGGTGCCGGTGGTCATCCTCGTCCGCGAGCTCGGCATCACGGTCCTGCGCTTCGTCATCATCCGCTGGGTGGTGCTGCCGGCCTCGAAGGGCGGCAAGCTCAAGACCGTGCTGCAGACGGGGGCGCTCAGCCTCTTCCTGCTCCAGGCCCCGGTCGCGGTGTGGCTGCCGGGGATCCTCGCCGGCTGGCTCGTGGTCTCCTGGCTGTTGCTCACCGCCGCGATCGTCGTCACGCTGGTGACGGGGGCGGACTACTGCGTGAAGTCCGCCGCGCTGGTGCGTGAGGCGAAGGCCCGGGGCAGCGCCGGTGAGCGCTGAGGGTCCGGAGGCCGGTTCACAGGCGGGTGCGGTCGGGCCTGCCGCGGTGATCGGCGCACTCCGGGAGCGCGGCCTCACCATCGCCACGTGCGAGTCGCTCACGGCGGGACTGCTCTCCGCCACCCTCGCGGAGGTGCCGGGCGCATCGGCGGTGCTGCGCGGGGGACTCGTGACGTACGCGACCGCGCTCAAGGCGGAGCTGGCCGGCGTCGACCCGGACCTGCTCGCCGCGCACGGAGCGGTGGACCCGCAGGTGGCCCGGGAGATGGCGCGTGGCGCGGTGCGCGCGTGCGGAGCGGACCTCGGGGTCTCCTGCACCGGGGTGGCCGGGCCGGACCCGCAGGACGGGAAGCCCGTGGGCCGGGTCTACCTCGCGCTCGCGCGGAGCGGCGGCGGAGTGCGGACGGCGGAGCTCGACCTCACCGGCTCCCGCAGGGAGATCCGGGAGGCCACGGTCCGGGCGTGCCTGGACCTCGTCCTCGCGGCGTGCGCCGAGGATGCCTGAGAGAACCGTCGACGCCTGTGTCCCACCCCACCTGTAGACTGGGGAACAACCGCAGAGCGGCTGCGGTTGCAGTCACAGTGAGGTCGGATATCCAGTCGTACCTGCATGATCGGTCGGTCCCGCACCCGGTGCCGGGGACGGCCTGCACACGTTGGCCAGTGAGGAAGGGAACCGCGTGACTCTCCTGCGAATCGAGATCGGCGACGCACTGCGCACCGCGCGGCGCCGCCAGGGCCGCACGCTGCGTGAGGTCTCCGCGGATGCGAGCGTCTCCCTGGGCTACCTCAGCGAGATCGAGCGCGGGCAGAAGGAAGCCTCCTCGGAGCTCCTGGCCTCCATCTGCGAGGCCCTGGATATGCCGGTGTCCGGTCTGCTGCGCGATGTGAGCGACCGCTTCGCCCTGGACGAGGGCGTCGACATCCCGGACACCATCCCCGTCGAGCTCGCGCGCCGCGTGCTCTCCGGCGGCCGCGCTGACGACGAGCCCGCGCTGGCGGGCAGGCCCTGATCCCATGCGGCACGCGCTGTACTGGGAGCTCATGGACGACGAGTTCGGCCGCATGCGCGCGGCCTCCCTGCATGAGGACCTCGCGCTGAGCACGCTGGGCTCGCTCACCCCCGCCCAGGCGTTCGAGGCCGGCCACGGGCCCAAGGAGGTCTGGGCTGCGGTCTGCGAGGCCGCCGGGGTCCCCGCCGAGCGCAGACTGGGCAGGGACAAGCCCGCGGCCACCCCGATGTGAGCCTCCGGCCGCTCGGGACAGGAGCCCGTGCCCGGTCCCTTCCCGCCCCCGGACGCGGCAGGCAGATGCCGCATCCGCCCCACCCGCTCGTGCAGGTGGGGCGGATGCGTTCCCGGCGGCGTGCGGGCCGGGGGCGACACGCCGCACGAGACGATTAGAACACGTGTTCCCCTCGCGGTATGCTTGAACCCTGACCGCCCCGCGTCATCCCTGCTGTGGATGTGCGAGCGGGCTGTACACAGGTTCACCCGGATCGGGGAGCTGTGTCCGTGCCGGTGTCTACTCTGGTCCCAGACAGGCATCGACGTACTGATCTTGGAGGAGACATGGCAGCGAAGACCACCCGCGGCGCACAGACCGCCGGCGGAGACAAGAGCAAGGCCCTGGAAGCGGCGATGGGGCAGGTGGAGCGCCAGTACGGCAAGGGCGCTGTCATGCGCCTGGGGGAGGAGAAGCGCCAGCCCATCGAGGCGATCCCCACCGGCTCCGTCGCACTCGACATCGCACTCGGCGTGGGCGGTCTGCCGCGCGGTCGTGTCGTGGAGATCTACGGGCCGGAGTCCTCCGGCAAGACGACCGTGGCCCTGCACGCCGTCGCGAGCGCGCAGAAGGCCGGGGGCATCGCGGCCTTCATCGACGCGGAGCACGCCCTGGACCCGGAGTATGCCAAGGCGCTGGGCGTGGACACGGATCAGCTCCTGGTCTCGCAGCCGGACACCGGCGAGCAGGCGCTGGAGATCGCGGACATGCTGATCCGCTCCGGCGCCCTCGACGTCATCGTCATCGACTCCGTCGCGGCCCTCGTGCCCAAGGCGGAGATCGAGGGGGAGATGGGCGACTCCCACGTGGGTCTCCAGGCCCGTCTCATGTCGCAGGCGCTGCGCAAGATCACGGGCGCCCTCGCCGCGTCGAAGACGACGGCGATCTTCATCAACCAGCTGCGTGAGAAGGTGGGCGTGTTCTTCGGTTCGCCGGAGACCACCTCCGGCGGCAAGGCCCTGAAGTTCTACGCCTCGGTGCGTCTGGACGTGCGCCGGATCGAGACCCTCAAGGAGGGTGGTGACGCAGTGGGCAACCGCACGCGCGTCAAGGTCGTGAAGAACAAGGTCGCGCCGCCGTTCAAGCAGGCGGAGTTCGACATCATCTACGGTCACGGGATCTCCCGCGAGGGCAGCCTGATCGACATGGGCGTGGACAACGGGATCGTCCGCAAGTCCGGGTCCTGGTTCACCTATGACGGCGACCAGCTGGGCCAGGGCAAGGAGAACGTCCGCAACTTCCTCAAGGACAATCCGGGACTCGCCGAGGAGATCGAGACGAAGATCAAGGAGAAGCTGGGTCTCTTCGCCGCGCCGGAGGAGGCCGAGGCACCGGAGGTGGACGGAGGCCCGGCCGGGCCCGGAGCGGGCAAGGCCTCCGCGGCCAAGCCCGCGGAGCCCAAGGGTGCGCCCGTGCCGGCCGGTGCGGAGTTCTGAGGGTGAGCGGTCATGGCCCCGGACCCGCGTGAGGAACTGATCGCCTCCCTGCAGGCCGCCGTGGAAGCGGTGCCTGCGAGCGGGGACGGGCCCCTCGGCGCAGAGGGCACGGGAGACACCGCGGTCTCGGGGGGTGCGCCCGCTGCAGCCGGGGCCGCCGCAGATCCGTCCGCGCCCGGGAGCCCGGAGAATCCTGACTACCGGGCGGCGAGGAAGCGGGCATATTCGCTCCTGGCGATGCGCGATCACAGCAGGGCGGAGCTCAGGGAGAAGCTCCTGCGGAAGGAGCATGCAGGGGACTCCGTCGAGATCCTCCTCGACCGCCTCGAGGCCTCCGACCTGCTGAACGACAGGCGGTACGCCCAGCAGCTCGTCCGCGTGCAGCGTGAGCAGAAGGGCCTCTCCGCATCCGCACTCCAGCGGCGGCTGCGGGAGAAGGGCGTCTCCGACGAGGACGCCCGTGCCTCGTTGGAGGACCTCGACGACGACTTCCCGCACGCCCTGGCCCTCGCGAGGAGGAAGGCGGCGTCCACCCGCACGCTGGACCGGGACACCCGGCTGCGCAGGATCCTCGGCGTGCTCGGGCGGCGCGGATTCGCCGGGGGAACGGCCATGCGCGCCGCGCAGGAGGCCCTGGACGAGGAGTGCTGAGCAGGGCCGGAGGCACCCGTGGGGCATCCCGTCGGACGTTCCAGATAGCGTAGGATGTTGTGCGGAGGAGCACACCGCCGGCGCTGGGGCCGGGCCCGTCGGGCGTGTGCAGGGAGGAGCGCGATGACAGCAATGCACCCCGGGGGTGTGGGCGGGCAGTTCATCGATCTCGCGGAATCCGCAGAGGATCAGCGCGCCATCCTCGTACTCGCCGGAGCCCACTTCGATGTGGCTCCGGAGGCCGTCGGGGCCTCGGCCGTGAGCTGGTACACCGACGACAGCAGTGTGTTCGCCTCCTACTGGTGTCCGCGGTCGCGGGTGGCGCGGCTGCCGCACGGACGCGCCTCGCGGATAGACCTCACGCTCTCTCGCGCCACGCGCTGCGCGGGCGGCGATCTGGACGCCGTGCGGGCGGAGTACGACCACCCGGCCGTGCGGGTCGTGCCGGTCACGGCACCCGGCTGGTCCCTCGCCTACACGGTGCTCGCGGGAGTGGGAGCCGGTGCTGCCGGAGGGACGATGATGCGGTTCGTCCAGGCCGAACCCGGCGGTTCCATCACGGTGTCCCTGGATGCCGGCGGGGGGCCTCTCGACCACGAGGCAGCGGTGCGCCTGGCCGCCGGCGTGAAGGAGGCCGTGCGCTTCGAACAGCGCCTGGGACGCGCTGCCGCGGGTGAGGGGATCAGCGGCGTCGCAGGCGGCTGAACGCCGCATGGGTGGGCTCGTCCGAGCCGCGGGAGTGCGCCCTGCGCGTCGGCACTCGGTACACTGGGCGGGCCATGACACACTCTGCTCCCGCCCCTGCTCCAGACACCGCCGGCGCATCCCGCACCTACGAGGTGCGGACCTACGGCTGCCAGATGAACGTGCACGACTCGGAGAGGCTCTCGGGTCTCCTCGACGACGCCGGATACGTGCCGGCCGGGGACGGGTCGCAGGCCGACGTCGTCGTGTTCAACACGTGTGCGGTGAGGGAGAATGCGGACAACCGCCTCTACGGCAACCTCGGCCGCCTGGCCAAGGTGAAGGAGGAGCGGCCGGGCATGCAGATCGCCGTGGGCGGCTGCATGGCGCAGAAGGACCGGGACGCCATCGTCGCGCGGGCGCCGTGGGTCGACGTGGTCTTCGGCACTCACAACATGGGCTCGCTTCCCGTGCTCCTGGAGCGTGCGCGGCACAACAGCGAGGCCCAGGTGGAGATCCTCGAGTCCCTCGATGTCTTCCCCTCCACCCTGCCCACCCGCCGTGAGTCCGCGCACTCCGCGTGGGTCTCCATCAGCGTGGGCTGCAACAACACGTGCACTTTCTGCATCGTCCCGTCGCTGCGCGGCAAGGAGAAGGACCGGCGGCCGGGGGACATCCTCGCGGAGGTGGAGGCACTCGCCGCGGAGGGCGTCATTGAGGTGACGCTGCTCGGCCAGAACGTCAACTCCTACGGCGCGGAGTTCCGGGACAAGGGCGCTTTCGCCAAGCTCCTGCGTGCGGTGGGGCGCGTCGAGGGCATCGAGCGCGTCCGCTTCACGAGCCCGCACCCGGCGGCGTTCTCCACGGACGTCATCGAGGCGATGGCGGAGACGCCCACCGTCATGCCGCAGCTGCACATGCCGCTGCAGTCGGGCTCGGACCGGATCCTCAAGGCAATGCGGAGGTCCTACCGCTCCTCCCGCTTCCTGCGGATCCTCGAGGAGGTGCGCGAGCACATCCCGCACGCCGCCATCACCACGGACATCATCGTGGGCTTCCCCGGCGAGACCGAGGAGGACTTCGAGGCGACGCTGGAGGTGGTGCGCGCCGCTCGCTTCTCACAGGCCTTCACCTTCCAGTACTCGATCCGGCCGGGCACCCCGGCGGCGGAGATGGAGGACCAGGTGCCCAAGGAGATCGTGCAGCGCCGCTTCGAGAGGCTCACGGCGCTGCAGGATGAGATCGCCTGGGAGGAGAACCGAGCGCTCGTGGGCACCCGGCAGGAGATCCTCGTGACCGGGGAGCCGGACGAGGAGCACGGTCGCTTCAGCGGACGGTCCGAGGACAACCGCCTCGTCCATGTGCGCGTCCAGGACTCGGCCGGGATGCCCCGTCCGGGTGACGTCGTGAGCGCGCGGATCGACGCGGCGAAGCCCTACTTCCTGCTCGCCGATTCCGGGTACGCGCTCCGGCGCACGCGCGCGGGCGACGCCCACGACCGGGCGCAGGCGGAGTCGTGCGGGACCGGCGGGTCCGCACCTGCCGCGGCCGGCCCCACCACGCTCGGCATGCCCACGCTCCGCGCCGGGCTCTGACACCGGTATGCGAGACACCTCCGGCCGGCCGGCGTCGTCCTCGGAAGTGGACGCGGCCGATGCCCTCCGAGGCCTGCTCATTCCGGGGACGCCGCTGCTGCTGCGTGGGGTGGACCCCGGGGAGCCGGAGGCGATGACCGCCTTCCGCTCCGCAGTGCACACGGCGCTGCGACGGGCACCGGTGTGGACTGTGCTGCTGCCGCCTCACGAACCCCCCAGCAGCGCAGGCGGCTCCGCTTCCGCCGGTACGGGTTCTGCTGCGGCAGAGGAGCCTCTGCTGCCCGGCGTGCTCTCCCTCGGCGGTCTGGGGGTGCCGCGCGGAGTCGTGGTGCCGTCCGTCCCCGGCGCAGCCGCGGAGCTGAGCCCGGCAGATGTGCGCGGCGGTGAGGAGCTCGCGTCCGCAGTCGCCTCGCTCCGCAGGCAGGCCCCGGATTCCGCGCAGCGATCCGCGCGGGTCCACATCGGCTTCACGGTGGCTGCGCTGTGCGCGCTGGAGGCAGGCGTCTCCGTCCGGCTGCAGCGCGCATCCGCGCCGCCCTCGGCGCCTCTGCTCGTGCCCCTCGACTTCTCCGGTGCCGCCGACCCCGACGCACCCCTCGCGCCGCGCGAGGGCGCGGCGGCCTTCGACGCAGCCCTGGAGGAGGCGCTCACCGGAGCCGTGGACCGCGAGGCGCTCTCGTGCCTGGACGCGGGCCCTGCGGCGGCATGGACGGACGGCGTCGTCGCAGCCCTGGGGGCCTCTGGGGACCCGTCTCGGCTGCGCGGCACCGTGCGGGCGGCGACGGACTGCCACAGGGTGCGATACCGGCTCATCGGGCTCGAGGCGTCCCGGGCCAGGCCCGCGTCCCCGCTCCCGCCGGCGAGCGGGGAGGACCGTGTCGCAGCCACGGGTGCGGCCCGGTGACGGCGGTGGACGGCGCATCCTGCCGGCATTCCCGTCCCCGCCCGCTCGTCGTGGTGGTGGGGGCCACCGCGACCGGCAAATCGGATCTCGGGATCGGTCTCGCCCGGCGGCTCAGCGGGGAGGTGGTCAACGCGGACGCGCTCCAGCTCTACCGGGGGATGGACATCGGGACGGCCAAGCTCGCGCCGGAGGAGCGCGGCGGTGTGCCCCACCACCTCATCGACGTGCTCGACGTCGATGAGCCGGCCTCGGTCTCCGGGTTCCAGCGCGCCGCCCGCAAGGCCGTCGCGGACATCGAGTCCCGCGGACACCACGCCGTGATGGTGGGCGGCTCCGGCCTGTACGTGCGCGCCGTCACGGACGACATGCGCTTCCCCGGCACGGACCCGGCGCTCCGGGCGGCCCTGGAGGAGGAGGCGGCGGGAGCGGGGACGGAGGCGCTGCACCGGCGACTCGCGGTCCAGGACCCGCCTGCGGCGGCCAAGATCGCCCCCGGCGACACCCGCCGGGTGGTCCGCGCGCTCGAGGTCATGGCGCTTACCGGGGAGCCGTTCTCCGCGCATCTGCCGGCGTACGAGTACGTCCGCCCCACGGTGCAGCTGGGGCTCTCGCTGGACCGGGACGAGCTCCATCGCAGGATCGCCGTCCGCGTGGAGCGGATGTGGGCGGAGGGCTGGCCCGAGGAGGTGCGGCGCCTCCTGGACCGGGGGCTGCGGGCGGACTCCACCGCCGGGCAGGCGATCGGATACGCCGAGGTGCTGGCCCACCTCGAGGGCACGCTGACCCGGGCGCAGGCCATCGAGCGCACCATCGTCCGCACGCGGCAGTTCGCCAAACGGCAGGAGACCTGGTTCCGGCGGGACAGCCGGATCGTGGTGCTGGACGCGCAGGCCCCGGACCTCCTGGACCGGGCGCTCGCGGCCGTGGCCGCCGCGTAGACTGGGGCGCGTGACGATCGCACAGGTGACCAAGGGCCACGGAACCGCCAACGACTTCGTGCTGGTGCACGACCCCCAGTGCCGGGAGAGCCTCGACGCCGAGACCGTCCGCGCGCTCACGGACCGGCGGCGGGGCGTGGGCGGTGACGGCCTCATCCGCGTCGTCCGCTCGGCCGCGCTGGCCGCCGGACAGAACCCGGAGCCGGAGGCGCAGGCCGCCGCCTCGGCAGGGGCGGAGTGGTTCATGGACTACCGCAACGCGGACGGCTCGATCGCGGAGATGTGCGGCAACGGCGTCCGCGTCTTCGCCCACTACCTCGTGGAGAAGGGCCTGGCGGACCCGGCCGCGCCCCTCCTCGTGGGCACGCGCGGGGGAGTGAAGATCGTCACCGTCGTGGACGACCCCACGGATGCGCGGGCCACGGGAGCGGCTCCCGCGGGCGCGCCCTGGTACCGCGTCGACATGGGCACCTGGCGCATGCCCGGTGCGGGCGCGGAGCTGGAGGAGCGCGGCGCGGACGCGCGCGTGAGCACCCGCGGCATCGAGGTGGGACGGCCCGCGGTGAGCGTCGACATGGGCAATCCGCACACGGTCGTGGCGCTGCAGTCGCTCGACGAGCTCATCGCCGCGGACCTGGGGACCGCCCCGGCGGTGGACCCCGCTCCGCCGCACGGCACCAACGTCGAGTACATCGTGGTCGAGGCGGACGGCGACGACGACCCCCGGACCGGACGCCTCCGCATGCGCGTCCACGAACGCGGGGTCGGTGAGACCTTCGCCTGCGGCACGGGCGCGTGCGCGGCCGCACTGGCCGCCCGCTTCTGGGCGGGGGCGCACGGTCCCGTGGACTGGTTCGTCGAGCAGCCGGGGGGCACGGTGCGCGTCGAGGTGGACGGGTCCCAGGTCGCGCTCTCGGGACCGGCCGTCCTCGTCGCCGAGGTGGTCCTCACCGGCCGCTGAGGCGTGCGCGTGCGGGGGAGACGGCGGCCCGGCCGGGCTCAGGCGGCGCGGTCGACCCGGAGCACGCGGAACCCCTTCGCCGTCTCGATCCGCTCCGCGGAGAAGTCCGGTCCCAGCCCGGCGCCGTCCTCGGCGGAGAGCCAGGTGAGCAGGGAGTCCGCCCCCAGCTTCTTTGCCACCACCAGGTGGGCGGAGCCGCCGGGCGCCAGCCGCGGCAGCCAGGTGCGCAGCATCTCGTGGAGCACCGCCTTGCCCACACGGATGGGCGGGTTGGACCAGATCTGGGTGAAGCGCACCTCCGCGGGGATCTGCTCCGCCGTCACGGCCCGGAGGCCCTCCAGGCCCAGAGCCTTCGCATTGGAGACGGTGAGGTCGAGGGCCCGGGCATTCACGTCGAGGGCCCAGACCGTGACGGGGATCTCCGAGTCCGCGGCGCGCAGGGCCGCGTCGAGGGCGATGGGCCCCCAACCGCAGCCCAGGTCGAGGAGGTCGCCCGGCGCAGGCTCCGGCACCGTGCCCAGCAGGACCTTCGTGCCGGTGTCCACGTGGTCGGGGGAGAAGACGCCGCCGGCGGTCTCGACGCGCACCTCCCGGCCGCCCAGTGTCACCGTCCGCGTCCGCTTCTCGGCGCTGCTGGCGGGATCCTGCGTGAAGTAGTGCTCGGACATGCTGTGATTCTAGGCCGGGCGCGCCCTCCCCAGCCGCTCGGCCCTGTGGGAGAATGGATCCTCAGCACTCAGGAGAGGGAGTACATGACCCAGACCCACGGCAGGCACACGTCCCCGGCCGGAGAAGACGGCGGGCAGGAGTCGGCGATAGACCGCATCCTCGGGCGTGCAGCCGCCCTGGACTCCGCGCACACCGCCGCGGACGAGGCGGATCAGCTGGATCTGCTCGAGAGGTCGGCGCTGCGCCGTGTGGGCGGGTTGTCCACCGAACTCGAGGACATCACGGAGGTCGAGTACCGCCGGGTGCGGCTCGAACGCGTGGTGCTGGCCGGCATCCACGCCCCCGGGCGTGCCGCCGACGGCGAGAACAGCCTCCGGGAGCTCGCGGCGCTCGCGGAGACCGCGGGCTCGCAGGTGCTCGACGGGCTTCTCCAGAAGCGCGTCCACCCCGATCCCAGCACGTACCTCGGCAGCGGGAAGGCCGTCGAGCTCAGGGAGATTGTGGAGGCGGTGGGCGCGGACACCGTCGTCGTCGACGCCGAACTCCCGCCCAGCCAGCGGCGTGCGCTCGAGGACGTCATCAAGGTGAAGGTCATCGACCGGGTGGCCCTCATCCTCGACATCTTCGCCCAGCACGCGAAGTCCCGTGAGGGCAAGGCCCAGGTGGAGCTCGCACAGCTCGAGTACCTGCTCCCGCGCCTGCGCGGCTGGGGCGAGTCCATGTCCCGGCAGGCCGGCGGCCGTGTGGCCGGCGGCGAGGGCATCGGCTCGCGCGGCCCGGGTGAGACGAAGATCGAGCTGGACCGCCGCCGGATCCGCACCCGGATGGCGAAGCTGCGGCGGCAGATCCGGGCGATGGCGCCGGCACGGGAGACGATGCGGGCGGACCGCCGCCGCAATGCGGTGCCGTCGGCGGCGATCGTCGGGTACACGAATGCCGGGAAGTCCTCCCTCCTCAACTGCCTGACGGACGCCGGCGTCATGGTGCAGAACGCGCTGTTCGCCACGCTCGACCCCACGGTCCGGCGGGCGCAGGCCCCGGACGGCCGCGACTACACCCTCACGGACACCGTGGGCTTCGTGCGCAACTTGCCGCACCAGCTCGTCGAGGCCTTCCGGTCCACGCTCGAGGAGGCCGCGGACGCGGATCTGCTCGTCCACGTCGTCGACGCCTCCCATCCCGATCCCACCGGGCAGATCTCCGCCGTCCGCGAGGTGCTGGCCGAGGGGAGCGCGAGCGAGCTGCCGGAACTCGTGGTGTTCAACAAGGCGGATGCCGTGGAGCCGGATGTGCTCGCCGGCCTCCTGCTTGAGGTCCCCGGCTCGCTGGCGGTGTCCGCGCGCACGGGCGAGGGCGTCGGGGCGCTGCGAGCGCGGATCGGCGAGCTGCTGCCGGTGCTCGCCCGTGAGCTCACCGTCGTGCTGCCCTACGACCGCGGGGAGCTCGTGAGCCGGGTGCATGAGCACGGCACCGTCCTCGACGAGCGGTTCCTGGCCGAGGGGACCGTGCTCCAGGCCCGTGTGGACGATGCGCTCGCCGCCGAGCTCGCACCCTTCGTGCGCCCGGACATGTTCGCCGGGGACGTCGCCTCCGCTGACGATGACGCAGACGCCTGAGCTGCTGGCCGCGGCCGTCGCCGCGGTGGGAGGAACCGAACGTCAGGGACAGTCCGAGATGGCCGAGGCCGTCTCCAGCGCGCTCGCCGGCGGCACGCACCTGCTCGTCCAGGCCGGCACCGGCACCGGCAAGTCGCTGGCGTACCTCGTGCCCGCCGTGGACCATGCCGTGCGCACGGGGAACAGGGTCGTGGTCTCGACAGCCACCCTGGCGCTGCAGGCCCAGATCGTCGACCGCGATCTGCCGCGGCTGGTCCGCGCCACGGGGAGCGAGCTGGGCCGCAAGCCGGCCTATGCGGTGCTGAAGGGGCGGCGCAACTACGTGTGCCGGCACAAGCTGGACGGAGGCTATCCGGACGACGCCGCCGGGATGCTCTTCGACTTCGGGGCCGATCAGGCCTCGGCCCGTTCCGGGGCCGCGGCGGGCTCGCGGATGGAGGACGAGATCCAGCGGATCCGCAGCTGGGTGCGGACGACCCAGACCGGTGACAGGGACGACCTGGTCCCGGGCGTCTCGGACCGCACCTGGGCGCAGGTCTCGGTCAACTCCTTCGACTGCCTGGGGTCGAAGTGCCCCGTCTTCGAGGAGTGCTTCGCGGAGATCGCCAAGCTCAAGGCGCACGCGGCGGACGTCGTGGTGACCAACCACGCGCTGCTGGCCATCGACGCCTTCGGCGACCACGCCGTGCTGCCGGAGCACGACGCGGTGATCGTGGACGAGGCGCACGAGCTGCGGGACCGGGTGACGAACGCCCTCTCCGCATCCCTCACGGTGTCCATGATCGAGCACGCGGCGTCCTCCGTCCGCCGCACCGGACTGGTGCAGGAGGGTGTGACGCACCTGCTCGAGACGGCGGGGGCGGCCTTCGGCCGGGAGCTGGAGAAGGCCGACGACGGCCTCCTCCAGCGCTGGCCGGAGGGGCTCGCGGCCGCCGTGGGGCAGGTCCGCGATGCCGCACGCCAGGTCTCGGCGGACCTGAGCTCCGGGGCGAAGACCGGCGAGACGGACGCGGACACCGGACGTCAGCTGGCCCGCGCCCGGATCCTCGAGGTCCACGAGGTGGCCGAGCGCATGGCCGAGGGCTCGGACAACGACGTGGCCTGGGTGACGCGCTCCACGTTCCGCGAGCGCACCACAGTCTCGCTCGTGGTCGCCCCGCTGTCCGTGGCCGGCACCATGCGCTCCGGGATCTTCGAGAAGGCCACCGTGGTGGCCACCTCGGCGACGCTGGCGCTGGGCGGGCGCTTTGACGCGGTGGCGGGATCGCTGGGCCTCGCCGGACCGGAGGCGCCGCGCTACGACGCCGTGGACGTCGGCTCCCCGTTCGACTACTCGCGGCAGGGGATCCTCTACGTGGCGGCGCACCTTCCCCGGCCCGGCAGGTCCGGGATGAGCTCCGAGGCCGTCGAGGAGCTCGAAGGCCTGCTCAGCGCCTCCGACGGCGGGGCACTCGGCCTGTTCTCCTCGAAGGCGGCCGCGCAGGCGGCGGCCGAGGAGATGCGCGCGCGGACGGATCTACCCATCCTGCTGCAGGGCGAGGACGGCCTCAGCTCCCTCGTGGCGCGCTTCGCCGCGGACGAGCGCGCCTGCCTGTTCGGCACGCTCTCGCTGTGGCAGGGCGTGGACGTCCCCGGAACGACCAACCGCCTCGTGGTCATCGACCGGATCCCGTTCCCGCGGCCGGACGACCCGCTGGTGCGCGCGCGGACGGAGAGCGCCCACCGGGCCGGTGCCAACGGCTTCATGTCCGTGAGCGCGGCGCACGCCGCTCTCCTCATGGCGCAGGGCGCGGGCCGTCTCGTCCGCGCGACGGGGGACAGAGGAGTGGTCGCCGTGCTGGACGAACGGCTGCGCAACGCCCGCTACTCCGGGTTCCTGCTCAGCTCCCTGCCTCCCATGTGGCGGACCGACGACCCGGCAGCCGTGCGCGCGGCACTGCGGCGTCTGCGCGGCGGCTGAGCCGCGCCTGTGCATGCAGCAGGCCCCTGGAGCTCACCGTGAGTTCCAGGGGCCTGCCGCGCGGAGCGGGTCAGTCGACCCGGCGGATGACGGCGGTGACGACGCCCATGATGGTGGCGAAGTCGCCGTCGATGGGATCGTAGAACCGGTTCTGCGGCAGCAGCCACTGCTTGCCGTTCTCCCGCTTGAGGGTCTTCACGGTCGCCTCGTCGTCGAGCAGGGCGGCCACGATCTGGCCGTTCTCCGCATCCGGCTGCGAGCGGACGACGACGTAGTCGCCGTCGCAGATGGCCGCGTCCTGCATGGAGTCGCCCACGACGTGGAGCAGGAAGAGCTCACCGGAGCCCACGATCTGCCGCGGCAGGGCGAACATCTCGTCGACGGACTGCTCCGCGAGGATGGGCCCGCCCGCGGCGATCCTCCCCACGACCGGCACCATGGCGGTGTTGGGCGCGGGATCGATGCCCCTGCGGACCTCCTCCGGTGGAGTGACGACCTCGATGGCGCGGGGGCGCTTGGGATCGCGGCGCAGGTAGCCCAGCCGCTCCAGCTGGGAGAGCTGGTGGGCCACGGAGGACAGCGAGGCCAGTCCCACCGTCTTGCCGATCTCCCGCATGCTGGGCGGATAGCCGTTGACGTGCACGGCGCGCTCGATCGTCTCGAGCACCAGACGCTGCCGCGGGGTGAGGCGGTCGTCGCCGTCCGCGGCGGAGCCCTCGGGCAGTTCGGAGCCGCCCTCGAACCGGAGCCGCCTGACGTTCTCGACCTCCTCGTCGATGCCGCTGTTGCGCGGGCGTCCGCGTCCGCGCCGGCGTGGGCCTTCGGTGCTCATCGTGTGTCCCCTCCATCGACCTCGGTACCTGTGACCTGCGCTGATGCCGGCCCTCACGGTTGTGTCCGTGCCTCGTGATCGACTTGCGACGCAAGCAGTCACGGACGTTCGATTCCCATTCTCGCATACGCGTTCGAAGGGGAGTGGACATACGTTCTAATATGCGTTTCAATAGTACACATGTTCGACCCGCCCGGGTCGATGGTCACCGGAGGTCCTGTCATGAGCGCACTCGCATTCGGCGGTCCCGCGTACGCCGTCCGCCGCCCGTTCCGGCTGCCGCACCGCGGCCGTCCCTCGCGCCGCGTCCGGCTGCTGCGCACCGCGCTGCTCGCCGCAGTGCTGCTGGCTGCTGCGGCGGGCCTGCTCATCGCCGTGCTCGTGCCCAGTGCCGCCGCCGGGGACGAACGTCCGGCGACGGCGACGACCTCCGTGGTCGTGGGCGAGGACGAGAACCTCTGGAGCATCGTGGAGACGGGCGGCTACGACAGGGACCCGCGGATCGTCATCAGCGAGATCCGCAGCATGAATGGCCTCGCCACGTCCGTCGTGCACCCCGGTCAGGAGCTCACCGTCCCCGCGCGATAAACTCCCCGGTGTGACTTCACTGGACTCGCTTCCGCTGCGCGCGGATCTGCAGGGCGCCGCTCCTTACGGCGCGCCCGTGATCGACGTTCCCGTCCGCCTCAACGTGAATGAGAACGCCTTCGACGTGCCGGAGCCGGTGGTCCGGGCGATCGGCGCACGTGTGGCGGAGGTCGCCGCCTCGCTCAACAGGTACCCGGATCGCGAGTTCACGGAGCTGCGCACACTGCTCGCCGGGTATCTCGGGGGAGTGCTCGCCGCGGAGGCCGGCGAGAGCGGCTCCGGGGCGTCGGAGCTGGCAGGTGCCCGGATCCGTCCCGAGATGATCTGGGCCGCGAACGGTTCGAACGAGGTGCTCCTCCACATCCTGCAGGCGTTCGGCGGACCGGGCCGGACGGCACTCGGCTTCGTCCCCAGCTATTCGATGCATCCGCTCGTCGCGCAGGCCTCCGGCGCGCGCTTCGTGGGAGTCGGCCGGAACGCGGACTTCACGATCGATCCCGCAGCCGCGGTGGCGGCGGTCCGCGAGCACGATCCGGACGTCGTGTTCCTCTGCACCCCCAACAATCCCACGGGGACGCGCACTCCCCTCGAGGTGATCGAGCGGATCTACGAGGCCGCTCGCGGCATCGTCATCGTCGACGAGGCCTATGCGGAGTTCGCGGGCAGTGATTTCCGGAGCGCCCTCCACCTGCTGCCCGGACGGGAGCGTCTCGTCGTGTCCCGGACCATGAGCAAGGCCTTCGCCTTCGCGGGCGCCCGGGTGGGCTACGCAGCGGCGGATCCGGCCTTCGTCGACGCGCTGCGCCTCGTCCGCATGCCCTATCACCTCTCCTCTCTCACACAGGCCGCCGCCTGTGCCGCACTGGAGCACACGGAGGAGCTGCTGGCCGGGGTCCGTGCGCTGGTGGCACAGCGCGAACGGCTCTCCGCGGGCCTGCGGGACCTGGGCTTCGAGGTCTTCGACTCGGACTCCAACTTCGTCCTGTTCCGGGGTGCGGCGGATCCGCACGCGCTCTGGCAGCGCCTCGTGGACTCCGGCGTGCTCATCCGGGACATCGGACTGGACGGCTGCCTGCGCGTGAACGCGGGCACCGAACGGGAGACCACGGCGTTCCTCGAGGCGCTGGGCGCCGCGGTGGAGCAGGAACCGCACCTCACAGACGGGAAACAGGGATGACGCACCGCACGGCCAGCGCACACCGGGTGACGGGGGAGTCGGAGGTCGCGGTGACGCTCGACCTCGACGGCACCGGCACCTCCACGATCGAGACCGGCGTGCCGTTCTACGACCACATGCTCACGGCGCTGTCGAAGCACTCGCTCATCGACATGGAGATCCGCGCCGCGGGCGACGTCCACATCGACGTCCACCACACCGTCGAGGACACGGCCATCACACTGGGCTGGGCACTCCGCGACGCGCTGGGGGACAAGGCCGGCATCCGCCGCTACGGCGACGCGCACGTTCCCCTCGACGAAGCCCTCGCGCGTGCGGTCGTCGACGTCTCCGGCCGGCCCTACTTCGTGCACTCCGGTGAGCCGGAGGGGCAGCAGTACCATCTCATCGGCGGTCACTTCACCGGCTCGATGACCGCTCACGCGCTCGAATCGCTCGCGTTCCAGGCCGGGCTCACCGTCCACCTCACGCTGCTCGCGGGGCGGGATCCGCACCACATCGTCGAGGCGCAGTTCAAGGCGTTCGCGTGCGCACTGCGCACCGCCGTCGAATCCGATCCGCGCACCACCGCCGTTCCGTCGACCAAGGGAGCACTGTGAGCCGCACCGTCATCGTCACCCCGTTCGGCCGGGCCGATCAGCTCGCGGCCGCCTGCGTGCTCTCCGACATCCCGGGCTGGGTGGTCCCGCTGGGGGACTTCTCGGCCGTGGTGCAGGACGGTACGGACGTGGCAGGCGGCAACGAGGCGGCCGCCAAGCTCTCGAAGCTCACGGGCAGGCACGAGGTGCTCCTCATGGTGCGCAGCGAGGAGCAGATCGACGCCGCGCACTATCGCGGGGGAGCACGCGAGGCGGACGTCCCCGCGGGGCTGGCTCTCTCGAACCTCCCGGACTCCCTGGAGGGCCTCCTGCTGGAGACGCGCGATCCCGCGGACGTGGAGGGCGGCTTCGACACCTCCACGATGTCCAAGCTCGAGGCCTCCCGCTCCACCATGACGCCCGCCCGCGCGGCGCTGGCGCGCACGGCGCTCGTGTGGCTGGTCGCCGCGCTGCTCGCCGTCGTCGTGCTCGCCTTCGGCGTCGTCCAGGGGCTCGGCGGCTCCGTCATCGGCTGGGTCGTGGCCGTGCTCGGCGTCGTGGTGCTGCTCATCTCGCTCACGCGCATGAGGGTGCTGCTCGGCGGAGGCAGACGATGACCGCCCGGCCACGGGTCGCGGTGCTGGACTACGGCTCCGGCAACGTGCACTCCGCCGTGCGCGCCGTGGAGGCCGCCGGGGCCGAGGCGGCGCTCACGGCCGATCCCGCCCGCATCGAGGCAGCGGACGGTCTGCTGGTCCCCGGCGTGGGAGCCTTCGCCGCGGTGATGGAGGGCCTCGCCGCCGTCGACGGGCCGCGGATCATCCGTGAGCGCCACGCGGCCGGCCGGCCGGTGCTCGGCATCTGTGTGGGCATGCAGGTGCTGTTCTCCGCGGGGACCGAGCACGGCGTGCGCACCCCCGGCATCGGGCTCTGGGACGGTGAGGTGGGACCCCTCCGGGCGCCCGTCGTCCCCCACATGGGGTGGTCCCGCGTGCAGGTGCCGGCCGGCAGCAGGATGTTCGCGGGCACAGCCGACGCGCACTTCTATTTCGTACACTCCTATGCGGCGGTCCAGGGGCCGCCCACCGGGCTCACGACGACGGCGGTCCACGGAGACAGGTTCGCCGCCGCCGTGGAGGACGGCACCACCTGGGCCGCCCAGTTCCATCCCGAGAAGTCCTCGGAGGCGGGCGCCCGCCTGCTGCGCAACTGGATCGCGGAACTCACCCGCGCCACGGGCCCGGCGGCGGCTCCCGCCGGCCCGTCCCTCCCGAACATCACCGCCCCCGAATCGAAGGACACGGCATGACCTCCCTCGTCGAAACCCCCGCACTCACGCTCCTGCCCGCAGTGGACGTGGCCGACGGCCAGGCGGTCCGGCTGGTCCAGGGCGAGGCCGGCACCGAGACCCGCTACGGGTCCCCGCTCGAGGCCGCCGGTGAGTTCGAAGCCGGCGGAGCGGAGTGGATCCACCTCGTCGACCTCGACGCCGCCTTCGGCCGCGGGTCCAACTACGATCTGCTCCACAAGGTCACGAAGTCCCTGTCCATCAAGGTGGAGCTGTCCGGAGGCATCCGCGACACGGAGAGCCTGGAGCGTGCGCTCGACACCGGCGCGGAGCGCGTGAACATCGGCACCGCCGCCCTGGAGAACCCGGAGTGGACGGCCGAGGTCATCGCGCACTACGGCGACAAGATCGCGATCGGGCTCGACGTCCGCGGCCGTACGCTGGCCGCCCGCGGCTGGACCCGTGAGGGCGGCGACCTCTACGAGGTCTTCGACCAGCTCGAGGAGGCCGGCTGCACCCGCTACGTCGTCACGGACGTGACGAAGGACGGCACACTCGCCGGACCCAACACGGAACTCCTCGCGGACCTCGCGGCGCGGACCGAACGTCCCCTCGTCGCCTCCGGCGGCATCTCGAGCCTCGACGACATCGCCGCGCTGCGCGAGCTCGTGCCGCAGGGCGTGGACTCCGCGATCGTGGGCAAGGCGCTCTACGCCGGCAAGTTCACCCTCGCGGAGGCCCTCGACGTGGCCGGCCGCTGATGAGCGCGTCAGGGCCGTCCGGGTCAGACCCGTCCGGACCGGTGCCGGAGATCCCCGCCCACCTCCGCGGTGCGCTCGGCGGCCCTGCGGATTCGGCCGGGGTGCCGTGGGGAGGCCGCGAGCTCCACTCCAACCCGTTCGCGGGAGACACGGGAGAGGCGGACGAGGGTCTGCTGACCGCCCTCGCCGCCGCAGCGGCCTCCCCGCTTCAGCCGCAGCTCCACGCCGGTGTGGTGCGGGGGCTGGCGGGCGTGCGACTCTACGCCCCCGTGCTCCCCATCGTCACGGAGAGCTCCGTCGACGAGCGCGGTCTCATGCACGACAACGCCTCGGACATGGCGATGGTGAGGCTGCAGTCCGCGGACGGGCGGGAGGCGACTCCGGCATTCACGGACATCCCCGCGCTCACGGCATGGCATCCCCGGGCGCGCCCCGTGCCCATCGAGGCCGAGCGCCTGGGCGCCGCCGCGGTGGAGGAGGGTGCGCAGCTGGTGGTGCTCGACCCGGGCCGCCCGCACAGCTTCCTCCTGCGCCGCCCCGCGCTGTGGTCCTTCCTCAAGCAGGAGCCGTGGCAGCCGGCGTGGGCGGATGCAGAGGTGGCCGGAGCGCTCAGAGCCGTCGCGGCGGGCCGGGACTGGATCGCCGGCATCGGCATGGGGCCGGGCTCGCAGACCGTCCACGTCCAGGGTCCCGAGGTCCGGATCGAGATCCGCGTGAGCGTCCGGCCGGAGAAGCAGGAGCTGGAGGAGCTGCAGGCTGCGCTGGCAGCGCATGCTCTCCTCGCGGACCGTGTGGACTCCCTCTCGCTCGGCCTCGTGCGCGCCTGACGACCGGGGTCCGCGTGCGCGACTGCGAGCGCCTGTGCTCCTGCGGCCGCGGGCGGGGACATGACCGGCCGGGTGCCGGTCGCCTCAGCCGCGACCGGCCAACGCTGTCGTGACGACGTTCTCCACGCGCGCGCCCAGCTCCGCGTCGACGCTCTTCCAGTAGCCGAACGCCCGGGAGCGGACCGAGTCGTCCGTCACCTGCATGACATGGCCGGCGATGTTGCCGACCAGGCGGTCGCGTGCGGCATCGTCGAGGACCGTGCGCACGAGGTCGCCGGCCTGGTTGAAGTCGCCGTCGTCCGGCCGCGGGGTCTCGACGGAGCGGAGGACGTCCCCGCTGACGCCGGAGAGGTTCTCCTCCGTCGTGAGCCGGGGGTCGGCGTGCGGTCCGCCGAAGCCGTTGGGCGCGTACTCCGGCTGCTCGGCCGGATAGTTCTCGAAGGACATGGCCCCGTCGCGGGAGTAGCTGCGCTTCAGCGCCGCCTTGGGGCGGTTCACCGGCAGCTGCGCGTAGTTGGGGCCGATCCGGTGCCGGTGGGTGTCGGGGTAGGAGAAGATGCGTCCCATGAGCATCCTGTCCGGGGAGAGGCCGGTGCCGGGGACGAGGTTCGCCGGGGAGAAGGCGGCCTGTTCGATCTCCGCGAAGAAGTCCGCGGGATTCCGGTTAAGCTCGAGCCGGCCCACCGGGACGAGGGGGAAGTCCCCGTGCGGCCAGACCTTCGTCACGTCGAACGGATTGATCCGGTAGTGCGCGGCCTCCTCGTAGGGCATGATCTGCACCTTGAGGTCCCAGCTGGGGAAGTCCGCACCCTCGATCGCCTCGAAGAGGTCGCGGCGGTGGAAGTCTGCGTCCACGGCGGCCATCTGGTCGCCCTCCGCCTGCGAGAAGCCCTCGTGGCCGTGGCGGGCGATGAAGTCGTCCTTCTGGTTCGAGAGGAAGTGGTACTTCACCCAGAAGCGCTCCCCGGAGGCGTTGATCCACTGGAAGGTGTGGGAGCCGTAGCCGTTCTGCTCCCGCCAGGAGCGCGGGATCCCCCGATCGCCCATGAGGTAGGTGACCTGATGGGCGGATGCGGGCACCTGGGTCCAGAAGTCCCACTGCATGGTGTTGTCGCGCAGTCCGGTGCGGCTGCGGCGCTTCTGCGAGTGGATGAAGTCCGGGAACTGCATCGCATCGCGGATGAAGAAGACCGGGGTGTTGTTGCCGACGATGTCGAGGTTGCCCTCCGTCGTGTAGAACTTCACCGCGAACCCGCGGGGGTCGCGCCAGGTGTCGGGCGAGCCCTGCTCGCCGGCGACGGTGGAGAACCGGAGGAGCACCTCGGACTGCGCGCCGGGCTGGAACAGCGCGGCACGGGTGTACGCGGACACGTCCTCGGTCGCGGTGAAGGTGCCGAAGGCGCCTCCGCCCTTCGCGTGGACCACGCGCTCCGGGACGCGCTCCCGGTCGAAGTGCGCGAGCTTCTCGATGAGGTAGTGGTCCTGGAGGAGGATGGGGCCGTTGGGCCCCAGGGTGAGGGAGTGCTGGTCGGAACCCACCGGGATGCCGAAGTCGTTGGTCGTGAAGCGCGCGGTCACTCTACCTCCAGGGAATCGCAGCCGTTCAGGGGCTGACGCCCCGCATGCTAGCCAGCACGGGCTCCTCCCTCAAGGATGGAGCACCTAAGCGCGAACGGCCGCCTCCCCGTGATGACGGGGATCGCGGCCGTTCGCAGAGCGGTCAGCTGTGAGGCAGCAGACAGCGGAGCCGCGGCCTCACGCCGCGGTGGACCTCAGGCCACCGGTCCGGTCCACTTCTCCCCGGGGCCCTTGCCCGGCGCGTCCGGAATCGTCGACGCCTCGCGGAAGGCCAGCTGGAGGGCCCGCAGTCCGTCGCGGATGGGGCGCGCATGCTGATCGCCGATCTCCGGGGCACCCGCGGTCACGAGCCCGGCGAGGGCCGTGATGAGCTTGCGCGCCTCGTCCAGGTCGACGAGATCGGCGGCGCTCTCCGTCTCCGAGTCCTCGGTGAGCCCGAGCTTCACGGCGGCGGCGCTCATGAGATGGACGGTGGCCGTGGAGATGACCTCCACCGCGGGCACCTCCGCGATGTCACGGACCGCTCCGGATTCTGCGGCGGCGGGCTGCGGGTCTGCGGAGGGGGCGGCTGCGTCCGCGGCGGACGCGGACCGGTCGTCGAAGCTGAAGGACTGGGTCATGCGGTCCAGTCTTCCACAGTCGGATGTGCACTCGTGCCGCAGGTGCTGTAACATGGTTCGAGTGTGAAGAGGGGCTTCGGCTCCCACCTGGATCGCAAGCGCGATCGGGTACCCCTGCCAGTGCAGGAACGGCGCGCCTCACAGAGGTGCGCCCGTCCGTGCGCTCGTCTGCGAACCAGGGCCCCTCTGCATCGTCGGAAGGGGCCTTTTCCGCTTCCTCCGGCGTATGCGTTGTCGTCATCAGTCGAAGAAGGAGCAGCACATCAGCGAGCCGCGTATCAACGATAGGATCCGAGTCCCGGAAGTCCGCCTGGTAGGCCCCAACGGTGAACAGGTGGGAATCGTCGCGATCCGCAAGGCGCTCGACCTTGCCCGCGAGGCGGAGCTGGACCTGGTCGAGGTCGCACCTCAGGCCAAGCCCCCTGTCGTCAAGCTCATGGACTACGGCAAGTTCAAGTACGAGTCCGCGCAGAAGGCTCGCGAGGCCCGCAAGAACCAGGCCAACACGGCTCTCAAGGAGATCCGCTTCCGCCTCAAGATCGACGAGCACGACTACGAGACCAAGAAGGGCCACGTCACGCGGTTCCTCTCCGGTGGGGACAAGGTCAAGGTGATGATCATGTTCCGCGGTCGTGAGCAGTCGCGTCCTGAGATGGGGGTCAGGCTCCTCAATCGGCTGGCTGAGGACGTGTCCGAACTCGGCAGCGTGGAGTCCGCTCCCCGCGTCGACGGACGGAACATGGTCATGGTCATCGCACCTGCGAAGTCCAAGGCCGATGCGAAGGCGGAGTCGCGCAGGGCGACTGCCGAGTCGCGGGGTTCCCGCGCAGAGGTCAAGTCCCGCCGCGACCGCGAGGCCCAGGCGAAGTCCGGCCGCAGCTCGGAGGAAGCCTCCGAACAGCTCGGCTGAGCACCTGCGCCCACCAACAAGATGTGAAAAGGAGACGGCACCATGCCGAAGCAGAAGACCCACAGCGGCGCCAAGAAGCGCCTGCGTCTGACCGGTTCCGGAAAGGTCATGCGTGAGGGCGTGAACAACCGCCACCTCGCTGAGCACAAGTCCTCGCGCCGTAAGCGCCGGATCTCGATGGATCAGGAGCTCGTCGGAGGCGACAGGGCCAAGGGCCTCAAGCTTCTCGGCAAGCGCTGAGTCTCATCCACCGACGAATCTGGTTTTCTAAGGAGTACACGTGGCACGTGTGAAGAGGGCGGTCAACGCCAAGAAGAAGCGCCGGGTCATCCTCGACCGGGCGAGCGGCTACCGCGGACAGCGTTCGCGCCTGTACCGCAAGGCCAAGGAACAGGTCATCCACTCGCTGGTCTACAGCTACCGCGACCGCCGGGCGCGGAAGGGCGACTTCCGCCGCCTCTGGATCCAGCGCATCAACGCCGGTGCCCGCGCCAACGGCATGACCTACAACCGCTTCATCCAGGGCCTCAAGGCCGCGGGTGTCGAGGTGGACCGCCGTATGCTCGCCGAGCTCGCGGTCAACGACGCGCCGACCTTCGCCGCTCTGGTCAAGGTCGCCAAGGACGCGCTGCCGGCAGACGTCAACGCCGCCAAGAGCGCAGCCTGATCCGCACAGGACATGATGTGAGCATGCCCCCTCCGCGAGGGTGAGCGCCGCATCGCAGCACGAAGGGCCGGGGTCACTCCCCGGCCCTTCGTGCTGTCCGGAGTCCGTGAGGGTCCCGGCTGCGAGGGTCGATGGAATGTCGCAGAGTCTCTGCTTAGATGAGTGGCATGAATGAGACACCTCCGCGCTCCGGTCCGCTGCGCCCGCTGCTCATGGGCATCGGTGCGGGTCTCGCCGCGGTGCTCGTGGCGGTCGGGGGCATCTTCGCGTTCGGGAAGCTGTTCGGCGGGCCGGACTACGGCGCGGCACCGGGCCAGCTCACCGCCTCGGACGTCTCCGGCCTCGGGGACGGTGCGCGGATCGCGCCGCTCGGCACGCTGGGTGAGGCGAGCACGGCCTTCGCGCGGTTCCTCACCCCGTCCCGCTCGGTCATCTACGCACTCGACGAGAGGGGCGCACCCCGCTGGGCCGCTCCTGTGCCGCACGCAGACGCCCCCGCGGAGCCGACAGCGCTCTTCCCGGACGAGGACGCCCCCGAACAGGGTCTGCCGGAGCTGCACGGCACCCCCGTGAGCTGCGCTGCCGACGGCGCGGCGCTGGTGTGCGGCGACGTGCGCATCGACCGGGAGACCGGGGAGATCACTCCCGGTGAGGGCGATGCGGACGAGACCGGTGCGGAGGGTGCCGGCACGGACGGGAGCCGCCCCGACGAAGAGGCCGCCGATCCTGCCACGGCCGCGGTGCCGCTCGAGCTCGAGGAGGACGGCACCCTGCTCGGTCCCGCGGGCCAACCGTATCCGGGTGTGTCCCTCGATCAGGAGGGACCGGTGCGGATGGTCGGTCCGGTGGAGGACGTGCAGGAATCCGAGGATGCGGGGCGGACCGGAACCGGCCCGTGGGCCGTCTCGGACGGAACGGTGCTCGCAGTGGTGAGCCCGGAGGAGGTCCTGTGGCAGCGGGGTCTCGATGCGGCCTCGGCAGCGGTCACCGGGCTGGGCTCGCTCACGGCGCAGCCCGGCTGGGCGCTCGAGGACGACGTGCTGGTGCTGGGTGCTGCTGACGCGGTCCGCGGTCTCGACGCGGCCACGGGCGAGGTGCTCTGGACCCTGGAGGTCCCGGGGCTCACCAGCTTCACCGTGAGCGGCGGACAGCTCCGCACCGTGGCGGACGGCGTGTTCACGGTCTTCGGCTTCGACGCCTCCACGGGGGAGGAGCAGGCCCGGGCGCAGCCGCCCGAGCCCGGACAGGAGGGCGGCGGTGCCGTCCTCGGCCCCGGCCGGGAGGCCTTCGAGAATGCGACGTTCGAGCTGCCGCCCACCTGCGCGGCCTTCGGCCTCCACTACTCCACGGAGTACCTGGGGGAGGAGGACGACGGGACATTCACAGGCCAGGGCGAGTTCCGGGACGGCACCGCCCAGGGCAGCGGCGCGGACTCCTACGGCAGCGTCGTGATCGACGAGGTCAGGCCCACACGGCTGGGCGAGTCGCCCGCGACCGCGGTGAGCTTCTCCTGCTTCGGCGGCGGAGCGTACGCCTATCCCTCCGTGGGCATCTACGACGCGGGGCTCACCCTGCTCGACTCCGTCGAGGTGTGGGGCGATCCCGCCGAGGGGCAGAGGCAGGACCTGCAGGCCTCGGCGATGGAGCCCGCGATGGCGGACCTGGGCGCGATGGGTCCGGTGCTCACCTTCAACCTGCGGGGCCTCGACCTCTACGGCGACGACTCCTGCCACGCCTGTGGCAAGTCCGGCTCCGCGGATCTCGCCTACCGGTGGGACGGGGAGCGGATGGTCCACGCGGACACGGTCTTCCACACGCCCTCGGGCGATGTGCGCATGCCGTCGCAGGAGAGCGTGCAGGCCTTCGTGGATGCGGTGGGAGCCGGGGACGACGAGGCGGCCTCCGCCCATGCGACGCAGAGGGTGATGGACTCACTCGAGGAGGTGCTGGGCGACGGGACCGCCGCGGACCCGCCCACGGTGCGCAGCGTGCACTTCGAGGGGAACACGGTGGGCGCCTGCGAGCCGGTGTCGTCGAACGCCACTCCCGCCGGTATGGGCGAGAGTGCCTTCTCCCTCGACGAGTACCGCTTCCACAGCGGCGAGACGCTCAGCGGCCAGCCCACCGCCTGGGAGGAGGAGGTGCGTGCCGGGGATGTGGTGTGCGGTGTGTCGATGCCGGACGGCCCTGCGGACGAGTACCACCTCTACCTGCTCATGCGCGGGCAGGCGGACGGCGGCTTCGAGGTCTATGAGGCCGGCCGCATGTTCGGCTGAGCACGCGCGGCCCGCTAGGCTCTGGCCCATGAGCGCTACCCCTGAATCGGCCCCTGTCCACCCCCTTCTCACCGGGCCGGAGGTCCGCAACCCCCTGTCCTCCAAGCTCAAGGAGGCGGGCAAGCTGCTCCGGCGCACCGGGCGGAAGCGGGAGCGCCGCTTCCTCGTCGAGGGTCCGCAGGCCGTGCGCGAGGCCGTGCGCCGCCAGGGTGAGCTGCGGCCGGTCGCCGCGACCGCAGGGCAGCACGAGGAGGGCCGCGAACCGCGCCCCGCCGGTGCGGTCCTGGACGTGTGGGCCACTCCGGAGGCCGCCGAGCGGCACCCGGACGTCGTCGAGGCGGCCCGCGGAGCGGGGCTGCGCGTGCGGCAGGCGACGGCCGAGGCGCTGGCCGGCCTCACCGACACCGTCGCCTCCCAGGGCATCCTCGCCGTCGTCGAACAGCTGGACGTGGAGCTCGCGGACGTCCTCACCAGGCAGGCCAGGCTCGTCGTCGTGCTCTCGCAGGTGCGTGACCCCGGCAATGCCGGCACCGTGCTGCGCGTGGCGGACGCGGCGGGCGCGGACGCCGTGGTGGTCACCTCCTCGAGCGTCGACGTCTACAACCCCAAGACCGTGCGCTCCACCGCCGGCTCCCTGTTCCATGTGCCCGTGGTGACGAACGTGGGCCTGCCGGAGGTCGCAGAGCTCGCCCGCGCGCGCGGCCTCCAGGTGCTGGCCGCGGACGCGCATCCGCCGGCGCACGACCTCCACGTCCCCTGGGACACCGGCCTGGACCTCACCCGGCCCACCGCCTGGGTGTTCGGCAACGAGGCCTGGGGGCTGCCGGAGGCGGACCGTGCGCAGTGCGACTCCGCGGTGGCCGTCCCCCTCTACGGCCGGGCGGAGAGCCTCAATCTCGCCACCGCGGCGAGCATCTGCATCTATGAGTCGGCCAAGCACGTGCGTCTCTGACCTGCCGCACGGCGCGGCCGGCGTGCACGGATAGACTCATCCGTGTTGAACAGCATCCGTGAGGAGAAAGCAGGCAGATGACTCAGCCCAGTGCTGCCGAACAGCCACCCGTCGACCCCCGCGACGAGGCGGCGGTCACCGCCGCAGTGGAGGCCGCGCTGGCCGCCTTCGCCGCCGCCGGCGACCTCGAAGAGCTCAAGGCCGTGAAGATCGCGCACATGGGGGACCGCTCCCCACTCGCCCTCGCCAACCGGCAGATCGGCTCCCTCGAGAAGAAGGAGAAGGCCGCGGCGGGCAAGATCGTCGGCCAGTCCCGCGGTCGCGTGAACAAGGCCCATGCCGCCCGGCTCGCAGAGCTGGAGGCCAAGCGGGACGCCGAGGTGCTGGTCGCGGAGGCGATCGACGTCACCCTGCCGGCACCCCGCCGGCTCGCCGGTGCCCGGCATCCTCTCCAGCTGCTGCAGGAGCAGATCGCGGACCACTTCGTGGCGCACGGCTGGGAGGTGGCCGAGGGCCCGGAGATCGAGGCGGAGTGGCTCAACTTCGACTCGCTGAACTTCGGCCCGGACCACCCGGCGCGGCAGATGCAGGACACCTTCTTCGCGGATCCGCCGGAGGCCGGCCTGCTGCTGCGCACCCACACCTCTCCCGTGCAGTCCCGCAGCCTGCTGGAGCGCGGGGTGCCCCTCTACGTCGTCTGTCCGGGCAAGGTGTTCCGCACGGATGAGCTCGACGCCACCCACACACCCGTGTTCCACCAGGTCGAGGGCATCGCGATCGACCGCGGTCTGACGATGGCGAACCTCAAGGGCACGCTCGACGAGTTCGCACGCGCTATGTTCGGCCCGGAGTCGCTCACGCGTCTGCGACCGTCCTTCTTCCCCTTCACGGAGCCCAGTGCGGAGATGGACTTCTGGTTCCCGCAGAAGGTGGGCGGCGCCGGCTGGATCGAGTGGGGCGGCTGCGGCATGGTCCACCCCAATGTCATCCGCGCGGCCGGGCTGGACCCGGAGGAGTACCAGGGATTCGCATTCGGCATGGGCATCGAGCGGACGCTCATGCTCAGGGAAGGCATCAACGACATGCATGACATGGTGGAAGGCGATCTGCGCTTCTCCGCTCGTTTCGGGGTGAACGCCTGATGCGCGTCCCCCTCGAATGGCTCTCCGACTACGTCGACACCTCCGTCTCACCGGATCCGCACGCCCTCGCCGCGGAGCTCGCCGGCATCGGACTGGAGGAGGAGGACTTCTTCGGTCCCACGGTCTCCGGCCCGCTCACGGTGGGCCGGGTCCTCTCGGCGGAGCCGGAGGAGCACTCCAACGGCAAGACCGTCAACTGGTGCCAGGTGGACGTGGGCGAGGACGCACCGCGCGGCATCGTCTGCGGCGCGCACAACTTCTCCGCCGGCGACCTCGTCGTCGCCGCTCTCCCGGGTGCGGTGCTGCCCGGTGACTTCGCGATCGCAGCGCGCAGGACGTACGGCCACGTGTCCGACGGCATGATCTGCTCCGCCCGGGAGCTGGGGCTGGGCGAGGACCACGACGGGATCATCGTCCTCACCCGCCTGGGCCTGGACGAGCAGCAGCTCGCCGCGCTGCAGCCCGGGGACGACGCCACCGCCCTGCTGGGCCTCGACCGCGTCACCCTCGACGTGAATGTCACCCCGGACCGCGGCTACCAGCTGAGCATGCGCGGGATCGCGCGCGAGTTCGCCATGCTCAAGGGGCAGGAGTTCGCGGATCCGGCGGATGTCCAGGTCGAGGCACCGGACGCCGAGGGGTATCCGGTTGAGCTCGCGGATGCCGCCCCGATCCACGGCGTGCCCGGCTGCTCGCGCTTCACCGCCGTGACCGTCACCGGTACTGACCCGCAGGCGCGCACGCCGTTCTGGATGCAGCGCAGGCTGCTGGAGGCGGGCATGCGGCCCATCAGCCTCGCGGTGGACGTCACCAACTACGTGATGCTGGAGCTCGGGCAGCCGCTGCACGCCTATGACGCGGCCAAGCTCTCCGGGACCATCACCGTCCGCCGTGCGCAGGCGGGTGAGAAGCTCACGACACTGGACGACGTCACCCGCACGCTCGACCCGGAGGACCTCCTCATCACGGACGCCGGCGACGGTGCGCCGGGGAGCCGCATCATCGGCCTGGCCGGTGTCATGGGCTCGGCCGCACTCGAGGTCACGGACGCCACCACGGACATCGTCCTGGAGGCGGCCCACTTCGACCAGGTGACGATCGCGCGGACGGCGCGCCGGCACAAGCTCCCCAGTGAGGCGGCCCGGCGGTTCGAACGCGGTGTGGACCCGGAGCTCGGGCCCGCGGCGGCGCGGCGTGCGGCGGACCTGCTGGCGGAGCTGGCGGGCGGCACGGTGAGCCCCCACGTGACCGAGGCGGGCAGCGCCCCGGCACGGCGCGTCATCGACCTGCCCGCGGACCTGGCGACGCGCCGGGTGGGGGTGGAGTACTCGCAGGAGGAGGTCGTCGACCTGCTCGCCGCCGTGGGTGCCGAGGCCGTGCCGGCGGACGCGGACGCAGAGGTGCCGATGCTGCGCGTGACGGTGCCCAGCTGGCGTCCGGACCTCACCGAGGGCGTGGACCTGGTCGAGGAGATCGTCCGTGCCGGCGGCTACGGGGAGATCCCCTCCGTGGTGCCGCAGGCACCGGGCGGCTCCGGTCTCACCGCCGCCCAGCGGGCGCGCCGCCGCGTGTCGAACCTGCTGGCGGACTCCGGGCTGAGCGAGGTGCTCACCTATCCCTTCACCTCGGCGGAGCGCGCGGACCAGATGCTGCTGGGCGAGGACGACCCGCGCAGGGCGATGGTGCGGATCGCGAACCCGCTGGGCGAGGACCGGCCGCTCATGCGCTCAAGCCTCCTCGCCACCCTCACGGACGCCGTGGTGCGCAACACCGGCCGCGGGTTCAAGGACGTGGCGGTCTTCGAGGCCGGCCAGGTCACCGAGGGCGGGCGCCCCAGCGACCGTCCGGGTCCGCGCTTCCTGCCGGGCTACCACCCCACGGCCGCGGAGCTGGAGGACGTCTTCGGCAGCGTCCCTCACCAGCCCTTCCACGTCGCCGGTGTGCTCGCCGGCCACGCGGTGCCGCCGTCCGTGGCCGGTGCCGGCCGCCGGGCGGACGCACATGACGCGATCGAGCTCGTCCGGGAGATCGCCCGCAGCTGCGGGCAGACCGTCACCGTGAGGGCGGACGCGCGTGCGCCGTGGCATCCCGGCCGCTGCGCCCGGATCGAGCTCGCCTCCGGCGCCGTGCTGGGCTGGGCCGGCGAGCTCCACCCCAAGGTGTGCGAGAACCTGGGCCTGCCTGCACGCACCGTGGCCTTCGAGATCGATCTCGATGCGCTCGTGGCAGAACCCGATTCGCGCACGTGGGCGGGCGTGCTCTCGACCTACCCGGTGTCGCGGCAGGACGTGGCGCTCGTGGTCGACGCCGCGCTCCCGGCAGCGGAGCTCATGGAGACCCTGCGCACCGCTGCGGGTGAGGAGCTGGAGTCGCTGGAGGTGTTCGACGTCTACAGCGGGGACCAGGTGCCGGCCGGTCGCAAGTCCCTGGCGCTGCGCATGACCTTCCGCGCCGCGGATCGCACGCTCACGGCCGATGAGGCCTCCGCGCTGCGGGAGCGGGCCACCGCCGCGGCCGCTGCGGCACACGGCGCGGAGGTCCGGTCATGACGGCGGCTGATGCAGGAGGCCGGGCAGCCGGCAGTGCGGCCTACGCCCACAGCCTCGTGCTCGTCACCGGAGGTGCCCGGGGGATCGGGCGGCATCTGGCGGAGGGTTTCGTCCGTGCCGGGTACCCGGTGCTCCTCACCGCCCGTGGGGAGGAGTCCGCACAGCGTGCGGCCGGTGAGATCGCGGCAGCGGCAGGCGCCGGCGCCTCGGCCCCGGTGCTCTCTCCGCGCGTCCGCGGCACGGCTCTGGACCAGACGGATCCGGCCTCCGTGGCCGCGCTCGCGGAGACGGTCGAGGCCCTGGGCCGGGAGTGGGACGCGCCGCTGTGTGTGCTGGTGAACAACGCCGGCATCGTGGAGAAGGCGGAGGGCCCGGTCTGGGAGATCGACGCCGAGGACATGGCCGCCGTGCTGGAGACCAATCTCGTGGGCGCCTTCCGGGTGACTCGGGCGCTTCTGCCCGGGCTCCTGGCGACCGCGGAGTCCAGCGGGGCGCCGGTGCGGATCATCGACCTCAACTCCGGCTCCGGCGCGCAGGGCACGTCCGCGCACGCGGCCTACTCCGCGTCGAAGGCCGGACTGTTCCGCCTCGCCCAGTCGCTCGTGGACTACGGCCACGAACGGGGCCTGCGGGTGTTCGAGATGGCACCGGGCGTCATCGAGTCGGACATGACGAAGTCGATGCCCATGCACGATCACCGCACGGCCGCGGACTGGACGGATCCCGCGGACGTCGTCGAGCTGGCTCTCACGCTGGCGTCCGGGGAGCTGGACGCCTGGACCGGAAGGTTCGTGCGGGCCGGCAGGGACACCCCGGCTGCGCTGCGCGAAGCGGCCTCCGGTCTCATCCCGGGAGACCTCTCCGACGGGACCCGGGTGCTCACCGTGCCCATGTAGCCTGGTCACGGCGGCGGAGACGCTGCTCCGCCGCCGTGCACTGTCCTCGCACCGCAGTTCGGCTCGTTCCCGGGAGGGTGGCATGAACGTCTTCTGGACCATCGTCCTCGGACTCGTGAATGCCGTGGTCGTGGGGGCGCTCGTCCGGCGTCTCATCACGGTGGGGACCGGCGCTCTGCGCAACACGCTCGTCTCCCTCGTCATGGGCCTGTCCATCTGGCCGGTGACCCTGCAGGCGTTCGAGATGCTGCAGATCACCCAGCGCGGCGACGTGCCGTTCCTGGGGATGAGCTTCCCTGCCGTCATGGTGTTCCTGCTCATCTTCGGCTGGTTCCTCACCATCCAGCTCTACGTCATGCTGGCCATCGAACTGGTGCTGCCCTCGGGCTCCTTCACGCAGGTGGCGCGGACGGCGGCGCGGATGCCGTCCTGGTACCGGACCACCAGGCGGCTGTGGGAGATCCAGGGCATCCTGTTCCGCTTCGGCCTGCGCCGGTATCTCAAACCGCGAATGCCCAGCCTGCGCGTCTCGCGGAGGGAGCTCGCACGGACGGCGGCGGAGGCGCTCGCGGCCGCGGGGGTGTCCTTCGTCAAGCTGGGGCAGTTCGTCGCCACGCGTGCGGACATGATCCCCAGCGAGTTCGTCGAGGAGTTCTCCGCGCTGCAGTCGGAGGTGCCGCCGGTGCCCTTCTCCACCATCCGGCCGGAGCTGGAGAAGGCCTGGGGGCGTCCGCTGGAGGAGGTGTGCCGCGAGTTCGACGAGGAGCCCCTCGCGGCGGCCTCGGTGGCGCAGGTGCACCGCGCGGTCCTGCACAGCGGTGAGGAGGTCGTCGTCAAGGTCCAGCGGCCCAATCTGCGCAGACAGGTGCGTGCGGACTCCGCCATCATCATGAATCTCGCGGAGCGGTTCGAGAACTCCGCGCAGTGGGCCAAGAGCATCGGGCTCGTGGAGATCGCCCGCGGGTTCGTGGAGTCGCTGGCGGAGGAGCTGGACTACCGGGGCGAGGCCCGCCAGATGACGATCCTCGGCCGCTCCGTCGCACAGGTCTCCACCGCATTGGGCGGGCGAGCGGGCTCCGGCGCCCCGGACGACGCGCCCCGCGGCGGCATCGTGCGCATCCCGGAGGTCTACGGCGCGCTCTCCGGCGAGCGGGTGCTGGTCATGGACAGGATGGCGGGCCGGCCGCTGTCCCGCAGCGCGGAGGCGCTGGCCGGGACGTCCACGCTGGTGCGCCGGGAGATGTGCGAGCAGCTGTTCATGACGATCGCCCGCCAGATGCTGGACACCGGGGTCTTCCACGCGGATCTGCACCCGGGCAACATCATGGTCGCGCCGGACGGCACGCTGGGCCTCATCGACTTCGGCGCCGTCGGGCGCCTGGACGCGCGGGACCGCCGCGACGTGCTCACACTGCTGCTGGCCTTCGACAAGCAGAACTCGCAGGCGGCGACCAACGCCGTCATCGACATGTTCGGCATGCCGCCCGGGACGGACCTGCGGCGGATGCAGCGGGAGATCGGCCAGATCATGCTGCGCTTCGACTCCGGCGGCGCGGAGGAGCCCAGCCAGAGCGCCGATCCCACGGCGGCCGGCCGCTCGGGCGGAGCGGCCTCGGGCTTCTTCCGGGAGCTGCTGGACTTCGTGTTCGACCACGGCTTCGCGATGCCCACCGCTGTCGCACAGGCGTTCAGGGCCATCACCACGCTCGAGGACAGCCTCCGGAAGCTCGACCCGCGCAGCGATCTGCTCGGTCTCGTCCGCTCGCACGGCAGAGAGGTGCTCGCGGGCTCCCGGAACCTCCGGAAGACCCTCGACGACACGGCGCTCTACGCGAACGCGACGCTGCCGGCGCTGGCCTCTCTGCCCATCGAGGTGTCCCGTGTGGTCAAGCACCTGCAGGACGGCAGCCTCGACATCGGCACGAGCGGGCTGACGACGGATCTCATCCGCAACCTCGTGCGCACGGTGGTGGACCAGCTCGTCCAGGTGGTGCTCGCCACGGCCCTGGTGCTGGGCGGTGTCGTGATGATGGCGTTCGACTTCGGCCCGCCGCTGGCGGAGCAGCTCACGATCTTCACGTACTTCGGTGCCTGGGTGCTCATGGCGGGCATGGTGCTGGCCGGACTCGTGCTCGCACCTGCGCTGCGGGACCGCCGCGCCCTGCTCTGGTAGCACCTCCTGAATGCCGCGATCCCTCAGGGACGCCGTGGAACCGCGGACGTCGCCTGAGGGATCGCGGCGTTCGGCCCGGGCTGTGCAGCCCGGCCCGCCGCCGGCTCAGAAGGCGGGAGCGACCTCACCGTCGGGCCAGTTCTCCTCGATGAAGGTGCGGACCTCATCGGAGTGGAGCAGCTCGTCGAGCTTGACGATGGCCTCGTTCTCCTCGTCACCAGAGCGCACCGCGAGGAAGTTGCCGTAGGGGTTGCCCTCGGCCTCCTCGACGAGGATGCCGTCCTTCGTGGGGGACAGGCCTGCCTCGAGCGCGTTGTTGCCGTTGATGACGGAGGCATCGACGTCCGCGAGCGTGCGGGCGAGCTGTGCGGCGTCGGCCTCGACGAACTCGAGGTTCTTGGGGTTCTCCGCCACGTCGTGGATGGTCGCGGTCGTCACGTCCACGGAGTCGTCGAGCGTGATGACGCCGGACTTCTGCAGGAGGTCGAGCGCGCGTCCCTGGTTGGAGGGATCGTTGTTGATGCCGATCTGCGCGCCGTCCGGCAGCTCGTCGACGCTGTCGACGGACTCGGAGAACAGCGCGAAGGGCTCGATGTTGATGCTCTCGAACGCCGCGATCTCGTAGCCCTGGCCGTCCACCTCGGACTGCAGGTAGGGCATGTGCTGGAAGTAGTTCGCGTCGATGTCGCCGTCCACCAGCGCCTTGTTGGGCAGCGTGTAGTCGGTGTACTCGACGACCTCGATGTCCAGGCCGGCGTCCGCGGCGAGGTTCTCGTCGACGAAGTTGAGGATGTCGCCCTGGGGGACGGGGGTGGCGCCCACCTTGAGGGTGGTGACGCCGTCCGCCTCCGTGCCCACGGAGGACTCTCCGCCGCCGGCGCCGCAGGCGGAGAGGGTGAGGGCGGTCGCCGCGACGGCGGCCGCGAGGACGAGGTGCTTGCGCATGATGCTCCTTGTGTGGATGTGTGCGAGGTCGGGTGGGGTCATGGGACGGTATGGAAGCGGGCAGCGCGGAGCCGCGTGCGCCGGCCGCGGGGAGGGGCCGCGCTCACCTGCGGTGGTCGACGGCCTTCGCCAGGGCGTCGCCCAGCAGCTGCAGCAGCATGACGACTGCCACCAGCAGGACGATGCAGGCGATCATGGTGTCCGCCTGGTAGCGCTGGTATCCGTAGGAGATCGCCAGTGCGCCGAGGCCGCCTCCGCCCACGGCGCCGGCCATCGCCGTGTAGCCCACGAGCGTGACGGCGGTGACGGTCGCGGCGGAGACGAGGCCGGGCAGGCCCTCCGGCACGAGGACCTGGCGGATGATCTGCCAGTTGCTCGCCCCCATCATCTGCACGGCCTCGATCTTGCCGCCGGGGATCTCCCGCAGCGCGCTCTCCACGAGGCGGGCGTAGAACGGGATGGCTCCCACCGTGAGGGAGACGACGGTGGCCTGCCAGCCCAGTGCCGCCCCCGTGACGAAGCGGGCGAAGGGGATGAGCGCGATCATGAGGATGATGAAGGGGATGGAGCGGGTGATGTCCACGACGGCGGACAGCACGCGGTAGACCACGCCGTTGGGGGCGAGCCCGCCGCGGGCGCTCGAGTAGAGCCAGATCCCCAGCGGCAGGCCGACCACCACGGAGAACAGAGTGGCGAAGAGGATCATGAGCATCGTCTCGCCCAGGGACGGCAGCGCCTCGACCGTGATGGCCGGGTTGTCGAACCAGGTGGGGCGCTCGCGCGGCGTGACGGCGGTGAGCACGGCGTGGGAGTACAGGGTGTGCATCAGGCGGCGTCCTCCACGTGGTAGCCGGCGCTGGCCAGCGCACGGACGAGCGTGGCCCGGTGCTCCGGCCGCTCGGGGGTGATGCGGAGGCGGCCCGTCTGCACGCCGTCGATGACCTCGAGCGTGCCGGCCTCCACGGAGACGATGGGCGTGCCGGCCGCGCGGGCCGCGTCGAAGAGCGCGGAGACCGAGGTGCCGGCCAGGGCGACCTCCACGCTGGTGCCCTCCTGGGCCGCGGGGACGTGGGGCAGCGGCACGAGGTCCTTGGCCAGGGGAGTGCCGGGCGCGCTGAGGATCTCGCCCAGTGACCCGCTCTGCTGGACCCGGCCCGCGGCCAGGAGGGTGACGGAGTCGCAGATCTCGCGGACCACGGCCATCTCGTGGGTGATGATGAGGACCGTGATGCCCAGGCGGTCCCGCAGCGAGGAGATGAGCTGCAGGATCTGACTGGTGGTCGAGGAGTCCAGCGCCGAGGTGGGCTCGTCGCACAGCAGGATCTTGGGTTCGCAGGCGAGTGCGCGGGCGATGCCCACCCGCTGCTGCTGACCGCCGGAGAGCTGCGCCGGATGGTTCTGCGCGCGATCGGCCAGGCCCACGAGCTCGAGCAGCTCGAGGGCGCGGGAGCGCCGCCGGCTCCGCGGCACACCGGCCACGCGCAGCGGGTGCTCGACGTTGCCCAGCGCCGTGAGCGAGTCGAGGAGATTGGCGTGCTGGAACACCATGCCGATGTTCCGGCGTGCCGCCCGGAGCCGGGCGCTGCTGAGCTGGGTGATGTCCGTGCCGGCGATGAGCGCCTGCCCGGAGCTCGCGCGCTCCAGGCCTGTGAGGCAGCGGATGAGGGTGGACTTGCCGGCGCCGGACCGGCCCACGATCCCGTGGATCGAGCCCTCCTCGACGCGGAGGGTGATGCCGTCCAGAGCGGTCACCCCGGCGAACTCCTTCCGGAGCTCGGTCAGTTCGATCACGTGTGCGTCCCCCTGAAGACCTCTGCGGGCCGGCATGCCGCCGGCGCACGCCTGCGGCATGCCACTCAAGGGTGGGCCACCCTACTGAGGAGTACGACCAGAATCGACACAGAACGTCACAGTCCGCCACGTGACTGTGACGGACTGTGACTCCTCACACGGGAGCGGCGCGAGGGGCGGCTCCCGTTCGCCTCACGGCACCAGGACGACCTTGCCCGTCGTCCGCCTGCCCTCGAGTGCGCGGTGGGCCTCGGCAGCGTCCGCGAGCGGGAAGGTCTGCCCCACGCGGAAGTCCAGCCAGCCGGTCTCCAGTCCGTCGAAGAGCATGGAGGAGCGCTCGCGCAGCTCCTCCGGTGTGCGCACGAACCACTGCAGCGACGGCCGGGAGAGGAAGAGTCCGCCGCCGGAGTTGAGCCGCTGGATGTCGAACGGCGGCACCTGTCCGCTCGCCCCGCCGAACAGCACGAGCGAACCGCGGACGGCGGTGGCCTTCAGCGACGCGTCGAAGGTGTCCCTGCCGACCCCGTCGTAGGCGACGTCGACCCCGCGGCCCCCGGTGAGGTCGAGGACCGTCTGCGCCACGTCGACGCCGTCGCCGTAGAGGAAGACCTCGTCCGCGCCCGCCGCACGGGCGAGCTCCGCCTTCTCCTCGGTGGAGACGGTGCCGATCACGCGCCCGCCCAGATGCTTGACGATCTGCGTGAGGAGCAGGCCCACACCGCCGGCGGCGGCGTGGACGAGGGCCGTCTGACCGGCCTCCACCCGGTGCGAGCCCGTGGCCAGGTACTGCGCGGTGAGCCCCTGGAGGGGGAGGGCTGCGGCGGCCTCGAAGTCCACGCCCTCCGGCACGCGCATGACCATGTCCGCCGCCACGGCCACGCGGGTGGCGTAGGAGCCGGGGGCGTCGTGCCAGGCCACGCGGTCGCCGGGGGAGAAGTCCGTGACGCCCGCGCCCACCTCGGCCACCACGCCGGCGCCCTCGACGCCCACGATGTGCGGATAGTCCATGGGATAGACGCCGGAGCGCCGGTAGGTGTCGATGAAGTTCACCCCGGCGGCCCGCACGTCCACGAGGAGCTCGCCGGGGCCGGCCGCGGGTGCGTCGGCCGTGCCGTACTCCAGGACCTCGGGGCCTCCTGCGCTCATCGCGCGGACCGCCTTCATCTGCTCAGCCATGCTCTGCTCCTTCGCCTGCACGCCGCGCGTGCCGTCGTCGTCCGGTCGCTCCCATCGTAGGAGCCGGAACGCCCTGAGGGAGGCCCGCGTCTCACTGTGCGGAGCGTCTCACCGCGCGGAGGCCGGGAGGGAGTGCGCGAGGGTGCCCCTCCCCGGACTTGGATAAAAACGCGATGGTGCGTATGGTTATGCATATGCAGACCTTCACCGTCGCCGTCTCCGGCGCCACCGGCTATGCAGGGGGCGAGGTCCTGCGCCTCCTCGCCCGCCACCCGCAGCTCTCCGTCACCACCGTGGCAGGGCACTCCACGGTGGGAGAGTGCCTCGGCGCCCACCAGCCGCACCTCGGCTCGTACGCGGACATGGTCATCAGGCCCTCCGACGCGCAGACGCTCGCCGGCCACGACGTCGTGGTCCTCGCCCTGCCGCACGGGGCCTCCGGCGCCATCGCGGCGGAGCTCGCCGCCACGAGCCCGGAGACCCTCATCCTCGACCTCGCCGCGGACCACCGGCTCACCTCGGCGTGGGCGTGGGAGCACTTCTACCGGAGCGAGCACCAGGGCAGCTGGGACTACGGGCTGCCGGAGCTCATGCACGCAGACGGGACGAAGCAGCGCGAGGTGCTGCGGGAGGCGAAGCGCATCGCGGTGCCGGGCTGCAACGTCACCGCGGTGACCCTGGCCGTCCAGCCGCTCCTCGCCGCCGGCCTCGTCGATCCCACCTGCCTCACCGCGACGCTGGCCAACGGGGTCTCCGGCGCGGGCAAGGCGCTCAAGCCGCACCTGCTGGCCGGCGAGATCCTCGGCGACGTGAGCTCGTACTCGCAGGCGGGCACCCACCGGCACATCCCGGAGATCGAGCAGAACCTCGCCCGGGTGCTCGGCATCCCCGCCCAGGAGCAGCACGACGGCGGCGTCCGCATCTCCTTCACCCCCACCCTCGTGCCGACGGCCCGCGGCATCCACGCGACCGTGAGCGCACCGCTCGCCGCCGGGGTCTCCGCGGCCGAAGCCCCTGCGCGGGCCGCGGAGGCCTTCGCCTCCGCCTACGGTGAGGAGCCCTTCGTCACCGTCCTCCCCACCGGGCAGTGGCCGCGCACCGGCTCCGTGACCGGGTCGAACTCCGCGCATCTCCAGTACGGGATCGACGACCGCGCCGGCACCGTCCTCGTCACCGCCGCGATCGACAACCTGGTCCGCGGCACCGCCGGCCAGGCGCTCCAGTCCGCGCATCTCGCGCTGGGCCTGGACGAGGCGCTCGCCCTCCCCGTCGACGGCGTCGCGCCGTGAGCACCCACCACCCCCACTTCCCGTCAGGAGCGCACCGATGACCGTCACCCATCCGCAGGGCTTCTCCGCCGCAGGGCTCACGGTGGGCCTCAAGCCCTCCGGCAAGCCGGACCTCGCACTCGTCGTCAACGACGGGCCGGCGGACGCCGTCGCGGCCGTGTACACCTCCAACCGCTGCAAGGCGAACCCCGTGCTGTGGTCGGAGCAGGCCAGCGCTGACGGCCGTGCCAGGGCCGTCGTCCTCAACTCCGGCGGAGCCAACTGCTACACCGGCGAGTTCGGCTTCCAGACCACGCATCTCACCGCGGAGCGTGCGGCCGCGCTCCTCGGGGTCTCCCCGGTGGACGTGCTGGTGTGCTCCACGGGCCTCATCGGCGTGGGCGGTCAGGACTTCCGCGACAGGATCGTCGAGGGGCTGCCCGGGCTCGTCGAGGCCGCGGGTGCGGAGGACGCGCACGGCAGGAGCGCCGCCGAGGCGATCATGACGACGGACACCGTGGCCAAGACGGTGGCGCTGCAGCGGGGGGGCTACCGCGTGGGCGGCATGGCCAAGGGCGCGGGCATGCTCGCACCGGGGCTCGCGACCATGCTCGTCGTCCTCACCACGGACGCCGCCGTGGACCAGGAGGTCCTCGACCGCGCCCTGCGCGCGGCGACCTCCGTGTCCTTCGACCGCCTTGACACGGACGGCTGCATGTCCACCAACGACACCGTGATCCTCATGTCCTCCGGCGCCTCCGGCACGAGTCCGAGCGAGGCCGAGCTCACGGAGGCGATCACCCAGGCGTGCCTCGACCTCACCGGTCAGCTCCACGTCGACGCGGAGGGCGCGCATCACGACATCGCGATCACGACGCGGGGCGCGGCCACGGTGGCCGACGCCGTCACGGTGAGCCGCGCGGTCGGCCGCTCCAACCTCTTCAAGGCCGCGATCTTCGGTGAGGACCCCAACTGGGGCAGGGTCGTGGCGCAGGTGGGCGTGACGGATGCGGAGTTCGAACCCACCGCGATCGACGTCGCCATCAACGGCGTGCAGGTCTGCACCGGCTCCACCCCGGACGCGGATCCGGAGCAGGTGGTCTTCTCCCGCCGCGTGGACGTGGTCATCGACCTCCATGCCGGTGAGGAGTCCGCGACGGTGTGGACCTCGGACCTCACCCACGACTATGTGGAGGAGAACAGTGCGTACTCGACGTGAGCGCAGTGCAGCGGCGGGTTCATGCCGGCTGGAGAGAGAAGGTCGGAGCGGCGGCAGCGGCGGAATCGACACCGCGGCCCACAGTGGTCGGGGAGAGGGGAATTGCTGAGATGAACAGCGAGGAGCGGTTCGTGCAGGCGCAGTCCAAGGCCGCGGTGCTCACGGAGGCCCTGCCGTGGATCAAGGAGTTCGCCGGCGCCACCATCGTCATCAAATACGGCGGCAATGCCATGATCACGCCTGAGCTCCAGCAGAGCTTCGCGGACGACATCGCCTTCCTCCGCTTCGCCGGCCTCAAACCCGTCGTGGTGCACGGCGGCGGCCCGCAGATCAACGCGATGCTGGGCAGGCTCGCCATCGAGAGCGAGTTCCGCGCCGGCCAGCGCGTCACCAGCGAGGAGGCCGCCGAGGTCATCCGCATGGTGCTCGCGGGCCAGGTGAATCGGGAGATCGTGGCCCGCATCAACATGAACGGCGATGCGGCCGTGGGCCTCTCCGGCGAGGACGCGGACCTGCTGCTCGCGACCCCCACCACCGCCGTGGTGGACGGCGAGGTCGTGGAGCTGGGCCGGGTGGGCGAGATCCAGCAGGTCAACACGCAGTTCCTCCACGAGCTGCTCGATGCCGGGCGGGTCCCCGTCATCTGCTCGATCGCCGCGGAGATGGGCGGGGAGGCGGGCAAGCCGCTCAACGTGAATGCGGATCTCGCCGCGGCAGCGATCGCCCGCCGCATCCGGGCGGACAAGCTCGTGATGCTCACGGACATCGAGGGGCTCTACCGGGACTGGCCGGACCGGGACAGCCTCATCTCGCGCATCAGCCCGGAGGAGCTGCGCGAGCTGCTTCCCCGCCTGGACTCCGGCATGATCCCCAAGATGACCGCCGCGCTGGAGGCGATGGACGCCGGGGTGCACCAGGCGCACATCATCGACGGCCGCGTGGCGCACTCGCTCCTCATCGAGGTCTTCACCTCCGAGGGCATCGGCACCATGGTCACGCACGAGCCGGAACCGCAGCACACCGCTGACGCACACTCTGCGGGCGCACACACCCCCGCACATCCAGGAGGAGCACACACATGAGCGATCCGGACCACCACGCGGACTGGCAGTCGGAGTACCGCGGCGCGCTCATGCCCGTATTCGGCACACCGCAGCGCCTGCTCGTGAAGGGCGAGGGATGCCACGTCTGGGACGAGACGGGGACCCGGTACCTCGACCTCCTCTCCGGCATCGCCGTGAACTCACTGGGTCATGCGCATCCCGCGATCGTCGAGGCAGTCACGGAGCAGATCTCCACGCTCGGTCACATCTCCAACTTCTTCGCCTCCCGCCCGCAGATCGAGACCGCGGACACGCTGCTCTCCCTGCTCAAGGCGCCGGAGGGCTCCACGGTCTTCTTCTCCAACTCCGGGGCCGAGGCCAATGAGGCGGCGCTGAAGATCACGCGCAGGACCGGCCGGTCGAAGATCGTCTGCGTCGAGGGCTCCTTCCACGGACGCACGATGGGTGCACTGGCGCTCACCTCGAAGGCCGCCTACCGTGCGCCCTTCGAACCGGGCGTGCCCGGGGTGGTGCACGTGCCCTTCGGCGACGAGGCGGCGCTGCGCGCCGCCGTCGACGCGGACACGGCCGCCGTGATCCTCGAACCCGTGCAGGGGGAGGCCGGCGTGCGCCGCCACCCCACCGGCTACCTCACGGCGGCACGGGAGGCCACGAGCGCGGTGGGCGCGCTGCTCGTCCTCGACGAGGTGCAGACCGGCGTGGGCCGCACCGGCCACTGGTTCGCCTTCCAGGACCCGGAGATCGGGGAGGGGGTGAGCCCGGACGTCGTCACGCTCGCCAAGGGCCTCGGCGGCGGCATGCCGATCGGCGCCACCGTCGCCTTCGGCAGCGCGGTCACCGGACTGCTCCAGGCGGGCCAGCACGGATCGACGTTCTCAGGCAACCCGGTGGTGACCGCCGCCGCGCACGCGGTCCTGAAGACGCTCGCTGCCGAGGGCGTCGTGGAGCAGGTCTCGCAGGTGGGCACCGCGGCGCGGAACGCCCTGCGCGGCCTCGCCGAGGTCGCGGACGTCACCGGTGCGGGTCTCCTGCTCGGCGTCGAGCTCACGGACGGACGGGCCAAGGAGGTCGCCGCCGCCGCGCTGGAGGCCGGCTACATCGTCAATCCCGTGACCGCTTCGCGCCTGCGGCTGGCCCCGCCCCTCATCATCACCGAGGAGGAGCTGCTCGGATTCGTCCGCGCACTCCCCGGAATCGTCGCATCCGCGCACCGGGCGGCACTCACCGCCCAGGCCGCGGAAGAAGGAGCATCATGACCCGGCACTTCCTCAAGGACACCGACCTCACCCCGGCGGAGCAGGCCGAGGTGCTCGACCTCGCGGCCTCGCTGAAGGAGAGCCCGTACTCGCAGCGACCGCTCGAGGGGCCGCAGACGGTGGCGGTGTTCTTCGACAAGACCTCCACCCGCACCCGGGTGAGCTTCGCCGCGGGCGTGTCCCAGCTGGGCGGGAGCCCGCTCATCGTCAACCCCGGCGAGAGCCAGCTCGGCCACAAGGAGTCGATCGCGGACACGGCCCGCGTGCTCGAACGCATGGTCTCCGCGATCGTCTGGCGCACCTTCGCCCAGGCCGGCCTCGAGGAGATGGCCGAGCACTCCCGCGTACCGGTCGTCAACGCGCTCTCCGACGACTACCACCCGTGCCAGATCCTCGCGGACCTCCTCACCATCCGCGAGCATCGGGGCACCGGTGAGGGCAACGGCCTCGCCGGCCTCACCCTGACCTACTACGGCGACGGCGCGAACAACATGGCGAACTCGTACGCCCTGGGCGGAGTGAACGCCGGCATGCACGTGCGCATCGCGGCTCCCGCCGGCTACCAGCCGGCGGAGTCCGTCGTGGCGGAGGCGACTGCGCTCGCCTCCGCGACCGGTGGCTCGCTCACCGTCACGGACGATCCCGTCGCCGCCGCCGAGGCCGCTGACGTCCTCGTGACCGACACCTGGGTGTCGATGGGCCAGGATGCCGCCGGCCGTGACGACGAGGCGTCCCCGTTCGCGAAGTACCAGGTGACCGAGGAGCTCATGGAGCGGGGGAACGATCCGATCTTCCTCCACTGCCTGCCGGCCTACCGGGGCAAGGAAGTGGCCGCGTCCGTCATCGACGGCCCGGCCTCGGTCGTGTTCGACGAGGCGGAGAACCGGCTGCACGCGCAGAAGGCGCTGCTGACCTGGCTCCTGGCCCGGAGCTGAGAGCGGCATGGACCACGGCGAGTCCGCGCAGCCGCAGACCAAGACCGCACGCCAGAGGCTTATCGTCTCCCTCATCGAGCGCGAGCCCGTGTCCTCGCAGTCGGAGCTGCTGCGGCGGCTGGCGGACCACGGGGTGAAGGTCACGCAGGCCACCCTGTCCCGCGACCTGGGCGAACTGGGCGCGGTCAAGGTGCGGGGCACCTCGGGCGCGGTGTACGCGGTGCCCGGCGAAGGGGGCGACCGGGCCGGCCTCTTCGCCGCACAGGGCGCGGACGTCTTCGACGCCAAGCTCCAGCGGCTGCTGGAGGAGGTGCTCGTGAGCGCGGTGCGCTCCGGCGCGCTCGTCGTGCTCCGCACCCCTCCGGGGGCGGCGCAGTACCTCGCGAGCGCGATCGACCGCTCCGTGGTGCGCGGGGCGATCGGCACGATCGCCGGCGACGACACCGTCGTGGTCATCGCCTCCGGGGACGAGGACGGCGAGCGGCTCACGCGGCTGTTCCTCGAACTCGCCGGCCAGGGCGAGCACGGACGGATGCCGGACGCGTGAGCGGCCGGGCGGACGGATGTAGCAGACTAGACGCGAAGCGAATGACTAAGGAGAACAAGCAATGACTGAACGCATCGTGCTCGCCTACTCCGGCGGGCTCGACACCTCCGTGGCGATCGGGTGGATCCACGAGGCCACCGGCGCCGAGGTCGTGGCCATGGCCGTCGACGTGGGCCAGGGCGGCGAGGACCTCGAGACGATCCGCCAGCGCGCGCTGGACTGCGGTGCGGTCGAGGCCTATGTGGCCGACGCCCGCGACGAGTTCGCGGACGAGTACTGCATGCAGGGCCTCAAGGCCAACACGCTGTACATGGACTCCTACCCCAACGTGTCCGCGCTCTCCCGCCCGCTCATCACCAAGCACCTCGTGCGCGCGGCCCGCCAGTTCGGCGCGACCACCGTGGCGCACGGCTGCACGGGCAAGGGCAACGACCAGGTCCGCTTCGAGGTCTCGCTCACCTCGCTGGCGCCGGACCTGAAGTGCATCGCACCGGTCCGGGACCTCGCGCTCACCCGTGAGGCCGCCATCGAGTACGCGGAGCGCAACGAGCTCCCCATCATCACCACCAAGTCCAACCCGTTCTCCATCGACCAGAACGTGTGGGGCCGGGCCGTGGAGACCGGGTTCCTCGAGGACATCTGGAACAGCCCCACCAAGGACGTCTACGACTACTCCGACGATCCGGCGTTCCCGCCGCCGGCGGACGAGGTCACGATCGAGTTCGCCCAGGGCGTCCCGGTGAGGATCGACGGCCGCGACGTCACGCCGCTGCAGGCCATCGAGGAGCTCAACCAGCGTGCGGGCGCACAGGGGATCGGCCGCATCGACATCGTCGAGGACCGCCTCGTGGGCATCAAGTCCCGCGAGGTCTACGAGGCCCCGGGCGCCATGACGCTCATCAGCGCGCACCGCGAGCTGGAGAACATCACGCTCGAGCGTGAGCAGGCCCGCTTCAAGAAGCTCGTGGACCAGCGCTGGACCGAGCTGGTCTACGACGGCCAGTGGTTCTCGCCGCTGAAGAAGAACCTGGACTCGTTCATCGACGCCTCCCAGGAGTACGTGTCCGGTGAGATCCGCATGGTCCTGCACGGCGGTCGCGCGACCGTCGAGGGCCGCCGCTCGGACTCGACGCTCTACGACTTCGGACTCGCCACCTACGACGAGGGCCAGACGTTCGACCAGTCCGCCGCCCGCGGCTTCATCGACATCTACGGCCTGTCCTCGAAGCAGGCTGCGGCCCGCGACGTGAAGTTCGGACGGAACGAGCTGTGAGCTCAGCCGCCGAGGCCCCGGGCAGCGGCGGGGGAGAGGAGCGCGTCAGCCTGTGGGGCGGCCGGTTCGCCGCCGGCCCCGCGGATGCGCTCGCCCAGCTGTCGAAGTCGACGGACTTCGACTGGCGCCTCGCCCGCTACGACATCGCCGGTTCGCGGGCCCACGCCCGGGTGCTCTCCCGCGCGGGACTGCTCTCCGACGAGGATCTGCGGGGCATGCTCGAGGCCCTCGACACCCTCGAGGCGCGCGTGGTCGACGGCACCTTCACCGCCGCGGACTCCGACGAGGACGTCCACTCCGCCCTGGAGCGCGGCCTCATGGAGATCGCGGGACCGGAGCTGGGCGGCCGCCTCCGGGCGGGCCGTTCGCGCAACGATCAGATCGCGACCATGGGGCGCATGTATCTGCGCGATCATGCGCGCGTGATCGCGGGCCTCGTCCTCGACGTGGTCGAGGCGCTGGTGGAGCAGGCCGCCGCACACCCGGAGGCACCCATGCCGGGGCGCACGCACCTGCAGCACGCCCAGCCGGTGCTGCTGGCGCACCACCTGCTCGCGCACGCCTGGCCGCTCATGCGGGACGTGGAGCGGCTGCGCGACCTCGACGCCCGCCTCGCGGTCTCCCCGTACGGCTCCGGTGCGCTCGCCGGATCCTCCCTGGGGCTGGACCCGCAGGCCGTCGCCGCGGAGCTGGGCTTCGCGGACTCGGTGGAGAACTCGATCGACGGCACCGCCTCCCGGGACGTGTTCGCGGAGTACGCCTTCGTCACCGCGATGATCGGCGTCGACCTGTCCCGGCTCAGCGAGGAGATCATCGCGTGGGCGACGAAGGAGTTCTCCTTCATCACCCTCGACGACGCCTTCTCGACCGGCTCCTCGATCATGCCGCAGAAGAAGAACCCGGACGTCGCGGAGCTCACGCGCGGCAAGGCCGGCCGTCTGATCGGCGACCTCACCGGTCTCCTGTCCACGCTCAAGGCCCTGCCGCTGGCCTACAACCGTGATCTGCAGGAGGACAAGGAGCCGGTGTTCGACGCCACGGACACCCTGGAGCTGCTGCTGCCCGCCTTCACGGGCATGGTCGCGACCCTGGTGTTCCACACGGACCGCATGGAGCACCTCGCTCCCCGCGGATTCGCCCTTGCCACGGACATCGCGGAGTGGCTCGTCCGTCAGGGCGTGCCGTTCCGGGTGGCGCACGAGCTCTCCGGCGAGGCCGTGGCGCTCGCGGAGTCCCGCGGCGTGGAGCTGTGGGACCTCACGGGCGCGGACTACGCGGGCATCTCCGCGCATCTCACTCCGGAGGTGCGCGAGGTCCTCACCACGCACGGGTCCATCGACTCGCGCAGCGCCAAGGGCGGCACCGCCCGCGCGGCCGTCGCCGCGCAGCTGGAGAACGCACGTGCGCAGCTGTCCGCCCTGCGGGAGTTCGCGGGTCAGCGCCTGCGCTGATCCTCCGCCGCCCCGGACTCCGCCGTGCGGTCCGACCGCGCCGGCACCGCCCGTTCCTCCTCGGCTCCTCGCCGGGGCGGAGCGGGCGGTTTCCTGTCCGCTCCGCACGGATGTCTAGAATTGGCACGGCGTGCGACCGCGACCCGGCCGGGACCTCGGCTGCAGGGGCGGGCGGCGCGAGAGAAGCGAAAGGAACACCGTGACCGACATCCTCAGCGAGCTCCAGGCCCGCGACCTGGTGGCCCTGTCCACCGACGAAGACGCGCTCCGGCGCTCGCTGCGCGAGGAGGCCGTGAACTTCTATGTGGGATTCGACCCCACGGCGCCCAGCCTGCACATGGGCAACCTCGTGCAGATCCTCTTCGCCCGCAGGCTGCAGGAGGCCGGCCACAATCCCTTCGCCCTGGTGGGCGGCGCGACTGGTCTGATCGGCGATCCGCGCATGTCCGGGGAGCGCACCCTCAACCCGCGCGAGGTCGTGGACGGCTGGGTCGAGCGGATCCGCTCCCAGATCGAGCGCTTCCTCGACTTCTCCGGCCCCCACGCGGCGCAGATGGTGAACAACCTCGACTGGACCGGGCAGATGACCGCGATCGACTTCCTGCGCGACGTGGGCAAGCACTTCTCCGTCAACCGCATGCTCGCCAAGGAGACCGTGTCGACGCGGCTCAACAGCGAGCACGGCATCTCGTTCACGGAGTTCTCGTACCAGATCCTCCAGGGCAACGACTTCCTCGAGCTCTACCGCCGGCACGGGATCACCCTGCAGACGGGCGGTTCGGACCAGTGGGGAAATCTCACCTCCGGTACGGACCTCGTCCGGCGGGTGGAGCAGAAGACGGTCCACGCGATGGCGACACCGCTCATCACCAAGGCGGACGGCACCAAGTTCGGCAAGACGGAGGGCGGCACCGTCTGGCTGGACCCGGAGCTCACGAGCCCCTACGCCTTCAGCCAGTTCTGGCTCAACGCGGACGACCGCGACGTGGTGAAGTACCTCAAGGTGTTCTCGTTCCGCTCCCTGGAGGAGATCGAGGACATCCGGGTGCGCTTCGAGAAGGCTCCGCACACGCGGCTCGCGCAGAAGGCCCTCGCGGAGGAGATCACGGCGCTGGTGCACGGCGAGGAGCAGACCGCGCAGGCGTTCGCCGCGGCCGAGGCCCTCTTCCGCGGAGGAGAGCTGCGGGCCATCGCCCCGGACGTCCTCGCCGCCGCCACGGCCGAGCTGCCGCAGGGAACCGTGAGCGCCGCCGCCGTCGCGGCGGGGCTGCCGGTGGCGGAGGCCTTCGCCGAGGCCGGGATCGTGAAGTCCAGGTCCGAGGCCCGCCGCGCGCTCAAGGACGGCGGGGCCTACGTGAACAACGTCAAGGTCTCCGGTGAGGACGCCGTGCTGTCCACCGACGACGTGCTGGCCGCCGGCGACCACGGTGTGATCGTCCTGCGCCGCGGCAAGAAGACGCTGGGCGCCCTGGTGGTCTCCGGCAGCTGACCGGATCAAGCGGCGGACCGGAGGGTGAGCGGACCGGACCGGTGAGCGGAGTGAGCGGCATCAGCGCCGGCGGAGACGCACACGGGGAGAGGAAGTGGACATGATGGTGACGCGAGCAGGCACATGGCAGCGGGAGCAGCCGGCGTCGTGGCGCGGGATCCTCGTGTTCAGTCTCCTCGCGCTGGTTCTGGCCTGGTGCGTCGCCGCTCCGCTCTGGTACTTCACCGCCGGCGTACCGGTGTTCGGCGATCGTTCCGGCCTCGTGGACCCGGCGGCGCTCCAGAGCCTGGGCGAGAGCCAGGCGTTCCTCACCGCCGTGGCGGTGCTTCCCTCGGCCATGATGTTCACCCCGCTGCTCGCCGCGTGGATCACCCTGCGCTGGGTGGAGGGCGTGAGGTTCCGCGAGATGCTCCGTGTGCTGGGTGTGGTCGCCGCACCCGGCGTGGAGCCCGCGCAGTCTCGCAGCCGCGCACTGCTGCGCCTGCTGGAGAGCTGCGCGCTCGGCATCCTCGGCACATGTGTGCTCGTGGCGGCCTCCGTGGGCGTCGCTGTGGCCTGCGGTTGGCTCCACGTGGACACGACCTTCCCCGCCATCGGCCCGGCGGCGGCCCAGGCGGGCCTTCCGGTGGGTGCCCTGGTCGCGGCGCAACTGGCGATGATCCCCTTCGCCGCCGTGCTTCCCAATGGGCTCCTTGCCGCGGGTGAGGAGCTGGGCTGGCGCGGCTACCTGCTGCCGGCACTGGTCTCTCGTACGGGAGTGTCGCTCGCCCTGCTGCTCTCCGGTGTGGTGTGGGGAGTGTGGCATGCGCCGCTGATTCTGCTCGGGTACAACTTCGCGCGTCCGGACATGACCGGTGTCCTCCTCATGATCGCCGGGTGCATAGGAGTGGGGGCCTGGTTCTCGTGGCTCCGGCTCCGCTGCAGGACGGTGTGGCCCGCGGTCGTGGCACACGGTGCACTCAACGGTGCCGCGGGCATCTATCTCCTGATCGGCGGAGCGACTCCGGCGGACGGAGCGCTGGCCGGTCCGCTCGGTGCCGCCGGGTGGATCGTGTGCGGGGCAGGCATCCTGGTGTGGACGATCGTGGCCGCGGTTCGCGGACGGGAGTCGGTGAAGCCAACGGAGTGAGAACCCGGGTGTTCCAGTCTGCGATGCAGGTCACGGGGTTCTGAGTTGCCTGCCCGGGCCGCCTCGGTCTAGAGTTACATCTCGTTGCCCCGGCCAGAGCGCACAGCGCGGGACGGGACGGCGACCGGGAAGTGAATACCCCACGGACTGACGGCGAGTCGGTTTGCGGATGCGAAGGCTTCACGGTAATCTGGTTCAGCGCTCCGTCTGGTCGGAGTGGTTCACCAATCTTTGAGGGTCATGGCCGTGGGGTTGTGGGTAGTAGGGGTTTGTGTGTCTG
>NZ_BAAAPZ010000016.1:2289-3226 GCF_039531405.1 Brevibacterium salitolerans | reverse complement strand
GTTCTGTGCGCTCTTGCAGAAGAGCGTCCTCAACCGGCGTTCCCGGGTGAGGCGCGAGCACCTGCACAGCATGTCGGTGGCGACTGGGGCGCTGTCGGCGGCCTCGATCGCATACTGAGGACGTGTGACTACGGTGAAGCGCTGGCCCATGACGGGACGGCCTCTGCCGGGCCCGGCACCCTGCGATGCCGGGTCCGGCAGCGTGCCGATGATGCCTATGCCTTGACCTTCCGGAATGCGATCAGTGCAAGCACGACCGCTGCGCCGCTGAGTGCGACACCGATGGTCGAGGTCGTCGTCACCCCGCTGTCGAACGCGGCATGGGCAGACGCCAGGAGTGCCTCGGCGAGATCTGCAGGCAGGTCCTGCGCGACCTTCGTGGCACCGCCCAGGGTCTCCTGTGCCGCGGATGCCTGCGCACTGGTCAGTCCGGCAGGTGCGACGAGGCTGGCGGTGTAGGACGCGGTGAGAATCGAGCCGAGGATCGCGGTGCCCAGCACGGTGCCGAGTTCATAGGCGGTCTCCGAGATCGCAGAGGCGGCTCCGGCCTTCGCTGAGGGAACGGCGGAGAGGATCAGATCATTAGAGATCGTCTCGGCGGCCCCCACGCCTGCGGCGACGAGCGCGAAGGCGAGCACGATCGCGTTCACCGACAGGCCGCCGCTGCTGAAGGCCATGGTCGCATATCCCGCACCGGAAGAGACGAGGCCCGCGATAATGATGTATCCGGGTCGGATCCGTCGGGCCAGCGGGGCGGCGGTGAGTCCGGTGACGATCATGGCGAGCACGCCGGGCAGGAGCGCAAGTCCTGCTTGCATGGGGCGCATGCCGTGGACGAGCTGCAGGTCCTGGGACGCGAAGAACAGGAATCCGATCAGCGAGAAGATGGAGAGCAGGTTGATCAGCACGGCACCGGTGAAGGCGCCGGTCTTGAACA
>NZ_BAAAPZ010000016.1:0-2225 GCF_039531405.1 Brevibacterium salitolerans | reverse complement strand
GCCTGCGACCAGCGCGGCGATCCCGACGACAGGGTCCGCGTTCTTGGCCAGTGTTTTGATCCCGTAGACCACGCCGAGCATGGCGGCGATGATCATGAGCGCCGAGGCCGCATCGAGCGAGTGCCCGTTCGGATCACGCGACGCCGGCAGCGCGAAGGGCGCCGCCGCGAGGAAGACGACGAGCACGGGCACGGCCAGCAGGAAGACCGACCCCCACCAGAAGTGCTCCAGGAGCGCGCCGCCGACGATCGGGCCCAGTGCCGCGCCCGAGGCGAAGCCGGCCGCCCAGACGGCGATCGCGATGCGACGTTCGCGGCGGTCGGTGAAGACGTTGCGGATGATGGACAGTGTCGAAGGCATCAGCATAGCCCCGAATACACCGAGGCCCGCACGGGCGGCGACCAGGAGAGCTCCGCTCGGAGCGAAGGCCGCGAGCGCGGACACTGCCGCGAAGCCGATGCTGCCGATGAACAGCATCCGGCGACGCCCGAAGCGATCGGCCAGAGCGCCCATGGGCACGAGGAGGCCGGCCATGACGAGCGGGTATATATCGACGATCCACAGCAGCTGTGTCCCTGAAGGGCCCAGCGCGGTCACGATCTGCGGCAGCGCGAAGGTCAGCACGGTGTTGTCCACAGAGACCAGCAGCACGGGCAGCATCAGCGCCGCCAGAGCCGCCCAGCGGCGCGGGGCCAGCCTGACGGGCTGGCGGGTCATGGTCGTCAGCTCGGAGGTGAGCATCGTTATCGTCTCCACATTCACACAAAAACCAACCGTCTGGTCGGTGCAGTTCATTACTGTACCAGCCGGACGGTTGGTATGGTTATGAGAGCGGGCATGGGGCCTGCGAATGGGAGGAGGGTCACAGCTCATGGTGAAAGCGACGTTGCGCGAACGCGCCGTGCGCGCCTATGCTGAGTTGCTCGTCGAGCAGGGTCAACGAGCAGCCACGCTCGGAGCCGTCGCGCAGCGAATTTCATCGTCGAAGGGCGGTGTGCTCCACCACTTCGCGTCCATGCAGGTATTGGGCGCTGCCCTTATTGCGTGGTTCACCGACCTTGCTGCCCGGGATGCCGAGCGGATGCGCGAGGCCCCGGAGGGGCCAGTGCTGTTCCATCTGCGAACATCCGCCGATGAGGATCCTGAGCTGAAGCTGGCACTGCTAGCGGTCACTCGGCTGGCGATGAGCCATGACGCGGCAGCGCGGCAGGCACTGAAGTCCGCTCATGAGCGGTGGGGCGACGTGCTGGCCGAGACGGTGGCCGACCCAATGGCGGTCCGGGCGATCCTCCTTGTCGCGACCGGCCTGTCGGCAAGTGCTGATGTCGGGGTGGATCTCATCTCTGGCGTGGAGGCGCTCACGGATCTACGCGACTGGCTGATCGCAGATGACTGACTCTCTCCGCGAGGGCCGCGCATTGAAGGTGCGAGAGGGCGCCCGGAGTGCGACGAGGTATGCCGTCCTGTTGGAGGGGTGAAGCGCCTTGGGTTCCGTTCCGAGTCTCGGCGGCGAGGGTCGGAGCATGCCGAAAAGTTCCGTCCCCAGCTGTGTGATCGCGCCGTGCGCATGGTCTGCAACCGCGAAGCCCGCAAAGGCGGCCCCCGCGCAGCATCGATCCGTGCCATTGCACCACAGCTCGACGTCGGCGAAGAGACACTGCCGATCTGGTGCAACCGTCGCGGCCCCACCGAGCCTGCCGGTCCGGGAAAGCTGCTCGAGAAGGAGAGCCGTCGCCTCCGAGGGGAACTCGCCGAAGCACGACGTGCGTATGAGATCCTGAAGGCCGCCTTAGCGTCTTTCGCAGTGGAGCTCGACCACCTCACGACGAAAGGATCGCGTTCATCGACAGGCGGTCGCGGACAGTTCGGGGGCGAGGCCATCTGTTGCGTCCTCGGTGCGACAGGGTGGGGAATCATCACCTCCCGCAGATGCCGTGCCGCCAAGAGTAGACCGGCCTCCACCGAGGTCGTAACCCTGTTACCGTCCGCCCTGCTGTCGGGAAGGGTCTGCTGCGCGGGTAGGTGACAGGGGTCAGTCAGGCAGCGAGGGCCATGGACGGTCTCATCGTGGCCGCAAACTCGATCGAGGCCAGTTCTCCCAAACCTCCTGCCGCCTGCGCCGGTGGTAGGTGCATGCGATCCGCGTCACGATCGCGATGTGCAGGTGCTCGCGCCTCACCCGGGAACGCCGGTTGAGGACGCTCTTCTGCAAGAGCGCACAGAAC
>NZ_BAAAPZ010000015.1:0-43383 GCF_039531405.1 Brevibacterium salitolerans | reverse complement strand
ACCGCCTCCGCGTGCTCCTCGCCGCCGGCGGACTCACCCCATGACCCCCACCCAATGTCCCAAGAGCCCCTTAAGCCGATACTGCATGCGGACAGGGAAGCTTATCGTTGCCTGGAAGCCAGAGAGGGTGTGAGAGGAGGTGGCGTTCGCGCACGCATGGTTCCAGCCGTCCTTGCATGACGGCGATACTCTGCGAGAACGCGGCGATCAAGCTGGTTGCGGTGGCGTGGTCCGGGGCCCTCAATCTGGAATCCTAAAAGCGTTTATAAGTGGTCAAAGTTCAAGGGCCTGTGCGACAGTGGTCTGGACGATAGTTTCCGGAATGTAGCCACCGATGATGTGTTGACTGGCTGCATGTCAAGCGTGAGGGAGCCGCAGTGGCCAGTTCAGAACATACGGGTGCCGCTGTGCGGCGACGTGGTCGGTTCTCAAGGGTCGTCTACATGTTCCTGACGTGTCTCCTCGCCGGGTCCGGTCTCGTGGCTGCTGACGCTCTGACTGCCGCGGCTGCACCGGGCAGCCCAGGAGTGCCAGGAGCTCCGGCGACGGTGTTCGAGGAGCACTGGGAGAACGGTCAGGGGGCGACCGCAACGCGTTTGCCTGACTATGTGGGCGACGATGGGGTGACGTACACATCTGATCCGTACTGGGTGCGTCAGGACCAGTGCAACGGAGTCATCATTCAGTATGAGAACGCTGCCTTCCCTTCGGGTTACTGCACCACAGGGAACTTCTCGCAGAACAACGTCCGCCGTCTTGCGGACGTGCTCGGGCAGGTTGAGGCAGGTGTTCAGGGAAGCTCAGATCGGACCAGTCCGGTCAATGGCTCCACGGCGCAGACGAGACAGAATCACGCTCTGACGGCGTGGACCGGGGCCGTCAACGGCCCCGTGAATGCGATCGTCTGGGAGTCGTCGCGGCTGCAGATCGATGTGACCGGGAGCCGCTTCTACACCGCGGGGATCAATGTGGCCGAGACGTCCTGTGAGCATCGGGGCGGTGCGAACAACTCGCGGCTGAGCTTTTCGGTGGTCACCGGTGGCGAAGAGATTTCGCTCAACAGGACTCCGATCCGGGCGTGCTCGGATGAAGGGGTCGCTTATTACACTTCGCCCGGCCTGGGCGGCTGGGGCAGCGGAGGCGCCTATGCTGCTGCGGGCACCTACTACTCCGATCGGGCAATGATGCTGACCGAGGAGCAGACGGAGAACATGACGCTGAGGATGCGCAACCTCACGGGATCCAGCGACGGCAACGACTTCGGATATGACAACGCCCAGCTCGTCGACGCTACGCCGCAGCTGGACAAGTCGTTCGGACCGCAGAGCGTGCCGACCGGGGGCGTCTCGACTCTGACATTCACGGTGACGAACACCGATGAACTGGCCGAGAAGAACGGCTGGGACTTCACTGACACCCTTCCCGAAGGACTCATGGTCGCCTCCGCCCCGAACATCGGGGGAACCTGCGAGGTGGATGACATCGCCGCCGATGCTGGTGCCGGGGAGATCACGATCACCGACGGGGTCTTGGCGCACGAGCAGGAATCGTGCACCATCACCGTCGATGTCACCTCCGCGGCCCCGGCTGGTGCCGATGAGTCGCCGAAGTCATACGCGAACTGCGCGGAGAACATCACCGCGCATGCGGGGATCAACCTGCCAGACTGTGCAATGGTCCAGTTCTACAGCGAGCCGCAGCTCGAGGTGAACAAGGAGTCCACGGGCTCAGGGGCATCCCGGGCAGGTGACACCGTCAGCTATCAGGTGACTGGCAGCAACACGGGCACCGGCGACTACACGAGCGAGAATCCCGCGGTCGTCATCGATGACCTCGCCGACGTTCTCGACGACGCGAGCTTCGTCGAAGGGTCCCTGCGGGCCACGGTCAACGGTGCGGAAGTCGATCCGCCCATCCGCGACGGGAACCTGATCGCATGGTCCGGTCCGCTGCCCGCGGGGCAGGACGTGGTCATCACCTATGACGTCACCCTGACCGGTGCCGGAAACAGCCATGTCGCAAATGTGGCCTTCCCCGATGAAGGGCCCTACGATCCGGACAACCCGCCCACAACCCCCGCATGCGGGGAAGGGGGGAGTGCCTGCACCGACTTCGACCTCCCCGGCATCAGCATGGAGAAGTCAGCCGATACTGCGGAGCTGATCGCCGGTGAGACGATCACTTACACCTTCGCGGTGGAGAACACCGGCAACACCACTCTCACTGACCTGGTGATCACCGAGACCGAGTTCACCGGGTCTAGCGAGATGTCCGCAGTGACCTGTGACCCGACGACACTGGATCCTGGTCAGTCCGTGGACTGCACGGCCACGTACGAGGTCACCCAGACCGATGTGGATCGCGGGACACTGGACAACACGGCAACCGCGACCGGCACACCTCCGGAGGGTGACCCGGTCATCTCTGGCACCTCGGAGGTGAACCTGCCGCAAGATCCCGCACCGGGTCTGTCGCTGGTGAAGTCCGCTGATCCTGAGACCTATGCAGCCGGTGACACGATCACGTACACCTTTGCAGTGGAGAACACCGGCAACGTCACCCTCAACGACATCGTCATCAACGAGGGCGAGTTCACCGGCTCCGGCGAACTGTCCGACATCACCTGTGACCCGATGACCCTGGCTCCTGGAGAAACGGTGGACTGCACGGCCACCTACGAGGCGACCAGGGCGGACGCGCTCCAAGGATCAATCACGAACACGGCAATCGCCACGGGTGCTCCGCCGGGTGGCGGTGACCCCGTGGCCTCAGACCCGTCCGAGGCGGAAGTCACTGCCGAGCCGGCTCCGGGCATCGCTCTGGTGAAGTCGGCGAGCACGGATAAGCTGGTCGCCGGTGAGGCGATCACCTACACCTTCGTCGTGGAGAACACCGGCAACACCACACTCACCGACATCGTGGTCACTGAGATCGAGTTCACCGGGTCCGGTGAGATGTCCGTGGTGACCTGTGATCCGACGACACTCGATCCCGGCGAGTCCGTGGACTGCACGGCGACCTACGAGGTCACCCAGGCCGATGTCGATCAGGGGGCGGTCACGAACACCGCGACCGCGACCGGCACCCCGCCGGACGGTGACGATCCGGTGACCTCTGATCCCTCCGAGGTCGAGATCGCGGCTGACCAGGTGCCGGGCATCTCGATCGTGAAGTCCGCTGACCGTACCGAACTGGTCGCCGGTGAGACGATCACCTACACCTTCGTCGTGGAGAACACCGGCAACGTCACCCTCAATGACGTGGTGGTCAACGAGACCGCGTTCAGCGGCTCCGGCGACATGTCAGCGGTGACCTGTGATCCGACGACGCTGGCCCCCGGCGAGACCGTGGACTGCACGGCGACCTACGAGGTCACCCAGGCCGATGTCGACCGTGGGGACCTCAGCAACGAGGCAACCGCCACGGGCACTCCGCCAGGGGACGGTGACCCGGTGACTTCGGACCCCTCCGAGGTCAGCGTTCCCCAGGACCCGGCACCCGGTATCGAGATGACGAAGACTGCCGATCGCACCGACTTCAACGCCGGCGACACGATCACGTACACCTTCGAGGTCCGCAACACCGGTAACATCAGCCTCACTGATGTGGGCGTGACCGAGGGTGAGTTCAGCGGCTCCGGTGACCTGTCGGAGATCACCTGTGAAGACGGTGCCGCATCCCTGGCGCCAGGTGACACGGTCAACTGCACCGCGACCTATGTCGCCACCCAGGCCGATGTGGACCAGGGATCGATCACGAACTCGGCCACCGCGACCGGTACACCGTCCGGCGGCGGTGACCCGGTGACCTCGGACCCGTCAGAGGCAGAAGTCACCGCTGAGCCGGCACCGAGCCTGTCTCTGGTGAAGTCCGCCGATCCCGAGACCTATGTCGCGGGTGACACGATCACCTATACCTTCGCGGTGGAGAACACCGGCAACGTCTCCCTCAACGACATCGTCATCAACGAGGGCGAGTTCACCGGCTCCGGGGAGCTCTCAGAGGTGACCTGTGATCCGACGACGCTGGCTCCCGGTGGGAGCGTGGGCTGCACGGCCACGTACGTAGCCACCCAGGCCGATGTCGATCAGGGGTCGATCACGAACTCTGCGACGGCGACCGGCACCCCGCCGGCCGGTGACCCCGTGACCTCGGACCCGTCCGAGGCGGAAGTGACGGCAGACCAGCAGCCCGGGATCGCCCTGACCAAGTCCGCCGACACGACGGAGCTGGTGGCCGGTGAGACCATCACGTACTCGTTCACGGTGGAGAACACCGGCAACGTCACCCTCACCGATCTGGTGATCACCGAGACCGAGTTCACCGGGTCGGGCGACGTGTCGGAGATCACCTGCGACCCGACCACGCTCTCTCCCGGGGACACGGTCACCTGCACCGCCACCTACGAGGTGACCCAAGCCGATGTGGATCGTGGCGAGATCACGAACACGGCAACTGCGACCGGCACCCCGTCCAGCGGCGATCCGGTGACCTCGGATGAGTCCGAGGTGACGCTGCCGCAGGACCCGGCGCCGGAAATCTCGATCGAGAAGACCGCGAGCACCGACACACTGGTCGCCGGTGAGACCATCACCTACACCTTCGAGGTCCGCAACACCGGCAACGTCACTCTGACCGATATAGGCGTGACCGAGGGCGAGTTCACCGGCTCCGGCGAGCTATCCGAGGTCACCTGCGAGGACGGTGCGGCATCGCTGGCCCCCGGCGCGGTCGTGACCTGCACGGCCACCTACCAGGTGACCCAGGCCGACGTCGACCAGGGATCCGTGGAGAACACGGCCACCTCGCACGGCACCCCACCCGGCGACGGTGACCCGGTGGTCTCCGATCCGGACGATGCCGTGGTGGGTGTGGATCCGGCTCCGGGCATCAGCCTCGTGAAGTCCGCTGACCGGAGCGATCTCGTAGCCGGTGAGACGATCACCTACTCCTTCGTGGTCACCAACACCGGCAACGTCACACTGTCTGACGTGACGGTGAACGAGACCGAGTTCACCGGCTCCGGGGAGATGTCCGAGGTCACCTGCGCCGATGGTGCGGCAGCGCTGGCTCCGGGCGATTCGGTCACCTGCACTGCCACGTATGAGGTGACTCAGGCCGATGTGGACCGGGGCAGCCTCGTCAACACCGCGACGGCGACCGGTACCTCACCCAACGGGGACCCGGTGACCTCGGATCCGTCTGAGGTGGACCTCCCGCAGGACCCGAAGCCGGGTATCTCGCTGGTGAAGTCGTCTGACACGGAGGTGGCGACAGAGGTGGGTCAGACGATCACGTACTCGTTCCTGGTGACCAACGTCGGTAACACCACGCTCGTCGATGTGGGGGTGACCGAGGGCGAGTTCAGCGGACACGGTGACCTGTCCGAGGTCACCTGTCCGGATGAGGCAGCATCACTCCTGCCCGGACAGTCGGTGACCTGCACGGCGACCTACCAGGTCGTTGCGGCGGACCTCACCGGTGATCCGCTGACGAACACGGCAACCGCCGACGGCACCCCGCCCGTTGGCGACCCGGTGACCTCGGACCCCTCCGAGGTCGAGATTCCGGCAAGGGCACAGGATCCTGGCGAGCCTGGCAACCCCGATGATCCGGGGAAGCCGGGGCCTGGTGGTGAACTCCCGAGGACTGGTGCCGCTATCGGTGCCGGGCTGATCGGACTCGCTGCCGCTCTCATCGCAGCCGGGGTGACACTCCTGCTGACAGCACGCCAGCGGAAGACTGACCAGCTGTAGTTCGCGTAGTTGACGGTGACTCCGCTTCAGCACGGGTCGCGTGCTGTCTGAAGGCTGCGCAGTGGATTTCGAGGTCGTCGATGTCTTCGCCGGGGAAGCCTGAGGGAGAGCAGCGACTGCCAGTGACGTTGCCAGAGGCAGGTACCCGCGCCTCGGCCTAGCTCCCCGTATCCTCTAGCTGTCGGCTCTCCCTCTCCTGCTTCGAAACTGCGGGAAAGGGAGAACCGGCAGCCGTCTATGGCCCAGTGAGGTGATCGGGCTTGTGCGGGTGAGTGGCACGTATTCCGCGTGGCCGTTCGAGGCCTCCCGCTCACGTGGTTCACAACTTTGTCCGCAACGGCAGTCCGAAGGGTGTGGCTTTCTGCTCAGGGCGAAGGGAGGCGCGGTGCCGGAGAAGCCGTGGAGCCGCTGCGCGCGGCTGCCCATCGCATTGTGGACACCGGATCACGTGCCTGCGTGCGCACGGGTCTCAATGTGAAGTCTGCCTGCTCACTCACGGCTCGCGGCTTGTGACGCATTCCCGAGTGATCCCATACGGGCGATGTGCTGAGTGGTCCTGAGGGCGAGCTCTGCTGCTGAACTTTCCTGACCCAGCGAACGGACGAGTGCGTAGATGGAGCGGATCGGTGAAGGCCAGGCGATCGGAAGTATCGCCGCGCCTGCCGGGATCTTCTGTGCTGCGAGGAGGGGAAGGATTGTTATTCCGAGCCCTCTGGCGACGAGTTCGAGGGCGGTGCCGTAATCGGGAGTCTGCAGGCGGAAGCTGGGCTGAAATCCGAGGGCGGCGCAGGAATCCAGCACGATCTGCCGGCATGTTCCGCCCGCGGCGTCGTTGTCGATCCAGTCGTCGTTGGCCAGAGCCGCCAGGGAGACCTCGGACTTTTCGTGCAAAGGATGGTCGCTTGGGACGGCGACCATGAAGGGATCATCCGTGAGCAGGTGCTTGGTGTATCCCTTGGGTGCCGGGGTCTCAGGAGGCAGCACCAGCAGCTGGAGGTCCGGGCGGGGCTTGCGCTGCGGGTCGTACGAGTCGGCGACGAACAGTTCGATTCGCACCTCTGGATGGCTGGTCGTGAGCGCGGAGAGGATGTCCGGAACCCAGGTGGTGCCGATGGAGGCGAAGTGCCCGATGCTCAGCGTGGCAGTCTGGCCCGCCCGCATCGTGCGCAGGAACTCCTTGAGGCCGTTGAGTTCGGCGAGAGTTCCGTCGATCCGCCGCGAAAGTGCGATCCCCTCGGGCGTGGGCTCGATTCCCCTGCCCACCCTGGTCATGAGCGGCACTCGCGCCTCACGCTGCAGCTGCGTGATCTGCTGGCTGACCGCCGAGGGCGAATAGCCGAGCGCCTGCGCGGCGGCGCGCACCGATCCGGTGGCCACCACTGATCGCCACGCGCGCAGCTGCTGGATTTCCATGAACCCACAGTAACAATCGTTTAGTTCAAGCGGACAGTAGGTCATGAAAGTTTGCTTGTGTGAACGGTTTGGTGGAGAAACGATTGACGCATGGCTGCCCAAAGACTCGCTCGCTCCACCCTCCATGCAGGTGCGTCGATGCGCATCCTTCTTGCTGCCCTCACCACCATGGTGCTCTGGGCCTCGTCGTTCGTCGTGATCCGGAGCGCCGGAGAGCACTTCGGTCCGGGGTCCATGGCTCTGTTGAGAATGCTCGTCGGCAGTGCGGGCTTGGGGTCGATCGCGCTCATTGCCGGCGCCCGCCGCCCGCGAGTCCGCGAGCTCCCGCTCATCGTCGTCTGGGGTGTCGGCTGGTTTACGATCTACAACCTCGCCCTCAATCAGGCGGAAACCCAGCTCGACGCCGGCACCGCATCGATGCTGGTCAACCTGGCGCCGCTGATATCAGTGCTCCTCGGCGGCCTCTTCCTCGGTGAGGGCTTTCCTCGGCCACTGCTCCTGGGAGCTCCGCTGGCCTTCCTCGGTGTGGTGCTCATCGGCGCGAGCTCCTGGACTGGCGACGTTGCCCTGACGGGTGTACTCCTCGCAGTACTGGCAGCTTTTCTCTATGGCGGCTCGACCATCCTGCAGAAGCGACTGTTGCGACACACCGATGCGACGACCCTCACCCTGGCCGGAGCTCTCGCAGGGACTGCGGCGCTCCTCCCATGGTCTGGGGAACTGGTGCACGATATTGCCCACGCGCCCGCATCAGCGACAACCGGCGTCGTCTACCTCGGCCTGTTCTCTACTGCGCTGGCCTTCACCACGTGGGGCTACGTCCTTGCACGCTCCACGGCAGGAAAGACAGCGACGACGAGCTACATCGTGCCGGTACTTGTGCTGCTGATGTCGGCAGTGTTCCTCGGCGAGATCCCCACACCGAACATGCTCGCGGGCGGTGCGCTCTGCCTGCTGGGAGTCCTCGTCACCCGGATGCCGATCAGGTGGTTCACTCGCCGGCGGCGGGCTCGCAGCGCCGCTGCCGGCGAACGAGTCCGTGCATGCACGAGCAATCCCTGGTGACGGGTTCTCCGGCTGATCGGCCACTGTGCCTGCAGGGATATCACCCAGGCAGACAGCCAGCAGTTGTTCTCGCTGCAACGGATGGGCGGGGGCCGCGCTGTTGCGCGAGGGCTCGGAGCGACGCGCATCGTTCGCTGCTGGGCGCTGCGACGAAACTGCGCGGCGCGCTCGGATTCGCCGTCGATGACCGCGCTGTCGTCTCCGGGGAAGTTCGTGGCGAACTCACCAGCCATCTGTCCTGTGAGCCGACGGGCCGTGGTGCCGGTGCGTGCGAGTGCATCCAGCAGCGGGCGAAGAAGGGGCAGGACCGTTCCTCGGGCCCACGATGCGAGAGGTGCCGGGGAGTCTTGGTTCTCGAGCGTATTCGGCCAAGTGAGATCGGAGGGGAAGGAGACGTGCCTGCGCCGTGTCGCTCGGTATGGGCCATCCCTGCGGGCGCGCCGTCCTCGTTGCGCGGGAACGAGCGTCAGTCCGCCCCGTCGGCTCGGTTCATATCGGGCACTACTGCCTGTTCTTCCTCGAGCGTGCAGGGAATTTCTGCGCGGCCTACCCGGTGCAGAGCACTCTCTCAGCCAGATGCAGGGTGAGTCGACCGTGATCCGAAGGAGTGCGGAAGTGGCGGCCTCGTCATGAAACCCTTGGCGAGCTGTCTTCCGGGACGCTCCACACGAACTGTCTCACCGCAGTCACGTGTCTGGAGGGCGGGCATGTGTCGCCTCATCCGCATTGCCAGCAGTCGTCTGCGTGCGCTTCTTCACCAATGGGCGGCGCCCGATCGTGTGCTCGACGATATCCGCGTCGGGGACGGCTCGGGGGCACATCCGTGTTCCTGCACCTCTGCACGGAGAGTCTGCTGCTCGTCATTGTCTGTGCTGGCAGGGGCGTAGCCTGCGCAGTCAGGGGCAACCTCGCCGTCCCGGAAGTTGCCTGGACCGAGTCATCCTGTTTCAGTGCTCGTCCGAGCTGCGTTCTACTGGCCGCGGTCGAATGAGGCTCCCAAGGGCGGCGATCACCGCCGCGGCGAGGAGCGCTGCCTGCAGGCCGGTCGCTTCTGCGAGTGCCCCGACGGCCGGTGCTCCGGCTGCTTGGCCGAGCGCGATCACGAGGAAGGCAAGCCCTACGCCCGCGGCAGGTGTGTCGGTGTAGACGCGGGTGCTCCAGATCAGGAGCAGTCCGGTCAGGCCGATGTAGGCCGCGCCGAACACCGCCGCGGTGGCCCAGGCGGTGAGGATGTTGCCGGGGAACATGGCGATGAGAGCGGTCGCCGCGGCCAGGGTGAGCATGGTCGTGGTCCACGACCAGGGAATCCCGACTCGTCCCGCGAGATCGCCCGCGGCAGCTCCGGCGATCCCGCATGCGCCGAGGAGGATCCACGCGATCGTCGAGGCCTGTTCGCTCAGCTGCCCTTCGCTGACGAGGATGTCTCGTCCGAACGTCCATACCGCCGCACTGGCGATGCCCATCAGAGCCGCAGCGGCCACCATGCTTCCGCTACCCCGGGGGAACAGGGGACGAGGGAGCGCTTGCCTCAGTCCGCTCGTGCGATGGTCTCGCGCGGAGGCGGCCGGCACGCAGAACGCCGCCCAGATCGTGACCACGGCGCACAGGATTGAGAACACCAGCCACGCGGCACGCCAGTGCTCGTGCGTCGCAAGCGAGACTGGGCCGGCGATCGCTACTCCGAGGCCGGTGCCGGCGTTGATGATCGTCTGCGTCCGATTCAGACGCGCCGCCGGGACGGTGTGGGCGACGGCATGTGCCAGCGGAAGCGAGGCTACCCCGGTGCTCGACCCGGCAAGGACCACGCCCAGCGCCAGCAGGAGCGTGCCGGGAGCTGCCGCGATCATGAGCGTGCCCGTCGTGGCGATACCGCCGGCCATCACCGCCACCATCCGGCTGCCGAACTTCGCAGTGAGGGCAGTCGATGCGACGATCGCGATGCAATAGGACGCATACGCTCCCGAGGCGATCGCCCCTGCCGTCGCCGCATCGAGGTCGAATTCCGTCCGGAAGACCGGCACGAACAGGCCATAGGCGAACCTGGCGAGACCGTAGCAGACCGCGATCAGCGACAGCCCCGTTCCGGCCAGCCAGAACACCCCACGCCCGGTCAGCATCCTTGGGCCACCAGCCCCGGCATCCCTCGCCTGCATGTTCACCCACCCCCAACTTCACTGAACTGTGAACCTCACGCCAAGGCTAGGTATACTGATCTGTGAAGTCAATGCGAGGGGAGCGAGGATGGCAGGTGCGCAGAGTGACAGGGAGTTGCAGGTGCCAGAGCTCACTGCTGGCGCTCAGCGGATCCTGGACGTCGCTTCCGAGCTGTTCTATCGCTCGGGCATCCACGCCGTCGGTGTGGATACCATCGCCAGGGAGTCGGGCATCACCAAGCGCACTCTCTACGACAGGTTCGGGTCCAAAGATCGCCTCGTCATGGTGTACCTGCAAGCCCGTCACCAGGCCTGGTGGCAAGACCTCGAACGGCGCATCGCTGAGGCTTCCTCTCCGAGGGTGCTCGCCGTGTTCGATGCGTACGCTGACGGGGCTTCTGATCGGGGATGCGCGTTCCTCAACGCCGCCGGAGAGCTTGCCTCAGACCATCCTGCCTACCAGGTGGTGAGAGCGCACAAGCAGGCCGTGCGCAGTCGTCTGGCAGAACTCGTCCGCGGCGACCGCCCCGACATCGACGACCCCGAACAGCTAGCGGAACATCTTTACCTCTTGTTGGAAGGAGCTATTGCGCACCGCGGCATCGACGGTGACGCGGTGCGACTTGCGTGCGTGCGGCAGCTTGCAGAGCGTCTTGCTGCGACTTGAGCATCAGCCGCTGTCTCTGGCGGACTCCATGGTTGCCTACCAGAAACTGCTTCGAGTCTCGCGGCGCGTGCTGGAGTTGCGATGAACAGCTGTTTTCCCTTCGTGTGTGCGGCCTGTCGGGAGAGACGGAAGTACGGCTGCCGGGGCCGGGGCTGTAGCAATCCCAAGGCGCTGCTTCATGTCCGGCGAATGAGCGCCAACCTTCCGGTCCGGTTGTCCCCGGCGGATGGATCGAGCCATGGAATGCCTGCATTTGTGCAACCTGGCACTGCCTAGGACGGACGATGGGCGGCAGCATCACCATCTTCGTGGTGGTGGACTTGCCGGACCCGGTGGGCTCCGGGAATCCGTTCACGCAGCCCTTCGGCATGTGGGGCCCAGTGTGCTTGTCACGGTGCGGCGCCTGCAGTTCTCGGTCAGCTGTTCAGTGATGACGAGACCGCTCTTGCCCTCCAAGCTCGTGCGCGGGCGTCGGCCTCTGCTGTGGCCGTGGGCCCGCCTTCGGGCTTTGGGGTCGCGGTGCGGGTTGCCGGCATGGGCTGGTGTGCGTTCGCACATGCTGACGACGCCGTTGCCTGTCTCGTCGTGGAGACGCGGCACACTTGCAACGGCCCACCAGGCAGTGATGACCACCAGCGCCGGTGCGAGCACCCACCAGCTGAAGCGGGTGCCCAGGCAGTAGAGCAGGATCAGTCGGTGCAGGCATGAGAGCCTGGCTCAGTACTGCACCGACCCAGGCGCCGGCCGCGATGCCGCAGCAATGCAACCACGTGCCCGTGGACCCAGTACCGCTCGCGCACCTCCTCCTCTACTGTGCGGAGTGTGATGAGTTTCGCCGCAGACGGTTTCGCCGCCCCGCCGTTCGAGTTCGCTGAGGAGATCCGTGCCGCTGCCGGAGATCCGGAGCGCGCACTGCGCCTCGCCCCTCGCCTTGCGCGTGCGCTGGGCGTGGCGGCTGATGCGTCCGCGTGGGGTGCGCAGGGGGAGGCCTCGCCGGAGAGGAGCAAGGGATCGACCGGCGGCGGGAGCATCCGCCGCCTGTGGGAGGGCCTCGCGGCGCTGGGCGCCCTCGACCTGACCGTGGCGCGCACGCTGGAGCCGCACCTCGACGCGCTGACCATCCTCGCCCAGGCACGCGCCGCAGGGCATGACGTGCACGTGCCTGAGGACGCCACCTGGGGAGTCTTCGCCGCCGAGGGACCGGGAACGCGTCTCTCCGCCTCCGCGGATGCGGACGGGAACTGGCACCTGGACGGCGACAAGCCGTGGTGCTCCCTCGCGGACACCGTCTCCCATGCCCTCATCACGGCGTGGACGTCTGCGCACGGTCGCAGGCTGTTCGTCGTTCGCCTCGACGACCCCGGCGTCACGGTGGGTGCGGGGAACTGGGTGGCACGAGGTCTCAGCGCCGTTCGCACAGTGCCGCTAAGCCTGCGGCACGTCCCCGCTCTGCCGGTGGGCCCGGAGGACTGGTACCTCAGGCGTCCCGGCTTCGCGCTGGGCGGGGTGGGCGTGGCGGCCGTCTGGTGGGGAGGCGCCTCCGCGCTGGCGGGGACGCTGCTCCGCGCGCTCGGCGAACGGGAACCGGACCAGATCGCGCTGCACCACCTGGGTGCGTGTGACGCTGCCCTCCACGCGGCGGGCGCGGCGCTCGCCGGGGCCGCACATGAGGCGGACGCGAGCGGCGACTGCTCCTGGCCCGCGGCCCTGCGTGTGCGCAGCATCGTCCACGACGCCTGCGAGACGGTCCTCACCGCGGTCGCCCACACGCTGGGTCCGGGGCCGCTCACGCAGGACGAGGAGCACGCGCGCAGGGTGGCCGATCTGCAGGTCTACCTGCGGCAGCACAAGCCGGAGCGCGACCTCGCCGCCGTGGGAGAGGGCCTGCTCCAGGGCCTGCCGGCCGTATGGAGCGACCGGTGACGGCGGCGGACGCGCCGGGATTCCGGCACGAGGACGAGAGCACCGCGGAGGAGGTGTGGCGGGGGCACGCGGCGCTCGCCCGGGCCGAGGCCCTCGACCTGACTCCCTACCACCGGCTGCTCGTGGTCGCTGCCCACCCGGACGACGAGACCCTCATGGCCGGCGGCCTCCTCGCCGCCGCGGGTGCCCGGTCGATGCGTGTGGACGTGGTGGTGGCAAGCGCGGGAGAGGCCTCCCACCCGGATTCGCCCACGCACTCCCCGGAGCGCCTGGCCCGGCTGCGTGCACAGGAAGTGGCCGAGGCCGTCCGCGCGCTGGCGCCCACGGCCCGCCTGCATCTGCTGGGGATGGAGGATGGCGGGCTCGAGGCGTGTGGGGAGGAGCTCGTCGCGGCTCTCGTGCGGCTGCTGGGGGACGAGCCGCCGGGAGACGAGCTGCCCGGAGGCGAGTTGCCGGCAGGCGAGTTGCCGGGAGGCGTGCTGCCGCGGGATGACGGGGCGAGGACTCTTCTCGTCTCCACGTGGCGGGGTGACCGGCACCCGGATCACGCGGCCGTCGCCGCGGCGGCTGCCGCAGCCGCCTGGCGGACGGACGCCGTGCACCTCGAAGCCCCTCTGTGGCTGTGGCACTGGGGAGGCTCTGCGGATCTCGACGCGCTCGCTGCGGAGGCCGCGCTGCTGCGGTTCGACCTCTCCGCCGAGGCCGCGGCGCGCAAGCGGGCGGCCGTCTCGCTCCACAGGTCCCAGATCGAGCCGCTCGGCCCGGAACCGGGCGACGAGGTGCTGCTGAGCGCTGGGATGCTCTCCCACTTCGCGCGGCCGTTCGAGGTCTTCTGCATGCCGGAGCCGGGCGAGCCGAGCCCCTTCGAAGACCTGCACCGCACGGCCGCGGATCCCTGGGAGACCCGGACGAGCTGGTACGAGGCCCGCAAGCGGGCGCTCACGCTCGCGGCACTGCCTGCCCCGCGCTACGGCACGGCACTGGAGCTCGGATGTTCCGCGGGGGCGCTGGCGCAGGATCTGGCCGCTCGCTGCGACCGCGTGCTCGCCGTCGACGAGAGCGCGAGCGCACTGGACCGAGCGCGCGGCACCGTCACGAGCCCGCACGTCGAGTTCCTTCTCCGCCAGGTGCCCGAACAGTGGCCGTTCGAGGAGGGCGGAGCGGATCCCGCGCAGGCCTCGGACAGCGCGTCGGATGCCGGACCGGTGCCGGATCGCAGCCCGGCACCGGACCTCGTTGTGGTGTCGGAGGTCGGATACTTCCTCAGCCCTGCTCGTCTGCGGCGAACGGCCCGGCGCATCGCCGACACCGGCGCGCAGACGGTGGTGGCCTGCCACTGGCGGCATCCGATCGTGGGCTGGCCGCTCACGGCCGTCGAGGTGCACGCAGTCCTCGATGCACTGCTGCCGCTCCCGCGCACGGTCACCGTCGAAGACCCGGACTTCGAACTCGTGGTGTGGAGCACCGGTGCGCACGGCCCCGGGGCGGAGCTGTGACGGCGGAGGAGCGCGGGGATCGCCCGCCCCAGGAGGGTTCGCGGACTGCCGCTACTGCGGCGCCGGCCGCCTCAGCGCTGCCGGCCGGTGTGCCACTGCCCACCGCTGGGTCAGCGCTCGCCGGTGAGCCGCTGCCCGCCGGTGTTGCGCAGGCATTCGAGCCGGCGGCGCTCGCAGTGATCGTGCCGGCGCACAACGAGGAGGAGCTGCTGGGCGACTGCCTGCGTGCGATCGTCGCAGCGGCCTCGGCGACGGACCTGCCCACGCTGCTGGTGGTCGTGCTCGACCGCTGCTCCGACGGCAGCGCCGAGGTCGCCGCGCAGATCGCGGCCGAGGCCCGGGCCGGCTCCGCGATCCGCATCCTCGAGGGTGTGTTCCCGCACGTGGGTGCCGTGCGCAACGCGGGGGTGAGCGCGACCGCCGCGCACTGGCCGGGGATCCCCGCTCAGCGGATCTGGACGGCCCACACCGATGCTGATTCGCGTGTGCCCCACCATTGGCTCGCCCGGCAGGCGGAGTTCGCGAGGGCGGGATACGACCTCGTCGTCGGCACGGTGGAGCCCGATGAGGACCGGACGACGCCCGCCGGAAGTCTGTGGTTCGCCCGGCACGAGCTGTGCGAGGGGCACTCAGCGGTGCACGGAGCCAATCTGGGGATGCGCCTGAACCGGCTGCTGGAGGCGGGCGGGTTCAGCGCCCTGCCGGTGTCCGAGGACGTGGAGACGGTGCGTCGCCTCCAGCGCGCAGGCGTGCCCTGGATCGCGACGGACACCACCCGTGTGCTCACCTCGGCGCGGAGAGCCGGGCGCGCGCCGGGCGGGTTCGCCCGCTTCATGCGGGACCTCGACGGGATGGCGGCGAGCAGCTGAGCGGAGGCGGCTCACGCGTCACTGCATTCCGCACCGACCGGGCCGATCTTCTCGGCCGCACCCGTCTCCGCGCGGTGCTGGTGGTCCGCGAGCCCTGCCCGAGGAGGGGAGGCGCATACGCCCTGTGTCCATAGGTGGCTGTAATGTGTCCTCATGTCTCTCATCTCTCGTACGGGACGTGCGATCTCAGTCACAGGCGGTCGCCGCCTCGCGGCACTCGGGGCCTCTCTCGCCCTCCTCCTGACCGCCTGCTCTCCCGGCGGTGACACCGGCTCCGGCAGCGAGGCCGGCGGTGCCTCCGACGACGGCTGCACGCCCGTGGTCGTGGCGACGTCCTCGGAGAAGGTGAACATGATCGAGGCGCTCGCCGCCGCCTTCAAGGACTCACCGGAGCACGAGGCGCTGGCCGAGTGCGCCTCCGTGCGTCCCACGAACGTCTCCTCCGGGGACGCCGCGGCTCACCTGACAGCGGGCGGCGACTGGCCCACGCAGGACCAGTCCCTCTGGCCCACGCTCTGGTCCCCGGCCTCCACCGTGTGGACGGACCGGGTCGCCGCTGCGGCCTCGGCCTCATTGGTGGGCGAACCGGAGTCCTTTGCGCAGACGCCCGTGGTCTTCGGCATGCCGGAGCCCATGGCGCGGGCGCTGGGCTGGCCGGACAAGGACATCGGCATCTCCGATCTGGAGGACCTCTGCGCGGACCCGGAGGGCTGGGGCAGCGTCGGCAAGGACGTCTGGGGCTCCTTCAAGATCTCCAAGACCAATCCGCACACCTCCACGACCGGGCTCTCCGCCATCCTCATGCAGTCCTACGAGGCCGCGGGGAAGACGGACGGGCTGACAGCGGAGGACGTGGAGGAGGCGGAGGACTTCTCACGCGTGTTCGAGGAGTGCGTCATCCACTACGGCGACACCACCGGCAACGTCCTCAACACGCTCTACGAGGAGACGCAGGGCGGAGCCGGCGGTTCCGGCTACGTCTCCGCCGTGGCGCTCGAGGAGACCTCGCTGCTCAACTACAACCAGGGCAACCCGGAATCGCGCACCGTGCAGCCGGGCGAGACCCTCACCCCTCCACGGGAGAAACTCGTCGCCGTCTACCCCTCCGGCGGCTCCATGACCTCGGACAACCCCATCACGGTGCTGGGTGCGGACTGGGTGACGGAGGAGCAGCGGAGCGCAGGGCAGGCGTTCGTCGACTTCCTCGCCACGGCACCGGCCCAGAGCATCCTGCCGGAGTACGGCTTCCGTCCGCTGGACGCGTCCGTGCCGCTGGGCGAGCTGTTCACGGAGGAATACGGCGTGGATCCGGAGAAGCCGGGCACTCTCCTGCCCAAGCCGGAGGTGGACGTCATCTCCGCCGCGATCGATCAGTGGGCCCAGGTGCGCAAGCCGTCCTCGGTGGTGGAGCTCATCGACATCTCCGGTTCCATGGACACGGCCATCGACGACGGACGCACGCGGCTGGACGGCGCCATCGAGGGGGCGCAGTCCACGCTCGATCACTTCCGGCAGACGGACGAGGTGGGGGTATGGGCCTTCACCACCGGAGTGAGCTCGGAAGCCGGTGAGGGCATCCAGGTGATGCGGGAGGTCACGGCGCTGGGCTCTGATCGGGAGACGCTGGGCACCGCGCTCGACGATCTGCGCTACGCGCAGCGTGCCGGCACTCCGCTCTACGATTCCGTCGCGGCGGCGTACGAGGAGATGGACGCACGGGCGGAACCCGGCAGGATCAACGCGATCGTGCTCCTCTCCGACGGCGAGGACACGGATTCGCGCATCTCGCTCGACTCGCTCATCGCGCAGATCTCCCCGGAATCCGCAGAAGCCGGTGCGGATGCGGCTCAGGTCCGGATCTTCCCCATTGCCTATGGAGAGGAAGCTGACCCCACGGCGCTGCAGCGGATCGCGGACGCGACGGGCGGGCAGCTCTTCGACGCCTCCGACCCGGAGCAGATCGACCTGGTGTTCGCCTCCGTCATCAACAACTTCTGAACGTGCGGAGTGTCTGGAGGGGCGAGAGTGGATGACCGGCGAGGGGAGGGGCGATGACGGGCGGCGGATGGCTGGAGTCTGCTGAGGCGGGGCTCGCGGAGGGGCATGTCTACGTGTCGCCGCAGGTGCGGGATGCGGACGGTCTCGCGGACGCCGTGACCTCGGTGCTGCCGGATGACGGGAGCATCGCCGTCGCGGTGCTCCCGCAGGACGCTCGGCTGGAGGCCGCCTATTCGACCTATCACCTCGACCGGCTCTCGGAGAGCAGCGGTGCTGAGACCCTCGTCGTGGCAGTGGGTTCCGATCTGCAGGCGGACTCCACGGTGATCGACGGTGACGAGGCGATGCGGATCGCCAACGAGGCCGAGTCCGCCGCCGGCGGTGATGTGGAGGCGGCGCTCACGGAGACCGTCGAACACCTCTCCGCGGAGCTGCCTGCTTCCGAAGGGGCACCGGACACCGGCGCTGCGGCGGGCGGGGGCTGGGTGCTTCCCGTCGTGCTCATCGCGGCTGTGGTCGTGGCGGTGCCGAGCGCGGTGGCGGGTGCCGTCGTGCTGCGCCGGAGGAAGCGGAAGCGGCCTGCCGCCGAGGAACAGGGCCCGCAGCTGCCGGAGACGATCCGCGAGATCCTCGACGGGATCACCGCCCGGCGCCGGGACTACGCCGCTCGCGGCCGGGACGGCGATCTCACCGCCGCCCAGGTGGACAAGGAGCTCGAACGGATCGTCTGGAACATCCGCCAGCTGTTTGCGCGACTGGACGCCAAGGCAGGCGCGCAGCAGCGCATGCTCGCGGAGGTGGAGTACGAGGAGAAGCTCGGTCACCTGCGCGCGGCCGTCGAACGCGACTACCTGCTGGACCTGCTCGTGCACCCGGAGCTGTGGGACGATCCCGCGAGCCGGGTGGCAGAGGTCAGGGAGGCACTCCGTGCGGTGGGCGCGCAGCTCGTGGAGAACATCAAACAGGTGAATGCCGACCGTGCGCTGGAGTTCGAGGTGACGCTGGACTCGCTGATCGGCCGCGACGATCTGCCCGGACCCGGCGGATCAGGAGGATCAGGAGGTCCGGGCAGATCAGGAGGTCCGGGCAGCGGATGCTGAGCGTGGTCCCTCAGGCGTGCGGGTCCACGAGGATCTTCACAGCGGTGTTCTCCCTGTCGAGGAGCACGGAGAAGCCCTTCTCCACGATCTCCTCCGGCGTGATCCGTGTCGAGATGAAGGGAGCGAGGTTCAGGCCGCCGCCGTTCGCCATGGCGATCGCGTCGCGGTAGTCCTCGTCCAGGTAGCCGAACATTCCTGCGTAGGTGATCTCGGTCAGGTGCATCTCGTTCTGCACGTCGAGGTCGAGCGGCTTGCTGGGGATCGCGATGATCTGCAGGTGTCCGCCCGGGCGGATCGCGGCGATGAGATCGTGCGTGACGGGGACGACCCCGGCGCAGTCGAAGGCGACATCGACGCCGTCGCCGTTCGTGGCCTCGGCGACGACGGCCTGGAGGTCCTCGGTCATGGGGTCCACGGCCCGGTGTGCGGCCCCGTTGTCCAGGGCGGCCCGGCGCCGGGCCGGGTTGGGCTCGCTGATGATCACGTGGACGCCCTTGGCCTTGAGCACGGCGGCGGTGAGCACGCCGATGGGTCCGGCGCCGCCCACCAGCGCGACGTCGCCGGCGGCCGCACCGGACCTGCGCACACCGTGGGTCGAGACCGCCAGCGGTTCGATCATGGCCGCCTGGTCGAGGGGGAGGTCGCCGACGGGGAAGGCGTTGGCCTCGGGCACGGTGACGAACTCGCTGAGTCCGCCGCCTCCGCCGGACAGGCCGAAGCCGCGGGAGTTCCTGCAGATGTTGGACAGCCCTGCGCGGCAGGCGGCGCAGGACCCGCAGGGCACGTTCGCCTTGACGGCGACCGCGTCGCCCACGGACAGCGAGGTGACTCCCTCGCCCAGGGCCGTGACCGTGCCCGCGAACTCGTGGCCCAGCACGACGGGGAGGGTCTCACCCGTGCGCGGCTGGGGCTGATCCGCCGTGGGAGTGGTGGGATAGGAAGGGCCGTTGTGGAAGAGGTGGAGGTCGCTGCCGCAGATGCCGGCCCAGGCCACCTCGATCCTCACCTCGCCCGCAGCCGGCGGAGCCGGTTCTGCGATGTCCTCGACGCGGACGTCGTTCTGCCCGTAGTACATGACAGCCTTCATAGCCGTCCTCCTTCGCAGTGAGCGGTGAGGCCGCAGGAGTGCGTGCGACCGGCCGGCCCAGTGGGCCCGTCGTCTCCGACGCTACTCCGCAGTACGGTGCGGTCGCAGTCGTCGCGGGTGTGAGATCGGAGTCAGATCTGCAGGGTGACTTCTACACGTTCCAGCGGCGCAGCTGGTTCTCGGGGACGAGGTCGACGGGGATCCCGTGTGCGTAGGGTTCGGGACCCAGCTTCATCGGTGTCCGGACGACGATGAACTGCCCCTGCCTGCCTGCGCGGCGGATGCTCCGCAGTTCGCTGAAGGGGATGAAGACGGAGCCCTTCCAGTCCGTGAGCGCGAAGCCGTGCGGGTACCACGTCGTGACGAGCTCGCGATGGGGTCCCATGCGGCTCTCCAGGCGGGAGCGGCCCATCGCCACACCCAGGGCCACGCCTCCGCCGAGACCCAGCGCCAGGACGAGGAGCCACACCAGGAATCCGATTCCGAGGACGATGAACACAGCAGTCCTGCCGGCGACCACTCCGAAACCGATCGCCACCAGCACGGCGATCCCCATGACGAGCACACCGGACGTCGGGACGGCGACTGCCGTCACGAGTTTCAGTCCCGAGTAGTAGACGGCGTCGGCGAGGTCTTTCACCTCAGCCGGGGAGAGCGGGCGCCGCAGGAGGACCTGACTGCCGTCGTGCGCCGCTGAAGGAGGGTGCATGCGCTGATTCTGGCACATCGCGAGCGGGGCACTGCGGCTCTGTGCCTCAGCGCCCGGGCATCGGGTGCCGGCCCACCGGGGACGATCGCTTCGCGGCAGCCGGCGTTTCGCGCAGGCTCAAGGCCCTTATGCACAAGCGCGGCGACGGCGCGCGTCTACGGTGTGCCCGTCATCGCCCGTGGACCCTGCTCGGGGCGATCACGGTGCTCGCGGCGGCGCTGACCGTGCTCACCGCCCTCATCGCCACGCACAGAGCCGTCCGAACCCCCGCCATCCGCGCCTTGGGCGGTCAGGGCTGAGGGTTCGGGGTGTTCCGGGTCCGTTCGTGCCGGGATCCGGCGGGGAGGAGTGCAGGGTGCATCGTGGGGACCGATGCTTCCGCCATGCGGAGCGCCGGTGCTCTGCATTGTGCCGCGGTGTCTGTGGAGGCGACCCGGTCAGACGAGCGGCAGGCGGCGGATGCTGATCCGCACTGAGAGATTCTGGTCGAGGAGCAGTCTCATGCTGTCCTGGTCAACGGCAGGTAGGTCTCCGAATCGAGCACAGCCGCGGCGTATCGCAGGGCGGCACGGATGTCCTCGGGCTCCAGATCGGGATGCTCGGCGACGATCTGTTCATCGGTCATCCCCTGGGCCACCATGCGGACCACCGTCTTCGCGGGGAATCGCATCCCCCGGATCGTCGGCTGCCCGTCCATGATCTCGGGAGTCGTCGTGATTCTGTCGAACATGAGCCACCTCCACATGTTCGAAGCTCTTCGTCAACTCCGAACAGTGGGCCCCGTGGGGATCGAACCCACGACCCGCGGATTAAAAGTCCGCTGCTCTGCCAACTGAGCTAGAGGCCCGTTGAGAGTCTACAAGAAGCCGCCCCTCGGCACGCACCGTCCCACCTGCGTCCGCATCCCCACCCGCACTCGCCCCGGCCCATGCTCCTGCCTCCCACCTCCCACCGCGCCGGTCTAGGCTCACAGCTGTGAAGAGCGAGGTGAAGTCCGCGGCGCGTTCGGCCGAGCACAGTGCGGCGCTGCGGGCGCTCGCGCGCGGCGGCTACGTCGCCAACGGCGTCGTGCACGCGCTGGTGGGCGGGATCGCGGTCTCCATCGGACTCACCGGCCGGGGCGACAGCGACCAGACCAGCGCGCTGTCCGCCGTGGCGGCGACGGCGCCGGGTGCCGCAGCGCTGTGGGTGCTCACCGTGCTGCTGTGGGCGCTGGGCCTCTTCCACCTCGTCGACGGGATCGCGCAGTCCCGCGCAGGGACCACCGCGGGGACCGCGAAGAAGTGGGGGACCCGCCTCTCGCGCTGGGGCCAGGGTGCGGCCTTCATCGCCACCGGTGCCATCGCCGCCTCGGCCGCGCTCGGCAATCGCACGGACGGGGACGCCCGCGCGGAGTCCGCCAGCCGCGGCCTCCTCGACGTCCCCGGCGGGCCGGTCCTCCTGGCCCTCATCGGCCTCGGGCTCCTCGCCGGCGGTGTCGTCTTCATGGTGCTGGGCGCGCTCCGCAGCTTCCGGAAGAGGATGACGCTGCCCTCCGGGGCGCTCGGCCGCACCGTGCGCACGCTCGGCGCGATCGGGTTCGTCGCCAAGGGCGCCTCCGTCGCCGTGGTCGGCGTCCTCATAGGCCTGGCAGGGTTTCGCGACGACCCGCATTCCGCCGGTGCCCTCGACTCCGCGGTCCAGACGCTCCGTGAGCTGCCGGGAGGGTCCGCGATCGTCGTGGTGCTCGGGCTGGGACTGCTCGCCTACGGCGTGTTCTGCGGCTTCCGTGCACGGTACGCGCGCCTCTGAGCGCATGCCGGGGCTCACGTCCGCACCCCCTTACGCCACGCCGCCTGCCGCGTAGGCTGGAAGCCTGCGAGGACGGTCCGGAGGCCGCGGCCTCGGGCGCGTGCGCTCTTCCCGGCCCCGGCGCGATCCCCGCCCAGTCCAGCGAAAGGAAGGCCATGCCCACCGTCGCCCAGCACATCGTCGACACCCTCTCCGCCAGTGGGGTCCGCCGCGTCTACGGCATCCCCGGCGACTCGCTCAACGGCTTCACGGACGCCCTGCGTACCACGGACGGCGTCGCCTGGATTCACACCAGGCACGAGGAGGGCGCGGCATTCGCCGCCTCCGCCGAGGCCGCCCTCACCGGTGAGCTCGCCGTCTGTGCGGGCTCCTGCGGGCCCGGCAACCTCCACCTCATCAACGGCGTGTACGACGCCATGCGCTCCCGGGTGCCCATGCTCGTCCTCGCCGCGCACATCCCCACGGAGGAGATCGGCACCGGCTACTTCCAGGAGACGCACCCGCAGGACCTTTACCGCGAGTCCAGCGTTTACACCGAGTACGTCTCCCACTCCGGGCAGCTGCCGCGCCTCCTGCGCATCGCCATGCGGGAGGCGCTGACCCAGCGCGGTCCGGCCGTGCTCGTCATCCCCGGAGACGTCCTGCTCGCCCAGACGGATGCCGCGCCCGAGGCCGTCCTACCCACATGCTCCACCGTCCTTCCCGCGCCGAGCGAGCTCGCGGCTGCGGCGACGGCGCTGAACGACAGTGCGAAGATCACGATCCTCGCCGGAGCCGGCACCCAGGGCGCGCATGACGAGGTCGTGGCGCTGGCGGAGAGGCTTCAGGCCCCGGTGGTGCACGCACTGCGGGGCAAGGAGTTCGTCGAGTACGAGAACCCCTACGACGTGGGCATGACCGGTCTGCTGGGATTCGCCTCCGGCTACCACGCGCTGCTGGGTGCGGAGACCGTCGTCATGCTCGGCACGGACTTCCCGTACGCGCAGTTCTTCCCGCAGGACGCGACGGTCATCCAGGTCGATGTGCGGGGCGGGCAGATCGGGCGGCGCGTGCACGTCGACCATCCGCTGGTGGGCACCGTGAAGGAGACGGTGGAGGCGCTGCTGCCGGAGCTCAAGGGCAACCGGAGCTCCAAGCACCTGGACACCATGCGCAAGCACTACCAGCGCACGCGCAAGGAGCTCGCGGAGCTGGAGAAGTCGGATCGCAAGCGGATCCACCCCCAGCACCTCACCCGCCTGCTCGACCAGGGCGCGGCGGACGACGCCGTCTTCGTCCCGGACGTGGGCTCCCCGGTCATGTGGGCCGCCCGCCATCTCACGATGAATGGGAAGCGGCGTCTCATCGGCTCCTTCACCCATGGCTCGATGGCCAACGCCCTGCCCCAGGCGGTGGGCGCGCAGGCTGCGTTCCCGGACCGGCAGGTGCTCGCACTCGCCGGCGACGGCGGCCTGTCCATGCTCCTGGGCGAGCTGCTCACCGTCACGCAGAACGGGCTGCCGGTGAAGACCGTCGTGTACAACAACAGCTCGCTGAACTTCGTCGAGCTGGAGATGAAGGCGGCGGGCTTCGTCAACTACGCGACGGACCTGGAGAACCCGAACTTCGCCGCCGTCGCCGAGGCCGTGGGCGTGAGGGGCTTCCGCGTCGAACGGCCCAAGGACCTGGCCGGCGCGGTGGAGGAGTTCCTCGCCCACGACGGTCCGGCGGTGCTGGACGTGGTCGTCGAGCGCCAAGAGCTCACGCTCCCGCCGTCCGTGAAGTTCGAGCAGGCCAAGGGCTTCGCGCTCTTCGCGATCCGGACCGTCCTCTCCGGACGCGGCACGGAACTCATCGACCTCGCTAAGGCGAACATGCGCCAGCTGCTCTGAGCTGAGTTGAGCCGCGCTACGCAGACGGGTGCAGACGACTCACCTGCCGGTCTGGCTTCCCGTCTGCGGATTCGCCTCGAGCCGCCCCGGAATCGGGCGAATCCGCAGACGGGAACGGAGGTGTGGCCCGTTCCCGTCTGTGCGTTGTACCGCCCCGCCGCTCAGAGGCGGGGGTCCGGCCTCCAGGTGCGCGGAGCGTCGCCCTCCACCGGATCGGCGCTCACCGCCGCGTCCTCAGCCGCGGTTCCGGCCGCTCCGGCCTCGGGAACCTCGTCCTCCACGACCTCTCCGGCGATGACGTCGTCGTCGCGACGGCGGAACAGGCCCCTGCGCCGGCCCTTCGCACTCTTCCCGTCCCCGGCGCCCTTCCCGGGGCCCAGCGACTTCCCGCTGCGGTCTCCCGTCGTGCCGGCGCCGCTCGTCCCGTCGGCGGCACCCGCTCCGGCGGCAGCACCGGTCCTGGCCTCGGCGGCACGGGCGCGCCTGCGGGCCTTCGCCTCGAGCAGATGACGGAGACCGGCGACGATGTCCGCATCCCGCAGCGGGGTGCTCGAGGCGGGGTCGAGCTCCGGGGAGAAGTGCGCAGGCATGTCGCCGAAGGCCCCGCGGGCGTTCTTCGCCACGGCGGAGGCCATCATCCGGTTGGTCACCCCGCCCACGGCGGCGCCCACTCCGAAGGGCACCGCGCGGAGCACGATGTTCCCGCCGGAGCGCACCCCGTAGGTGCGGATCAGCTTGTTCCGCAGCTTCTTCACGATGGTGTCCATCACCGCCGAGGGGATCTGCGTGGTGACGAGCGCACCCCAGTTGGAGGTGAGTGCGGGGCCGCCCTGCGCCTGCGCGGAGAACTGCTTGACGAGGCTCTTGCCGCTGCTGCCCAGCATGAGGCCCATGACGAGGGCATTGGCACGGACCGGGTCCGCCACCTGCATCCCGTGGAGCTCCGCGAGCGACTGCGCATAAAGGGCGGAGAGCTCGAGGAAGCCGCCGGTCTCCACGGCTCCCAGCCCCAGTGCGGCACCGGTCCCGAGGCCGGGCACCACAGCAGTGGCGCCCACCGCCGCCCCGCTGCTCGTCGCCACCGTGAGGTAGTGCCGGCGCAGGATGTCCGCGATCTCGGCCGGGCTCGCATCCGGATGCCGGCGGCGCACCGTGCGCACATAGGCCAGCACCACCGGCCGCTGGACGGACAGGGCGCGCTGGAGAAGGCCCCGTGCCCGCGGGTGGAGCTCTCCGTCCTTGGTCACGGCGAACTTCGCCGCCGTGCCGATCCCGTTCGTGATCGCAGTGCTCTTCGACATGTGGCTCCTCCGTGAGGGCGTGAGAGTGCTCGCATCACGAGCCTAGGCGCGCACCCTGGGAGATGCACTCAGACGCGAGTACCATCGGCCACACCATGCGCACGCATCACAAGCCCCTCCCGATGGCAGACCTCGACCACCTCGACGAGCGCCCGGACCCGGCGCGGCTCGCGGAGATCGCCCACGCCACCGCCTCCCTCCTCGTCTACGGCACCGTGGAAGGCCGTCCCACGGCCGCCGGCGAGGCGAGCCGCGCCGGCCGCGACACGGAGGCCACCGCACGCTTCGTGCGGCTCGCGGACGAGATCGGGCTCGAGGTCATCGCGGAGATCTGGGCCTCGGCCCCGGCGGTCTCCCTCCCGGGCGTGCTCTGGCGGCTCTACGCCCTCCGGGAGTGGATCACCACCCGCTCCGCACGCGTCGCGGAGGAGTTCGACGCAGGCCGCACCCGAGGCCGGTTCCGCTCCGAGACCTATCTCACCGAACTGCTGGCAGGGGTGGAGAACCCGCCCGGCCCGGACGAGGTGGTCCGGGCGGCGGACGAGATCCTCGCCGGCGCGTTCCGCGGCGACTTCTCCGTCGCCCTGCTCCGCGCCGCGGCCTTCACGGAGGTCTGCGCGGCAGGCCGGCGCGCGCTCGCCCGGGACGCGCTCGCGCTGGGCAGCGGGATGGAGCGGGGGCCGGACGATCTGGGGGAGGGGGAGGATCCCGAGGACGAGCCGGTGAGCCGCGGCGGGAGACCCGGAGGACGCGGCGAGGGTTCGGCCCGGGCGTTCGAGGAGCTCGCCTCGGACCTGGTGCACGCCTCCCGGGCGCACCGCGCGGGCACTCTGTGAGCTGGTGCACCGGAGCTGACGTGCGACGGCCGTGAGCGGTACGATGGATGCGCGGGCTCCGGCCCGCACGGGTGTCGGGTTTCGAAGCCCCGGGCTCCAACATCAGCCGCTTCGAGCGGCCTACCGCCGAGAGGCGCTCTCGGCCCGGCACCCACCTCACACACATCACCGTCGGAACGGTTCAGATCGGAGCGGGAGTGAGACTGCGTCGTCCGTCCAGGCAAGCGGTGTTCTTCACACAGTTCGGCGCACTCGCGGATTCCCTCCAGGACGGCAGCCTCATCCTCGCGGAGCTCTCCGGCATCCCCGTCGAGCAGCGTCGCGCAGCCGCCGAGCGGCTCGCAGAGGTCTGCGACAGCGCTGACGGGGCGGCCTCGGCGGTGGTCCGGGCGCTCCGGGAGAACTACGCGACCCCCTTCGACCGCGACAGCCTCTACCGGCTGGCCTCGGAGCTGTGCCAGGCCGTCCATCGCCTCGACTCCGTGGCCTTCGTGCTGTCCTCCTCCGCCTTCGACGAGTTCCCGGTGGGCGTCCTCGAGATGCTCGCGGTGCTCTCCGACGCGACGGACCAGACCAAGCGCATGCTCCAGCGGATCTCGTCCAAGCCGGACCAGTGGGAGTACGTGGACTCCGTCACCCGGCTCTTCCACCGGGCGGAGGCGCTCCGCCTGCAGATCTCGGACACCGTGCCGGCGGCGCGGAAGGGCATGGTGCACGTGGCGGCGGCGACCCAGCTGGGCTTCGCGTTCTACGAGGCCGTGCGTTCGTTCCGCGCCGTGAGCGAGGTCGTCGCGGAGATCGCAGTGCGGGAGTCATGAGTCTGCGGACCGCTCCCGCTGTGCGGGTCGTCGGCAGCGCGCGGGAGCTGCGGTGCTGATGGAGATCCTGTTCGCGCTCGTCGTCGTGGTGACGGTGGCGTTCGCCTTCGTCAACGGCTTCCACGACGCCGGGGTGACGGTGGGCAACGCCGTCGTGTCCCGTGCGCTCACCCCGCGCATCGCCATGACGCTCGCCGCGGTCTTCAACTTCGTGGGCGCTCTGCTGGGACTGGGCATCGCCGTGACGGTCGCGGAGAACATCATCGAGTTCCCGCACCAGCCCGGCGATCTGCTCTCCATCCTGCTCGCCGGCATGGCCGCCGCGACGCTCTGGGGGATCGTCACCTACGTCGTGGCGATCCCCGTCTCCTCCACGTACAGCCTGGTGGGCGGCGTGCTGGGGTCCGGCCTGGCCTACGGCGCGCACGCGGACCTCGCGAGTCTCATGCTGCGCCTCGTCGTGCCGCTGCTGACGGTCCCCATCATCGTCATGGGGATCAGTGCGCTGTGCACGGCGGTGCTGTCGCGTCTCGCCGCAGGGTCCGCGCCCAAGCCCCTCTTCCGGCGTTCGCGGGCGGCCGGCGCGGTCTTCACCGGGCTGCTCTCGCTGGGTCACGGGATCCAGGACGCGCAGAAGTCCTGTGCCATCCTCATGCTCGCGATCGTCGCCTACCAGGGCGCGCGGTTCGCGGACGGGGACCCGTTCGAGGTCACCTGGGAGGTGCGCATCCTCGTGGCGACTGCGCTGGCGGTGGGCACGCTGGTCTCCGGCTGGCGCGTGGCCCGGACGGTGAGCCGCCGGATCGCGCTGCTGGATCCGTTCAAGTCGGCCATCGCGGACGGGGTGTCCAGCGTCGCGCTCCTCGTGTCCGCGCTCACGGTGAGCGTGCCGGTCTCGCTCGTCTACACGGTGGTGGGGTCCAATCTGGGCACCCAGTTCGCAGGACGCCCCGGTGTGATCCGCGGCCGCTTCCTCACGCCGGTGCTCGCGATCTGGGTGCTGGGCATTCCCGCGCCGGCGGTGCTGGGCGCGCTGTTCGCGGGCGGGCTCATGCTCCTGGGCGTCTGAGGCCCCCTGCGCGCAGCTGCCCCCTGGCACCGGGTGCGCAGAAGCTCGGGATGCGCGCGCAACTGCACGTGCATCCCGAGCTTTCGTGACGGCGCCGGAACTGAGCTTTCGCGACAGCGCCGGATCCGGAAGCGCTGCTCAGCCGAAGCGGCCGGAGACGTAGTTCTGCGTCTGCTCGTTCTGCGGGTTCTGGAAGATGTTGTTGGTGTCGTCGTACTCGATCAGCTTGCCGGGCTTGCCGGTGCCCTGGATGTTGAAGAACGCGGTCTTGTCCGCCACGCGCGCGGCCTGCTGCATGTTGTGGGTGACGATGACGACTGTGTAGTTCTCCTTGAGCTCGTTGATGAGGTCCTCGACGGCGAGCGTGGAGATGGGGTCCAGCGCGGAGCAGGGCTCGTCCATGAGGATGACGCCGGGCTCCACCGCGACGGTCCGGGCGATGCACAGACGCTGCTGCTGACCGCCGGAGAGGCCGGAGCCGGGCTTGTCCAGACGGTCCTTGACCTCGTTCCAGAGGTTGGCGCCGCGCAGGGACTTCTCCACGATCGAATCCGCATCGGACTTCGACAGCCGGGTGCCGTTGAGCTTGTACCCGGCGAGCACGTTCTCGCGGATCGACATGGTGGGGAACGGGTTGGGGCGCTGGAACACCATCCCCACCTCCGCGCGGACGTTGACCGGGTCCACACCGGAGGCGTAGATGTTCTCCCCGTCGAGGAGGATCTCGCCCTCCGCATAGGCGCCCGGGAGCACCTCGTGCATGCGGTTGATGGTGCGGAGGAACGTCGTCTTGCCGCAGCCGGACGGGCCGATGAAGGCGGTGACCGAGCGCGGCTCGATCTTGATGTTCACGTCCTCGACCGCGAGGAACTTTCCGTAGTAGACGTTCAGGTCGACTGCGTCGATGCGCTTTGCCATGTGAGGTGTTCCTTCTTCGAGTGCTGGCCCCGGTGCGTCCGCCGGATGGGAGGTGCGGATGTGCAGGGCGGGTGCGGTGTCAGGGGAGTCAGCGGCCGGTCTTCTTGGGGGCGAACGCCTTGGCGATGATGCGCGCTAGGAGGTTGAGCAGCATGACGATGACGATGAGGACGAGGGCGGCGGCCCAGGCGCGCATCTGGGACGGATCCGCCGCGGACGGCGCGGTGGGGTTCACCAGCTGACGGTAGATGTAGACCGGCAGCGCTGTCATCCACTGGCTGAAGGGATTCCAGTTGGTGGAGGCGATGAAGCCCGCGGTCACGAGGATGGGCGCGGTCTCACCGGTGACGCGGGCGATCGCCAGCGTCACGCCGGAGGCGATGCCGGAGATGGAGGTGGGCAGCACGACCTTGACGATGGTGCGCCACTTGCGCACGCCCAGCGCGTACGAGGCCTCGCGCAGCTCGTTGGGGACCACGCGGAGCATCTCCTCCGTGGAGCGGACCACCACGGGGATCATGAGCACCGACAGCGCGATGGATGCGGACAGGCCCATCTTCACCATCTGCAGCTGTGCGGGCCCGTCGCCGAGGAAGGTGGTGATGACCAGCTGCACGGCGGCGAAGGCGAAGAGACCGGCGACGATCGAGGGGATGCCTGTCATGACGTCCACGAAGAACGTGATGGTGCGGGCGAACCAGCCGCCGCGCGAGTACTCCACGAGGTAGACGGAGGCCATGAGGCCGATCGGCACGGAGATGACCGTCGCGAGCAGGGTGATCATCACGGTGCCGATGAGGCCGTGGGCGAAACCGCCGGAGAGCGGGGCGCCCTCCTGCTGGGTGGCGATGTCCGTGGCGCCGTTCGTCGTGGACATGTCGTAGATGAGGACGCCCGGGTTGCTCAGCAGCGTGGGCAGGCCCTGCGCCAGCACCGTCCAGAGGACGGAGACGAGCGGGATGAGCGCGATGAGGAAGGAGGCCCACACGAGGTTGCGCCACAGACCGTCCACCGCACGGCGGCGGTTCTGCAGCTTCCAGGTGACGGCGCACATTCCCGCGATGTAGAGGATCGCTGAGATGATGAGCCAGCCGGTGAGGGAGAAGCCTCCGGCCAGGGCGATGGTGAGCGCCGCGGAGACGGCCAGTGCTCCGGCCGCCACGACGGCCCAGAGCCACTTCGGCAGGTTGCCGGCGGTCAGCGAGCGGACGGGTGCGGTTCCCTCCGCACGGGTGGTGACAGTGGCAGACATCAGTTCGCTCCCGAGAATTCCTTGTGGCGGCTCACGATCCAGCGGGCGATCATGTTCACCGCGAGCGTGATGATGAAGAGCATGAGGCCGGCGGCGATGAGCTCGGACTGGCGCATGCCGAAGGCCTCCGGGAAGTTCAGCGCGATCTCCGAGGGGATGGTCGCATTGCGTCCGGAGGTGATGAGGCTCAGGGAGAACACGCCCGGCGAGAGGACGAGGGTCACGGCCATCGTCTCGCCCAGCGCGCGGCCCAGGCCCAGCATCACGGAGGAGACGATGCCGGCCCGCGCGAACGGGAAGACGGTGGCGCGCACCATCTCCCACTGGGTGGCGCCCAGCGCCAGTGCCGCCTCCTCGTGCAGCTTGGGCGTCTGGACGAAGATCTCGCGGCACAGCGAGGTGATGATCGGCAGGATCATCACCGCGAGCACCACGCCGGAGGTCGCCAGCGTGCGGCCGGTCGTCGAGGGGTCGCCGGCGAAGAAGGGGAGGAAACCGAGGTTCTCGTGCAGCCAGTCGTAGATCGGCACCATCGCCGGTGCGAGCGCGATCATGCCCCATGCGCCGTAGACCACGGAGGGGATCGCCGCGAGCAGGTCGATGATGTAGCCCACGGGGGTCGCGATGCGCGCGGGCGCGTAGTGCGAGATGTAGAGGGCGATCCCCACGGCCACCGGCGTGGCGATGAGCAGGGCGATGATCGAGGCGATGACGGTGCCGCCCATGAGCGGCAGCACGTACTCGGCGAATGTGTCCGCGCTGGTGATCGAGTCCTGATCGGAGAAGACCGTGGGCCACAGGGCCGGCAGGGACTTCGTCACGAGGAAGATCGCGACGAACGCGAGCACCACGAGGATGAGCGCCCCGGCCGTGTAGGCGAGGCCGGAGAACACCTTGTCGCCGGCGGCGGCGCCCGAGCCCTTCTCGGCCGGCGCCGTCGTCCGGCTCGGTGCGGTGACCTTCTCAGTCACTGTGACTCCCTTCGGAGCTCAGCGCTCCCTCCGGCCCGGGCCAGGGGAACGGGATGCGGGTGTGGCGGACGATCCTGACACGACGGCGCCGCCGGCTCACCTCGGGGGTGTGAACCGGCGGCAGCGCTGCGCGTCCCGGATCGGCGGAGCAGGGTCAGCCCTGCACTCCGACGGCGGCGAGGTGCTTCGCAGCGGCATCGCGCGTCGCGTCGTCGATCGGGGCGCTGCCCGCCGAGTCCGCTGCGGCCTGCTGGCCCTCCTCGGAGATGACGAACTCGCCGAAGGCCTTGGCCAGGTCCGCCGTCTCCTGGTCCTGGTACTGCTGGCAGTAGATGTGGTAGGAGACGAGGACGATCGGGTAGACGCCGGCCTCCTCCGTGGAGCGGTCGAGCTCGACCGAGCCGTCCTCGTGGGCCTCGGAGGAGGAGACGGCGGCCGCGGCGGCCTCGGCGGAGTAGGGGACGTACTCGTCGCCCACGCCCACGGAGACGGTGCCGAGGTCGCCCACCTGGGAGGCGTCGGCGTAGGTGATCGCACCGTCGGTGGACTGCGCGAGCGAGACGACGCCGGAGGTCTGCTGGGCGGACTCCGCGGCGATCTCGGACGGCCAGGTCTCGACCTCGTCGTACTTCCAGGCGTCCCCGGCAGCCTCCGCGAGGTAGGCGGTGAAGTTCTCCGTGGTGCCGGAGTCGTCCGCGCGGTGGACGACGGTGATCTTGGTGTCGGGGAGCTCGACGCCCTCGTTCTGGGAGGCGATCGCCTCGTCGTTCCAGGAGGTGATCTCGCCGGAGAAGACCTTGGCGATGGTCTCCGCGTCCATGTTCACCGTGTCGACGCCCTCGAGGTTGAAGGCGACCGCGACGGGGGAGACGTAGGCGGGGACGTGGAAGACGCCCTCGGGACCGCAGACGGCCTCGGCCTGGCTCTTCTCCTCGTCGTCCATCGGCGCATCCGAGCCGGCGAAGGAGTACTGGCCGTTGATGAAGCCCTCACGGCCGGAGCCGGAGCCCACCGGGTCGTAGTTGACGGTGGCCCCGCCGTTGGCCTCTGCGAAGGCCTGGCTCCAGGCATTCATCGCGGACTCCTGCGAGGAGGCCCCGCCGCCCGTGAGCGCACCGGAGACGCCACCCTCGCTGCCGGCCTCGCCTCCGCTCCCGGCGCTGGCGTCCGGGCCGCCCCCGCAGGCGGAGAGGGTCAGTGCGCCCGCGGCCAGGAGTGCTGCGGATGTGCCGAAACGCTTGAGATTCACGTAAGTGCCTTTCACTTATGGATCCTGTCATCTCGGCAGCCGCGAATCGGCTCCGAGCGCGAGGCTCACGCTACGAGTGAAGGGTGTATCGGAGGCAGTGGCTGTGTGAATGGAAGGTGAATGGGCGCGGGCGGGCGCGTCAGATCGGTCACAGCTGTGTATTCTGCCGCGGGGCGGGCGTCGCGCGTCATGCGCTCGAGGCCCCGCCTCGGGTCACGGACTCCTGCCCGACTCAGGCCACGGGAGCCCGCTCAGGCGTCGATGGGCCGGTACCGCTCGAACTCGACGATCCGCGGCGAGGGGCCCGGCCGCACATAGGCGACGAGGATCTCGCCCGGATTCATGAAGGGGTCCTTCCGCGGCAGGCGGTCGGCGAGCCCCTGCGGTGCGAACTCCCGGAGGACGCGCAGCACGGTGGGCAGCACCGGGCGGTGCGTGCACAGTGCGGTGGGCGTGCCCTTGCGGATGATCTTCCGCAGCACCTTGGCGGTCCTCTCCGGGTCCTCGGCGTTCGCCTTCTCGCTGAGCGCCCCGCGCAGCCGGATGGACCTGCCCGAGGCCGCGGACACGGGCTTGAGCGTGGCCACGCAGCGCTTCCAGGGGCTGGAGACGAGCTTGCGCAGATCCCAGCACCGCAGCAGCCCGGTGAGCGCGAGCGCCTGCCGGGTGCCGACGGCGAGCAGCGGGCGCTCCTGCTCCGTCTCGTGCCACTTGGCGCGCGGGAACGCCTTGCCGTGGCGGACGATGATGAGGGGCCACGCCCGCAGGCTGCCGGTGGAGTGCGCGTGCACCACCTTGTCCAGCTGCTCCCGGTCGTGGAACCGGGTGAGCAGCGCGGCGGCGCGTTCGGGCGTGACCCAGCGGGCCTCGTCGATCTCCCTGGGGTTCGCGATCGCGTCCGCGGGCGGTCCCGTGACCTCGGCCGCCCAGTAGGACACGTGCTTGGTGAGCCGCCGGCCCACCGTGTAGCGGGCACTGGGCAGCGGCAGCCCCAGGGTCACGTGGTGGCCCGTCTCCTCGCGGATCTCCCGGACGGCGGCCTCGGGCAGGGTCTCACCGGGGTCCACCTTGCCCTTGGGCCAGGACCAGTCGCCGTAGCGGGGCCGGTGGATGAGCAGGACCTCGATCCCCTCGCCGGCCTCCCGCCAGAGCACGCCGCCGCCGGCGAGGACGTGGGCGCCCAGACGGGCGGACTCACCGGCGTTGCTCACCGGGGTGGGGCTCATGCGGGCAGACCTCCGCGGTGCCGGTGGGCGCGCACGAGCGCCTCCTGGTAGTCGTCCAGACGCGTCCCCTCGCGGTCGTGCTGGTGCCGGGTCCACTGCCCGCCCGCGCCGAGCGCGAAGTGCGCGGTGGTGTCCGCGAAGGCCATGTCGAACATGGCGCTCACCTTCGCGATGTGCTCCGGCCGCTCGAGGCGGACGAGGGCCTCGACCCGGCGGTCCAGGTTGCGGTGCATGAGGTCGGAGGAGCCGATGAGCGTCTCCGCGTGCTCCAGCTCCGGGCCGTGTTCGAACACGAAGACACGGGAGTGCTCCAGGTACCGGCCCAGGATGGAGCGGACCTCGATGTTCTCGCTGAGCCCCGTGATGCCCGGGCGGATGGCGCAGATCCCGCGCACGAACAGCTGGACCCTCACGCCTGCCCGCGAGGCGAGGTAGAGCCGGTCGATGAGCTGCTCGTCGACGATCGAGTTCACCTTGATGCGGATGCGGACCCGCTCGCCGGACTCCGCCCTGCGGATGGCGGCGCGGATGCGCTCCAGCAGGCCGTCGCGCACCTGGCCCGGCGCGACGAGCAGGCGCGAGTAGTCCGTGTGCGGGGCGTAGCCGGAGAGCTGGTTGAACAGCTTCGCGACGTCCTGGGTGAGCACCGGGTCCGCCGTGAGCAGCCCCAGGTCCTCGTACAGGCGCGCCGTCTTGGGGTGGTAGTTGCCGGTGCCCACGTGGGCGTAGCGGGCCAGCCGGCCGCGCTCGTGCCGGACCACGAGGCAGAGCTTGGCATGCGTCTTCAGGCCCACGATGCCGTAGACCACGTGGACGCCGGCGCGTTCGAGCTTGCGCGCCCAGGTGATGTTGTTCTCCTCGTCGAAGCGTGCCTTGATCTCCACCACCGCGAGCACCTGCTTGCCCGCCTGCGCGGCCTCGATGAGGGCGTCCACGATGGGCGAGTCGCCGCTCGTCCGGTAGAGGGTCTGCTTGATCGCGAGGACGTGCGGGTCTGCGGCGGCCTGCTCGACGAAGGCCTGCACGCTCGTGGAGAACGACTCGTAGGGGTGGTGGAGGAGGATCTCCTTGGCGCGCACGGCCTTGAACACGTCGGGCTGGTCCGAGGTCTCCTCCGCGGCGAGGTCCCGGTTCATCACCGGCACGGCGCGGGGGAAGTGCAGGTCCTCGCGCGGGATGGAGGCGAGGACCCCCAGCCCGCGGAGGTCCAGCGGCTCCGGCAGCGCGTAGATCTCCGACTCGTCGATGCTGAGCTCACGGACGAGCAGCTCCCGGGCGCGGGGGTCCATGTCCTCCGTGACCTCGAGCCGGACGGCGGGACCGAACCGGCGGCGCAGCAGCTCCTTCTCCAGCGCCTTGAGGAGGTTCTCCGCGTCGTCCTCCTCGACCTCCAGGTCCTCGTTGCGGGTGATGCGGAAGCAGGAGGAGGAGAGCACCTCCATGCCCTCGAAGAGGGAGCCCAGGTGCGCGGCGATGATGTGCTCCACCGCCACGAAGCGGCCGGGGTTGTCCGGGCTGATGGGACGGGAGTCCTCCGCCGAGGCCGGCTGGGCCACGTCGAAGAAGCGCGGCAGCACCGGCGGCACCTTCACCCGCGCGAAGTGCTCCAGTCCGGTGCGGGGGTGCCGCAGGAGCACGCCCAGGTTGAGGGAGAGCCCGGAGATGTAGGGGAAGGGGTGGGCCGGGTCCACGGCCAGCGGGGTGAGGACGGGGAAGATCTCCGTGAAGAAGAACTCGTCCACCCGCGCGCGCTCGGCACGGGTGAGGTCGTCGATCCCCACGACGTAGATGCCCTCGTCCTCCAGCTGCGGGCGGAGCACGTCGCGGAACAGCTCCGCGTGGCGGCGCACCAGGAGCCGGGCGTTCTTGGAGATGGAGCGCATGACGGCGCGCGGCTGGGCGCCGGTGATGGAGGGGACGGCCAGCCCGGTGGAGATGCGGCGCTTGAGGCCGGCGACCCGCACCATGAAGAACTCGTCGAGGTTCGAGGCGAAGATCGACAGGAAGGCGGCGCGCTCCAGGAGCGGCAGCTCCGGGTCCGCCGCGGTCTCCAGCACCCGCTGGTTGAAGGCGAGCCACGACAGCTCGCGGTCGAGGAACCTGTCATGGGCGGCGGGGAGCTCGTGCTCCTCGCCGAAGGCGGTGACGTCGTACGGCATTTCAGGCCTCCGAGGGCTGGGACGCTCCGGCGGCGCGCGGCGGGGCATAGCTGACGTGTGTGAGCGTGCGGGTGAACCCGGTGCTGCGGTAGAGGGGGAGGGCGCTGGCGTTGTCGCTCTCCACGTAGAGCTCGACGGCCTCGGCCCCGGCGCCCACCAGCCTGCGCATCCCCTCGAGCAGGAGCGCGCGGCCCACCCCGCGGGCGTGCACCTGCGGATCCACACCGATCACGTAGACCTCGCCCATGCGCAGGCCCGAGGGGTGGTCCGCATGCATCTTGGTCTCGTGGAAGCCCAGCAGGCGGTGGTCGGCGCCCCGCTCCGCGATGACGACGGAGTCGCGGTCGAACTCCGGGTCGCGCAGGCGTGCCGCGTACTCCTCGACGGGCTGATCGCTCTGCTCCGGATGCCAGCTGAAGGCGGCGTTGTTCACCCGGGCCCAGTCCTCGGCGTCCCCGTCGCGCACGCTGCGGAGGGTGACCCCCTCCGGCACCTGCGGGGCGGGGAGGTCGGACGAGCCCAGCGGCTCCGTGGCGAGCTGCAGCAGCTCCCGGGCGCGCGTGTACCCGGCGTCCGCGGCGAGCCGGGCGGCGGCCGGGTGGTCGCCGTGCGACCAGAACCATGCCTCCACGCCGCGCTCGCGGAGGCTCTCGCCCAGTGCCGTGAGCAGCTGCCGGCCCAGGCCGGTGCCGCGCCGCGCGGGGGCGACGACGGCCTCGGCGGCCCAGCGGGTCCCCTGGAGCGCGGCGACGGCGACGCCGGTGAGCGCACCGGTGGAGAGCGCACCGGCGGAGCCGTGCGGCACCAGGCCCAGGAGGAGCGCCTCACCGTCCGAGGCGGCCTCGAGGAGACCGTCGGAGAGGGGCGCGAGGCCGTCGGCGGAGGTCGCCTCGGCGAGGAGCGCCGAGGCCGGCGCCAGGGAGTCGAGCACGATCACCTCGTGCCCGGGGACGTTCCGGTCTGCGGCGGCCTGCCCTGCGGAGCCCTTACGCTCCGCACCGTCCCTGCCGGCAGCGCTCGCCGGCCCGCCGTCAGTGCCGTTCGCTTCCATGCGTCTCCTCCTGGTCCGTGCCGTCCGCTGCGTCTCTGCGCTCCCCGCTCCCGCCCGAGGCGCGTTCGGCGACCTCGGGGGAGAACCGGTACCCCACGTTGCGCACCGTGTGGATGATCTGGTCGAGCTCTGCCCCCAGTTTGGCCCGCAGCCGTCTCACGTGCACATCGACGGTGCGGGTGCCGCCGAAGAAGTCGTAGCCCCACACGTCCTGGAGCAGCTCCGCGCGGGTGAGGGCGCGTCCGGAGTTCGCCGCCAGATGCCGCAGGAGCTCGAACTCCTTGAACGTGAGGTCGAGCTGCCGGCCCCGGACGAACGCCACGTAGCCGTCCTCGTCGATGGTGAGGGGACCGGCCTCGATGAGCGGCGAGGAGACCTCCGGGACGGGTGCCGGTCCGCGTACGACGGCCAGCCGCAGCCGCGCGTCGACCTCCGTGGGCCCGGCGCCGGCGAGGAGCAGGTCCGCCATGCGCCAGTCCGGATTGGCGGCGATGAAGCCGCCGTCCGTGAGCACGGCGATCGCCGGCTCCGGCCGTCCGGTCTGCTCGAGCAGCCGCGCGAAGCCGGCCGCCGCGGAGAGGTCGGCGGTCGCGTCGAGGACGACGACATCGGCGCTGTCCGCCCGCGCGAGCGAGTCCAGCCGCGTGCAGGCGTAGTCGAGCACGTGGGGGAGATGGGCCAGCGCCGGGAGCACGGGTGTGCGAGCGGGAGAGGTGCCCGGGGTGACGTGCAGAATGCGCATCGCGGGCTCCTTTGAGCGGGTTCGGTCCTGACCGGCACGTGCGGGGGCTGACCCGAGGCAGTATATCGGCCGCCGAGGCCCGGGCGTGGGCGAACGGTCCTCGCCCGGGCCAGGCCCGCGCCCCGGTAGGGCCATGTCTGAGCCCCGGTCGGGGCATGACAGGACGTGTGGCTGGGTGCGGCAGCAGGTGCGGCTCGGGTGCGGCAGAGGGCGCGGCAGGACGTGCGGCTGGGTGGGGCAGGAGGTGCGGCCGTGAGCGCGCTCGCACGTCATAGGGCAGGATGGAGGCGTGTTGAGATGGATGCGCGTCGTGATCGCCCTGTGCCTGACGCTGGGACTCGGAGGCTCCGCCCTGTTCGGATTCTCCGTCTTCACCCCGGCCGCCTGCCTCGTGGTGCTGGGCGTGGCCTACGGATGGCCCCGGCTCACCGATTCCCCGCAGCCCCGGTCGACCTCGATCATGCTCGCCCTGTTCGGCCTCGCCGCGATCGGGACCACCTGGGTCTCCGAGGCGTCCCCGCATCTCGAGTGGCTGCCCACCCTGGCGGGGATCGGCCTGCTGTGGACCTTCGTGCAGAACCTCGCACGGGGGATGGGCGCCTCGCACGCGGTCGCCAACGTCTCCGCGCAGGTCGCAGGGCTCGTGATCTCCCTCTCCGCGGCCGCCTGGGTGGCCGCCTACCGGCTCCCCAGCGACAACGGCACGGTGCTCGCCGGCCTCGTCGCCGTCGTCCTCGCACTCGCCGCGACCGCGCTGCCGCTGCCCGCGCGCTTCACCTCGCCGCTCGCGATGGCCGTGGGCGTGGCCGGCGCGCTCGGAGCGAGCCTGGCCGTGGGCGACTTCGACCTCGGCCTGGTCGCCGCGGGCGTGCTGGGCCTCATCATGGGCCTCCTGGCCGCTGCCGTGGACCGGCTGCTGGGCCTCGTGGCGGATTCCCGCTACCAGGCGGCGCAGCTCGCCAGCGCCCGCGGCACGGAGAAGGCGCGCCACTTCGCGGTGCAGCTCACGCTGGGCGCCGCACCCATCGCGCTGGGCGGTGTGGTGGTCTACGTCCTCACCCGGATCCTCGGCGCCGGCTGAGCGGGCGCGGACGCCCGCGTCTCACCGCGGAGCCTCCCGCGAGCGTGTCCGCCCCCTGAGTTAGGATGACGCGCATGGACTACTCAGGACTCGTCATCTTCTTCGAAACCCTCGTCGTGCTCGCCGGCCTCGGTGCGCTGGCCGTGGCGGCCAAGGTCGTCACCAACCTCTTCAAGGTGAAGCGCTGACCCATGCCGGTCGAGATCCCCGTCGATCTGCAGCCTGAACTCGTCCCCCTCGCGTGGCTGATCGGCACCTGGGAGGGGCGCGGCGCCGTCGTCTATCCGGACGTCGAGGAGCGCGAGATCGCCCAGCGCATCGTCTTCGAGCGCGTGGGCGAACAGCCCTACCTCCTCTACCGGTGTGAGACCTGGCTGCTCGAACCGGCCTCGGGCGCGGCGCACGCTGCGAACGAGGAGCCCGGGGACGAACGGACCGCGGACGCGGAGGTCGCACCGCCCGTCCCGTCCCCCGGCATGACCGTGGGACCCGTGCTGGGCGTGGAGACGGGCATCTGGCAGCTCGCCCGCGACCGCGGCGCGCATGACACGGGCCCGGGTCTGCTGCCGCCCACGGAGGCGTCCCCCTACGCCTCGGCCGAGGCCGTCGAGGCACTGCGCACGGAGCGCGGCGACTTCGACATCGAGGCCTCCATCGCCTATCCGCACGGCCTCATGGAGCACTACGCGGGCCGCATCGCCGGGCCCCGCGCGGACCTCGTCTCCGACGGCGGCGTGCGCACTCCGCAGGCCCTGGACTACCGCAGCTCCAGCCGCATGTACGGACTGGTGAACGGCGATCTGCTCTGGGCCTGGGACATGGCCGCAGGAGAGACCGCCGCAACCTCCCACGTCTCCGCCCAGCTGAGCCGGATCACGCCCTCCGTCCTGGAGTGAGCATGGGCGCACGGATGCACCGCGAGAGGCACGCGTGGTCGGGCGGTGCGGCGTGAGTGAGCCCACCCGCGCCTATCCCGTGCCCGGGCCGCCCGCGGAGGCCGCCCCTGCGCGGCGTTCCCGTCTGCGCGGCCTGTGGATCTCCGCGCTCGTGGTGGTCCTGGTCGTGGCGCTGCTCGTCACCGCCTCCTTCCTCACCGTGCGGGGGCGGATCGATCAGCTGACCTCGGCGCTGGGCGAGGCCGCCTCCAGCGCGGAGGACCTCTTCGACGATCTCATCGCCGATCCGGAGGCGGCCCAGGGCAGCCTCGACTCCGTGCGCACCGCACTGGACGAGGCCCGGGAGGAGATGTCGGCCTTCCCCATGCCGGTGCTCGAGTTCATCCCCGGGGTGCGGAAGAACGCGGACGCCGGCGCCCGCGCCCTGGGGATCGCTGACGGCCTCGTGGACGAGGTGGTCCCCACCCTCATCGACGCGGCGATGCTCGTGGACTTCTCCACCGGGACGCTGCGCAACCCCGGCGACCTCTCGGGAGGCTGGGGACAGAGCGCGGACAGCGCTGCCGGCGTCATCCGCGACGGCGCCGATGCCCTCGACGGACTCTGCAGCGCTGCGGACGACCTCGAGGCGATCGACACCGAACCCCTCATGGACGAGGTCGCCGGCTCGATCACGCGCTTCACAGAGGCCGTCCGCGGTGCCTGCGAACAGGCATCGGAATACGAGACCGCCCTGGACGCCTTGCACCTGGGAGGGCAGCTGACGGACGAGCTCGGCCGGTGGGGCCGGGAGCTGGGCGACCGGCTGCGCGGCCTGGGCTCGAGCCTCGGGGAGGGGCTGGGCGATCTCGGCTCCGGCCTGGGGGATCTGGGCTCCGGCCTCGCCAGCAGGCCGTCCGGTGACGGCGGTCCGGACGATGACGGGGATGGCGGCAGCAGCCTCGGCCCTGATGCCGGCGGCCTGGGCGACGACCTGAGCGATCTGTACCGCACGATGAGGAGATGAGCGATGAGCACTGACGGCGGCACGGCAGCCGGCGCACACGGCAGCGCGGTGAACACGGGTGCGGATACCACGGGCACGGAGAGCGCGGGTGCGGAGACTCAGGAGAGCGGCACCGCAGCGGCGGCCGCCCCGCTCCCCAACTCGCTGCGCTTTCCGCATGCGGAAGCCGTCTTCGGGACCGGCGCGCACGGCGGCGAGGTCGCGCACTTCGCGGAGCCCCTGCGGGAGCAGCGGCAGCTGGCCCGCGGACAGGCGCTCGCGGACCTCTCCGCGCTGCGCGTCCTCCGTCTCACCGGACCGGACCGTCTCACCTGGCTGAACTCGCTCACGACCCAGAAGATCGACCGGCTGGCGCCCGGGACGTCCACGGAGACGCTGGTGCTCTCGCCCACCGGCCACATCGAGGGCTGGCTGCGGCTCGTGGACGACGGGGAGGCGCTGTGGGCGCTCTCCGACGTGCGGACGGACGAGGCGGTGGAGTTCCTCGACCGGATGCGCTTCATGCTCCGGGTAGAGATCACGGACGTCACGGACGGCTACCAGGCGGTGGGATTCGTGGGTGCCCCGCCGGAGGACCTCGACGCCGCTGTGGTGTGGGACGACCCGTGGCCGGCGATCGGCGAGGGATCGGCCTCCTACGCCCAGATCGACGCGGGTGCGCCGCGGGCCGCCGCGTCCCACCCCGGTGCCGCAGTGGACTTCCGGATCGCCGTCGTGGAGCGCAGCGTGCTGCGGGAGTGGCCGCATGAGGGCCTGGCCGTGGCCGGCCGCGACGCCTGGGAGGCGCTGCGGGTGGAGGCCTGGCGGCCGGGCGCACCGGAGGTGGACCACCGCGCACTCGTGGGCGAGCTCGATGTGCTCCGCACCGGCGTACACCTCGCCAAGGGCTGCTACCGGGGCCAGGAGGCGGTGGCGCGCGTGCACAACCTCGGCCAGCCGCCGCGCCGCCTCGTCTTCCTCCATCTGGACGGCTCCGGTCACGTGCTGCCGCGCGCCGGTGCGGAGGTGCGCGCGGAAGTCCGCGGTGCGCCGCGGGCGGTGGGCCACGTGACGACCCCGGCGCTCCACTGGGAGCTGGGGCCGGTCGCGCTGGCCCTGGTCAAGCGCAGCCTGGACCCGGAAGCCGCGCTGACGGTGGTGGTCGACGAGGGCGCGGGCGGGGCCGAGGGCGCCGCAGACGACGGGCGCAACGGTTCCGCCGAGGCGGAACTGGTCGCCGCGGCCCAGGAGACCATCGTCGCGGTCGCGAAGGAACGCGCGGTGACAGCTCCGCCGCGCAATGCGGACGTGGACGCACGTCGCCGCTGAGGTGGGGAGCTCGAGCCGCGCGGGCCGTGACAGAGGCCACGCCGCGCGATAGGTTCGTGCCATGACTGTGCGCGAGACAGGCGGCCCGGAGCTGCCGCAGGAACGTCGGATCGTCACCGCCCTTCCGGGTCCCCGTTCGCAGGAGCTCGAGCAGCGCCGCCGCAGTGCAGTGGCTGCCGGTGTCGCGTCGAGCCTCCCGGCGTACATCGTCGCTGCCGGGGGAGGGATCCTCAGGGATGCGGACGGCAATCAGCTCATCGATCTGGGCTCCGGCATCGCCGTGACGACGGTGGGCAACTCGAACCCCCGGGTGGTGGAACGGGCGAAGGAGCAGCTCGACGCGTTCACCCACACTTGCTTCATGGTGAGCCCCTATGAGGGGTACGTGGAGGTCGCGGAGGCGCTCAACCGCCTCACTCCCGGCGATCATGAGAAGCGCACCGTGCTCCTCAACTCCGGGGCCGAGGCCGTGGAGAACGCGGTGAAGATCGCCCGGGTGAGCACCGGCCGCAGCGCCGTGGTGGTGTTCGACCACGCGTACCACGGGCGCACCAACCTCACGATGGCGATGACGGCCAAGGCGGCCCCGTACAAGCGCGGCTTCGGCCCCTTCGCCGGGGAGGTCCACCGGGCACCGATGTCCTACCCCTACCGAGACGATGCCGCTGCCGGCACCAAGGTCTCCGGCGAGGACGCCGCGGCGCGCGCGACGGAGATGATCGACCGGCAGATCGGCGCGGATCAGGTCGCCGCGATCGTCATCGAGCCCATCCAGGGCGAGGGCGGCTTTATCGTCCCCGCGGAGGGCTTCCTGCCGGCGCTGGCGGAGTACTCCCGCGAGAACGGCATCGTCTTCATCGCGGACGAGGTGCAGGCCGGGTTCGGCCGGACGGGTGCCATGTTCGCCTCGGAGCACGAGGGAGTGGTTCCGGATCTCGTCGCCACCGCCAAGGGGATCGCCGGGGGTCTGCCGCTCGCGGCGGTGACCGGCCGGGCCGAGATCATGGATGCGGTGGGCCCCGGCGGGCTGGGAGGCACCTATGGCGGCAACCCCGCTGCGGTCGCGGCGGCGCTGGGCGCGATCGAAGCGTACGAACAGGACGGTCTGGTGGAGCGCGCCCGCGAGCTGGGCGAGATCCTCGTGCAGAGGTGCGAACGGCTCCGGACCCGGTTCCCGGAGGTGGGCGACATCCGCGGCCGAGGTGCCATGCAGGCGATCGAGCTCGTGCACCGGGACACGATCGAGCCGTACCCCGAGCTCGCGAAGGCCGTGGCGGGGCACGCCGCTGAGAATGCCGTGCTGGTGCTGGTCACGGGGTCGTTCGGCAACGTGCTTCGGTTCCTCCCGCCGCTCACGATCTCCGATGCGCTCCTCCACGAGGCATTCGACGTCCTCGAGGAGGCGTTCGCACAGGCGCTCGGCTGAGGGCTTCTCGATTTGCGTGTGAGGGGTGGGGTGTGTAGGTTTGTGCCTCGCTGCCGGATGCGAATCAGGCGGTAGGGGAATTGTTTGTGGATACTGAATGCGTTGCTGGGCCTGTCCGGGTTTTGGGTGGGTGTGGTGTGAGTCACGAGTCAGTGATTTGCGCAGGCAGCGTGTGA
>NZ_BAAAPZ010000014.1:0-2651 GCF_039531405.1 Brevibacterium salitolerans | reverse complement strand
GGGGTGGGGCTGCAGGTGTGTGCGGGCCGGCTGGGCTGTTCAACCCAGCCGGCCCGAACCCACACCACCCGAACACGCCTGCGCCGGGCTCCCGCAGCACTCCAGTGGGTCTGGGTGTTTCCGCTGTTCCGCGCGGTCGGTACTTCCCTATGGCGTGTGGGGCCTTTCATGCAGCGACGCACGACAGCCGGCCTGCGCAGATGCGTATGCTGTGTCGCATGGGAAGCGAATCATCGTCGCCGCGTGAGGAAGAGCGGACACGCGCGGGAGGTTCTACGGGCCGTGGGCGCATTCGGGAGGCTGTCGAGGCGGATGTCCCTGAGATCCTCGGCATGATCGTCGATCTCGCCGAGTTCGAGAAGGAGCCTGACGCCGTGAAGCTCACGGAGAGCGGACTCCGGGATGCGTTGTTCGGCCCTCGCTCCACCATATTCGCGCACGTCGCTGAGGCTGCGGAGGCCGGTGGCACTTCGTTTCGGCTCGACGGGTTCGCGCTCTGGTATCTCACCTTCTCCACCTGGGAAGGCGTGAACGGAATACACCTCGAGGACCTCTACGTCCGTCCGGCGTGCCGCGGCACAGGACGAGGAAGAGCGCTGCTCCAGTCCCTGGCCGCGGTGGCAGTGGCACGGGGGTGGCGCCGTGTCGAATGGCAGGTTCTGAACTGGAACTCCGCGGCGATCGAGTTCTACCGGTCCCTGGGTGCTCATCCGATGTCGGAGTGGAGCACATTCCGGCTGGACGGAGGCGCGCTGGAGGCATTCGGCGGCGCAGCATCTTCCGCCGATTCATAACTGTTGCCAGCGCAACCCTTGCCTCGTAGAGTGTGTGCGTCAGCAACACTGAGGAGTGAGCGATGGTTCGTTTTGCGGTGCAGCGACGCGCGGCGGAAGCCGGTGAGCACCTGCAGACCTGGCGACGCATGATGGGGATGCGGGCTGAGGACGTGGCTACGCGTGCCGGGATCTCGCGTTCCACGCTCCGGAAGGTGGAGAAGGGCGACCCCTCGGTGTCCTTCGGCGCGGTTCTGGCCGTCGCTGACGCTGTTGGACAGCTCGAACACGTCGTGGAGGCCTTCGATCCCATGGGCACGGAACTCGGCCGGCTCCGGGCCCAGTCGGCTCTCCCCAGGCGAGTGCGCCGGTGACGGAGTCGGCGAGCGTCTTCGTGGAGCTCGGCGGGGCTCCGGTGCGGGCGGGCATGGCCTTCTTCCACGTCGCGCGCAGACGAGTGACCACCACCTTCTCGTACGCCACCGACTATCTGCGCCGCACGGATGCCTACGCCATAGACCCCCGGCTGCCCCTGATCGCCGGCCCGGCGTCCGTGGAGGGGCTGCCGGGCGCCTTTCAGGACTGCTCGCCTGATCGGTGGGGACGCACACTCGTGGAGAAGCAGTTCCGGCGGGAGGCACAGGAGCGTGGCCAGGCCCGCCGCGATCTCTCGGACGTGGACTTCCTCCTGGGGGTGAGTGACGAGACGCGTCAGGGCGCTCTGCGGTTCACGCGCGGTGAGAGCTCCGAGTTCGTCGCGGCCCATGTCCGGGTTCCTCCCGTCCTCAGCCTGCCGCGCGTGCAGCGAGCGGCAGACCGCGCGGTGGCCGGGGACGGACGTGCGATCCAGGAGCTGCTGGAGGCCGGCACGGGATCGCTGGGAGGCGCACGGCCCAAGGCTGCGGTGACGGGTGACGATGGACGTCTCCTCCTCGCGAAGTTCACGAGGCCGGCGGAGGACCGCCCTGTGATCGAGTGGGAGCAGGTGGCACTGCGTCTCGCAGGGGATGCAGGGATACCGGTGCCTCGGTCCCGTCTCATACGCATCGAGTCCAGGCCGGTGCTCCTCCTTGACCGCTTCGACCGTGCGGAGCGTGGCGCCCGCATCGGCTACATGAGCGCAATGACCGCGGCCGAGCGGCGAGACGGAGAGTACTCGGACTATCTGGATGTGGTGAGTGCGATCGAAGAGCACAGTGCCGATTGGCGCGCGGATGCCGCACAGATGTTCCGACGGGTCGTCTTCTCCGCTGCGATCCACAATACGGATGACCACCTCCGCAATCATGGTTTCCTGCGAACGGACGCCGGCTGGCGTCTGTCCCCGGTGTTCGATGTCAACCCGGATCCGGATCCAGATTCCGACCGGCAGACGGCGGTGATGGGCGCAACCGGAGGGAACGACGAAGCCGAGGCTGTGGTCCAGTTCGCGGAGTACTGCGGGCTGGCACCGCACAGAGCAGCGGAAGTCATCATGGAAGTGGACCGGGCGGTGGCGCGTTGGGCGGATACTGCGCGTGAGGTCGGTCTCGCGGAGCCTGACATTCGGGAGGCGGCAGACGGGCTCGAGATTCCGCGGCGGCGGCTGAGAGCGGCGCTGGAGGCCGCGGCCGGCTCGTAGCCGGTCTGCATCGGAGCACCGCATCGACGAGGTGTTGGGCATCACGGTCTCCGCGTTTGCGCAGCGCGACCATGAGTGTGTAAATTTATCTCTCGTTGCCCAGCAGAAAAGCGCGGGAAACGATCTGAATGGTCAGTCCGGAATGGACAGCCACATTCGGATGCGGTTTCTCGTAACCAATTGCGGGCAGTAGGGGAATTGTTTGTGGATACTGAATGCGTTGCCAGGCCTGTCCGGGTTTTGGGTGGGTGTGGTGT
>NZ_BAAAPZ010000013.1:0-1387 GCF_039531405.1 Brevibacterium salitolerans | reverse complement strand
CAGGAGCGTGAGGACGGGCTCGTTGTCGTAGAAGAAGATCACGAGGAAGAACGGCGCCATCACCAGGAAGACGTCGCTGACGCGCTTGTGGATCTCACGGCTTGCCGTGTGGGGACGTGGGCGCCCCTCGAGGAAGTCGGCCCATTTCGCGTCCCGGGCGGTGACATGTCCGGTCCGTGTGGCGGCGTCGGCCACCGTGGCGGCCTTTGGTGACCGCGAGGAGTTCTTTGATCGCAGGCAGGGTGGGATGGCGTGTGCGGCGCCGGCGGAAGGTCCGCACCTACCAGGCGTGTGGGGCAGCGCAGCCGCGACAGGGGCGTCACGCCTGCTTCGCCCCGAGGCCATCGATGTCCGGGGATCCCTCAACCCGTTCACGTCGGAGCCCTGTCGTGCATGCGTCGCGCACTCACCGGTCCGGTCACTCGCGCAGCAGGCGTGTGCCGTGCCGAACCAGGTCGCTGTGACCCGGAACGCCGGTCGGCGTGGGCGTACCGTCCGTACCGCGTTCCCTCAGGGTGTCGGTGGGTTTGCGCTGTCCTGGTGTCTCGGCGCCGGCGGCAGGGGGCACGAGCCTTTGCGAGGGCGTGTCGGTTCAGCACGCTGCCGGCTCGAACCTCTGGTCGTCTCGCCGTGGAGCGAATACAATGAATACGTGTACTCAGGAGGTGCAGTATGCCGACGACGGTTCGTCTCAACACCGACCTCGAACAGCGGATCAGGAAGCTGGCGGCAGAGACTGGGCGGTCTCAGAGCTTCTACATCAATCAGATGATCGAACGGGAGATCGATCGCATCGAGTGGGAGTACGCAATCCTGCGCGATGTGGAGGCTCATCGGGCGGGAGAGCTCAAGACGGTCTCCCACCGCGACCTGAAGGCTGAACTTGGCCTGGACGATTGAGTACGCCCCGCGGGTCGTGAAGGCCTTCCGGCGTGAGCTCGACCGTGCGACGGTGCGCCGGATGATCGCCAAGCTCGAGGAGGCGGCTGAACTGGATGACCCCACGGCCACGGCGAAGCCGATGCGAGGCAACCTCAAAGGGCTGTGGTCCTACCGGATCGCCGGCGGCTATCGGGTGATCGTCGACGTGCAGCCGGACAGACTGGTGATCTTCGCCGTGGAGGCAGGTCCGCGCCGGGACGTGTACGAGAGATAGCGGGGGGCTTCCGATCCCCTCCGCCGGTGAGTCTGGAACCCGCCACGACGCAGTGACGCAGGTCACATGCGTTCCAGCTTGCGCGGCTGCTCGCCGTTGCACTAGAGTAAGTTCTCGCCCGCCGGAGAGAAGGCAGTAGCTGAACAGCTGATGTACCGACCGGCGGAGTGGTTCACCAATCTTTGAGGGTCATGGCCGTGGGGTTGTGGGTAGTAGGGGTTTGTGTGTCTG
>NZ_BAAAPZ010000012.1:51352-137731 GCF_039531405.1 Brevibacterium salitolerans | reverse complement strand
CAGGAGCGTGAGGACGGGCTCGTTGTCGTAGAAGAAGATCACGAGGAAGAACGGCGCCATCACCAGGAGCATCACCGGGCTCGTCACGGATCCGATGTCCTCCTGCCGGGACACCATCGACCCGGTCGCGGCGAACATTGTCGCCACGAGGACGAAGCCGAACGCGAACAGCACGCCGAACCAGAGCAGAGATGCTCCGATCTCCCCCAGAAGCAGGTCCTGACCCGTGGCCAGCATCCCGATCGCCGCGAGCAGCAGGACTACCGCGACATTGGACAGCGCGAGGATGCTGTTTCCGAGGATCTTGCCTGCCATCATCGTCCGTGCTGACACCGTGGCCAGCAGGATCTCGACGATCCTCGTCTGCTTCTCCTCCACGACGCTCTGCGCGATCGTCATCCCGAATGTCAGAGCGGTCATGTAGAAGATCATGCCGAAGCCCAGCGCCGCGATGTAGGCGAAGGCGTCGAATCCGTCCTCGGACCCGTCGAGCAGTTCGAGCGTGGGTGCCACGGTCAGCGCATCCATCAACCCGTCCGGGGCTTCCTCCAGGGCGAGGATGGTGAGACCGCCGCCGGCCTCTGCGGTGCTGCCATCCGTTTCCTGCGGGCCTCCCGCGGCTTCGTTCACGAGGACCGCGGCCTCCGCCTCTCCGGCGCGGACGAGGTCCTCGGCCTCTGCACGGTCGTCCGCGGGCCGGACCTCGAACGGTCCGGTGGTCAGGGCCTCGGGGGCGGTGCCCACGACCGCCACTTCGACGGTGTCCGGATCTGCGGCGCGTTCCGCCTGCCGCTTCTGTACGATCCCGCCGATCACGACTGCTGCGAGAACGGCGAGCAGGAGGACCACGGTGGAGGCGATGAATGCCTTGCTGCGCAGTCGCGTGGTGATCTCCCGCTCCGCGACGAGCCAGGTGAGCTTCGCCTGGCCGGGCAGAGGGCTCCCGTTCTCGGGTTCTGCGCCCGGTCTCGTGGGGTGTGCCGTCATCTCGGACGCCTTTCTCTCTGCTGGTGGGATGTTCACTGCACCGTCTCCTTGAAGATCTGCGCGAGCGTGGGCGTGATGGGCGCGAATCTGCGGACCTGCGCCCGCCCCACTGCGGCAGTGAGGACGGTCTGCGCGGTCTCGGCGCTGTCGGCCTCGAACCGGGCCGTCGCACCGTCGAGACGTGTCACTCGCACCCCCGGCTGTTCGCGCACCCACCCTGCGTCTGCATGGGCACCGTCCAGCTCGAGTTCGAACTCCAGGCCGGAGTGTGCCGCGCGCAGCTCTTCGCGGGAGCCTGCTGCACGGACGCGGCCTCCTCCGATCACCACGACGTCGTCGCAGAGCCGCTCCACGATGTCGAGCTGATGGGAGGAGAAGAGCACCGGGGCTCCCTGTGCGGCGAAGTCCCGCAGGACCCCCAGCACCACGTCGACGGCGATGGGGTCGAGGCCGGAGAACGGCTCGTCGAGCACCAGCGCGAGGGGTTCGTGCACCAGTGCCGCGGCGATCTGCGCCCGCTGCTGGTTGCCCAGTGACAGGTTCTCGAGCGCGTCGTCCGCGCGGTCGGCGATGCCCAGACGCTCCGTCAGGGAGGAGGCGGACTGCTTCGCCGCAGCCGCGGTCATACCGTGGAGCCTGCCCAGATAGATGAGCTGTTCCAGGACCTTCATCTTGGGATAGAGGCCGCGCTCCTCCGGCATGTAGCCGAACCGGGCACGCACGGAGTCGGTGAGTGGAGCTCCGTCCAGGGTCACACTTCCCGCGTCCGCGGACAGCACGCCCAGGATCACGCGCATGGTGGTGGTCTTTCCCGCGCCGTTGCCGCCCACGAACCCGGTCATCCGTCCTCCGGCCACGGAGAACGAGACCTCGTCGATGGCGGTGCGGTCACCGAAGCGGCGGGTGATCCCCTTCACCTCGATCTTCATTCTTCTCTCCTCGTCTCTGCGGTTCGCTGCCTCTGCCTCCACGCTAGGGATCGGTTCACCCCCGCGCTTCCGCCTGGGTACGGAACCGGCTCCCCCTGCAGGGTGAGGCGCGGCCTCGGGACGTGAGGTGCGGAGGGCGGCGAGGAACCGGCTCCCCCTGCAGGGTGAGGCGCGGCCTCGGGAGGTGTGGGTGCGGAGGGCGGCGGGGACCCACCTCCGTCCGCAGACGGAGGCGCGTGCGGCGGTGCTCGCCCTACAGTGAGGGGATGAGCACCACAGCCAGTGAGAGTTCCGGCGCGCGCCTTGAGACGTGGATGCGCCCGAGGCCGGGTCGAGAGGTGTACCGTGCTGACGGTCTGTTCGCTCTCCTCCTCGCCGTGGGCGCGGTCACGGTGGCACTGCTCTTCCAGCGCACCGGCCTCCACGACGACGTGGCGGATCCGTGGGTGTGGGTGCTGGGGATCGGTCTGGCGACTCTGCCGCTCACGGTCCGTCGCCGCTTCCCCGTGCCGGCCGCCCTGGCCTGTGCGCTGGGGTTCTTCCTCTGCCGGCAGATGGGCGTGCCGGACATGCTCATGGTGGACATCTGCCTGTTCCTCGCGCTGTACTCGGTGGGCGCATGGGAGCAGAACCGCCGCGTGGCGCTGTGGTCCCGCGTGGGGATCGTCGCGGCGATGTGCGCGTGGATCGCCGTGAACCTTCTTCTGCAGTCCGCGGGGGACGAGATCGCCGAGATGTTCCCCGATGCGCCGGCTTCCTCGATCTTCTCCGCCTTCGCCACCTTCGCGGCGATCCAGATCATCACCAACGTCCTGTACTTCGCCGGGGCCTTCTACTTCGGTGAGCGGGCGTGGAACGGTGCGCGCACCACAGCGCTTCTGGAAGCACAGGGCCGCGAACTGGAGCGCGAACGGCAGACGAGCGCGGCCCAGGCGGTTGCCCTCGACAGGCTGGGGATCGCTCGCGAGCTGCACGACGTGGTCGCGCACCACGTCTCCGTCATGGGCATCCAGGCGGCGGCTGCACGCAGATCGCTCGAGCGTGATCCTGAGCAGGCCGTGCGGTCCCTGGAGGTGGTGGAGGAGAGCGCGCACACGGCGGTGACGGAGCTGCGCGGCCTCGTGCGGACGCTGCGGGAGCCTGCGGCGGAGTCCGCCTCCTCGGCGCTGGGTGTGGCGCAGCTGCCGGAACTGGTGGAGGAGGCACGCCGTACGGGCACGCCGGCGGCGCTCATCGTGGTGGGGGAGCAGCGGCCTCTGCCGCTGCTCGTCGACGTGGCACTCTACCGGGTCGCGCAGGAGGCGCTCACCAACGTGCGCAAGCACGCAGGCTCCGGAGCCGAGGCCGAGGTCCGTCTGCGCTTCACTCCCACCGCCGTGGAGGTGGAGGTGGCCGACAACGGCATGCGCAGGTCGCCCGCTGAGGGGGCACGACCGGAATCGGGAGCGGCTCTGAGCGGTGGGATCCCGGTGGACGCGGTGAGCGCTGCCACGGTGCGCGAAGGCGGTGGCCTCGGTCTGCGGGGCATGCAGGAGAGGATGGGCGCAGTGGGCGGGTCCGTGCTGGCGCAGAGGCGTGAGCAGGGCGGCTTCCTGGTGCGCGCCCGGGTCGAGCTGGGGGCCTCGGCGGCACGGCCGTCTCCGGCCGGGGAGGCCGTTCCGTCCACCGGGGAGGCCCCGTTCCTCGGGGAGTCTCCGAGGGAGGGCGAGGGCTGCGCGGGCCCGGTCCTGAACGCGGGGGAGGATGCGGTTCCGGCGGACGCCGCGGTTCCGGCCGCCTCGGGCGGAGAGGCGGGCGCGCGATGATCCGTGTGCTGCTGGTCGACGATCAGGAGCTGGTGCGTGCGGGGTTCCGCATCATCATCGACTCCGAGCCGGGCATGCAGGTGGTGGGTGAAGCCGCCACCGGAGCAGAGGCGGTGGAGCTCGCCGCGGAGCTCGCCCCGGACGTCATCTGCATGGACATCGAGATGCCGCAGATGAACGGGATCGAGGCCTCGCGGCTGATCCTGGGAGGGGTCGGCGGCACACGTGAGACGGCGATCCTCATCCTCACCACCTTCGGACACGAGGAATACCTCTTCGATGCGCTCGCCGCGGGTGTGAGCGGCTTCCTGCTCAAGACGGCTCGAGCCGAACAGCTCATCGACGCGGTACGGACGCTCGCCGCCGGTGATGCGCTGCTGGGCCCCGACGTGACCCGGGCCGTCATCGCCCGTGTGGCGTCCGGCCGGCGGACCGCCGGCACAGGGGAGTCGTCCAGTGGGGAGGGCGCCGTCGGGCCCGAGGCGGTTCGGCGTGCCGGCGTCGAGGCCCCCACCGCCGGTGTGGATTCTCAGGGGAATGCGGGCCTCGGGGGCGGTGCAGAACCGCGTGACGCGAGGTCCTCCCAGGGAGAGGACCGCGGCGCTCCGAGCGGAGGCGCGGCAGGGCGCGGGAGGGCCTCCGCCGCGGTCGCAGCTGCGGTGGCGGCCGTGGGGCTCTCGGAGCGGGAGACTGAGGTCCTGGTGCTCGCCGCGGAGGGGAAGTCCAACGGCGAGATCGCCGGTCAGCTGTTCCTGGGGGAGGCGACGGTGAAGACCCACATGTCCAACCTGCTGCGGAAGCTGGGTGCGCGGGACCGGGTGCAGGCCGTTGTCTGGGCGCACACGCACCGTCTTCTGTAAGGGGTGCCACGGCGGATCCCGGGAATGCCCTCGGTGATCCCTGCCGTGTTCGTGCGACGTGAGGGTGCCGCACAATTCTCCGCCGATCCATTGACCCTTCGTGCGTGCACCGTGTATACATGGAGTATTCGCGGTGCAGAGGCGCACAGGGGGTATCTCGATGACCGGCGAATTGCTGTCTCGAAGGCAGATGCTCGGCGTGGCAGGAGCGGGCAGCGTCGCCTTGGCTTCTGCGCTCGCCGGCTGCCGCAACGCGGCCAGCTATCCGGAGTCCTGGGAAGACGTGAGCGCGGGCGGTGGCGAGCCGAATCGCGGAGGAGTGCTCCGCTACGGGCTGTCGACCGAGCCGGTGAATTTCGAACCACACGTGAGTTCGGGAGCTGCATCGGACGTCATCCGCCAGATGACGTACAACGGCCTGTTGCGGTACGACGCCGACGGTGAGATCGTTCCCGACCTGGCGCGGGAGCACGAGTGGGCGAACGCGACGACCTATCGCGTGAGGATTCGCCCTGATGTGCGGTTCCACGACGGTTCGACGATGACCGCGGACGATGTGGTGTTTTCGATGCGCCGGATCATGGACCCGGATGTCTCCTCGACCGCAGCATCTCTCTTCCGGGCGGTGGAGAGCGTGGACAGGTCCGGTGGGGACACGGTGACGTTCACTCTGGGGGAGCCCGATACGACGTTCCCGTTCGCGCTCGCGGACCCGTGCGCGAACATCATCTCCCGGGACTGGGCGGAAAGCGGCGCTGACCCGCTGCTCGAGGTGATGGGGACGGGCCCCTTCCGGTTCGTCGAGCGTGTCCCCGGCGTGAGCATCCTCCTCGAACGCTTCGAGGACTATTTCGTACCGGAGCTTCCCTATCTCAACGCCATCGAGTTCACGCCGATGGAGGATGACTATGCGCGAGTGACCGCCCTGCGCACTGCCACTGTGGACATGATCGACTACATCCCGTCCACGCACGTGGGGGTCATCGAGAACAATCCCAGCCTCGAAGTCTATTCCGACAGCACATTCGGCTTCGGCATCCTGGGCTTCGTCACGACCCAGCCGCCGTTCGACGACAAGCGGGTGCGGCAGGCAGTCGCCTACAGCATCGATCGGGAAGCGGCACTCGAGACGGCCTACCTCGGACAGGGTGCTCCGATCACAGGCGGTCTCGTGCCGGAGGGAATCGCATCCTACGCCTCCGAACTGGCTGGGACGGTCACCTACGACCCTGAGCGTGCCGCCGCACTGCTGCGGAAGGCCGGGCGTGAGGAGCTCGACCTCAGCATGATCACCACCAGCAGCTACTCCGTGATCGCGAGACCGGCAGAAGCCATGCTCCCCTCGCTGCGGGCCTCTGTGGTCAATCCCAGCCTCGACCGCCAGGAATGGCTCTCGTTCCAGGAGACCGTCGAGGCCAAGACCTATCCCAGCTTCGCCTGGGGCACCTCGCTCAAGTTCGGGCATCCCGGTGCGCTGAGCGAGATCGTCGGTGCCGGCAGCCGCTGGGCGAACTTCCTCGACTTCGACGACGGCAGGACCAATGAGCTCCTGTCCGAGGCGAGGCGGACAGCGGACCCGGGGCTGTCGGACGAGCTCTTCCTCGAGGCCGAGCGGAGAGTGCTCGACGAGATGCCGCTGACCTACACGCTGCGCCGCATTCAGGGCGAGGCCGCCTACACCTATGTCCGCGGCTTCTCGCATCCCCCGAAAGGGGCCTGGACCCAGGTGAGCCTTCGCGGCGTCTGGCTGGAGGAGAACCGATGAGGAGCTTCATCGTCCGCAGGGTCGGACTCGCGCTGCTGCAGCTGGTGGTCGTCGCCACCATAGTGTTCCTCCTCATCAGGCTCATCCCCGGCGATGCGGCGCGCGCGGTGCTGGGGGAGAACGCGACGGACGATCAGATCGCAGCGATGCGTTCGACGATGGGGCTGGACGACTCTCTGCCGATGCAGTTCGTCAACTACTGGGCGGGGCTGTTCACCGGTGATCTGGGAATATCCCTCATCAGCGGCCGCCCCGTGGCCGGCGACCTGATCGTCCGTTTCGGCAACTCGATGGAGATCATCGTCCTCGCGATCCTGCTGTCGCTGATCGTGGGAGTCGTGCTCGGCCGAATCGCAGCGGTGAGGAATGACAGGCCCATCGATCACATCCTCACGGGCGGATCGGTGCTGGGGATATCTCTGCCGGTCTTCGTCACCGGCACTCTGCTGCTCCTCGTCTTCGCGATCTGGCTCCCGGTGCTGCCGCCACAGCGCTACGTGAGCCTCTTCTCCGATCCGCTCGGCCATCTCCAGCTGGTCGTGCTGCCCGTCATAGCCCTCGCCGCGACTTCGACGGCGGTGATCATGAGGATGACGCGGTCGGCGATGCTCGAAACGCTCGGCGCGGACTTCGTCCGCACTGTGCGTGCCAAAGGGGTGCCCGAACGACAGGTGGTGTCCAGGCACGCCCTGCGCAACGCTCTCGTGCCCGTCGTGGCGATCACCAGCGTCGAGCTCGCCACTCTCATCGGTTCCACGGTCCTGGTGGAGACCATCTTCGGATGGCCGGGTGTCAGCTCGATGCTCATGCAGGCCGTGACGGATCGCGACTATCCCGTGATCCAGGCAGTCGTTCTCAGCGCCTCGGTCTTCGTCATCGTCGTCAACCTCCTCGCAGATCTCGTCATCAGAGTGCTCGACCCGCGAACGGAGGCCATCTGACATGTCCGAGAATGTGGTCACGACTCCCTCACGCGCCACCGGCGCCTCGGGTCCGGCACCTGCCCGCCGTGGCCTCGGCTCGAGGCTTCTGCGGAATCCGCGCACGTTTGTCAGCGGAGCCTTCTTCGTGCTGGTCTTCGCGGCCGTGGCGTTCGGCCCTGCGCTGTATCCGATCGAATTCCGCGCCCAGGTGGGCGTTCCGCTCACTCAGAACGGCCTTCTCGGCACGGACGACTTCGGCCGTGACGTCTTCGCACGTCTGCTCGTGGCCACCAGGACTTCGCTCCTCGTCGCGGCCGGTGCCGTCGTCATCGCCCTCGTGCTCGGGGTCGGCCTCGGTCTTCTCGCCGGTTTCCTGGGCGGCTGGACGTCGACGATCATCATGCGCGGATCAGACATCCTCCTCAGCTTCCCGGCAGTGATCCTCGCGATAGCCACCGTCGCGATCCTCGGACCGGACCTCGTCAACGTCGTTCTGGTCATCGGCGTCATCTACGTGCCCCGATTCACCCGTGTCGTGTACGCGCAAGCGGTGTCGATCCGCTCGGCACAGTACGTCGACGCCGAACGGGTGAACGGTACGCCGACGTGGAGCATCATCGCGCGAACGGTGCTGCCCAACGTGATGTCCACGGTCATCGTCCAGGCGAGCCTCAGCCTGAGCTTCGCCATACAGGTCGAGGCGGGACTCAGCTTCCTCGGTCTCGGGGCCCAGCCGCCGCTGGCCTCGCTGGGCACGATGATCGCCTCGGGCCGCGACTTCCTCGAGGTGCAGCCGACCCTCCTCATCTATCCCTCCCTCATCCTCATCGCGATCGTCCTCGCGGTGAACGTCCTCGGAGACGGGCTGAGGGACGTCCTCGACCCCCGGCGCGCGTTCGTGCGCTGAGACCCCACGGTTCCCGAATCGCAGAAAGGAAGTAAGGCACATGATCGACAGCTCGAAGAGTCTCGGCCGCCTGAGCTGGACAGAGGTGGCCGAGGCTGCCCGACGAGACCCCGTCGTCCTGCTCCCCATCGGCGCGATCGAGCAGCACGGCCCGCATCTCCCGGTGCACGAGGACTCGATCGTCGCCGAATGGGCGGCATACAGGATCGCCGATCTCACGGACGGCGAGGTGGACGTCCTCGTCGCGCCTGCTCTGCACTACGGGCATTCGCCGACCTTTCGCGGGTTCGCCGGGAACCTCTCGCTGAGTGCCGAGACACTCAAGGCCGCCGTCAGGGACATCATCGATTCGCTCGTCCGATCGGGATTCCGACGGATCGTCCTCGTTGACAACAATGGCGGAAACGTGGGCCCGGTCTCAGGTGCCGCCATCGACTCCCGTCGGGATCTGGACGTGCTCATCGGCCATGTCTATCCGTGGCAGCTGGGCTACAGCCTGATGCGGGACGTCTACGAGAAGCCGGAGGTCGTCTACGGGCATGGGGCCGAGCCCGAGCTGTCCGCAATGCTGGCGATCTTCCCGGAGCAGGTCGATCTCTCCAAAGCTGAGTCGGGAGGACTCTCCCACGAATCCGGTTGGACTCCCACGAGCTACTCGGAGGCCATGATCGACGGCTACTCCGTACCGGGCACCGTGTACTGGGACTTCTCGGAGGTCAGTGAGAACGGGGTCACCGGTGACGTTTCGGCGGCAGATGCCGCGACCGGGGAGGAATGGATCCGTCGAGTGATGGGCTTCTGCGCCGAGTACGTGCGCGAATACGACCGGAACACCGCTCGGTCCTGAATGGAGGCGATGATGAGAGTGGCAATTTCACAGTTCGGTGCCAGCCGGACGATTGCTGAGAACACGGCACGGATCGTCTCAGACGCCCACCGGGCGGGAGAGGCCGGGGCGAGCCTCATGGTCTGTCCTGAGGCCTCGATGATCCGCTTGCCGGACAAGGACGAATCTCTGGTCGGTCGAGTCGAGCCGGTCGAGGGGTCCTTCGGGACGGGGCTGGCCCTGGCCTCCGAGGAGACCGGAGTGACCATCGTCGCCGGCGGGTTCACGCCTGGCGATGCCTCGCGGGTGAAGAACACTCTCTTCGTCGCTTCGGGAGGGAGGATCATCGCCACGTACGACAAGATCCACCTGTACGACGCCTTCTCCGACAAGGAATCGGACAAGGTCCTCGCCGGGCCGGTCGAGCCGGTCACCGTCGACGTGGAAGGAGTCCGGATCGGACTGGCGACCTGCTACGACCTGCGGTTCCCGGAGCTGTTCCGCGATCTCGCCGACCGAGGCAGTCTTCTCGTGGCGGTTCCCACCGCGTGGGTGAAAGGGCCGCTGAAGGAGGAGCATTGGCTCACTCTCCTGCGAGCACGGGCGATCGAGAACAGCTTCTTCATCGTGGGCAGCGGCGAAGCCGGGGTGCGTTCGATCGGCCGTTCGGCTGCTTTCGACCCGATGGGACTGCAGCTCACCGACCTCGGAGCCGGGGACGGCTTCGGCGTCGTCGACATGGACATCGGCAAGGTCGCTGAAACCCGCAGGGCGAATCCCAGTGTGCACAACCGGCGGTACGCGGTTCTCCCCAGGAGCGGCGATGAGTGAGGAGGCGACCTCGGTGCCGGTGCTCGACGTGCGTGATCTCGAGGTGCGGTTCGACATCGCCGGGCGCGAATCAGCGGCCGTGGACGGCATATCGTTCGCGGTGGCCCCGGGTGAGGTCCTCGCAATCGTCGGCGAGTCCGGCTCCGGCAAGTCCGTGACGTCGATGGCGATCCTCGGGCTGCTGCCTCCGAACGCGCGCGTGTCGGGGAGGATCGAATTCAACGGTGTGGATCTGCTCTCCCTCGGCGCTGCGGAGATCAGGGAGATGAGGGGCAATCATGTGGCGATGATCTTCCAGGAGCCCATGACGGCGCTCGATCCCGTCTACACGGTGGGGGAGCAGATCGCTGAGGCGCTGTGCGCTCATGAGCCGATGAGCCGGGGTGCCGCACGTGAGCGCGCTCTGGAGCTGCTCCGGCTGGTGCGGCTCCCCGACGCCGAGCGCCGCATCGACCACTATCCGCATCAGCTCTCCGGCGGCCAGCTCCAGCGGGTCGTCATCGCGATGGCGGTGAGCTGTGACCCCGATCTGCTCATTGCAGACGAACCGACGACGGCACTTGATGTGACCGTGCAGGCGGAGATTCTGGACCTGCTGCGTGACCTGGGCGCCCGCCTCGGAGCCTCTGTCCTGTTCATCACCCATGACATGGGAGTCGTGTCCGACATCGCGGATCGTGTGGCCGTGATGCGAGACGGTCTGATCGTCGAGCACGCCGAGGCGCGCGCGCTCTTCAGCGATCCGCAGGAGGAGTACACGAGGCACCTCCTGTCGTCCGTTCCCCATCTGGGGCGCACGCAGTGCGAAGCGGACGACGCGGAACCGGTCGGTGATCCGGTGCTTCGCTTCGACGGGATCGACATCACCTATCCGGGGCGGTGGGGCGGGGCGGACTTCAAAGCGGTCGACGATGTGTCCCTCGTCGTCGGGCAGGGCGAGGTCCTCGGCCTGGTGGGCGAATCGGGATCCGGGAAGTCGACTCTGGGACGCTGCGCGATGGGACTGCTCAAGGCCAGTCGCGGGCGGGTGTCCGTATGCGGTGAGGACATCACAGACCTCTCTCCACGGCGCCTGCGGCCCCTGCGCAGCGAGTTCAGCATGGTGTTCCAGGATCCTGCGTCGTCGCTGAACCCCCGGGAGACCATCGGCGAGATCGTGTCCAAGCCGCTGCGCCTGCACGGGAGTGCGGACAGGCAGGGGATCCGCCGCAGCGTCTCGGAGATGCTGGACCGGGTGCGGGTGCCCGGCGAGTGGACCGAGCGCTATCCCCATGAGCTGTCGGGCGGTCAGAGACAGCGGATCGGCATCGCCCGTGCTCTCATCCTCTCACCCCGTCTTCTCGTCGCCGATGAGCCGACCTCGGCGCTGGACGTCTCGGTGCAGGCGACGGTCCTCGAGCTCTTCAGGGAGCTGCAGGCCGATCTCGGCTTCTCGTGCCTGTTCATCACCCATGACCTCGGAGTGGTGGAGCAGCTGGCCGGCCGGGTCGCCGTGCTCCGTGCGGGCAGGCTCGTGGAGACGGGCAGCACCGCCGCCGTCCTGCACGCTTCGAAGGAGGAGTACACGCGGCGGCTGGTCCTGTCGGCTCCTGTGCCCGATCCGGTGGAGCAGGAGGAACGGCGGAGGGCATTCGCGGCGTTGGCCGCACCGACGTGAGACCACGAGAATGAAGGCCGACCCTCGTGTGCCTCTACTCTTGGAGGCGAAGGGGAGCGGCGACAGACAGGAGACCTCGGTGGCGCCTAAGAGGCCGTTGGCTCGTTATCGCGCCTTCGAATGGGTGAGGAACGCCATCGTCGCAGGGGAGATCGGCGGCGGCGAGTACATCGAGGAGTCCACCGTGTGCGAAGCGGTGGGGGTTTCGCGCACCCCGGTTCGGGAGGCGTTCAATCAGCTCGCGGCGGAGAAGTACATCACCTTGACGCCGCGTCACGGGGCTCAGGTGCGGACCGTCAGCGCTCAGGAGCTGCAGGAGGTCTACGAAGTCCGCCGTCTCATCGAGGGCCGGTGCGTGGAGATCCTGTGCCGGTCTCGTGTCCCGGTGACCGAAACCGCGCGCATCGCGCTCGAAGAACGGCTGAGAGCCGCTGCTGCTGCGGCGGAATCTCCGGCCGATCCCGAGCTCCGGGTCGAAGCCTCCCGGGCGGACTGGACCTTCCACTATTCGATCGTCTCCGCTGCGGGGAACTCGGTGCTCACGGAGACGTACGAGTTCCTCCGCTCCCGACAGCAGCGGGTGAGCATCGCCACAGGTGTGAAGTTCCCGGAACTCGTGAAACTGTTCGACGAACATCATGTGGCGATGCTCGAGGCATGGCGAGCATGCGACGAAGACGAGTTCAAGCGCATTCTCGGCGAGCACCTGCGACCAGCGGATCGGATACTGGCTTCGCTGGAAGCGGGGTGATCTCTCGACCCGGCGGCCTCCCGCGGTTCCCTGATCCCCGTCTCGGAGGAGACTTCGTTCTCCGGGCCGATCCGGCGCCCCCTTCTCACTCCACGAGCTTGCCGTCCTGGTCGACCTCCCGCATGAGCGCGGCGATGTCAGGATGTGCCTCGGCGATCGCCTCGCGCTCGATCCGGCCGGGGCCGGACCAGACCAGGTTCACCCGCATCCCGGGGTCGGTCCTCGGGAAGTCCGAGCGGTTGTGGCACCCCCGGGTCTCGCGCCGTTCCAGCGCGCACTCCAGGGTGGCGCGGGCGGCGAGCAGGGACGCGCGCAGGTCGAAGGCGTGCGCGAGGTCCTGGTAGCCGGCCTGGTCGGGGTGCACGGTCACGTTCCGGGCGCGCTCCTCGAGCACGGCGAGCTCAGTGAGCCCGCGCTGCAGCCCCGCCTCGGAGCGGACCACGCCGCAGTGCTCCGTCATGAGGTCGCGCAGCGCTCTCTGCAGCGCGCGCACATTCTCCCCGCCCTCGGACTCGAGGAGGCCCGAGACCTCGGCGCGGGCGGCCTCGACAGCTGCGTGGGAGCGCTGCTGCACCTCGGCCGTCCGGCACACCTCCGCGGCCGCCTGGCCGGTGAGCCGACCGTAGACCAGCAGTTCGATGAGCGAGTTCCCGCCCAGCCGGTTGGCGCCGTGCAGGCCCGAAGCGGCCTCACCGATCGCGAACAGTCCCGGTACGTCCGTGCTGTGGTCCTCCGGGCGGACCCACACCCCGCCCATCGAGTAGTGCGCTGTGGGCGCCACTTCGACGGGTTCGGCCGTGATGTCGAGCATCTGGAGCTCCATGAGCGTCTGGTACACGCGCGGCAGACGCTCCATGATCTGCTCGCGCGGCAGGTGTGAGACATCGAGCCAGACACCGCCGTTGGGGGTGCCGCGGCCCTCCTTGATCTCGGTGTAGCCGGCCAGTGCCACGCGGTCGCGGGTGGAGAGCTCCATCCGCTCCGGGTCGTACCTCTGCATATAGCGTTCGCCGAGGGCGTTGCGGAGGATGCCGCCCTCGCCGCGCGCGGCCTCGGAGACCAGGGTTCCGGCGTCCGCCTCGGGTTCGAGGATGCCCGAGGGATGGAACTGCACCAGCTCCGCGTCGCGGATCCGTGCCCCGGCCTCGTGGGCCAGGCGGAACGAGTCCCCGGTGTTCTCGTTGCGACGCGAGGAGGTGCGCCGCCAGATCCGATTGTGCCCGCCGCAGGCCAGGACGACGGCATCGGCGTGGATGAGACGACGTTCGCCGGTGAGCTCGTGGAAGCCGTATGCGCCGAACACCGCGCCGTCGTCATTCACGAGCACCTTGGTGATGCAGACGTGCTCCAGGAAGTCCACTCCCAGGGCCTCTGCGCGGGCCACGAGCGTGCGCTGGATCTCCAGACCGGTGTAGTCCCCGGCGAACGAGGTGCGCCGCCAGGTGTGGGCGCCGAAGAAGCGCTGGGAGATCCGGCCGTCCTCCTCGCGGGCGAATTCCATGCCGAAGCGGGCGAGGTCCTCGATGCCGCGTGCGGCACCCCGGGTGACGATCTCCACGGTGCGGGGGTCGGCGAGCCCGTAGCTCTCCGTGAGGGTGTCCGCCGCGTGCTGTTCCCAGCTGTCCTCCGGGTCCATCGTGCCGAGGGCGGCATTGATGCCGCCGGCGGCCAGTGTGGTGTGTGCGTCGCTGCGTGGTCGCTTGCCCACCGCGAGCACGTCGATGCCCTGCTCGCGCAGCTCTATCGCGGCGCGCAGACCGGACCCGCCGGTTCCCACGACCAGAGCCGAGGTCGCGAGCTGCCGTTCGCGTGGGTGCTTGCGGCCGGCGGCGGTGACGGGGCGGGCCGGAGCGGTCGCAGGAGTCACTGTCGGGGCGTTCGTGGAAGCTGTGGTGTGAGAGGTGCAGGTTGGGGTGTCCGTGTGAGACATGTGCGTCCTTCGATGACGAGGCGGTCCGCTCCTGCAGAGAGCGGGGGAGGTGCACCGAGATCGAGGCTAGGGCTGCGGAGAAGACGAGGGCAAGGGTCACCTAAGTCCGCGAGCACGGCCGTCTCACATGCTGGCGGGGTGATGAGATCTGCTGTGCGGGCGGTGGTCCTGAGCCGAGGGCGGGCGGGGGCCGAGCGGTGGCGCGGGCAAGGGTACGGTGCAAACGACGTGGGGAGTGCCCTGAGATGCGGGGTGGCAGGCCGGGCGCACTCCCCGTCGGTCTCAGGCCTGCCGGTAGTGAGCGAGCTTCGATTCGTCGATCTCGGCCCCCACACCCGGCGTCGCGCGCGTGCGGATTCGTCCGCCCTCGATGCGCAGCGGCTCCGCGAGCAGATCATCCGACATGTCGAGGAAGTTGGAGAGTTCGCCTGCGCGTGCTGACGTGGCGCGATGGGCTGCGCCGAAAGCCACCGTCGCGAGTGACCCCACCTGCGTGTCGATCTGGTTGCCCATGGTGACGTCCACGCCCAGACCTGTGCAGAGCCCGAGGATCTCCGCGGCCTCGGTGAACCCTGAGCGGGCGGTCTTGATGCACACCGCTGTGCAGCCGCCGGAGAGCAGTTCCCGGGAGACGTCGCCCGGGGTCGGTGTGGACTCGTCGCCCACGACGGGGATGGGCGATCTGCTGACCAGCCGCCTCCGCCCCATGGTCTCCTTCGCGTCGCACGGTTCCTCCAGCAGGCTGATGCCCAGGCCCTCCGTGCGTCTGAGCACTTCGAGTGCTTCGTTGGCGCTCCATCCGCGATTGGCGTCGAGGTATATCTCGGCATCCTCGCCCAGGCCTTCGCGGAGGATCCGACAGGCCTCGACGTCGAGGGACAGAGGTCTGCGGCCCACCTTCAGCTTGAACGTCGTGATGCCGTGTTCCTCGCCGAACCGGAGCGCCTCCTCCAGCAGCTCCTCGGCGGGCTTGAAGCCCAGCATGTGAGCCACGCTCATCGATTCGCTCCACCCGCCGAGCAGCTTGTGGACGGGCACGCCGAGCGCCTTTCCCGCGATGTCCCACAGGGCGATGTCGACAGCGCCCTTGGCCACCTGATTGTGCACGGTCCGGTGCATGGCGGCGTGGGCCTTCTCCCTGTCGAAGGGGTCCATCCCCACGAGCTGCGGGCTGAAGACCTCGTTGACGATCGAAACGATCGAGGCCTGGGTCTCTCCATAGGTGTAGGGACGGGGAGGCGCATCTGCGACGCCCACGATCCCCTCGTCGGTGTGCAGCCGCAGCAGCACGTGATCTGCGGTGTGCACCTCACCGGAGGCGAACCGCAGGGGGCGGGTGTACGGGATCGTGTAGGGAATGGCCTCGAGGGCGGTGATCTTCACGTTCGTCTCCACGGTGTCGGATGTGGTGTGCGGTGGGGCAGGCGCGGGACTCGCCTGTTCAGTGATGCGTGTCCTGGCCCTCTGAAGAGGCGCGTGCCTCTGCGATCCGGGCGGCGGCGTGCCGTGCAAGATGGGTGAAGGACTCGACCAATGGCGAGGTGCTGTCTGCGCGCCAGGCGGTGGCGAGGCCGATGCCCACGGTGGGCGCGAGCCTGCGTATGGCGATGGCGGCGTTCATCGGCAGGGACGACGAATCGGGCAGGATGCACAGTCCCAGGCCCGCCGCGACGAGGGCGATGAGCGTCGAGGTCTCGGTCGCCTCCTGTACGATGTGCGGCCGGAAGCCTGCCTGCCGGGTCACCTCTGCGGCAACCGATGCGACCGCGGATCCGCGCGGATAGCTCACCAGGTCCTCCCCTGCCAGTTCGGCAGCTCCGACGGGCCCCGCGTCTCGGGCCAGCGGGTGTTCGAGGGGCAGTGCAACAGCCAGCGGCGTCTGCTCGATCTCGTCCAGGTGCAGCTCCGGCGAGGAGACCGGCGGTCGGAGGACGGCCGCGTCGAGGCGATTGGCGAGAAGGCCCTCCTCCATCTCCGGGGTGAGCATCTCGCCGACCACGTGGAGGCGCACCTCGGGCAGTTCGTGCCGCGCCATGCGCACGATCTCAGGCATGAGGCGATAGGTGGCTGTGCCCGCGAAGCCCACGTGGAGGACTCCTGCTGCGCCTCGCCCGACCTCGGCGACGTCGGCCTTGGCGGAGTCGACGTCGCTGAGGATCTGTCTCGCCCGCTCCATGAGGAGTTCACCCGCAGGTGTGAGGTCGACACGGCGGGTGGTGCGTTCGAACAGCTGGGTGCTGAGCTCCGCCTCGAGCTGTCTGATCTGCTGAGACAGAGGGGGCTGTGCCATGCGGAGGAGCTCCGCGGCCCGTCCGAAGTGCTTCTCCTCCGCGACGGCGAGGAAGTAGCGCAGATGCCTCAGTTCCATGTCCCCTCCCCGTCCTCGGCTCGTGCGTCGGCAACAGCGTACGGTTCGCCGCTGCCACAAGGGAAAGACCGATTCTCCCCGGATTCAGAGGATGTACGTCTGAATGGCGAGCAAACTCGTACTTCTGCATCTGGGTAGGTGGAATCTACTGTGAGTGCAGCGCCGCCAAATGCACCTGTACGCCTGGCGATCAGGCTGCGGGGAATGTGAGGGATTAGGCGGCCAGGACCGCGCGCCAGTGTCATTGCCGCGTTTTCGAAGGAGAAAAGAATGGCCGAAACGGCACGCCCGGAGCAAGCGAACGAGAAGCCGGATTCGGCTCTCGGGCAGGAAACACCTGCCGTCGGGAGCGAGCCCTCGGATGCCGGGGGCTCCGGGGACCCAGACGCGCGCAGGAATTGGTGGGTGTTCGCTCTCGGCCCGGTCGCGGGGCTTCTGCTGGCCCTCGTGCTGCCGGACAGCCTCGCGTTCGAGGGGCGGGCGGTCGCCGGCTGCGCCCTGTGGATGGCGATCTGGTGGGTGACGGAAGCGGTCCCCATCCCGGTCACCTCCCTGCTGCCTCTCGTCCTCTTCCCGCTGTTCGGGATGGCGAGCATCGAGGAGGTCGCGTCGCCCTACGCGAATTCCGTCGTCTTCCTGGTGATGGGCGGGGTCGTCCTGGGGCTCGCGACCGAGAAGTCGCGGCTCCATCTGCGCATCGCCCTGCTGACGATCCGCCTCGTGGGCACCCGGCCGTCCCAGATCGTGCTGGGACTCATGATCGCCTCGGCATTCATCTCCGCGTGGGTGTCCAACACGGCGACGGCGGTGATCATGGTGCCGATCGCCGTGTCGATCCTCAACCTCGTCCGCTCCATCGACGAGTCCGCGGCCGGCACCAAGTTCGCCGCGTCGATGCTGCTCGGCGTGGCCTACGGAGTGACGATCGGGTCGACGGCGACGCTGATCGGTCAGCCTCCCATGGCACTCATGAAGGGCTATCTCGCCGAATCGCAGGACATCGACATCTCATTCGGCCAGTGGATGCTCGTGGGAGTCCCGTGGGCGGTGGTGATGCTCGGCATCGCCTGGCTGGTCCTCGCGAAGATCGTCTTCCGCCCTGAGGCGGATCGGCTTCCCGGCGGGCTCGCGCTCATCCGCCGTGAACTCGCCGCGTTGGGCCGCATGACGGCGCCGGAGAAGCGCGTGGCATGGATCTTCGCCGTTGCAATCCTCTTCTGGATCGTCGTGCCCTTCCTCGCCGACCTCCCGTGGACGGTGGAGCATCTGCCCTTCCTCGGCACCATCGACGACGCTCAGGTCGCCATGGCTGCGGCGATCGCGTGCTTCGTCGTGCCGGGCACGCGCCGGAGGGAGGATCCCAGTGGTGCCCCGCTGCTGAGCTGGTCTGCGGCGAAGGAGATCCCCTGGGGTCTGCTGCTCCTCTTCGGCGGGGGTCTCTCCCTCTCGGCGATGTTCACCGCCACCGGCTTCAGCCAGTGGGTGGGCGATCAGGTGGCGGGTCTCACCGCGGTGCCCTCGTGGCTCATCATCGTCGCAGTGGCCGTCGTGAGCCTGCTGCTCACCGAACTCACCTCCAACACGGCGACCGCTGCGGCGTTCCTGCCCATCTTCGGCTCGATCGCAGTGGGCATGGGCATCGATCCGCTCTTCATGACGATCACGGTGACGCTGGCGGTCTGTTCGGCCTACATGCTGCCGGTGGCGACGCCCTCGAACGCGGTGGCATTCGGCTCGGGGGAGATCACGATCCGGCAGATGGTTCGTGCCGGCGTCTGGCTCAATGTCGTCTCACTGGCCTTGGTCATGGCCGCCCTCTACACCCTCGTGCCGCTCGTCTTCGGGGTGTCCCTGTGAATGCGGGGACACGGGGCAGCGCCCCCACCTGCTGAACCGCTCTGAACGGCGAGGGCATCTCTCGTCGAGAACCGATTGAAAGGATGACGATGCTCTTCCTCGCACGCATGGATGTGACCTTCCCGGAAAGTATGGACCGCGCAGCTCGAGCCGAGTACCAGAAGCGGGAGAAGGAATATTCGGCCGAGCAGCAGAGAACAGGGGTGATGAGAGGGATCTGGCGGATCGTGGGTGAGTACGCCAACTACTCGATGTTCGACGTGGAGTCTGCGGAGCAGCTGCACGACGTGCTCTCCGGGTTTCCGATGTTCCCGTACATGTCAGTGAAGGTCACGCCGCTGGCGCAGCACCCCAACGCGACGAAGTCCGACTTCTTCGGCTGAGCCCGGTCGTACACAACGCCAGTCCCGCTCGTGAGCCGAGATCGCTCAGGGCATCTGCAGTGAGAAAGGTCGCCCTCCATGTCTTCACTCGCCGTCACGACCCTCGGAGCCGGAGGCGCTCGGCCGTCCGGAGCGGATCTGTCCGCGGACCTCGCGCGCTCGCGCTCGGAGTCCGACGCCGGCGTGCTCGTACTCCTCCCGTCGCTGGGCACTGCGGCGGCCGCCCTCTGGAAACCGGTCGCGGAGCTCCTCCCCGCTGCGGTGACCGTGCTGGCGGTCGATCTGCCGGGGCACGGTTCTTCGCCTCCCGTCGCGCCCCGCGCGGGCACTGTGCTCACGATCGAGGAGATGGCGGAGGCCGTGCTGACGACGGTCCGCGCGGTCCTTCCGGAAGAGGCGAGGGCGCTGACGGTCGCGGGCGACTCGGTGGGCGGGGCGATCGCCCTCCGACTTGCGCTCGACCATCCGGAGACCGTCGAGCGAGCGGCGGTCTTCTGTTCGGGAGCGAAGATCGGTGAGGCGCAGGCGTGGGAAGAGCGTGCCGCCCTCGTCGAGCGCGAGGGGACCGCCACACAGGTGGCCGGTTCCAGGCAGCGGTGGTTCGCTCCTGGGTTCGCCGACCGCAGGCCGGCGGCCGAGGCCGAGCTCATCCGCACGCTTCTCGAGGCCGATCGCTTTTCCTACGCGGCGGTGTGCCGGGGGCTCGCCGCCTTTGACGTCCGCGAGAGGCTGCAGCATGTGCGGGTTCCGCTCCTCGCCGTTGCGGGCGCCGAGGACAGCCCCACTCCACCGGCAGGGCTCCGGGCCCTCGCGGACGGGGTTCCTCGAGGGCGGTACTGCGAAGTGCCCCGCACAGCTCATCTCGTCCCTGCGGAGGCGCCGGAGACGACGGCCGAACTCCTCATGGAGTTCATGCGGGAAGGGCGTCCGGGGCGAGTCTGAAGAGGTTCCAGGGGGTGGGCCTGGGCGGCTCGTCCTGCAGTCCGGAGGGAGTGCCCGGCGCCGGGGTGCGCGGAGACGCGCCGCGCACCCCGGCGCGGGGCGTGAGCACCCGCCCACCGCCGCATCCGCCGGTGGGCGCCCGGGTCGCTCAGCCTGCCGCCACGGCCAGCGGCCGCTCCGCATGCTGCCGGTATCCGTCGAGGAACTCCGCCAGGCGGTTGAGGGCCTCGTCGAGGACCTCGACGCCCGGCAGGGTGACGAGGCGGAAGTGGTCGGGCCGGTTCCAGTTGAAGGCGGAGCCGTGGGAGACGAGGATCCGCTGCTCGCGCAGCAGGTCGAGGGCGAACCGCTCGTCGTCGACGATGCCGAACCGCTCCGTGTCCAGCTTCGCGAACAGGTAGAGGGCGCCCTTGGCCGGAGTGACCTCCACGCCGTCGATCTCGTTCAGTTTCCGCGCCGAGAGGTCCATCTGCGCGCCGAGCCTGCCCTGCGGAAGCACCAGGTCCTCGATGGACTGGTGCCCGCCGAGCGCGGCCTGGATGGCGTGCTGGGCGGGAACGTTCGCGCACATGCGCATGTTCGCGAGCAGCTTGATGCCCTCGATGTAGCTCGACGCGCGGTGCTTGGGCCCGGTGATCGCGAGCCAGCCGGAGCGGTAGCCCGCGATCCGGTAGGCCTTGGACAGGCCGGAGAAGGTGAGGCAGAGGACGTCATCGCCGGTGAGCGTGGCCATGTTGATCATCTGGGCGTCGCCGTAGGTGATCTTCTCGTAGATCTCGTCCGCGAAGACGGCGAGGCCGTGCTGCTCGGCGAGCGCCACGATGCCCTCGAGCAGCTCCTTCGAATAGACCGCGCCGGTGGGGTTGTTGGGGTTGATGACCACGATCCCCTTGGTGCGGGGGGTGATCTTCGCGGCGATGTCCTCGAGGTCCGGGTTCCAGCCGTCCTCCTCCGCGCAGCGGTAGTGCACCGGGGTGCCGCCGGCCAGCGCGATCGAGGCGGTCCAGAGAGGGTAGTCCGGAGTGGGCACCAGGATCTCGTCGCCGGGGTCGCAGAGCGCTTGCATCGCCAGCGTGATGAGTTCGCTGACGCCGTTGCCCAGGTAGACGTCATCCGCATCCAGCGTGCGGATGCCCTTGGTCTCGTAGTACTGCACCACGGCGCGGCGGGCGGAGAGGATGCCGCGGGACTCGCTGTAGCCCTGTGCCTGCGGGAGGTGCTTGATCATGTCCACGAGGATGGAGTCGGGCGCCTCGAACCCGAACGGCGCGGGGTTGCCGATGTTGAGCTTGAGGATGCGCGTGCCCGCCGCCTCCATGCGCTCGGCCTCCTCCAGCACCGGACCCCGGATGTCGTAGAGGACGTTGGCGAGCTTGGCGGACTGGGTGAACATGCGTACCTCTCCTGTGGGAGTGAGACGGGCGACGGGTGCGTCGCGGCTGCTGCGCGGCGACCGCCGCCGGCGTCTGCGCGACGGTGGCGGCGGGGTGCCGGAACCACAGTACGACGAACGGCTGGGAGATCTCTCCCCGTAAAAGGTGTGAACTCGGCTCCATTGCGGAGCAGGCCAGTGGACACGCGGCTTCGGCGAGGCGCGATTTGGTATGCGCGGCGACGTGGCCGAGGTCTCGTCCAGGTATGGCGGGATCCGTCCGTGCAGGTGCCGCGCTTGGCTACGCTGGCGGCGTGGAACCGCTCATGCTCGCCCTGGACCTGCTGGGCGTCTTCGCCTTCGCCCTCTCCGGCAATCTGCTCGCCTCCCGCAAGGACATCGACATCATGGGCAGTCTCATCCTCGGCCTCGCAGTGGGCCTGGGCGGAGGCATCATGCGTGACGTGATCCTCGGGCGCGTCCCGGCCTCCCTCGCGGATCCCCTCTACCTCGTGCCGCCGCTGATCTCCGCAGCGCTCGTCTACCTGCTGGGGCAGAGGGCGCACCGCGCCCGGGTGCCGATCATCGTCTTCGACGCCGTGGGGCTGGGCGTCTTCGTCGTCACCGGTACGACGATCGCGCTGGAGGCGGGCCTTCCGCTGCCCAGTGCAGTGGTCCTGGGCTGCCTCACGGGAGTGGGCGGCGGCGTGCTCCGCGATGTGCTGGCCAATGAGATTCCCGCGATCTTCAACGGCTCCGACATCTATCTCCTGCCCGCGCTGCTCGGTGCCGCCTGCACCGTGGGAGCCTGGAGCCAGGGCTGGCTGGGCCCGCTCACCGCACTGGTGATCGCGGCGATCGTCTTCGCCTTCCGCATGGTCGCGTGGTTCTTCCAGTGGCAGGTGCCCTCGCCCATGCGCGGCTGGTCCCTGCGCCGCCGGCGGCGGCGAGAACCGTGCGGCCGCTCCGTGTTCCGCCGCCCCTCCGCGAGGCTGGTGCGCACGGTGCGGGCGCGGTTCCGCCGCAGGCCGGCCTCGGGCGGTGCGGAGTGAGAGGGGCCCGTGCCCGAGGCCGGGCTCCGTGCCCGAGGCCGCAGCTCGCCTGCCGCTGATGCGGGTGTCCGCCTGCGCGGGAAGCGGGGCACGGCATACGGCTGAGAACGCCGACAGCGCCCGCGTGGGATCCTGGATCCGTCCGCGAGCTCTGCATGGAGCAAGCGCGGAGTGCGAGGGACGAATCGAGCAGGAGGACACACGCATGAGCGGTGGATGCGGGAACGGCGGGGCGACGGGCTGCGGCTGCAGTGCCGCACCGGAGCATTCGGGGACCGCGCGTCCGGGGACCGCGCCCGTGCGCGCCGGGACAGTGCCTGTGCGCACCGGGGCCGCAGAGCCGGGTGACGGCACCGGGCCGGTGGAGTGCCGAGCGGAGGCCGTCCAGGCCGCTCGGTCGGCGCTGCCGAGCCGCCGGACGGTTTTCCGCGCAGCGGGCACCGTGGGCGTCGCGGCCGCCGCCGGAGGTCTGGCGGCCTGCGGGGAGCAGGAGCCGCCTGCGGACCAGTTCGCCGCCGCGCAGCCGGCTACCGTCCCCGTCGCCGAGGTGGAGGTGGGCTCCGGGACCATCGTCGACCAGACCTATGTGGTGGCACAGCCGCGTGAGGGCGAGTTCTACGCCTACTCCTCCGTCTGCCCGCACCAGGGCTGCCAGGTCCGGCAGATCACGGAGGCGGACATCACCTGCCCCTGCCACAACTCGATCTTCAGCGTGGAGGACGGTTCGGTGCTGACAGGGCCCGCCGAATCCGGCCTGACCCCGGCAGAGGTCACCGTCGAGGGAGACTCCCTCACCGTCGCCCCGGCCGCAGGCTGAGACTCATCGCCATTCACACCGCCGTTGATACCTGCGCCCTGAGCGCTCACCATTGCGAGTATGGATGCGTCGGTATCGGGTCTCCTGACCCGCATGTGGGACGCCGTCGGCACGCCTGGATCCGGCGGCGCTGAGGCGCTGGAGGCTGTGGAGGCGTCCGGCCCGCGCGTGGTCCTGCCCTCCGTGTTCGATGTGACGGGCCTGGCGACGTGTGCCGTCGCTGCCGCCACCCTGGCCGCTGCGCACCTCCACGCTGTTCGGCGGTCCGAACCGCTGCGCCCCGTCACGGTCGAGAGCACGCAGGCGAGTGCGGCGTTCAGGGCTGAGGCGCTGTTCGCCCCGGCCGGCTGGACGCTGCCGTCGCTGTGGGGTCCGCTCGCGGGCAACTACCGCACCGCCGACGGCTGGATCAGGCTGCACACCAACTACGCCCATCACCGGGCCGCCGTGTGCGCTGTGCTGGGTGCCGAGGACCGTGACGGAGTCCGGGCCGCCGTCGCCGGGTGCGCCGCTGAGGAGCTCGAGGGCAGGATCGTGGAGGCCGGTGGCGCGGCCGCCGCCCTGCGCACGCGCGAGGAATGGCTGTCCTCGGACGCCGGCGAGGCCACCCGTGATGCGCCGCTGTTCACGTTCGAGGAACGCGAGAGCGCCGCGGAGGCCCTCTGGCCGAAGGGTCGCGCTGCTCTGCCGTTCAGTGGAGTACGCGTCCTCGACCTCACCCGGGTCATCGCGGGGCCGGTGTGCACGAAGTTCCTCGCCGCGTACGGCGCTGACGTGCTGCGTCTCGACCCGCCCGGTTTCGACGAGGTCGCGTCGCTCCTGCCCGAGACCACGGTGGGCAAGCGGACGGCGGCGGTGGACCTCGGCACAGCTGAGGGCCGAGGAGCGTTCGAGGCACTCGTCACGGATGCCGATGTGCTCGTGACGGGCTATCGCGCGGACGCGCTGGCGAAGCTCGGCTATGACGACGGCGCGCTCGCAGCGCTCAGCCCGGGGCTGGTCATCGCCCGGCTCAACGCCTACGGCTGGGACGGGCCGTGGCAGAACCGGCGCGGCTTCGACAGCCTCGTGCAGATGAGCTGCGGAATCGCCTCCGACGGAGCGGCGGCCCTCTGCCGCGATGAGCCGGTTCCGCTGCCTGCGCAGGCGCTCGACCATGCCACCGGGTGGCTCCTGGCCGCGACCGTGGCCCGCGCGCTGACCCGCCGGTTCACCACCGGTGCGGGAACGTCGGTGCGGGGTTCGCTCATCGGCACGGCGAACCTGCTCTACAGCCTGGTTCCGCCCGCAGACCCTCTGACACCCACGGATCCGCCGGCGCCCGAGGCCTCGCCGACGGCCGCGGCCGTGCTCGAGGACACGCGGACCGCGTGGGGCCTCGGACGGCGCGTCGCTCTTCCCGGCAGCATCGACGGCATCCGTCCGCGCTGGGTCCATGAGGCGGGCCCCCTCGGGCATCACCCGCCGTGCTGGGAGGAACGGGTGTGACGTGTCCTCACGGCCTCTCCGGTCGTAGGCTGGGCCCGTGACGAAGGCGCTCTTCCTGACTGCGGATCTGGGTGGGAACGTGCCGCCCACCCTGGCGGTGGCGGACGCGCTGAGCCGTCGCGGTGTCGAGGTGGAGATCGCAGGGCTGCAGCCGGGGCGCACCGTTCATGCGCAGCCACCCCTCCCTGCCGCGACGGCGATCAGGCCGGTGGGGCGGCCGCAGGGTCTGCGCGAAGTCGCTCCGATGGTGCGGCTGGCGATGAGCCGGGCGACGTCCGCCGAGGTCCGGGCGCTGATCGCCGCTCGGCGCGCTGACGTGGTGATCGCGGACTGCATGCTCCCCGCGGTGATCCGCGGCGCGCTCGCCGGCGGAGCTCCCGTCGTGGTGCTCTTCCACACCTTCGGGGAGTTCTGAGTGCGGTCGTTCGATCGCGGGCCCGGGCACCTCCTGCGCCCGTGGGGTCTCCGGCCGGCTGCTCTCTGGGGGCACGCTGCGGAACGTCTGCTCCTCACGGACGCGGAGCTCGACCCGGGCCGGAACGCCCCCGCACTCACCGCGTACACGTGGACCGGGACCACCGAGGTCGGTTCCGCTCCGGGAGCTCTGCGGGAGCCGGCGGAGACCGCGCGACGAGGCGAGGGCGAGGACGTGCCGCGCGTGCTCGTCGCGCTGAGCTCCACCGACTTCCCCGGCATGCTGAGGGTGTACCGCCGTATCGTGGACGCGCTCTCCGGTCTGCCGCTCGAGGCGACCGTGACCACGGGCGGAGTGGATCTGGGCGGTGAGCTGGAAGGCGGCCCGAACGTGGAGGTGCGCGGCTGGGCCGACCACGGAGAGCTGCTGCCGCACGTGGATCTGATGATCGGCCACGGCGGCCATTCCTCGACCATGAAGGCGCTCGCCCACGGCGTGCCGCTGCTGGTGGTGCCCGTGAACCCGACTGCCGACCAGCGGCTCGTCGGCAGGACGGTGCAGAGGGCCGGCCTCGGGCGGTGCCTGCCCAGGACGGCGGGGCCCGAGCGGATCCGCGGGGCGGTGCGGGAGATCCTCGTCGACGACGAGCTCCGTGCGCGTGCGGCGGCGTGCGGGAGCCGTCTCCGCTCCCTGCCGCCCGGAGCGGAGACGGCGGCGGGCAGGATCCTCGCGGTGACGGAGGACGGCGGTCTCCCGGGCTGACGAGGGCCCCGGCGGGCCCGGGAGCGGACACCCGGCTGATACTCTGCCCCCGTGGACGCGACCGTGATCGGACCCGATGGGCTCTCCCGCTGTGCGTGGGTGGGCGACGACCAGGAGTATCGCCGCTATCACGACGAGGAATGGGGCTTCCCGCTGCACGGGGACCGCGCACTGTTCGAGAAGATGGCCCTGGAGGGCTTCCAGGCCGGTCTGTCGTGGATCACGATCCTGCGCAAGCGTCCGCGGTTCCGCGAGGCGTTCGCCGGCTTCGACCCGGCGCAGGTGGCTGATTTCGGCGCAGGGGACATCGAACGGCTGATGGCGGATGCCGGCATCGTCCGCAATCGCGCCAAGATCGAGGCCACCGTCTCCAACGCGAAGCTGGTGCGGGACATGGCCGACGGCGAGCTCGACGCGCTGATGTGGTCGTTCGCACCGACCGGAGCCGGGGCGGAGCGTCCCCGCCCCGCCGACATGGCGGAGGTTCCTGCCGTCACGCCGGAGTCGACGGCGATGAGCAGGGCGCTGCGGAAGCGGGGCTTTCGCTTCGTCGGTCCGACCACGATGTACGCGCTGATGCAGTCGGCGGGCATGGTGGACGACCACATGGTCGGATGCTGGCGTGTGTGACGCCTGAGCGTCTTCCCGGGGAGAACGCTTCTCCCCGCCGCTCGGCGATGACCGGCCGGGGACTGATCGCACCGGAACGCGGGGCCTGTAGCGTGAGGTGATGGACAGGCGCTGGTGGCGGCGTCCGGACGCGTGGGTGCGTCGTCTTCGGCAGGAACCGGGCACCGCAGACCTGGCCCGGTACGAGCCGCTCGTCGAGGAGATCCTCGCACAGCGGGCGGCGATGCGGAGCCGCGGCGATGCGGACCTCGCGCAGTCCGCCTCACGAGCGCTTGCGGCGGGCCTGTCGAACGACGGGGCTCTGGTGCGCTTCCTCGCGTGCGCAGGCGAGATGTCCCGGCGCCGGCTCGACATGGAGCCGTTCGCGTGCCAGCTGCTCGCCGCGGTGAGCATGCTGCGGGGACACGTGGTCGACATGGCGACGGGGGAGGGGAAGACGCTCGTCGGCTTCCTGGTCGCGGCGGGACTCGCGGGAGCGTCGCGGCGGGTGCACGTGCTCTCCGCCAACGACTACCTCGCCGGCAGGGACGCCGCCGCGGGCGGGCCGCTGTTCTCCGCGCTGGGTCTGAGCTGCTCCGCCGTGGTGGACGGGATGGAGGCGACGGCCCGTGCCGAGGCCCATCGCAGCGACATCGTCTACGCCACGGTCCACCAGATCGGCTTCGACCTGCTGCGCGACCGTCAGCGCGCGCCCGGCGTGAGCCCCCTCGTACCTGAGCAGGACGCGGTCGTGGTCGATGAGATCGACGCGGTGCTGCTCGACGATGCGATGGTCCCTCTCGTCCTCGCCGGAGATGCGGAGCCGGCGCCGGAGGGCGCGAGGGTGACCGAGCTCGTGGGAGGTTTCGCCGAAGGCGAGGAGTACGAGGTCGACGGCGATCGCCGGAGCGCCTCCTTCACCGCGGCGGGGATCGCGCGGCTGGAGGACTCCCTCTGCATCGACAACCTCTACGCGCCGGAGCACGTGGATCTGCTGGCAGCGGCCCATGTGGCGCTGCACGCGCATGCCCTGGTCACCCGGGACGTGGACTACGTCGTCGCCGAGGGCCGCGTGCGACTCGTCGACGATGCGCGGGGGAGGGTGGCCGCACGCCGGCGCTGGCCGGACGGGCTGCAGGAGGCCGTGGAGCGCAAGGAAGGGCTCGAGGTCACCGGACAGGCCGAGATCCTCGACCAGATGCTCGTGGAGACCGTGGCCCGGGGGTACCGGACGATCACCGGCATGAGCGGTACCGCGGCGGAGGCGGCCGAACGGCTGGAGGAGGACCTCGGGCTCACGACGGGGGCCGTTCCGACCGGCCGTCCCTGCACCCGCCGGGACGAACCGGACCGGCTGCACCTCACCGCCGCTCAGCGCGATGCGGCAGCCGCCGGTGCGGTCCGTGACGCCCACGCCGCGGGGCAGCCCGTGCTGATCGGGACGGGCAGCGTCGCGGAGTCCGAGCGCTTCGCGCGCCGCCTGGCCTCTGCCGGCGTGCACGCCCAGGTGCTCAATGCGAAGAACGACGCGGAGGAGGCGAAGGTCATCGCCGGTGCGGGGCGGGCAGGGGCGGTCACCGTGTCCACGCAGATGGCGGGCCGCGGGGTGGACATCCGCCTCGGTCCCGGTGCGGCCGAGGCGGGCGGACTGCTGGTCCTCGGGCTCGGGCGCTATGACTCTGCGCGCCTCGACCGGCAGCTGCGGGGGCGGGCCGGGCGGCAGGGTGATCCGGGACGGTCCGTGTTCTTCACCAGCCTCGAGGACGACGTCGTGACGGAGCAGCTGCGCATCCGCCGGCCGCCTCGGTCGCCGGACCCGGACGGCGCGGTGCGCAGCCCCAGGTTCACCGCTCTCTACGCACACGCGCAGAGGGTCGCGGAGGGCCGCCTCCTGCAGCTGCACCGCACCACGCGCCGCTACCACCTCTCCACCGACCGTCACCGGCGTGCCCTCCTCGAGGTCCGGGAGCGCCTCCTCGCGGAGAGCGAGGCGCTGGACGAGTGTCTGCACCGGGTGTGGCCGGACGCTCCGGAGCTGCGCGAGGCATGGAACGCGCCGGGCGTACGCCGCCTCGCCCTCGAGGTCGTGCTCTTCCACATGGACCGGGCATGGATGGAGCACCTGGGCCGGATGGCCGCCGAGCGAGAGGGGATCCACCTGCGCGTGCTCGGGCGGCAGAACCCGCTCGACGAGTTCACCGCCCTCGCCGCCAGGGACTTCCAGGGGATCCGCGCCGAGGTCGAGGAGGCGGTCCGCCGGATCCTCGAGGAGGCTCCCGAGGATGCCGCTGGGCTCGCCGACCTCGGCCTGCGGCGTCCCTCGTCCACCTGGACGTACATGGTCACGGACAACCCCTTCGGTTCGGAGGCGGACCGCGTCGTGGAGTTCCTCGGACGCGCCGTCCGCGGCGGCGGGCCGCCGGCCGTCACCTACGTCTGATGCGGGGGCCTCGGCGCACCCGGTGCCGTCCTCAGCGTCCTCAGTGCCGAGGGGCGGGCAGACGGGTGAGGGAGGCGCCGCCCAGCAGGAGGAGGAAGACCGCACCCGCCGTGAGCGCGGCGGGGAATCCCGCCTGCTGCACCCCGAGGCCGGCGAGCACCGGCCCCAGTGCGAGGCCTCCCGCGTACGCGAGGTTGTAGAGGGCGAAGGAGCCGCCGAGGGTGGGCGGAGCCGACCTCGCCCCCTGCTCGCTGATGAGCGTGGTGGCCGGGGCGAGCAGGAGGGCCGACGACGTCCCGAGGAGGGCCATCCCGATGCTCGTCTGCCACAGTGCGCCGGCCCAGCCCAGGAGCAGCAGCGATGCCGATGCCGCGACCACCCCGGACCCGAGGAGGAGCCTCGGCGCTGTGCTCACGTACCTGCCCACGACGGGGTTGGCGATGATCGCGACGAACGAGGCGAGGCCGAAGAGCAGGCCGATGGTGAGTGCTCCGGCGCGCAGGTGCACCGGCAGCACGGGCTCCACGGCCGAGAGCACTCCCGCGCCGATCACGATGGCGCACACGATGGCGGCCGAGCCGGGGACCCGCAGCACTGCGAAGGGCCCCGCGGTGTCATCGGAGACGCGCGCCGTGCCTCTGACGAGGAGGATCCTCAGCGCACCATCGGCGAGCGCGACGCCGGAGGCGAGCAGGAAGGGTGAGGCGGTGCCGAAGTGCTCGACCATGAAGCCGGCCAGAGGAGGGCCGAGGAGCACCCCGAGGGTGAGCGTGGACAGGGCGATGCCCATCGCCTGCCCGCGCTTCTCGAAGCGGGTCGTGGCCGCGATGAGGGAGAGCGCCGCCACCCAGGACATGCCGCCGGCGACCCCCTGGGCCAGGCGTGCGGTGAGCAGCAGCCAGTACGGGCCGCCGGTGGCGAACAGCAGCGTGGCGAGGGCCAGTCCCAGCAGGCCGATCAGCAGCGGTGTCCTGGGGCCGTGCCGGTCGACGATGCGGCCGGCGAAGAGCGTCGCGCAGATCATGGCGAACGCATAGGAGGAGAAGAGGAGGCCGGTGGCGGCCGGCCCTCGTTCGACCACGGCCGGGAGCAGCGGCAGCACCGGGACGGCGAGGCCGTGGACCAGCATGTCGGTGAAGAGGGCGGCGGAGCCCACTATGAGGGCGCGGCGCGGGGACGTGCCGCGGCGGGCGGCTGCGGGTTCGGGTGTGGACATGAGGAGGTTTCCTCTCTAGGTGAGCAGCCCCCTCACCAGCGCCGTCATCGCGGCGCTCTGCTCAGCGGGCTGCGGAAGGTCATCGGGGCGGCTCACGGCGGTCACCGTGAGCCCCTGCAGCAGCACGAGCACCAGACCTGCGACGGTCATGGCTGGCAGCGAGGCATCAGCGCCCGCGAGGCCGGCGGCGATCCGTTCGCGCCAGTCGTCCAGTGCGGAATGCTTGTCTGCGGTGTCGCTGCCGGACAGCGGTGCCACCAGCACCGTCGTGGAGGCGAGTGCTCGGAACAGGTCGTCCGTGCGCAGCAGCGTCACGTAGTCGGAGAGCATCGAGCGGAGCCAGGTCTCAGGGTCCTGGGCGTGCGCGGTCTCTGCGAAGAGGCGGGCACCGTACTCCGTCCAGCCCCACTGCAGTGCGTCCGCGAGCAGGGCGTCCTTGGACCGGAAGTGATGGTGGAGTGCGCCGCGGGTGACGCCGGCTCGTTCTGCGACATGCTCGAACGTCGCCCCCCGCCACCCCTTCTCCTCGAAGGCCATGAGTGCCGCGCGCATCAACGCCGTACGCGTCTGCGCGGCTTCCTCTGCCGTGCGCCTCATACAAACAGGTTAACACGTATGATTAGGGCCTGCAGGTCTTCTGGCGCTGCGGCCCGGCCGCGCGGCGCCGTATGTGGTCCGCCCAGCGCCTGTGGATGGGCGTGTGCCCCGCCTGGACATCTCGTCGGAGAGCCCTGTCTCAGCTCCGGCGTGGCGGAGACGAATGCTGGTCGACGTCCTTGTGTGATCAGTTCTCCCTGCCATTGGGCGTGAGAGTGCCGGGAGAACTGATCACACGGGGGGCGCGGGAGGGGTGTGTGGAGCCGGCCCGCCCCGGCCCCGCCCCGCCCCGGCGCGGGGACTGTTCAGCGCTGGGTGGCGAGGACGATGGTGAGGAGCGGGATGATCCGCTCCGCGGGCACCTCCCAGCGGCCGCGGCGCGGGGAGACGAGCCAGCCCGCTCCGGTGAGCTGGTTGAGGTGGTGGTACAGCTGGCCGGAGCTGCCCATGTCCGGCAGGTCGCTCAGGCGCGCCACGGAATCCGCGCCCGCCAGGACCGCCTGGAGGATCTGCATGCGCACCGGGCTGCCGATCGCGGCGAGCTGTGCGGCGGAGTCCGCGAAGTCCAGCGCCAGGACGTGGTCCGCCGGTCGCTGGTACTGCCACTGGACGCTCTCGTCGCTCAGCACGCCGGCATAGGCGACGGCACCGCCCTGCCCGCCCGCCTGCGTGCGCAGTCCCTCGAGGATCCAGAACTCCGGCGGGAGGTCGCTGTGTGCGTCGGCCCCGCCGGAAGTGCTCTCCGCGCCGGCCTGCCCTTCCGGCCCCGCGCCGGCCTGCCCTTCCGGCCCCGCGGTGGTTGCGGCGCCGGAGGGGAGTGCGGGGCTCTCCGCGGTGCACGCGGAGTCCGCAGACGTCGTGGGGGATGCGGGGGCCGTTCCGGGCAGGGGGCCGGTGTGGGGCGCGGGCTCCGGAGCCGCCTCCGCGGCGGCACGTGCTCCCTCCAGGCGGCGCAGGCGGTCCTCCAGCAGTGCGAGACGCTGCTCCACTCCGCTGAGGCGGGCGTCCGAGGTGTCCATGCTTCCACGATAGCAAATATACGTAATTACGGAAGACCGAAAACAGACTTCTGTCGGCAGAAGGTGAACGGGAGGTCGGTGTGCGCCCCGAAAGGGGTCCGCGTCCCTGCCGCTCCCAGTCCCGCTCGCTAGACTGCTCCCGATGAGCACTGGCACCGCAGAACCGCACGACTCCGCCGCAGGCACCGACCACGCTGGCGCCGAGTCCGTTCCCACGACCCCCACCTCTCCCTCCTCGCAGCCCGCGGCCGCCGCCCCGGCGGGAGCCCCCGCGGCAGGAGGCGCCTCGGATCATCCGGCTCGCCCTGCGGAGGGGCAGCCGGCTCCCGGCCTCGGCGACCTGCGCACCCTGGGCGCGTGGATGAGCATCCGCGGCCTGCTGGGTGTGGTCTTCGGGCTCGCGATGGTCTTCTGGCCGCGTGAGCAGCTGGGGTCTCCCGCGAACCTGGGCATCCCCGTCGCCACCGTGGACAACCTGCTCATCGCCTATCTGGCGGCCGCGGGCGTCCTGGTCCTCGTCCACGGCCTGCGCACGCACACGGACCTGCGCACCCCGCTCATGGGCGAGGCCGTGGTGGTCGTCCCGGCACTGGCCTTCCTGTTCCTCGCGGAGAGCTCGGCCCAGCTCCGCGCCGCGGTGGCGGTGTGGGCGGTCCTCCACGGGCTCCTCGAGCTCTGGATCTGGCGTCAGCAGCGCGGCATGCGCATGCGCTCCGACTTCGCCATCTCCGGCGCCGTCCATCTGGCGCTGGGCGTGATCGTGCTCGCCGCCTCCTCGATGGGGGCGCTGTCCGTGTTCGGCTTCACCGGCGCCGCGGCGCTCATCGTGGGGGTGTTCTTCCTGGTGGGCGGCTATTCGCGCAGATCGCTCGCCCGGCAGCGGGCGGCAGAGGAGGAGACCCCGGTATGAGCGCACGCACGCATGCTGCCGGCACCGCCCCCGGAAGCCTCGCGCCCGTGCACACCATGCCCGGAGGTCCTGGCCCCGCGGCGGCCGCCGTCCACAGGGCTCCGAGCGGCGGCGTGGGCCGCCCGGGCCTCGGCGGCGGTCTGCTCGTCGATCTCGCGGAGGCCTCGCGCCGGCTGGGGGATGCGCTCTTCGGCAGGCTCGTCGAACTCGTCCGCACGGACTCCCTGCTCATCGCCACGGATTACGACGGCACCATCGCCCCGCTCGTCGACAGGCCCACGCGCGCCTACCCGCTCGAACTCAACGTCGAGACGATGCGCGCGCTCGCGGGCCTGCCGGCCACCCACTCCGCCGTCATCTCCGGCCGGTCCCTGCGAGACCTCGCCGCGATGTCCCGCCTCCCGCGCGAGGTCCACCTGGTGGGCTCCCACGGCGGGGAGTTCGGCATCGACGACTTCGACGACATCGGGGAGACGGAGGAGCTGCGGCTCACGGATCTGCGGGAGGCCCTCCTGGAGCTCCGTCGCCGCCTGCCGTCCGTCTTCATCGAGCTCAAGCCGCTCGGAGCGGCCGTCCACCTGCGCGGCCGCACCGAGGACGAGCGCGCGCAGATCACCGCATGGGTCCACGCGACCGCGGACCGCCTGGGCATCGAGCCAGTGGCCGGTCGCGACGTCTTCGACCTCACCGTCATCCCCGGCTCCAAGGCCGATGCGCTCGTGGCGCTGCGGAAGCGGCTGGGGGCCGGCGCGGTCCTCTACATCGGTGACGACGTGTCCGACGAGGCCGCGCTCGCCTCTCTGCGCACGGGCGCGGAGTCGCGTGAGACCGGCGACCGGGACCTCGGCCTGCGTGTGTGCGCGGAGCCCGGTGCGGAGTCCGCCGCGAGCTTCCTCGTCCCGGACCCCGAGGCCGTGGGGCTGGTGCTCGCCACGGTGTTCGAGCTGCGCCGGTCCTGGATGTACGGACGTACCTCCGAGCGGATCGAGCGGCACAGCATGCTGGGCAACGGCCACTCCACCGCGCTCGTGGACCCGGCCGGCCGGATCTGCTGGATGCCGCACCCCCTGCCCCACTCCGCGAGTGTGTTCTCGGAGATCCTGGGTTCCCCGGCTGCGGGCTACTTCGCCGTGGCGCCGGAGGGTCCGGGCGCCCGCGGCACCGGATCCGGCACCGGTCCCGCCCCGCGTCCCCTCGACCAGCGGTACCGCGGCGACACCATGACGGTCGTCACCCGCTGGGCCGGCCTGGAGGCCGCGGACTACCTGGCTCCGGTCCCGGAGGACTCCCAGGAGACCGTCCTCATGCGCGTCCTCACCGGCGACGCGCCTGCACGGATCCGCTTCGCGCCGCGCCTGGACTACGGGGCGGTGCCCACCGCGCTCGAGGTGGACGGCGCCTCCGTGCGTGTGCTCGGCACCAGCGAGCCCATGACCCTCTATGCGCCCGGGGTCCGGTTCGCCCTCGAGGAGGAGGACGGCTCGCACACCGCCGTCGCCACCGTCGTGCCGCGCGATTTGCCCGGCGGCAAGGCGGTGCTGGTGTTCGCCTGCGGCTCCGATCCGGAGGCGGCCTCGGCCGCGGTGCTGGGGGAGGAGACGCAGATCCGCGCCCTTGCCGAGGGCTTCTGGGAGAACTGGGTGCACTCGCTGCACCTGCCCGCGCACGTGCGCGACGGCGTGGTGCGCTCCGCGCTCACCCTCCGCGCGCTGTGCCACGCCCCCACGGGCGGAGTGCTCGCCGCGCCCACCACCTCCCTGCCCGAGGGCGTGGGCGGCGTCCGCAACTGGGACTACCGCTACTGCTGGCTGCGGGACGGCTCCATGACGGTGCGCGCCCTGCTGGAGCTGGGCTCCACCGGCGAGGCCGAGGGGTTCGTGCAGTGGCTGCGCGGAATCCTCGCCGAGGCCCCCGGCCCGGAGTTCCTCCACCCCCTCTACGCCGTGGACGGCTCCGCGCTCACCAGCGAGGCCGTCCTGGAGCACCTTCCCGGCTACGCGGGCTCCCGCCCCGTGCGGGTGGGCAACGCCGCGGAGCACCAGGTGCAGCTGGACGTGTTCGGTCCGGTGGCGGAGCTCCTCCACGACACGGCGGCCGCGCGCGGTGCCCTCGCCGAGGACGAGTGGGAGCTGCTCGTGGCGATGGCCGACGCGGTCTCCGCCCGCTGGGACGAACCGGACCACGGGATCTGGGAGGCCCGCCGCGCGCCCAAGCACAACGTCTACACGAAGGTGATGTGCTGGGTGACCCTGGACCGTGCGCTGGCAGTGGCGGAGCGGTTCGACCGCACGCCCACCGGGCCCTGGCGGAGCCTGCGCGAGGAGATCGCGGAGCAGGTGCTGTCCCGTGGCTGGAGCGACACGGCCGGCTCCTTCACGGTGGCCTACGGCGACGACGACCTGGACGCCGCCTGCCTCTTCGTGGGGCTGTCGGGACTGCTCGCCCCCGACGATCCGCGGTTCCTCGCGACGGTGGACGCCGTCGAGCGCGAGCTGCGCGAGGGGCCCACGGTCTTCCGCTACCGCTACGACGACGGGCTCCCGGGCCTCGAGGGCGGCTTCCACATCTGCACCACCTGGCTCATCGAGGCGTTCCTGCTCACCGGGCGGGCGGAGGAGGCGCGTGCGCTCTTCCGGCAGCTGGACTCCCTGCGCGGTCCCACCGGCCTGCTGTCCGAGGAGTACGACCCGCACGCGGAGCAGCATCTGGGCAACCACCCGCAGGCGTACTCGCACCTGGGCTACCTCCGCGTCGCGGTGCTCGCGGAGCAGCTGGACGTGAAGCTGTAGCCCGGCGGGTGCCGCCTCATTCCTCCTCGGCCCGCTCCCGCTCCTCCTGGGGGAAGCGGATGGTGGTCCGCGCTCCGCCGTCCTCGCCGTTGGCGAACTCGATGACCATGCCCAGCAGCCGGGCCTGCCCCTGCGCGATCACGAGCCCCAGGCCCATGCCGCCGCCCCCGGCGGAGACGAACCGGGTGGGGCCGGTCGCGACGATGTCCGGCGGATAGCCGGGGCCGGAGTCGGAGACGACCACGGCCTCGGGCGTGGAGTGCAGCCGGATGGGCGGCCCGCCGTGCTTGACCGCGTTGACCAGGAGGTTCGTGATGATCCGTTCGAACCTGCGCTGGTCCGTCACCACGCGCGCGTCTCCGGCCTGCAGGTCCAGTTCCACGGTGTGGCCGGACAGCGCCCCCGAGGCGTCCAGGGTGGTGAGCAGCGAACGCAGCGAGGCGTCGACGGGCATGGGGGAGAGCTGGGGCTGCGCGCGACCCGCGTCCAGCCGGGAGACCTCGAGCAGATCCTCCACCAGCACCTGCAGGCGCGCCACGCGCTCCTTCACCAGTTCGGCGGGCCGGGAGTCCTCCTCGAGGAGGTTGGCGGCGTTGACGAGGCCGGTGAGCGGCGTGCGCATCTCATGGGCGAGGTCCGCCGTGAAGCGCTGCTCGGAGTCGATGCGCTCCGTGAGACGGGCCACGGCGGAGTCCACGGCCCGGGCGAAGTCCGCCACCTCGTCCTCGCCGTAGTCGATCACCTCGGACACCCGCACGCTCGTGTCCCCGTCCGCGATCCTCCGCGCGGACTGCGCCCCCAGTGTGAGGCGGCGGGAGATCTGCCCCGCGGCCACGGTGCCGATCCCGCCGACCACCAGCGCGGAACCCAGCATGCCCAGCAGCACGGCCCGGTCGATGCCGGCCAGCAGCTCCTCGGACTCCCGGGTGGACTGTCGCACGGAGATGACGGCGGAGTGCGTGCCCACCTCGATGGGGGCCGCCGCCCACAGGAAGTCCTCGTCGCCGATCGTGCTCATCGTCGTGACGGACTGCCCGTCGAGCGCCGCGCTGTGCGCGTCCTCCGGAAGCTCCTCGTCGTCGATGTTCGTGTTGAGCGTCAGCACCCCCGTGTCCGCGTAGATCGCTATCGCGTCGCGCAGCTGCGCGGTGACGTTCTCACGCTGGCGGTTCGTCTCCATGACGGCGGCGGACTGCCGCACGACCACTCCGCAGGACAGCGCCGCGATCACCACCGAGGTGATGATGAGCAGGACGATCTTCCATCTGAGAGACATGTGCTCCTCGTCGCCGCGGGCTCAGCCCGCGAACCGGTAGCCGAATCCGCGCACTGTCTCGATCATGTGCGCGCCGATCTTCTTCCGCAGCCGCTGGATGTGCACGTCCACCACGCGGGAGTCGCCGGCCCATTCGTAGCCCCAGACGGTGTAGGCCATCTTCTCCCGCGAGTACACGTGGCCGGGCTCCTCCGTGAGGAGCATGAGGATGCGCAGCTCCGTGGGGGTGAGGTGGACCTCCGTGCCGTCGATCTCCACGGTGAGCCGGCCGGTGTCGATGACGAGGCTGCCCAGCTGCATGCGGCGGCCCGCCGGCTCGTCCGGTCCGGCGGCGTCGGTGTGTCCGCGTGTGCCCCCGGAGGGGGCGTGCCCGTCCGTGCCGTGCCCGCCGGCCGCCGTGCCCGCGGGGCTGCCCGAGGCCCCGTGCGGCTCCCCGGCGCCGTGCGCGGCTGCCGCGTCTCCTCCCGCTCCGGCCGCGGCGGGTGCCTCCGCCCCCGTTCCCGCTCCGGAGAAGCCGGGGGTGGGGCCCAGCACCTCGGGGATCCCGGCGGCGGAGGTGATCCGGCCGCCGGGACCGATCAGCGTCTCCGAGGGGTCCTCCCGGCGGACGTCGAGCGCGGACGGCGAGAACCCGAGCCTGCCGGTGCCGGCGGTGATGAAGCGGCGGACCACTGCGCGGATGCGCGCATTGAGCACCTGCATGTCGAAGGGCTTGGTGAGGTAGTCGTCCGCACCGGCCTCCAGGGCCTGGACGATGTCGATGGGCTCCGAGCGCGCGGAGACGATGATGATGGGAACCGTCGAGCGCTCCCGGATGGCGCGCGTGATGGAGGCGCCGTTCATGGTGGGCAGCATGAGGTCCAGCAGGACGGCGTCCGCGCCGTGGAGGGCGACGAACTCGTAGCCCTCCCGTCCGTCCTCGAACGCGGTCACCGTGTATCCGAACCGCTCCAGGCTCAGCTGGGTGGTCTCGCGGATGACCTCGTCGTCCTCGACCAGGACGATGTGCATGTCCGTTCCTCTCTGCCGCCCTGTCCCAGGGCCTGCGCCCTGCGTTCGGGATCCTGCCGTGCGGGAAGCCCTGTGCCGTCCCCGTCCTGCCGCTCAGCTCCTGCCGTTCAGCCCGTCCCTGCCTGCGAGATCTGCTGACCGGCCTCGAAGCGGCCGTTGCGGTAGCGGTAGACCTGAACGGACCATCCGGACGGGCAGCAGGCCTGGTCCGCGGGACCGTACTGGGACTCCTGTGCGACGAGGGTGCCGCCGCGCCCGGGGGTCAGCGAGAGCTCATGACCAGAAACTATCAGCCTCAGCACCGGTTCTCCGGACCTCCGGCCCACGACGGCGGCGGAGATGACGGAATCGGAGCCCGGTTCGGAGATGAGAGCGATCTGGAAGGGCTCCCCGGAGATCTCGAGCGAGGCGGACAGGCGGATGCATTCGCTGCAGTAGAGGAGGACCTCCGAGGTGCGAGCGTCCACGCGCACCTCCTCACCCGGGGGCTGGTCGAGGAGGTGCTCCCGGATCCGGTTGAGCGTGAAGAGGCCCGCCTGCGGCTGCGACGAGGCCTCCGGGCTCGTGACAGGCGAGGACGGGGTCACCGCGGCCTCGATGCGAAGGCCGCGGTCCGGTCCGGTGAGCGGCACGAGTGCGAGGAGCAGCGCGACGGCCGCGAGGCCGGCCAGGGCCACCCACGCCGCGAAAGGCACCCTCATCGTCCTCATGCTCCCAGTGTGCCACGGGGGACGGACGTGGGAGGGTGCTGCGACCGGCGGCAGCGCGTAGACTGGGGCCACCATGGTTTCGCAGCATTCTTCGGCGCAGCAGGCGCCCTCGCAGGACCCTCACGCCGGCAGGAAGAGCGTGCCGTACACGGACGCGCTGAAGATCGGCGGCTGGGTCGCGCTCATCGTCTTCGTGGTCAGCACGATCATGACGGCGGGCCGCCGCTTCGCGGAGGAGGGCCTGGCCGCCGTCATGAGCCTGGGGTTCCCGCTGCTGTACGCCGTGATTGCGTTCGTGGCGTTCTCCGGCGTCGCGATGCTCATGAACTGGGTGGTCTCCCGCAAGGAGAGCGCCGAGAGCATCGACGGCCCCGTCCTCCGGTGAGAACGTGCGCCAGCCGGGCCCGGTCCCGCGAGTGCGGCGCGTCCTCCGAGTCCGGTCCTCTGCGGCTGCTGAGCCCGGTCCCCTGCAGGGGACCGGGCTCATGCCGTGCAGGGCCCGGTGCGTCCTCCGGGGCCGGGCCCGGTGCGCTCCCTGGGCCGGTGCCCGGTGCGCTCCTCTGGGTCAGCGCCCGGTGCGGTCCCCGCGGCCAGTGCCCGGTGCGGTCAGGCGAGGGAGTAGCCGGCCTCGGCGACGGCCTCCCTGAGTGCGTCGTCGGAGAGCGGGCCCTCCGAGGTCACCGTGACGGGGGAGTCCCCTCCCGCCACCAGCTCCACCTCGACGTTCGTGACGCCGGGAACCTCGCCGATCTCCTCCTTCACGGAGCTCACGCAGTGGCCGCAGGTCATCCCGTGCACCGTCAGCTGAGTGGTCGTCATCGCGTTCTCCTTCTGTTCGGGGCTGTGCTCTGTTCGGGCCGTGCGGGTGGAGTGCCCGTACGGCGAGCATATACCCCACGGGGGTATATATCCACTCTCTGCGGGAGGGGCGTTCCCACCTCCGGGCTTGGGAGGTAAGGTTAGGCTCTACTGAGCATTTGGCTGCGATGTGTCGGGTCCGAAGGGGAGCGATGTCCACGAAGTACGCAGGTCTGCCCGCAGGCTACGTTCCGCGCATCCATCGTGCTGAGGTGCTCGGCGCGCGGCGCCTGGGCCCCGGCATGATCCGGGTGCGCTTCGGGGGAGAGGATCTCGCCGACTACCCGACGACGGGGGTCGGGGACGAGTACGTCCGTGTGTTCTTCGCCGAGGCTTCGGAGGCGGAGCCGCGCATGCCCCGCATCGCGGACCGCGGCTGGGACTTCCCCGAGGGGGTGGAGCCCGCCCCCATGCGCACCTACACCGTCCGCGCCCATCGGCCGGGCGAGATCGACATCGACTTCGTCGTCCACGCCGGCGGAGTCGCCGCCGCCTGGGCCCTGCAGGCGTCTCCCGGGCAGGTGGTGGCCGTGAATCCGCCCTGCCCCCTCTATGAGGCCCCGCCCGGGATCGCGAGGCAGATCCTCGCCGCGGACGAGCCGGGTCTCCCCGCCGCTCTGCGCATCGCGGAGCTTACGGCCGGCAGGATCGCCACCACCGTCGTCGCGGAGATCCGGGAGCCGGGCAACCGCCTCACGGCCGAGGTCCCGGCCGGGGTCCACATCGACTACGTGTGGGTCGAGGGCACCGGCAACGGGCGCACTCCCAGTCAGCTGCTCTCCGTGCTCCGGCGGCTCGCACCCGGTGAGGACACCTATGTCTGGCTCGCCTCGGAGACGCGGGTCATCCGCGAGGTGCGCAAGCACCTGCGCCATGAGCGGAAGCTCCCGGGCGAGGCCTACAAGTGCGTGGGCTACTGGATCGAGCGGGCGGAGGAGTGGCGTGCGCGCTGGGAGGCCCTCGCTCCGGAGTTCCGCGCGCACATCGAGGAGCTCTACGAGAGCGACCGCCCGGTCGAGGACGTCATCGACGAGGTGAATGCGCTCTACGAGTCCGTCGGGCTCTGAGCTGCGGGCTCCTGCGGGCTCTGCAGGCTCTGAGCTGCAGGACCCCGTGGGGCGGGGGCGGCGCGAGCGGCCCAGTGGGGGCCGGTGAGCGATCCGGTGAGGGGCTGCGGCGGTGCGTGCATCCGCGTCGCCCCGGCGGGCGGCCTCAGCCCGTGCGGCGGAACAGCTCATCGACCCCGGCGATGTAGCGGTCGAGGTCGAACCCGGGCCGCAGGGTCAGCTGGAGGATGAGGCCCTGCAGGAGGGACAGCACCACGGGGAGCATGAGCCCCGACCATTCCCCGGCCGCGGCCTCGTCCATGCCCCGTGACTCGCGGGCCCAGCGGGAGAGGTGCCGCTCCAGCATCGTGCCGATCTCCTCGAAGGCGGCCGCGGCTATCTGCTCGAAGTCCGGGTTGCTCGCGGCCTCGCCCCACATCTGCACGATGAGGGCGGGCGCGGGGCGCCGCCGCAGGAACGCGGCGGAGATGGAGGCGATGATCTGGCCGGGGGAGAGCGCGTTCTCGCGGGCCTCGGCCTCGAGCTCCGCGGCCCGTCCGCCCGCCTCGCGGCGCATCACCGCCAGAGCGAGTGCCTGCTTGCCGGGGAAGTAGCCGTAGATCGCGCCGGCGGACAGCCCGGACTCCCGGATGATCTCCGCGACCGTCGTCGCCTGCACCCCGTTGCGCAGGAAGCAGGCCGCAGCGGCGTCGAGGATCTGGTCCCGACGGGACTCGCGGTGTGCATCGCTCACTTTCGGCATGGCCTCATTCTCTCCCCCCCCCGGGGTGTGCGCGGGTGCATTCCGAGGCTACTATAAAGAACGAGGATTCGTTTTTCTTAGGCGGAGCGCGCGGACCGCGTGCCCCCGATGGATCCCGCTGCCTCAGACGTGAAGGAGAACGAGGGCCATGTCCGAAACCGCATCCGCCGCCGTGCCCGCGGCAGCTCCGCGCACGCACTGGGCTCGTGCCGGCCTGCTGGGAGTGCTGCTCTCCGCCGTCGTCTGTCTCGTGGCGCTCGCCTTCACCTGGCCCTCCTCCGTCGTGGAGCCCGAGGACGTGCCCGTCGCGATCACGGGGCCCGCGGAGGCGCTGGCGCCGGTGGAGGCGGCCCTCGACGAGCAGGCGGACGGTGTGCTCGAGCTCATCGAGGTCCCCGACAGGAACGCGGCCGTGGAGGCGATCGAGTCCCGCGCGGCCTACGGCGGCATCGTCCTCGGTGAGGAGCCGGAGGTGCTCACGGCCTCGGCGGCCGGCGCGGCGACCTCGGGGATCATGGCGCAGCTCCACGGTCAGCTGCAGGGAATGGCGCAGCAGCAGGCGGCCGCGGCCGCGCAGGCCGCCGGGGCTCCGGAGGTGCCCGAGGTCACGGTCCCCCTCACGGACGTGGTGCCCCTCGTCAGCACCGATGAGCGCGGAGCAGGCCTCGCCTCCGCCGGGCTCCCGCTGGTGTTCGGCGGCATGATCGGCGGCGTGGGCATCGCCCTGGCGGTCACCGGCGCCTGGCGCCGGGTCCTCGCGCTGCTGGTGTACGCGGCGGCCGGCGGGGCGGCGCTCGCAGGGATCATGCAGGGCTGGCTGGGCTTCCTCGGCGGCGAGTACTGGGCGGTCGCCGGTGCGTTCGGACTCGCGCTCCTGGCCATGGGCGCCGCGATCGTGGGGTTCGCGGCGCTGCTGGGCCGGCCCGGCCTCGCGGTCGGCCCGGTGCTCTTCATGCTCATCGGCAATCCGCTCGCCGGCACCCAGTTCCCGCCGGAGTTCCTGCCTGCACCCTGGGGTGCCCTCGGTCAGTGGCTTCCGCCGGGTGCGGGCAACAGCCTGCTCCGCGACGCCTCCTACTTCCCCGGGGCGGACGCCTCGTTCCCGCTCCTCGTGCTGAGCGGCTGGGCGGTCCTCGGGCTCCTGCTCCTGTGCCTCGGCCGCCTCCGGGGCCGGGCGCGGCACTGATCCGAGCGCTCGCGTCCTCGCGACGGCGCCGGTGGGGCACAATGAATCGCGATGAGTGCCACACCCACGCGCCGGCGGCGCGTTCCCGGAGCGCCGCCGCGGGCGCGTGAGACCACCGGTCTGCGGCGGCTGCTGCTGCGCTGGCCGTCCTCGAGCGCGGCCTCGCGCATCGTCGCCGCCAACTCGATCATGCTCGTGGGCATCGTCCTGCTGCTGTGCACGGCCCTCTACCTGGTGCTGAGCGGGATCAACGACAAGCACACGGAGGAGCGCCTCGCGGACTCCGCGCGGAGCGTGGCGAGCGGGCCCACCCTCGCCCGGTACGTCATCGCCCCGGCGCTCGCGGAGAGTGCCCATGCCGCGTCCGCCGCCGGGCCCGCGGAGCCGCTGCCCGCCTTCGTCCACGGCAGCAACGAGAACGCCGCCGTCGCCGAGCGCGTCGACTTCCAGCGGCAGGCCTACGGCTTCGACGCCGTCGCCGTGGTGCCGGCCTCCTATCTGGAACGCGGACGCGGCCTCGGCGGGACCTCGGGGCGACCCGCCGGCGCGGAGGAGACACCCGTGACCTCCGTCTCCTCCGAGGCGAGCGCCACCGCGCTCACCGCGGCGCTCGCCCGGCTCGGCCCGGAGCGGCTCTCCGGCACGGAGGCGGCGGTGCGCTTCCTCGACGAGCCGGTGGACCTGCTCGTCGCCACCGCGCCCATCACCTCGGAGGAGGGCGAGTTCCTGGGCACCGTGGCGGTCGGGATGTCGCCGGTGACGGTGCGGTCCGAGTTCGCGCCGCAGCTGGCGGCGATCGTGGGCTTCGGCGTGCTCACCATCGTCCTGGGTGTGCTGGCGAACTGGGTGACGTCCCGCGGACTGCGACGGGCCACCGGCGACTACGGCACCCAGGAGATCGGCTCGGTCCTGGAGTACTACTCCTCCGTCCTCCGCGCCGTCTCGGAGGGCCTCGTGCTCGTGGACCGGGGGCGCGGGATCGTGTTCCACAACCACGAGGCGGCGGAGCTGCTGGGCCTGCCGCCGCGCACCGGCGCGGAGGCGGTGGCACTCGAGGACCTCGACCTCGACGTCTCCCTGGAGCAGCTGCTCTCCGAGGGCCGCTACGCCCGTGACGAGATCCACTACACCACCCGGCGCGTGCTCGTCGTCAACCAGCAGCCCACCTCCGCGGACTCGGGGACCTGGGTGACCACGATGCGCGACCACACCGAGCTCCAGGGGCTGATCGGCGAGCTCGTCTCCGTGCGCTCGTTCTCCGATTCCCTGCGCGCGCAGACGCACGAGTACGCCAACCGCCTGCACATGATCGTCTCCCTCATGGAGACCGGGCAGTTCGAGGAGGCCGTCAGCTTCGCCACCCGGGAGGTCGCGCAGGCGGAGCGGCCAGCGGACAACCTGCTGGACGGCTTCGACCACCCCGTCCTGTCCGCGCTGCTGCTCACCAAGCTCGCGCAGGCCGGTGAGTCCGGGATCGAACTGGACCTGGACACGGACGATCTCACCGGCCCGATCACGGCCGACGACAGGGATCTCGTGACGGTGGTGGGCAACCTCGTCGACAACGCCTTCGACGCCGTGAGCGCCGACGCGGTGCCCGCGGAACGCAAGCGGGTGCGGGTGCGCTTCGCCGGCAGGGGCTCCTCCGGCCTCGTCATCGAGGTGAGCGACGACGGCCCGGGCATCGCCGAGGACGCGCTCGAGAGGGTGTTCGACCGCGGCTGGTCGACCAAGCACGACGGCGTCGCGGCGAGCACCGCGGAGGGCAGGGAGGTCTCCACCTCGCCCCGCGGGGTGGGCCTGTCCATCGTCGTGCAGGCCGTCCGCCGCATGCATGGGGCGATCGACGTGCAGGGCTCCGGGGAGGAGCTCATGGAGGACGCCGAGGCCGCGGACCTCCCGGCGCCGCTGCGGGGAGCGATGTTCACGGTGTGGGTTCCCGGAGCCTCGCCGCCGCAGGAGGCGGAGCCGGAGGCCGCGGAGGCCGAGGCCGCGGGACCGGCGGGTGCGGCGGAGGCCTCGGGGTCGGCCGGTGTGGGGTCTGAGGCTGCGGGGCCCGGCGGCCCGCGGGAGGCCGATCGTCCGGGTCCGGAACAGTCTTTCTGACCGGGAGGAATGGCGGAATCGGGCAAACGCGCATTACGGTGCGGGTATGGTCGCAGCCACACATGGAGGAACCGGGGACGCCGGGAGCTTCGGTGTGCTCGTCGTGGAGGACGAGACCATCGCAGCGCGAGCGCACGCCAACTACATCGAGCGGATGGACGGCTTCCGCCTCATCGGCTTCGCCAAGAACGCGCAGCACGCGCTCGCCGCGCTCACCGGCCGGATCGTGGGGGTGGACGCCAAGGAGATCGACCTGGTCCTCCTCGACATGAATCTCCCTGACGGCCACGGCATCCAGCTCCTGCGCACGCTGCGCGCCCACCAGATCGGTGTGGACGTCATCGCGGTGACCGCGGCGCGGGACATGCAGGTGGTGCAGGACGCGCTCTCCCTGGGCGTGGTGCACTACATCCTCAAGCCGTTCACCTTCCCGGTGTTCCGGTCCAAGCTGGAGGCGTTCGCCGCCTATCGGCGGCAGGTGGACGGACAGTGCGGCCCGGCGGCGGAGGCAGTCACCCAGTCGCAGATCGACGCCGCGGTGGCGGGGATGAGGGCCGGGTCCGGGCCGCAGCGGGCCAAGGGCGTGCCCGAGGTGGTCCAGGACCAGATCATCGCTCTCCTCACGGACACGGGGCTCTCCGCCGCGGAGGCCGCGGATCAGATAGGCGTTTCACGTGTGACGGCGCGGCGCTACCTCGAGGCGATGGCGGACGTGGGACTGCTGGACCGCCAGCCGCGCTACGGCAGTGCCGGCCGCCCTGTGCTCGAGTACATCGCCGTGAGCTGAGGCGCGGGCGCGCACGCACTCAGCAGTGAGGTGTGCTGGAGCACGCGCTCCGTGGTGAGGTGCGCTGAGGTCAGCGGGTCTCGCGTGGGCGGGGTTCCCGCGGCGGCCGCCGCCCGCTCGTGCTCTCCGCCGCCCACGTATGAGTGTGTGGCGGAGTGGGTTCGCGGTGTGTGGATTCCCATGGGATCGTTCATGCACGTGGCCGCCCACATATATGTGGGCGGCCACGTGCGTAAGCGGTGTCTTGCCAGGCGGTGTGGCGCAGTGAGGCGCGCGCTCCGTGGTGAGGCGCGCGGAGATCAGCGGGTCTCGCGCCAGGCCGCGACCTCGGCGAGGGTGATCTCCTCGGCCACGCCCGTGTACGCGGCGGGGGTGAGCTCTGCGAGGCGCTGTGCGTCCTCGTCCGGCAGGCCGAGGCCCGCGACGAACTCGCGCAGCGCGGGACCGTCCACCCGGTGACCGCGGGTGAGCTCCTTGAGCTTCTCGTAGGGGTTGTCCATGCCCTCGACACCGCGCAGGAAGGCCGCGCGCATGACGGACTGGATCGCTTCGGCCAGGACCTCCCAGTTGCGGTCGAGGTCCGCGGCGAGCTTCTCCTCGTTGCAGTTGAGGCGGGTGAGCCCCTTGACCAGGTTGTTCGTCGCCAGCAGGGAGTGCCCCAGTGCCACGCCGATGTTGCGCTGCGAGGTGGAGTCCGTGAGGTCGCGCTGCATGCGCGAGGTCACGAGCGTGGAGCCCAGCGAGTCGAGCAGCGCGCAGGAGAGCTCGAAGTTGGCCTCCGCGTTCTCGAACCGGATGGGGTTGACCTTGTGCGGCATGGTCGAGGAGCCGGTGGCGCCCTCCACGGGGATCTGGATGAAGTACTCCATGGAGATGTACGTCCAGAAGTCGGTGGCGACGTTGTGGCTGATGCGGTTGAACCGCGCCACGTCCGCGTAGAGCTCCGCCTGCCAGTCGTGCGATTCGATCTGCGTGGTCACCGGGTTGAAGGTCAGCCCCAGGCGCTCCACGAAGTCGCGGGCGATCTGCGGCCAGTCCACGCCGGGCGCGGCGACGGTGTGCGCGGCGTAGGTGCCGGTGGCGCCGTTGATCTTGCCCAGGTACTCGGTCGCCTCGATGCGGGCCAGCTGGCGGCGCAGCCGGTGCACGGACACCGCGATCTCCTTGCCCATGGTGGACGGCGTGGCCGGCTGGCCGTGCGTGTGGGAGAGCATGGGCACCTGCGCGAGGTCCTCGGCCATGTCCGCGAGGGTGTCGACGAGGGAGCGGGCCGCCGGCAGCCACACCTGCTCCACCGCACCCTTGATCCCGAGTGCGTACGAGAGGTTGTTGATGTCCTCGGACGTGCAGGCGAAGTGGACGAGCTCGGAGAGGTCTCCCGCGCCGATCTGCTCCAGCTGCTCCTTGATGGAGTACTCCACGGCCTTGACGTCGTGCACCGTGACGGCCTCGAACGCGGCGAGCTGGTCGATGGTCTCCGCGTCGAAGGACTCCGCCCACTCGCGCAGCTGCGTCTTCTCGTCCTCGAGGAGGTCGCGGGTGCCGCGGATGGCGCCGGTCTCCGCGAGGTGGATGAACCACTCGACCTCGACGTGGATGCGGTCGCGGTTGAGCGCGGCCTCGGAGAGGTGGTCGATGAGCGGTGAGGCGTCCGCCCGGTAGCGGCCGTCGAGCGGGCTGAGGGCGAGGGCGGGTTCCAGCTGGGCGAGGTGCACGCGGTTCGTCATGGTCCTGATTCTCTCATGTGAGGCGGCGGCGGGGCCGGGCGACGGCAAGGAGCGGGACGCCTTCGAGCGGGTGCGCACTCGAGGGCACAGAGGACCGCCGAGACCGGTCCGAGGTGCGTCCGCGCTTCTGGGGACGGCGACCTCTCCATCCACAGACTGCGCGGGGCCCTTGCGCGGCGGCGGCACGTCGGCAGGATCGGAAGGACCGAGTGCGAGGAACCGGGGAAGCGAGGTGAGTGCGCATGGCGATGGCGGGTCTGGCCCTGAGAGCGGCGGAGGGCGTGGACGCTCAGGCCGGAGCGTGGTCCGAGGGGCGTTCACGGCTGGAGCAGGTGGCGCGGCGGTGCGCACAGGCGGCCGCTCCCGAATGGTCGTCACGGGCGGGGGAGGCCTTCCGGGGCGCCTGTGACCGGAGGATCGGGGAGCTCACGGAGCTCATCGCCCTCGCGCAGGACGCGGAGGCGGCGCTCCGTGCTCATGCGGACGCCCTCCGGGACCTCGCCGCCTCCCTGCCCGAGCTTCCGTACCTGTCGTCCTTCCCGGACCTGCTCTCCGTGCCGGAACCTCCGGACCTGCCCGGCGTGCCGGGTCCGTCCCGACCGCCTGCGCCGCTGGACCTCTCATGACTGCTCGGGCAGCCGGGGGCTGCGGGGCGGCCAGACGCGTCCACCGGGCATGCCAGGGGGCGGCACGGAGGAGCGGGGAACGTACGAGGAGCGCGGCGCCGTGAGGGCGGACCTGCCGGACTCGTGGGTTCTCGTGCATGCCGCTGAGCTGCCGCCGGCGGAGCAGGCCGCGTGGCCGCAGATGCTCCTTCCCGCGGCGGGGGCCGGCCCGACTCCTGCGGCCTCACCTGCGGGCGGGGCTCCTGCACGGCGCGAACCTGAGCCGCACGAACACGGGCGGCGAGGCCCTGAGCTCTCGGAACCTGAGCTCTCGGAACCTGAGCGCCGGGGGCCTGCCGAGGAGCGGACGGCGCAGGCGGATCCCGCGCCGGGGGAGCGCCGTCATGTCCGGCTTCTCCTGGACGTCGCCGCGGAGGCGGGTGCCGGAGCGCTCGTGACCTCCGTCCACCTGCTCGAGGCGGGCGGTCCCGCCGCGGAGCGCACCGGTGTGGTCGTCGCGGAGACCGCGGTCGCGGCCGTACCCGGCCGGGTGCAGCCGCTGGGCGTCATCCTCGCGGGGTGGGCGCCGTACGGAGGGGACGCGGTGCGCAGCACGCTCCTCCTCCGATTCTGCGAGGCCTCGGAGCTCCCCCGGCTGCTGAGCGGGCTCCGCCCGCCTTCATGCGCGGCCTCCGTCCCGGACGCCGCCCCGGCTCCAGACGCGGATTCTGCCCCTGCCGTTCCCGTCTCACCCGATGCGCCCGCTCCCGCCGCAGCGGGGCTCCCCGCTGCGGGCGCATGTGCCGCCGGCACCTCGGCCGGAGGGCTGGCACAGGCCGTGCTCCTCCTCTCGGCCTGGGTGCTGCGGGGGCAGGAGGTGCCGCTCCTCCGGGTGAGCCGCAGCGAGGGCGGCCGCGAGCTCACACGGCGCCTGCGAGCCGAACTCGCAGAGGCCCTCGCGCTCGTCGCGGAGGAGAGCCCGCCTCCGGATCTTCTGCGCACCGCGGGAAGCACACCATGACCGCTCCCGTCCAGAGCACCTGGGTGACGGGCGGCGCCGGGGGCACGCGTGCGCAGCTCGAGTCGCTCCGCTCGGCTGCGGGCGAGATCGACGATGCCGCGGAACTGCTCGAATCGGTGCTCGGGGATCTCGTGCGGGCGGCGCTGGATCCCGCCGCGCTCGCCCTCGGACTCGCGCCGGTGACGGGCCTGCGCGCGGAGGCGGCCTGCGCCCGGTTCCACGTCTCGGCGGCGGGCGCGGACCTCGGCCTCCGCGCGCTCGCCGCCGGGGTGCGCACCAGCGCGGACGCCTACGAAGCCGCGGAGACCGTCGTCACCCGGACCTTCGAGATGGCGGTCGGAGCGGCCGCCACCGTCCTGGGCCAGGCGACTCGCGCCCTGCTCCTCAGCCCGGCGGGCGTCCTCCTCGTCGCCGGCACCGCGGGTGCGTTCGCCCTGGGCCGGGAGGCGGGGAGTGCGGCCTGGAGCGGAGCACGGGACGTGGGCCTCGTCGACGCGATCGACGCCGCCTTCGGCATCGACACCGAGGCGCTGGCGGAGCACGGCGTGGAGACGGTGACCGGCTGGGCGGCAGAGGCGGCGGACACGGCACAGACGCAGGCCGCGCGCTGGGCCGGTGACAATCCCGCAGCGGTGGAGGCGGCCGTCGAGCACGCGCTGCCCGGCTTCGTCGCGGGCCTGCTCGGGCATCCGCCGGGTGCCTCCCACCTGCCGGTGCACACGGAGCTCCTGCCGCAGGACTCGCAGACGCTCACCGGCCTGTTGCTCGTGGGGCTGAGCCGGTGGGGCCTCTTCGGCGACCAGCCTCTGCGGCCCTGGCACACACCGGCCCCCGTCGACGTCCGCGAGCTGGCCGAGGATGCGGCCGCGACCCCGCATCATGCCTCCGCACCCGCCGGCGTCGCAGCTCTGTGGCAGCGGCAGTGGGCGCGCTCCCGCGGCCTGGACAACGGGCAGGTGCGCGTGGAGCAGATCCGCGCCGGCGGCGGAGCCTCACGCTGGATCGTGTACGTGCCCGCCACGACCTCGGGGGCGCTGCGGCCCGGGCACGCGACCTCGGACATGACCTCCAATCTGGAGGCGGCCTCGGGCAGGCGGTCCTCCCAGCACACCACAGTGCGGGAGGCGATGCGCCGTGCGGGGGTGCCCCGGGGCGAGCAGGTGATGATGGTGGGCTATTCGCAGGGAGGGATCATCGCCGCGTCCCTGCTGGAGGACCAGGAGTTCCGTGAGGAGTACGACGTGAGCGCCCTGCTCACGGTGGGCTCACCGGTGGGCGACTTCGATCTGCCGGCGGAGGTGGACGCGCTCTCCGTGGAGCACCGGCAGGATCTCGTGCCCCTCCTCGACGGTGCCGCGAACCCGGACCGGGCGGAGTGGACGACGGTGAGAGTGGACCTCGACGAGACCATGCAGCGGGAGCGGATGGAGGAGGCCGGCCGGAGTCAGGCGGAGATCGACGCCCGGATGGCCGCACCTCTCCACGCCCACGGCGGGGAGCTCTATGCCGCCACGCTCGAGGACCTGGAGGCCGGCGGGGAGCCCGCGCTGCGCGGATGGCAGGAGCGCAATGCGGGGTTCTTCTCCGGTGAACTCGAGAGCACGCGCGACTTCGAGGGCCGGCGCCGGTGAGAGCCGGTCTGGGAGCGCCCGCAGCACGAGGCGGCCCGTGCGGCGCAGGAGGACCTGCGCCGGCGGTGCTCATCCTCTCCGCATGCATGCGCGCCCCCGGATACTTGACGGACGTTCGACAAACATGCGCGCCTCTCGGAATACTGGACGCGGCGGCGCGGCCGCCTCACACATCGACGTGCGAACCGGAGGAGCCCACATGAAGGTATATGAAGTCGTCGCCTCGTTCCTGGCGAGGGAGCGCGGGGGTGACCCGGTGTTCGGCCTCATGGGGGACGCCAACCTCGCCTACCTCGGCGCATTCATCGAGCGTCACGAGGGCAACTACGTCGCCGCGGCGCTGGAGGGCGGAAGCGTCTCCATGGCGGACGGCTGGGCGCGCATGACGGGAAGACCCGGCGTGGCGACGGTGACCTTCGGGCCCGCGCTCACCAACACCCTCACCGCGCTCACGGAAGCGGTGCGCGCCAAGACGCCGCTCGTCCTCCTCTCCGGTGAGACGCCCGCGAGCAACGAGCACTTCCAGTACGCGGACACGGAGGGCTTCGCGCGGCTGGCCGGCGCCCGCTACGAGCGCGTGCTGACCGCGGACGGCCTCGTGGAGACGATGGCCAAGGCGTTCGTCCACACGACGTCCACCCACCAGCCGGTGCTGCTCGACATCCCCTTCCCCCTCATCGGGCAGGAGACCGAGAACCGTGAGCCGGTGCGCGCCGGCCTGCCCCGCCAGGCGATCGCTCCGGACCCCGAGGTGCTCGACGATGCCCTGGGCGCACTGCTGGGTGCCCGGCGCCCGTTCCTGCTCGCCGGTCTGGGGGCGGTGCGGGCGGGTGCGCGTGAGGCGATCCTCGCCCTCGCCCGTGCCATCGGCGCTCCCGTTCTCACCTCGCTCGCGGCGAAGGACCTGTTCCTGGGGGAGCCGGACAACCTCGGCATCCACGGCAACCTCTCCACCCCGGCGGCCTACGAGCACATGGGCAGTGCGGACGTCGTCATGTCCTTCGGCGCCTCGCTCAACAACTGGCAGACGGACGACTACGAGCTGCTGAAGGGCAAGCACGTCATCCAGAACGACATCGATCCGGATGCGCTGGGCAAGTACGGTCCCATCGGCCTGGGCGTGGTGGGCGATGCGCGGGCCACGGCGCAGGCCCTCCTGGACATGGTCCGGGAGGCGGAGATGGAGAAGGAGGGCCCGTCCGCAGCGCTGAACGAGCTGCTCGCCCGCCCCGGCCGCGAGGCCAAGGACCTCTTCCGTCCGCACACCGGCGACGGCTTCGTGGACATGCGCGAGGCCGCGCTCACCCTGTCCGGGGCCGTGGGCGTGCGTGCGCAGCAGGTCTCCGACGTGGGCCGCTTCAGCAAGTCCGTCTGGCCGCACACCACGGTGGATCCCAGCCGCTGGGCCTACGCCGGCTACTTCGGTGCGATCGGTCTGGGACTGGCCACGGGGATCGGCGCGGCGGCGGCGCGGGCGGACGTGCCCACCCTGGTGTGGGCCGGCGACGGCGGTGCCATGCAGGGCCTCATCGAGGTCAACACCGCCGTCCGCCACGGTCTGCCGCTCATCGCCGTCGTCCTCAACGACGAGTGCTACGGCGCGGAGTACTACAAGCTCAAGGGGGTGGGCTCCAGGGCGGAGACCTCGTTCATCCCCTGGTCGTCCTTCGCCGCGGTCGCACAGGGCCTGGGCGCGCAGTCCGTGAAGGTGACCGGCCGTGAGGAGCTGCAGGCCGCCGCGGAACGGGTGCGGGAGGCGACTGCCGCGCTCGCCGCCGGGAAGACCGCCGCCGAGGCCGGGCTCCCCCTGCTCGTGGAGATCATGGTGGACCCCCACAAGGTCTCCCTCCAGGCGGCCGTCACGCCGCTCGACTGAGGGCGGGCCCGTCGGCGGCGGAGGGCCTGGTCCGAGCGCGTCCTCCGCTCGAGTGCGAGCGGACCGGGCGCCCTCCCGCCGAGGCCGCAGCGCACGCCGCTGCGGCCTCGGGGTGTGTGTGACCGGGTGCCCTCCCGCAGGATCGGCACGTGTGCGCACACGGCCTTTCTGCGGCCTCGGCGTGCGTTCGCCTGTGCTCCCGGCGGGGCTCGCCGGCGCCCCGGATGCCCTCTCACCTGCGAATACTCGGACGTGAAACTATGACGTCGGAGCTATTGTGCTGAGCCCAACCCGTGTCCGCGCTCGTCTGTGCGGACCCTCCAGGTGCCTGTGTGAGGGGCCTAGCGTCGGCGGCAGACGAGAAGGCGGGCCCTCGCGGCGGGATCGTGGCAGCCCCCGGCGCAGGTCCACGGGGCCGATGGGGGCGGGCAGTTTGGCACGGTCCGGACGTGAGGGTATTGTGTGACCACAATGTGAAACACATCACGAGGGGTCACCGCAGATCCGTGGGGATCCCGCCATCCGACGGTTCGTGTCCGCACCCGGACGCGTACGCGCTGATGAGGAGAACACGATGACATCCGACCTTACTGCGGGATCGGCTGCGAAGAGGCAGGTAGATCCGCGCATGATCCAGATGCTCACCCCGGAAGGGGAGCGAGTCAGCTCCGGAGAGTACGACGCCTTCGCCGCGGAGCTCAGCACGGAGGACCTCTTCGGCTTCTACCGTGACATGGTGCTCGTCCGCCGCATCGACACGGAGGGCAATGCCCTGCAGCGTCAGGGCCAGCTGGGTCTCTGGGCGCCGCTCAAGGGCCAGGAGGCCGCACAGATCGGGCTGGGCCGTGCGCTGCGGCCGCAGGACTTCGTCTTCCCCACCTACCGCGAGCACGGTGTGGCCTGGACGCGCGGGATCGACCCCGTCCAGTTGCTGGGGATGTACCGCGGCCAGACGCACGGCGGCTGGGATCCGCAGGAGAAGCGCTTCCACACCTACACCATCGTGATCGGCTCCCAGGTGCTGCACGCGACCGGCTACGGCATGGGCATCCAGATGGACGGCGACGTGGGCACGGGAGACCTCGAGCGCGACTCGATCGCGGTCGCCTGCTTCGGTGACGGCGCCTCCTCTCAGGGCGACGTGTCCGAGGGACTCACCTTCGCCGGGGCCTTCAACGCACCCGTGCTCTTCTACTGCCAGAACAACCAGTGGGCCATCTCCGAGCCCACCAGCGTCCAGACGCCGGCCCCGTTGTTCACCCGCGGCCGCGGGTTCGGCGTGCCGGGCATCCGGGTGGACGGCAACGACGTCCTCGCCTCCTACGCGGTGGCCCGTGCGAGTGCGGACTCGATCCGCTCCGGCAACGGCCCCATGCTCATCGAGGCGTTCACCTACCGCATGGGCGCCCACACCACGGCGGACGATCCCACCCGCTACCGCAGCGATGCGGAGACCGAGGCCTGGGCCGCGAAGGACCCGATCGCCCGCCTCCGCCTGCACCTCATGAAGGAGGGTGCGAGCAGTCAGGAGTTCGCCTCGGTGGACGCGGAGGCGGATCAGCTCGCCGCGCGCATCCGGACCGCCTGCGTGGAGATGGAGGCGCCGGACGCGGAGCAGCTGTTCGCGCACGTCTACCGCGAGCCGCACTCCCTCGTCGAGGCCGAGCGCGAGGAGTATCTCGCCTACCTGGACTCGTTCGCCGATGCCGACGGGAGGGCGTGAGCCGCGTGACCGTCACAGCAGCTGAACAGAGCACCGCCGTGGAGAAGATGCCGCTGGCCAAGGCCATCACGGCGGGTCTGCGCAAGGCGATGGAGGACGACCCGAAGGTCGTGCTCATCGGTGAGGACATCGGCAAGCTCGGAGGGGTCTTCCGTGTGACGGAGGGCCTGCAGAAGGACTTCGGGGAACGCCGCGTCATCGACGCCCCGCTCGCGGAGTCCGGCATCGTCGGCACCTCGGTGGGCATGGCCGTCCGCGGGTACCGTCCGGTCATCGAGATCCAGTTCGACGCCTTCATCTTCCCCGCCTACGACCAGATCGTCACCCAGGTGGCGAAGCTCAACGCGCGTACGCACGGCCAGGAGAACATCCCACTCGTCATCCGGGTCCCCTACGGCGGCGGCATCGGCTCGCCGGAGCACCATTCGGAGAGCCCCGAGGCCGTCTTCGCCCACCACGCGGGCCTGCGGCTCATGACGCCGTCGACCGCGCACGACGCCTACTGGATGATCCAGGAGGCGATCCGGTCCGCGGACCCGGTGATGTTCTTCGAGCCCAAACGCCGCTACTGGATGAAGGGCGAGGTCGACACCGCGCAGCGCGGCCCGGCCGGCGGGACCGCGCAGATCGTGCGCCCGGGCACGGACCTCACCCTGCTGGCCTACGGCCCGCTGGTCCCCACCGCGCTGGACGTCGCCGCGGCGAAGGCGGAGGAGGGCGCGAGCGTCGAGGTCATCGACCTGCGCAGCATCAGCCCGCTCGACTTCGACACCATCGAGGCCTCCGTCAGGCGCACGGGCAGGCTCGTGGTCGCCCACGAGGCCCCGGTGTTCCTGGGGCTGGGCGCGGAGATCGCCGCCCGCATCACGGAACGCTGCTTCTTCCACCTCGAGGCGCCGGTGCTGCGTGTGGGCGGGTTCCACGCCCCGTATCCGCCGTCCAAGCTGGAGAGCCACTATCTGCCGGACCTCGACCGCATCCTCGACGCCGTCGACCGCGCCCTGGACTGCTGAAAGGACCCCATGTCAGACGTCTTCCTCCTCCCCGATCCCGGGGAGGGTCTCACTGAAGCGGACATCGTCGCGTGGAAGGTCGCCGAGGGCGACACCGTGACCGTCAACCAGATCCTCGTCGAGATCGAGACCGCGAAGTCCCTCGTCGAACTTCCCAGCCCCCAGGCCGGCGTCATCGCGGAGCTGTTCGCCGCTGAGGGCGACACGGTCGAGGTGGGCAGGCCGCTCGTCCGCTTCGGCGCGGACGTGGACACCCAGGGCACCGCCGGCGGCTCGGACGTGCCTGCGGCCGAGGCGGGTGAAGGCCCTGCCAGCGGCGGCTCCGAGGCGAGCGGCTCCGGTGCGGGGTCCTCGGACGCCGATGCGGCCGAGGACGGTGCCTCCGGTGCCACGCTCGTGGGCTACGGTGCGGTGGCGAGCTCCTCCAAGCGCCGTCCGCGCAAGAAGCCCGCGGGCGTGGGCGGGCAGGCCGCGGGTGCGGCTCAGTCCCCCGGTGCTGCACAGTCTCACGGCGCGGCGCAGTCTCATGACGCCCCGCAGTCCTCCGGCAGTCGGCCGAGCGCCTCGTCCGGAACGGGCGGCGGTGTCCGTCCGCTCGCCAAGCCTCCCGTGCGCAAGCTCGCCAAGGACCTCGGCGTGGACCTCTCACAGGTGCCCGCCACGGGTGAGCGCGGGGAGGTCACCCGCGCGGACCTGCGGGCGTTCGCGGAGTCCGGCGGCGCGGGGCTTACGGCTGCCGCCGGTCAGACCGCTGCCGCGCAGTCCGGATCCGCGCAGGCCGGATCCGCTCAGGCCGCGGCCGCCGGCGTGCCCGCCGCAGCGGGGCAGTCCGCCGGGGCCGGCCTCGGCGAGGGTTCTGGTGCGCAGGCGGTGCAGCGCGAGGAGCAGGTGCCGCTCAAGGGCGTGCAGAAGGCGATGGCGAACGCGATGGTGAACTCCGCCTTCACCGCTCCGCACGTCACCGAGGGCGTCGAGGTCGACGTCACCGGCATGATGGACCTGGTTCGCAGGCTCAAGTCCGGCAGGCGGCTGGGCGAGGACGTGCGGGTTTCCCCGCTGCTCATCGTCGCGAAGGCCGTGGCCTGGGCCGCGCGACGGCACCCGTACATGAATGCGCGGCTGGACGGCGAGACGATCACGGTGCGGAACTACGTGAACCTCGGCATCGCCGCGGCCACTCCGCGCGGGCTCATCGTGCCCAACATCAAGGAGGCGCACACGCTGGGCCTGGAGGGCCTGGCGCGGGAGCTTGGCGCACTCGTGGAGACCGCCCGCTCCGGCCGCACCACTCCGGCGGCGCAGGCAGGCGGCACCATCACGGTGACGAACGTGGGCGTGTTCGGCGTGGACTGGGGAACGCCGATCATCAACCCCGGAGAGACCGCGATCGTCGCCGTGGGGCGCGTCGTGAAGAAGCCGTGGGTGGTGGACGACGAGATCGTCCCGCGCGAGGTCATGACCGTCACCGTCTCCGCGGACCACCGCGTGGTGGACGGCGAGACGATCTCGAAGTTCCTCCGCGACGTGGCGAACGCCCTGGAGGACCCCACGCACCTCCTCAGCTGAATGGAGGCTCCGGGGCGCGAGCCCGCACGACCCCAGGCTCCCTGAGGTCGCCCCCCCACGAAGTGACGTCTGCGTAGCGGCCGTGCTGGGCGGCCGCTACGCAGACGTCACTTGTGTGTGGGCTGTGCTCAGTCGTTGAGGCGGGTGGTCTTCTCCGGCCCGGAGACCTTCGAGAGCTTCTTCGCGTAGCAGTTGTCGCGGTCGATGCCCAGATTCGTGCACTCGGCCAGGGCGTCCTCGGGATCCGAATAGGGCTCCGCGAGGACCGTGATCCAGAAGTTGCCCATCTTGAAGCTCTGCCAGTCGCCGCTCCAGAGCAGGACCGCGTCCGGGTAGCGCCGCTTGTTCTCCTCGAACTCCTCGAGGATGTCCTCTTCGGACCAGGTCTTCCCGTTGGCCTCGAGCCCGGGCTTCTTGGCGCTGAGCTGGACGACCCAGGTCTCCGCGAGCTCGCCCTCCGCGGTGCGGGTGCCCTCCTCCGCGTAGGACTCGAGCTGTTCCGCCGGTGAGGGTGGGGGAGTGGACGGTTCCGCGGACGGCTCGTCCGGCTGTGCGGAACCGTCGGAGTCCTCGGTCTCCTGTGCCACCGGGGGGTCGATCTCCGTGGGCTTGGTGCCGCGCTGGCCATTCAGCACGACGAGGCTGATGACGGCGGCCAGCACCAGCACGATGCCGAACCCCACGAAGCCCCAGATGAGCCCCTTCCTCCTGGAGCCGCCCTCCCCGGCCTGGTTCTGGCCGGCACCGCCCGGTGGGAAGCCCGCCGCGCCTGCGCCGGCCGCGCCCGCGGCGGGGAAGGCCCCTGCCTGGCCCGTGGCGAGAGGCGCCTGCACCGCGGGGCTCTCGCCGGAGTGGTGTGCGATGTACTCGTAGTAGGTGGAGCGGTCCTCCGCCGCCGAGGCCGCCCCCGCGGTTCCCACCGCGGCCTGCGCGCCGGTGACGGGTCGGCCCACGGAGAAGGTGGGCGGTAGAGACTGCCGGGCCGCGGCGGGGACGCCGGCCGCTGCTGCCGCCTGCCGGTCGGCGTCCGTGAGTTCGTGCAGGGGCAGGTACTCCTGGTCGTTGCGCAGGAAGTACTCGGCGCCGTCCGGACCGCGATAGCGGAGCACGGCGTTCGCGTCATACCAGTATCCGGCGCCGCCGGGATCGGAGAAGTGGATGGGCGAGCCGTCGTGAGAGGTGACGGGCCGGTCCGCGCCGCCGGTCGTCCCCGAGGCGCTGCCCGCGCCGGCCCCCGCGGCTCCGCCCGCACCGGTCCCGCCACCCGCGCTGCCGGTGACCGGTGAGCTGAATGCCGTGTGGTCGCTGTGCGCCTTCCTGATGCGTGGGCGCGAGGGCTCGGAGCCACCGGGGGTGCTCATGGGTTCACCGTCCTGACCCCACAGGGGCGCGAAGGGCTGCACTGGCTGTCCATGTACTCACTTTTGCACGGAGGGGAGTGAGCGGCAACACGGAGGCACCGCGGGTCGACGGAGCCGGGCAGGGGCCGTTCGCCGCGCTGAACCGGAGCGCGGAGCGGGCGTGCGGAGCGGGGCGCGAGGGGTGAGCCGGAGCCGGCCGGCGCCGGGCCGGTGACAGCGGGCCGGTGCGGGATGTGAGGCGTGTCGTGGCCCGCCGACTTGCCGCGAGCGCGCCGGGCGCAATAGAATCGTGGACTGTTGTGATCGCAGTGCGCACTGACGACACGGCTCCGGACCGCCGGTCCGCGTGGAATCCACGCAGCAGGAGGAGCGGAGCCGATCGCCGGACGCGCTGCACGTGCTCATTGAGCGCTGCATCTATGACTGGCCCCTCTCTCACAGGCTTCGTCTTCAGCGCTGGTGAGACATCGCGCACCCGTCGCCCGGCGGAGTGCGTCCGCACACCCGCACCGGGGTGCATCCACATCACCGATCGCCGGCTCCGCAGGCGTGAGCGTCTGCATCACGCAGGAGCCGCACCCGGTGACAGCTGTGCTGATGTCTGCGGTGTGGAGGTTCGCGAGCCGCGGGGACCGTGCGCGGTCCACGCGGTGCTGAGGGCCTCAGCACCACCAACTGTTGAACTGGAGGAAGCTATGGCAGCCGTCTGCCAGGTGACCGGGACCACTCCCGGCTTCGGACACAATGTGTCCCACTCGAACCGTCGCACCAAGCGCCGTTTCGACCCCAACATCCAGAAGAAGCGCTACTACGTTCCTTCGCTCCGTCGCAACGTGACCCTCACGCTGTCCGCCAAGGGCATCAAGGTCATCGACGCACGCGGCATCGACGCAGTCGTGACAGAACTCATCGCCAAGGGAGTGAAGCTCTGATGGCCAAGGCACAGGACATCCGCCCGATCATCAAGCTCAAGTCGACTGCCGGCACCGGGTACACCTACGTGACCCGCAAGAACCGCCGCAACAACCCGGATCGCATCGTGCTGAAGAAGTACGACCCGAAGATCCGCAAGCACGTCGATTTCCGAGAGGAGCGCTGAGCGCACATGGCCAAGAAGTCAAAGATCGCACGCGAGAAGCAGCGTCAGGCACTCGTCGAGCGCTTCGCGGAGCGTCGTGTCGAGCTCAAGCGTCAGCTCGTCCACCCGGACAGCACGGACGAGCAGCGTGAGGAGGCGCGTCTGGCGCTCCAGAAGCTCCCCCGCAACGCCTCGCCGGTCCGCCTGCGCAACCGCGACCAGGTCGACGGTCGTCCGCGCGGGTACCTCCGCAAGTTCGGTCTCTCCCGCGTGCGCTTCCGCCAGATGGCGCACAACGGCGAGCTGCCCGGCATCACCAAGTCCAGCTGGTGATCTCCTGAGGATTCCGGCCCCGCACCCCTGAGGTGCGGGGGAGGGTCTGGTAGTTTCAGCACCAGTCGGAATTCTCCCCACTGGCATCGACCGCCGTACACCGTCCTGAAGGAGGACCCATCCATGGCAAAGAACCGCAGCGAGCTTGTCGCAGAGGTCGCAGAGAAGTCCGGTCTCACGCAGAAGCAGGTCTCCGACGTCCTCGACGGCGTCTTCGAGTCCTTCTCCGAGGCCGTCGCCTCCGGTGAGAAGCTGACCGTCCCCGGCTGGCTCTCCGTGGAGCGCACCGAGCGCGCCGCTCGCAAGGGCCGCAACCCGCAGACCGGTGCTGAGATCGAGATCCCCGCCGGCTACTCGGTGAAGCTCTCGGCAGGTTCCAAGCTGAAGGCGGCCGCAGGCTCGCCCTCGAAGTGAATCCTTCGCGCTGAGTGAGGCGCCTGTACCCGGAGGCGGGTACAGGCGCCTTTCGCATGCCCGGATGCCGCAGACCACGTGGAGGGGCACGGCGCAGGTCCTGCTCGGGCTTTTCGCATGCCCGGACACGGCACGTATCCTGGGGTGCATGCGCATCTCAGCCATCCAGCTCGGATACGGGGACGCGGAGTCCCCTGCGGAGCGCGTCGACCGCGCGGCCGCCCTCGTCGCCACTCAGGACCGCAGCGACCTCATCGTCCTGCCGGAGCTCTGGCAGCCCAGCGGCTTCGGATACAGGAACTGGGGTGCCCGCGCGGAGACGCTCGAAGGGCCCACCGTCCGCGCCATGCAGGACGCTGCGCGCGCCGCCGGGAGCTTCCTCCACATGGGCTCGATCATCGAGGCGACCCCGGAGGCGCTGACCCGCCTCGCCGCGGTGGACCACGACGTCACGCGCCTGCCGGAGCTGCCGGACTCCGAACGCGGCCTCTGGAACACCTCCGTCCTCATCGGCCCGGACGGCGAGGTGTGCGCCCGCTACCGCAAGATCCACCGATTCGGGTTCGGCAGCGGCGAGCCCAAGCTCCTTGCTCCCGGTGAGGAGCTCGTCACTGCGGACATCGAGGCGGACGGCCGCACCGTCCGCCTGGGCCTCGCCACCTGCTACGACCTGCGCTTCCCCGAGCTCTTCCGCGGTCTGCTCGACGCCGGAGCGGAGATCTTCGTGGTCCCCGCCGCGTGGCCGGCGCCCCGCGTGGACCACTGGAGCCTGCTGGCCCGCGCGCGTGCGGCGGAGGACTTCTGCGCCGTGGTCGCGGTGAACACCGCCGGCTATCACGCCCGGACCCAGATGGGCGGCCGTTCGGCGATCATCGACGCCTCCGGCGATGTCCTCGCACAGGCGGGAGCCGCGGAGACGATCCTCACCGCCGAACTCGACCTCGAGTCGATCCGCGCACGCCGCAGCGGCTTCCCGGCTCTCAACGACCGCCGCCTGTGACGGAGGGTTCCCGCACCGGCGGCAACGCCGGCCCTCGCACCGGCGGTGAGGCGGCGCGCCCCGACGGCCCCGCACGCACCGCCCGGCTCACGCAGTCCTCCGCGCTTCCGCTCTATCTGCTGGCCGGGGTGGTCCTCGGCTCACTGGCTCTGATCTTCACCGGTGCCGCCGCGCCCACCGTCGTGGGCGACTCCGGCCCGCTGGGCAGGTGGGGTCTGCCCACCGCCAAGTTCCTCTTCAACACCGCGCTCACGCTGACGATCGGTGCGCTGGTGCTGGCCGTCGGAGTGCTCCCGCGCACGCAGGGACGCCGGGGCGATGTCGACCCGGACTGGCTGCGCCTGCTCACGATCGGCCAGGTCGCCTCCTCCGTGCTCACGGTGTCCAGCGTGGCGGTCCTCGTCTTCACCTACGTGGACACCGCCGGTGCGCAGGCCTATGCGGGGGACTTCTCCGCGCAGCTCTGGTCCTTCATCACGGCGATCGATCTGGGTCGTCTGTGGCTGGGGATCACCGCGCTCGCGGCCGTCGCGAACCTCTGTGTGTTCGCCTTCCGCTCCTACGCCGGCGTCGCTGTCGCGCTCGCGGCCTCACTGGTGCCCATCGGCCTGCTCGCGCTGCTGGGCCACTCCGCCGAGGCCTCCGGCCACACCCAGGCCGTGGGCAGCCTCGCGGTCCATCTGGTGGGCGTGGTGCTCTGGGCCGGCGGCCTCCTCTCCCTGGCACTGCTGGCACCGGGCCTCACCCGCCGCCCTGACCTGGGCACACTCGTGAGCCGCTATTCCACGCTGGCTCTCATCGCGTTCCTGCTCGTCATGTACTCGGGCTTCACCAACGGCAGCCTGCGCGTGCGCAGCCTGAGCGACTGGTGGGGCACGCCCTACGGCCGGGTGCTGCTGGCCAAGCTCGCGCTCACCCTGCTGCTGGGGCTGATCGGGTGGATGCACCGCAGGTCCGTCATCGGCGGCCTCGCCGGCAGCGGTGTCTCTTCCGGACCCGCTGCCGGGCGCGGGGCCTCCGCCCTGTTCTGGCGGCTGGTGCTCGTGGAGACCGCCGTGTTCGGCGCGGTGAGCGGTCTCGGGGTGGTCCTCTCCCGCACCGCTCCTCCGGTCCCGGACGAGCCGCCCGCGGAGCCCACCGCGGCGGAGCTCCTCACCGGCGAGCCGCTGCCGCCGCCCCCGGACTGGGGGAACTACTTCACGGAGTGGCGGGTGGACCCCATCTGGGTGGTCATCACGGTGGGCGCGACCGTCCTCTACCTCCTCGCCGTCCGGCGGCTGCGCGTCCGGGGCGACAGCTGGTCCACGGCCCGCACGATCTGCTGGGTCGCGGGCATGGCCGTGCTCTTCTACATCACGAGCGGCGGCGTGTCCGTCTACGGCCACGTCCTCTTCTCCGGGCACATGATCCAGCACATGGCACTCGTGATGGTCGCCCCGGTGCCCATGGTGATGGGCGCACCCGTCACGCTGCTCATGCGCGCCCTGCGGCCCCGGCAGGACGGTTCCCGGGGCCTGCGCGAATGGGTGCTGGTGCTCGTCCACTCCCGGTACGCCCGCTTCTGGGCGCACCCCATCGTGGCGGCGGTGAACTTCGCGGGTTCGCTCGTGGTCTTCTACCACTCGGGCATCATGATCTACGCGCTGGAGACCCACGCAGGGCACGAGATCATGATCGTGCACTTCCTGCTGGCCGGGTACATGTTCGTGCAGTCGATCATCGGCATCGACCCGGGCGTGAACCGGTTCCCGTACCCCGTGCGCCTGCTCGTCCTCCTCGTGACGATGGCCTTCCACGCCTTCTTCGGCATCTCGATCATGTCCGGGGAGGCGCTCATCGCCGGTGAGTGGTACGGGAACATGGGCCACGGCTGGGGCTTCTCCGCCCTCGAGGACCAGGTGACCGGCGGGGAGATCGCCTGGGGGATCGGCGAGCTGCCCACCCTGTCCGTCGCCATCCTGCTCGCGGCGGAGTGGTTCACCTCCTCCACCCGCGAGGCCAGGCGCCGGGACCGTTCGGAGGCGCGCACCGGCGACGCGGAGCTGAGCGCGTACAACGCGATGCTGCAGCAGCTGGCGGACAGGGACCGGGCGTCCTCCTCCCGGCCGCGTCGCTGAGCGGGCCGAGGCCGCGTTTGCCGGTTCGCCCGGTGTGGAGCAGTCGTGCCGGTGGGTGTGCGACGGACCGCGCCGTGCTGTGTCTCACATCTTTGCTACGCTCACGACGAAGTCAGCCGTCCGGCGAGGACGGGCAGTCGAGAAGGGCGAGTGCACCAGTGGCCGCTGAAGGACCGGAGGCGTCGGAGGACGCGGAAGTGCCGCAGCCGCCGCGAGCGCGCCCGTCCCGCGGGACGGGCCCCGCGGTCTTCGGGCCCGGCATGCGGCGCGGGGCGCCCGGACGCTCCGGGGACACGGTCGCCGCACCCGAGGCGGTCGCACCCGGCTCCCCTCCTCCCACCGGGCCGGCGGGCACCGCGCCCCCACCGCCGCCCACGGTGTCCGCGGCGCACTCGGCCACCGGGCCGGGCGCGGAGGAGCCCGCCTCGGGGCAGTACAACACCGCGCCGCACAACACCCGCCCGCACGACGCGACGCCGCACAACACGGGCGTCCGGATCGCCGATGCGCGCGCTGCGGACGCCCAGGACCGGGGTGATGCCGCCGCGCACGGCGGGGTCGCCCACGGCTCCGGCCCGCAGGAGGCGGGGACGTTCGGCTCCGGCCCCGCGGCACCCGCCTCGGGGCCGTCGATGCAGGTCCCCGGCCCGGTCGCGGACCCGCCGCAGCGCATGACTGCGGGCTTCGCCCCGGCCGCGGGCTTCGCCGGCGGTGCGCCCGGGCGGCTCGTGTCCATCACCCGCACCCTGTTCGTCACGCTCTACGTCATCTCCTTCGCCGCGCCGGTCGTGTTCCTCTGGATCCCCGCGGGCCTCTACGCCTTCGTGGTGCTGGGCTGGGTGGTGTTCGGCGCGGCCGCGGCAGCCGGGGCCGCCCTCGTCTTCGAAGCCCGCGAGCACGACGGGATCGCCGCAGGCGTCAAGGCGCTGCTTCCGCTCGGCGCCATGTACCTCGTGGTGGGAGGCTGTCTGCGCGGCTTCGCCGGGACCGCGGCGCGCGGCGAGGGAGCGGAGTTCTGGCCGCTGGGGTTCGTGGGAGTCCCGATCGCTGCGTTCGTGCTCTGGCGTCTGGGCCGGATGCTCCGGGAGATGGTGGTGGTGTACTCCGCCACCGGCTGGCAGGGGTCCTACGCGCGGACCAAGATCGCCCAGCAGGGCACGGGCTCCTTCGTCGGCGGACGCGTGGTGGACGCCCTCGCGCTCGTCCTGGGTCTCCTGCTCTCCGTCACCGTCTTCTCCACGGGAGGCGGGTACTGATGCCCGGCCGATGCCCCGGTGCGGGCCCGTGCACGCGCGCAGTCCCTGGTGCAGCTTCGCCACAGCGAGTCGGCCGGCTCGCCGGTCCGCTTCTCGTATGCTCATGTGCGGAAGACCGTTCCTCCGGAGGTGTGCGCTGATGTCCCAACCTTTCGACCGCGGACAGGGCCCGGGACGCGGAGCGCCTGGACCCTCGGCCTCGCCCTTCGGAGCCCACCCGGGCGCACACGGCGGGCAGCAGCACGGAGGGAGCCCGTTCGGGGACGCTGCCCAGCCGGGACCCCGGAGCTCTCCCTTCGGCGCACCGGGAGCGGACCTTCAGGGACAGCCGGCCGCGGGCACTGGCGCTCCCGGCGGCTCCTCCGTCGCGAGGGGCTCCGCAGGGGGGACTGCGCAGGGAGCGCCCGGCGACCCGTTCGGCACCGGGGCACCGCAGGCTCAGGCGCCCGCCGCCTTCGGAGCCGAGGTGCCGCGGAAGGAGCTGACCGTCTCCGGTCCACCGCTCGCGGTGCTCTGGGCTGCACTCGTCGCGGCGGTCGTCGGCGTGGGCGTGGCGCTCCTGCCCTGGGGGCCCACGAGCCCCGTGGGCTGGCTGTTCGCGGGTCCGGTGGCGATCCTGCTGCTGGGCCGCTACGGCTCCGAGGACGTGCGCCGCCGCACGGACTCCCTCTACGCCACGCATCCGGCCGCCGTCCCGCTCTACTGGGCGGCCGTCGCCGTCACCGTCCTCGCCGTGCTGGCGACGGCGCTGCTCACCGCGTTCTGGGTGGGGCGCCTGTGAGCGCGGCGCGAAGGGCCGGACTGCGCGCCGTCGCCGCAGCATTCCTCGCCCTGGGCCTCACGGCGGCGCCGCTGGCAGCCGGACCCGCCTCCGCCGTGGACGCAGACACCACCCCGGCCGCCGTGTCCACAGCCGTATCCTCCCCCGCGGAAGCAGGGGGCCCGGCGCATCAGCCTGCCACGGAGCCGCCCGCGGTCATGGCGGCTCCCGCGCCCTCCAGCGGTGAGGGCTCCGGTACGGACGAGGGCTCCGGCACGGATGAGGACGAGATCGCCTCGACGGAGGGCGCGAGTGCTCCGCCGCTCCCGCAGCAGTTCTCTTCCTGCGTGGCGGCGGGAGGAGAGGCGGACGTGCTGCTGCTCGTCGACGAGTCCGGCAGCCTGCAGGACACGGACCCGGACAACGCCCGCGTCACCTCCGCCCTCCACCTCGTCAACCGGATGGCGCACAACGCCGGGGAGAACTCCGTCTCCGTCGCGGTGAGCGCGTTCGGCCACGAGTACTCCCGGGTGCAGGACTGGACCTCGATCGACGGGGATGCGGACGTCGAGGCGCTGCGCAGTGCCGTGACCGGCCTCGCGGACCGCACCTCCGGCATCGACACGGACTACTGGACCGCGCTGGACGAGGCCCGCAAGGCGCTGGCGGAGCGCAGCCGCGACCGGTCCTCGGACACCCAGAGCTGCCAGGCCCTCGTCTGGCTCTCCGACGGCGAACTCGACTTCCAGCAGCGCACCGCCGCCACCGCCCGCTCGCACGGCGACTCCAAGGCATTCGCCCCGGACGCGGACCTGCGCACGGACGCCGGGACGGCCGAGGCCGCACGAGCGGCGGAAGAGGACATCTGCCGGCCCGGCGGCCTGGCGGACCAGCTCCGCAGCTCACGGGTCGCCATGTTCGGCGTGGGCCTGGGCAGCGCGGACGGCGCGGAGTTCGACCTCATGCGCTCCATCGCGGAGGGCGAGGACTCCGGCGGTCAGACCTGCGGCGAGCTCACGGACCCCGTGCCCGGTGAGTTCCACCTCGCGAGCGACATCGACAGCCTGCTCTTCGCCTTCGACGCGATCTCCGGGCTCGGCTCCGATCCCGTCAGCAGCGAGCACGGGGTCTGCACCGAGCGCATGTGCACGGATCAGGCGCACACCTTCGTCCTCGACTCCACCACTCCGGACGTGGACGTCTTCGCCACCGCCTCCGCGGACGACCTCAGCGCGGTGCTCGTGGCACCGGACGGCACGGAGGTTCCGCTGGCCGACGACGCGCAGGACGCGCAGGCGGACACCGGCGGCTCGCCCGTCACCTACACCTGGGAGACCGCCCGCAGCCTGAGCCTGCGGATCGACGGCACCCAGGTGGGCAGCGCCGGGGACGACGGGCCGTGGGTGGGAGTCTGGCGGCTGGCCTTCGTCGCGGACGAGGGCGGGAGCACGGACGCCACCACCAGGTCGAACGTCCACATCACGCCGGGCATCCGCCCCACCTGGCCCGAGGCGGATTCGACCGAGCTCCACCGCGGCGACACCCTCGACGACACCGTGTTCTCCGTCGTCGACCGCGACGGGGACACCGTGGACCCGGCGGTGATCGCCGGCACGGGCGAGTTCACCGCGGTCTTCACCGATGCCTCGGGCCGGCAGACGGAGCTCGCCCGGACCACCGAGCTGAGCGAACTGGCGAATCCTGTGACCTGGGACCTCAGCCGTACGGCCACCGGTCGCGGCAGCCTCGGCCTCCGCCTCGACCTCACGACCGCTCCCGCCGAGGACGCGGACGGCGAGGAGGTGCCTGGCACCGTGCTGAGCCCCGTGAGCGTGGCCCTGCCGGTGGACGTGCTGCCGCCGCTCAACTACCCCACGGTGCCCGGCAGCGTGGATTTCGGCGAGGTCGAGGGTGCCGTGGACCTCAGCGCGGCGCTGCCTGTTGAGGGCGAGGGCTGCGCATGGGTGGAGCCCGGCTCCACGGACGTGGTCGCGGCTCCGCAGGGCATGGAGGGCGTGAGCATCGAGTCGTCCGCCGCAGCGGAGGCGGACTGCGTCTCCGGCGGAGAGGACCTCGAGGTCGAGCTCGCCTCGGACGCCCAGGGCAACGGCGCCGTCAACGGCACGTTCACCGTCATGACCGCGTCCGCGGACGGTCAGGGGGAGGCCGTCCCGATCACCGTCGAATTCACCGCGAGCGTCGTCAAGCCGCTCAACGCCGTGAACTTCTGGCTCACCCTCATCGTGGCGCTCGTCCTGGGACCCGGCATCCCGCTGGGACTCCTCTACCTCCTCAAGTGGCGCAACGCGCGCATCCCCGCCAGCCCGCTGGTGGCGGTCCGCGCACCCGTGACGGTGAGCGGCGGGACGGTGCAGCGCGACGGCGCGCGCTTCGCGTTCCGTCCCGGGGACCTCCGCAACACGGTGCCGATCGATCCGCGCGGCTCGCGCTCCATCGATGCCGCGGGAGTCACGGTGAGGACGCGCACGGGCGGTTCGCCCTTCGGCAGCGGCTGGGCGGTCGTGGACGCTCCCGGCTACGCGAGCGTGAGCCGGGAGCAGCCCTCCCGGCAGCCCGCGAGGCTGCCGCTGGCGGTGCACAACACCTGGCTGGTCCTGCGGCCCGAAGGCGGGCCCGCGGACGCTGCGGAGGTCCTCGTGCTCCTCTCCGGCTCCGCGGACGCACAGGCGCGCAAGGCGCTCGAGGACGAGATCGCCACGGAGGCGGCGGACCTGCTCGACCGTCTTCCCGCCGCCGAGGCCTCCTCCGGCGGACAGGGCGGCCCCGGCGCGGAGCCCAGCCCGTTCGGCGCGGCTGCGGCGGGACCTCGGAACGGACCCAACCCGTTCGCCGGCGGCGGTGCCGCGGGTGCGCCGGGCGGTGCGTCGTCGCCGTTCGGCAGCGGCCCGGGGCCGGGCGGCCAGCCGGGATCCGGTGGCCAGCCGGGATCCGGAGGCCAGCCGGGGCCCGGCGGAGGGTTCCCCGGCACTCCCGGCGGTCCGCAGTCGCCCTTCGGCGGCGGGAGGTGAGCGCGATGATCCGCGCTCAGGCACCTCGGCGGCGGCCTCGCCCTGCACCTGCCGCGCCCGGCAGTGTGAGGCCGGGCGGCACACCCGCCCGGCAGTGCCGCACACCCGTCCGGGCGGTCCGCAGCGGTCCGCACAGACCCGACCGCGCACACAGCTTCGCCCCCGCAGCTCCGTATCGAAAGGTCCAGTGAATGTACAAGTTCCTCGTCGTGGGATGCGGCGGCTCCGGTGGAGAGACGCTCGCCCGCATCATGGACCAGCTGAAGTCCGAGCTCATGCCGCACGGGATCCCCGAGCTGCCCGCGGGCTGGCAGTTCGTCCACGTGGACGTGCCCGTCGTCCCGGACACCGACGTGCCCGGCGTGGGCAACGTGCGGGACCAGGGCGGCACCTACATCGGCACCGCGCCCTCGTCCGGCTCGTACTCCGTCCTGGACAACTCCGTGAGCCAGAAGCTGCAGCAGACCGGTGACCTCGACCAGTTCGTCACCTGGGCCCCGCGCAGGCCGGAGTCCGTGACGACGCCCCTGCACAACGGGGCCGGGCAGATGCGCGGCGTGGGGCGCGTCATCACCCTCAACCGCGCCAAGGACGTCTTCTCCGGTCTGCAGCGTGCGGTCAACCAGCTCAAGACCACCGAGGCCAATGCGCAGATGAAGCAGGTCGCGGACGCGGTGCCGGGGTCCGGCGGGTTCGACCCGGAGGGCGATCCCATGGTGTTCGTCGTGTCCTCGATGGCCGGCGGCGCCGGCGCCTCCATGGCCCTCGACGTCTGCCGCCTGCTCGGCCAGGTGCAGGGTGTGTCCGTCAACGACACGTGCGTCTACATGTACACCTCGGACATCTTCCCGGACCAGCTCGAGGGCGTGCGCCCCAATGCGCTGGGCATGCTGGGGGAGATCGTCGCGGCGCAGTCGGCGGCCTCGGAGGACCACGACGTGCGCCTGCTCGAGTCGCTGGGCCAGCACGTCGACCGTTCCGGAGGCCCGTCGTTCGCCCGCGTGTTCCCCGTGAGCAAGTACCAGGGGCTGGACCGCACCACTTTCGGCGACGGCACTCAGCGCGGCCTCTACCGGGGGCTGGCGCGCGGCCTGGCCGCGCTCATGATCTCCGGCAAGGCGTCCACGGACTTCCGCGCCTACGACCTCACCAACAAGGACGGGCTCTCCCCCAACCGCAGCTTCCTGGGATGGGGCGTGGAGGCCGCGGACAAGCTCTCCTGGGGCACCTTCGGCTTCGGCAGCCTCAGCATGGGCCGCGACCGCTACCGCCACTACTCCTCGCAGCGCCTGGCCCGCACCGCCGCGGACCGGCTGAGCGAGGGCCACCTGCAGCCGGGCAGCACCGCCGGCGCGGAGCAGCAGCTCACCAAGCTGGTCGACTCGCAGTGGCCCACCGTCGTCCACGAGCTGGGCCTGCCCGCCGAGCACCAGACCTACGACACCGGCGCGGCCGGGGCGTGGGTGGTCTCCGCGCTGGGCGAGCAGAGCCTCGACGCCGCGCTGCGCGAGATGATCGACCGGTACGCGGTGGGTGCCGAGCTCCCGCGCGCCCAGGGCCAGACGGGTCCCAACTGGATCGCCAGCGCGGGCAACTACCTGCGTGCCAAGCAGGCCCAGCTCCAGCAGGGCGGCTACGAGATCATCCAGCGCTGGGCCTACGACTGGGCACGCGCCTTCGAGGCGCGGCTGCTCTCCGTCATCAGCACGGGGATCGCGCAGTACGGCCTGCCCTATGCGCGGGCGCTCCTCCAGCGGCTGCAGACGCACATCGGCCAGGGTGTGGTCCCGCGGTGCACGGAGCTCAGCCGCTATCCGGCCACGGACGTCTCCCGTGTGCCGAGCGAGGTCGAGGGCTATGCGGCAGCGGTGAAGGGCACCATCGTCCAGGGCGAGGAGCTGGAGCAGCGGCTCCTCACGGGCCTGCTCGCCGGCCTGCGCAACAACAGCTACCTCATGGCCAGCGAGGCGCTCGCCGCCGTGCTCTCCGAGGCACCGCAGGACCTCCTCGCCCCGCTGCAGAGGACGGTGGAGGAGTCCATCCAGGGCATCGACCTCGCCCGGACGGAGACCAGCCGCACCGTGGGCCTGGCGAACGTGGAGACGGACGTCTACTCCGCCTGGCCCTCGGACGAGGACCAGCGGGTCCCGGACCGCTTCGCGACGGCCCACAACGAGGTCCTCCTCACCCCCGCCGCGCAGTTCCAGGACCTCTACCGACACCACCTGCCGGACGCCGTGGGCTCCGGCGGGCAGGGACCGGCGGGCATCGAATGGGACAGCGCCCGCCGGATGGCCGCCGCCCAGGTGATCAGCGGCCAGTGGACGGCCGCAGAGGGCAGCAGTGCTCCGGGCGGGCTCATCGAGGAGCTGGCGCGCTGGCGGCCCTCCCGGTTCACCCGCGATCCGCACACCGGCAACCCGCTCACTGCGAGCGCAGGCCGCTACTCCCTGCACGTGGGCTCCCGCGATCTGCGCCTGCGGGCGCTGCAGTTCGTCAATCGCCGCAACGAGGCCTTCGACAAGTACTGCAGCCTCTCGCTCGAGGACTACATCCTGGGCAAGGACGGCGCCGCACCGCACGAGCTCTCCCAGCGCAGGACGGACCTGGAGGCCAAGTTCCGGGAGACGCTCACGCGCGGCCTGCCGCTGTCCAGCGTGCACCCGGACGTGGTCTCGCGCATCCACGCCAGCTCGGTGACCTATCGGTACAAGTTCTCCGCCGCACCGTTCGCGGCCGCCCCGGACCTCGTGGACCGCCTGCGGGCGGTGCTCACCTCCCAGCAGTCCGTGGAGTCGCAGACGGTGGACATCTTCGACAACTCGCTCACCCAGGGGCAGACCGCCGCGGGCATCACCCACGTGGACGTGTTCGGCTCCTTCGGGAACCTCAGTCCCATCGCGTTCGACGGCGTCCTCGTCCCGGTGTCCACCCGCTGGTCGCAGCTGACGTCCAGCGGGCAGAGGCAGGACTTCTGGACCTACCGGCGGGCGCGCACGCTGCCGGCCTCCCTGCCCATGAGCGAGGCCGAGCGCCGAGCCATGATCTCCGGCTGGTACGTCGCCCAGCTCACCGGCCAGCTGCAGATCCCGTCCCCGGACAACCTCACGCGGCCGGTGCAGGTGTTCGATGCGAGCAGCTCGCAGTGGCTGAGCTTCCCCAACCCCCTCCTCACGCCTCCCTCGCAGTTCGTGGGCGAGACCTTCGACTGGCTGCCGGCCGTGCTGGAGTCCTACCTGCTGGCGATCGCGAACGCCCACCAGTCCCCGGTGCTGGGATCCCTGCGTCCGTACCAGGTGCTGCGAGCGGTCTACGACCGCTCCGAGGAGCAGCCGGCCTCCGGCCTGGAGACGCGGTCGCTCTCCGGGCTCACCCACCTCGCGGACTGGCTGCGCACCGGGCAGACGCCCTCGGGCTCGGGCTCCCGGGCGGACGCGGACTCCCTGGAGCAGCGCTACGAGAACGCGCAGACGTTCCTGTCCACGGTGGGCGGGTTCGCCTCCAGCATGCTCGACACCTCCACCCCCGGCCACGTGGGCGTGCGGGTGGAGAACCGGGCGGCGGGCGCCGGCACCCCCATCTTCTGCGACCTCGTCCCGGACATCGTGGAGGTCACGCAGACCCTGCAGGGCGTCCTCGAGGGCGCCAGGGAGAGAGCGGAGAGCTCCGGCGGCGGAGGCTTCACCGCCGGGCTGCCAGAAGGATTCGGAGCGTTCTGATGTCACCCACCGGCACGGACCTGCGCACGCTCACACTCGTCACGGCACCCGCCTCACTGGTGGGCGTCCGGGAGACCCTGCGGGACTGGCAGGCGGGCGGGCTCGTGTCCGACTTCGTCTGGGTCCCCGCCCAGGCGGTCACAGCAGACAGCGTGCCCGGCTTCCTCTGCGCCCGCGGACAGCGCACGCGGGTGAGCGTGCGCGGGCTCTCCGGTGTGCAGCGGTACGGACGGATCCGGGTCGTGGCGCTGTCGGCCGTGCTCGCGGACCGGCCCGCCTCCGCGGAGGAGTTCGCCGGCGTCACGGCGGCCGGCGACCTGCTGCGCCGGATCGTCGGCGAGGAGTTCGGCGGCACCCCGGTGACGGCGGTGCGCGCCACCTTCGCCGGCCCGGGGGCCGTGGGCCTCGCGGACACCGTGCCCTCCGGTGGCTGGACGGACGTGGTGCTCAGCCCTTCGGACTCGCGCGGGCCCCGCGTGGGCACGCGCCCCGTCGACACCTCCGCACCCGCGGAGCTGGGCCGCCATCTCGCCGCGCAGATCGCCGCGCTCGCCGGCCTGTGGGACCGGCTGCCGGAGGGCACCCTCGACGGGATCGAGCCCGCCCACACGGGCTTCAAGGCCCGTCTCGCCCGGTCCTTCCACCGCCGGCTGGACGGCTCCGCGGTGGAGACGGCGGTGCGCGAGCGGGTGCTCGCGGTGGCCGACGGCTACCCGCTGCCCCATCGCGGCGGCATCCACGCCACCTATGCGGAGAACGAGTCCGGAGCCGTCGAGGCGCAGGTGCAGAATCTGTGGACCAAGCACGGCTGGGTCATCCGCGCGGACCGGGAGCAGCACATGCCCGCCAAGCCCCGTGCGATCTCCGCCGGGCAGGCGCTGCGGATGTTCTTCGCGTTCCTCCTCAGCGCCCTCCGCGGCGCGCCCTCGGCCTGGCTGGGCAGCGTGGTCGACTCGACCAAGGCCGCGGTCGCCTCCACGGTGCAGAACCTGGTCATGGGCGGCAGCGACTCCGCCTACAACGTGGTGGTGGGAGGCGTGGACTCGCAGGGCCGCCCCGTGGGCTGGGAGGAGACCGTGAGCGCCGCGGAGCAGCTCCACTCCCGCCTCGACGACGGCGGGCAGCCCGTGCACGAGGACCTCTCACCCCTGTGGCGGTCGTTCGTGAGCGCCTCGCTCACCCTCGTGGACGCCCGCCAGCGCGAGCAGGAGCTGCCGGCCGCCTCCCAGGGTGCACAGCCGGCGATCGTGCGCACACCGGAAGCCGTGGCCCCGGACCCTGAGCGGCCGTTCCGGGTGCGCGGCACGGTCGCCGGCAGGCTGGGCGAAGTCTCGGTGCAGCCGGCCGACGTGGTGCGTGCGGACGAGGTGGGCGCACAGGTCCAGCAGCTCGCCACGGACCCGCAGGCCCGGCTCGCGGACGCCTCCGCCCAGTTCTCCGAGATGGAGCAGTGGACGCTCGCCAGCCGCGCCTCCTTCGTCAGCCGCGTGGGGCTCGTCATCGCGGAGCACCTGCGCGGCAGGCAGGCCGAGGTCGCCCAGCGCGCCCAGGGGCTGGCGACGGCCTCGGGCCCGGACGCGGACACGACCAGGGAGGTCGCGGAGCAGAACAGGGTGCTGGGCGTGCGGATGCGGATCGCGGCCTTCGCCGGGCTCGCGCTCACCCTGCTCTTCGCGCTCCTGTCCTTCTGGGGCGCCTTCGCCTGGTGGGTGTTCTGGATCCTCTTCGCCGTCACGCTGCTGGGCTCCCTCGCCGGGGCGTTCCTGGCCTTCATGCGCACGCAGTCCGAGCTGTTCCGCCTCATCCACCGCGAGCAGAAGCGGCAGGACGACGTGGCGGTGGACCAGCGCAACCTCGCCGCCGCACTGCGCGACCTCACCCGGCTGGGCGATGCCTACGGGCAGTACCTCCGCTGGGCGGACGTCGTCGGTGCCTTCGTGCACCGGCCGTTCGGCAGCCCCGCGGCCGCCGCCGCGGGGCACGGCGGCCGGTTCGACGACCTGCCGCTGAGCACCGGGCACGCCGAGTACGTGGTGGACTCCGCCGCCGTGGACGCCACCGCCCGCACCCTGCGCTCCGAGCTCTTCGACGTGGGCTGGGCGGACACCCAGTGGAGCGCCTTCCTGCGCAGCTCCGCGGCTTCCGCCCAGCTGCACAACCAGCAGCTGGCGGCGGATCCCCAGCGGCTCTTCGCGGAGACGGCCGTGGGCCCGGGCTCCGCGCTGTCGACGCTCACGCGCTCGCTCACGGAGCACGGCGTGGATCCGCGCCTGGGCGAGGCCCCGTGGCAGGCGGCGATGGGCCGTCTGCAGGACCCCCGCCACGCGGCCACCCGGGCGGAGCTGCTGGGGCGGATCGCGGACGGCGCGGGCGGAGCGCAGGTGAGCGCCCAGGACTTCCTGGGAGCGGTGGGACAGCGCCTGGATCCGGGCAGCGGTGCGCCGGAGCTCCTCGACGACGTGCTGCTGACGTCCTCCGGCGCCGGCAGCGACGTGCACGGACTCGCCGACGAGGTGGTGCTCACGGAGCGCAGCGGCTTCAGCACCGTGCTGGTGCACACCCAGCTGAGCCGGGTGGTGAGCGACGACGACCTCGCCTTCTTCCGCGAGCGCTCCGCCTCCGTGGCCTGGGGACAGGGCGACTCGCCCTGGTCGATCGCCGCGGCCCGGGCACAGGCGCAGCTGCATCAGGGTGCGCAGGGCCGGGAGCAGCCGGGGCAGGGTGCGCAGGGCCGGGAGGGCTCCGGACCGCAGCAGGCCTCTGCCCCCTCGCGTTCTGCCCCGCAGCCTCCGCAGGTGCCGCACCCGCAGGGACCCGGCGGTGCGGCCTCCGGCGGCGAGCCGCCGCTGCAGAACCCTTTCGGCGGCCAGGCGTTCTGAGGGGCGGGACCGCTGACATGGCGCGACGAGACGTGAGAACAGGGAACGGACGATGAGAGACGAGAACTCCGGAGACGCACAGGGCCCGGGCCGCGACGGAACCGGACCGGTGATCCCGCCGCCGCGGACGCAGCAGCGCCCGGCCCCTCCCGTCGTCGCCGAGCCCGCGCCCCCTGCCCAGCCGCCTCGGGCTCCGGGACCGCAGACCCCGGAGCCGCAGACCCAGGGACCGCAGACGTCCGGGCCGCGCATCCCCGCTCCGCGCACGGATGCGGAGCCGCCGCCCTCGTCCTCGGGTCCTCGCCCCTCGTCGGCGCCCCGGTCCGGCTTCGCCACCACCAACCCCGCGAACCCGGATCCGGTGCTCGCGGGCGGCTTCCCGGATGCCTCGGCACCGGGGGCCTCCCCGGACACGTCTGCGCCGAGCATCCCGGCCCCGCGGCATCCGTCTGCGGGGGCAGGCCCGTCCGCGGGCCCCGCTCCGGGTGCCTCGGCACCCGGCACCGCCTCGGCACCCGCGGCGCCCTCTCCGGCCGGAGCCGGATCCGGCGGGAACGGCCGGAGCACGCTCTTCCCCGGCACGGACCTCACGCAGCTGCGGTTCGCCGGCTACAACTTCGGGCCGCAGGGGGAACCGGCACAGCTGAGCATCGCGGCCACCGGGGACGGCTCGCTCCTGCTGCGCTGGGAGCCGGTGGAGCACGCAGCCGTCTACCGCGTCGTCGCCTCCGACGAACAGCCCGCGCCCTCCCCGGACATCGCCGACGTCGTCGCGGTCACGGAGGAGTCCTCCGCCGTGGACGCCTCCGTCCCGCGCACCGCCATGCGTCACTTCCAGGTATGGCGCTACGACGGGGCCAGCGTGCCGGAGGTGACCTCCGTCCAGCCGGTGCTCCACGCGCAGGGCCGGATCACGCTGGGAGTGCGCAATGCCCACGTGGGTGTGGACGTCGCCCAGGTGGTGGGCAAGTGGAACGTGCTTCCGGGCATCCGGCGGGTGCACATCTACCGGGCCCGTCCCGCGGAGGCCGCTCACGCCCTGGGCGACCCGCGCTTCGCCGTCGCCGCCTCCAGCCCCTCTCTGCAGGGATTCCAGGACGCCGGCACGGAGCCGGGGGAGCGCTACGTCTACCAGATCGTCGCGGAGGACACGGACGGGCGGACCTCGGACCCGCACACCGTGGTGCTGCAGATCCCCGTCGTGCTCAGCCCGGTCACCGATCTCCGGTTCGTGCTCACGCCGGGCGAGACCCCCACCTTCGACCTGGAGTGGACGCCGCCGCGCTACGGCAGGGTGGAGATCTTCCGCAGCTCCCGGCCTCCGGCCTCGGGCCTGGGGGAGGAGGCCATGTCCGCCGGCCGCCTGGGCCCGGGCTCCGGGCTGGAGGCCGAGGACATGCTCCCGTACCCCGTGGAGGAGCTCGAGGACGGCCGCCGGTCCATGCGCGAGGTGCCGTGGCCGCACGACTGGACCCGCGCCTACTTCACCCCCGTGGTCTACGACGGCGACAGCGTCTTCGTGGGCACGACGGTGCACGGGCAGAGCGTGAGCCCGGTGCGGGAGGCCCGGCTGGCGGAGCGCGTGGGCCGCAAGATCGTGAGCTTCGCCTGGCCCCGAGGCGCGGACGTGGTCCGCCTGCACCGGACGAACCTGGGCGGCACGGCGGAGTCCGCACTCCAGAGCCCGCCGGTCCAGGAGATCGACGAATCCGTCTACCGCGAGCGCGGCGGCATGCCCATCGAGGGGCACGAGGAGCGTGCGGGGGCCACCTTCTACCTGGTGTCCGGTCTGTTCAGCGGGGGCGAGCTCATCACCTCGGCGCCGGTGCGGCTCGACTGCCCGCCGCTCACCCAGCTGCGCTACGAGATCGACTGGGACCTGGAGGTCGGCACGCCCTGCGGCCGCGTCCGGGTCCTGGCGGTGCAGGAGGACCTCCACACGCAGGTCGCGTTCGTGCTCGTCCACAACGAGGGCCGGATGCCGCTGCACAAGGAGGACGGCCATCGCGTGGCGCTCTTCGTCCCCCTGCCGCAGGGCTGGCAGTCGCTGCCGCGCTTCCAGCCCGGCGTGGTCGTAGGGGCGCAGAGGTGGCAGGAGGCACCCGTCGTCACCTTCGCCGCAGGCGTGGAGGGCTATCCGCAGCAGGGCTTCGTGCGGCTGTTCGCGGATCTCGATCCGGAGGCCATGCGGGGCGTCGCCCTCCTGGATCCGGACGTGAGGGTCATGCGCGTGGATCTGGCGCTGTCCCACCTCGCAGCACGGCTCCAGCAGGCGCAGGCCGCCGCGGAACAGGCCGCCGCGCAGGCGGGCCCGCAGGGCAGCCAGCGGGCCGCACCCGAGGCGGGCTCGGGCCAGAGGCGCAGGTGGGGGTTCCGGCGTGGCTGACTCGATCCGGACCTTCCGCCCCGGCGACAGGCGGCCCGGCCCGGCAGGGCAGGACGAGCAGCCGGGCGGGCCCGAGCAGCCGGCGCGTCCCGCTGTGACGCCGCCGGGTGCCCCCGCGCCCCCGGCCTCCCCGCCTCCTGCAGCCGTCACGCCGGTGCCGCCCGTCACGCCGGTACCGCCGGTCGCGCCCGTGTCCCCCGCGGCGCCCGGATCTTCCGCAGCTCCGGTCCCACCGGTTCCCTCCGCGGTCCCGGCACCGGCTGTGCCTCCGGGGCCTCCCGCCGCCTCGGCCGCTTCGCCGGCACCCGCTCCTCCGGCCACCGCAGCCGCCCCGTCCGCGTCAGCTGCCGCCTCGGCCCCGGCCTCCCGGTGGGCGCAGATCACCTATGCCTCCTTCGACCGCGGCGACGGTGTGCCGGGCGGCTGGCAGGTCAAGGACACGCTGGGCGAACCGGACGCGGACGAGCTGCGCCTGCTGCGGCGCAGCGTGGTGAGCCGCTTCTCCTTCCACGGCAGCCTGCCGGCCTTCCTCAGCGCGGAGGAGGCGGAGGCGCTGCCGGTGCGCATGCGCTTCAGGCCGCCCGGCCCCGGCAGCCCCGGCGTCCTCACGCACGCGGTGCCCGCGGGGGCCGACTCCACGGGACGGCCCGGCAACGTCTACAGCCACGTGGCTCTGGACCGCGGCCCCTCCGGCGCGGAGCGTCCCATCGACCTCTGGAGGTCCTCCGCGTTCGCCCGGCCCTACGGGGTGGAGGCGATCCTCCGCACCCGGCCGGTCGCGGAGCCCCAGGCGCACCCCGAGGGATTCGGACGGACGGAGACCGTCGCCTCCCTGCTCACCACCCCCGGCTACACGGAGCCGTTCCTCGCCGCCGCGGACGCGCTCACCGAGGCCGTGCGCGGTGGGCGGCGCCTCGTCCTCGTCACCGACAGGCAGGACTGGGCCGCCCTCGTCATCACGGTCCTCACACACCTCACCTCGCCGGCGCTCGCCCGGTGCATCGGCTGGTCCCTCTACGAACGCGCCGACGATCTGGGGTCCAAGGAGCTGCGCGGCGCCCACATCGTCACCGTGCCGGAGGCGGACGCGGGCCGGCTCTCCGAGCGCGAGGACGTCTTCGTGCTGGCCGACGGCGATCTGCCCGTGCGCGGGGAGGACGGCTCCCATCTCGTGCGCCAGGGTCCCGCGATTCCCGGCGGTCCGTTCTCCGCGCTGATGGAAGCCGTGGCGGCGGTTCCGGAGCAGTTGCCCGCACGCCTCCGTGCGCTCGAGGCCCTCGATGCCCGCTTCCCCCTCGCCGCGGACGAGGTCGTGGAACCGGCATGGGCGCTCGCCGTCGTCGTCGACGAGGCCGCTTCCGGGCCCACCGCCGAGAGTGCGACACAGAGTGCGGCTGCACAGGGCGAGGCTGCACAGGGTGCGGCAGCTCAGGGTGCGACTGCACAGGGTGCGACTGCACAGGGTGCGGCGGAGGCCGGCGACTCCTCTGGGCATGACGGCACCGGCGCGGGACCGGGTGGCACCGGCACAGGACCGGGCGGTGCGGAAGCCGCGGCGGACGGCGGGGAGCCGCCGCTGCCGCCGGCGGTCCGTGCGGCGGTGGAGGCCGTCATGGGCCGCTCCGCGCCGCGCTCCGCCCGTGCGGACAGAGGCCGGGCGAAGTCGATCGTCTCCGCGCTGACGCCGCGCATGGGCTCCACTGCCGCCGAGGCCTGGGCGCTGCTGGGTGAGCTCGACCCCGCGCGCTCGGCCGTCCAGCACGCGCTCGTCGCTCGCACCGCGCTGCTGCGCACCCTGGACGAAGGCGTACCGGAGGCGGCACCGCCGGCCTCCCGGTTGCACGGTGACCCTTCCCGCGCCGCCGACGACGCCCTCGTACAGGTGGCTGCGGATGCCGTCGAACGGGTGCTCAAGGCCTCCGGAGAGGCGCACGGCGAGGACCGCCGCGCCCTCGCCCTCCACGCGTTCCAGCTGGCCAACCTCCTCGCGGATGCGGGCATCTACGTCTCCTCGGAGGCCAGCCCGCAGCTGGAGGCGCGCCTCGTGGAGATGTTCGAGACCGTCCCGGCGGTGCAGGACGTCTGGCGTCCGGGTGGAGAGCACCTCGTGAGAGAGATCGGTCGCCTCGCTCCCGGGATCCCCGCGCTCGTCATCGCCGGTCTCTGCCAGGGGACGGCCCCCGTCGCCGAGGCCAGCACACCATCTCCCGGCGCCGGCACCGGCGCGCCACCCCTGGTCACGGAGGTCTTCGCGGACCTCCTTCTCGCCCACGGCGCAGCGGACGCTGTGCTGCCGCAGGCCTCTGCCCCGCAGGCCGCTGCTCCACCGGGTGGTGGAGCAGCGCCCTCCTCGTTCTCCGGCTCCGCCGAGGCCGCGGACTCCAGCACCCCGGCCGGCCGTCTCACGGCGCAGCTGCTCGGTCGCCTGCTGATCCACGGTGAGCGGCGTGATCTCCTTCCGCTGTGGGTGCGCCTCGCCGCTGGGCTGAGCCCGGACTCCCGGCAGGCTCCGGAGGACGTGCAGTCGGTTCTCACGGCGCTGCATCCCACGCCGGGTGAACTCGCGGAGATGGAGGACGCGGCTCCGTGCTGGCTGGTGACGGAGCCGCACCTCCTCCTTCCGCTCCTCACACAGCCGTGGGAGCCCGGGCTCGAAAGGCTCTGCGGCGTCCTCGTCCGCACCCGGATCTGGTATTCGCGCGGGCATCGCCTCGCCCTTCTGCTGCAGGCGGCCTACGACGATGCCGGCGCGCAGGACATCGAGCCCAGCGAAGCGCTCCGAGTGCTCATATCGCCGCTCACCCACGACGGGCCGGAGCCGGAGTGGGCGCACGCCCGGGCGCTGTCCTCGGACCTCTTCGCGGCGCTTCTGCGGACCGTGCTCCTCCGTGCCGATGCCCTGCGGGAGGCCGCGGAGCGCGACACAGGCGTGCCGGCCGCCGAGGCGCACGTGTGGCCGGGATTCGCCTTCGGCGAAGCCGCACTGCCCGGAGCTGTGCAGCCCGGGACCGCGCAGCCCGGGACCGCGCAGCCCGGAGCCGCACTGCCCGGGACCGCACTGCCTGGGACCGCACTGCCTGGGACCGCGAAGCCCAGAACCGCACCGCCCGGAGAAGGCATGGACGCGGCGGTCTTCGCCCGGCGGCTGCGCTCCCTGGTGCCCGAGGCCGTGGATGCCGCCGCTGTCGCGGGTCGTCTGGGAGTGCGCCCGTCCCAGCGGTCCGGGACCGCTCCCGCGCCCACCGGGCCGGCACACAGCGAGCCTCTGCCGGGTGTAGCCCCTCTCTCAGCCCCCGCGCACTCGGAGCAGCGGCACCCGGCAGTCGGGCCTCCCGTGCCGGAGGCCTCCCCGCCCGCGCCCGCACCCGGGCACGCGCGGTGGGCGCCCGGCGGCCTCGGCAGCGGACCCGCTCCGCAGCCGTACCGGTGGCGCCCGGATCCCCACAGCACCCTGGTGGGGCTGGCCGAGCTCGCCCTCGCGGAGCGGCTGCAGCAGCGCGGTTTCGCCCTCCTCCTGCCCGCCGAGGCGGAGCTCCTGGCGCTCGCCGCGGACGCCCCGGAGGCGGAGGTGCAGTCCGCGGAGGCACACACCGAAGCCGGGGGTCGCAGGGCGCGCGGAGGCCGCCGCGGACGCCCCGTGCAGGGCGCCTCCCTCTTCCAGGAGGTCCTGCTGGTGGGACTGCAGAGCACGGAGAGGGAGCTGCGTGACATCCTGGCCGAGGCCGGCGAACGGCTGGAGGCGGAGGCGGCGGACAGGGTCGCCCAGGCCGCCGCGCACAGCGCCGGACGCGGCGCCTCCAGGGTCCCGCGGCCGCGAGACATGGACGCGGCGATCGACGAGCTCGCCCTGGGGCTGGGCGCACAGCTGGGAGGCGAGGACATGGCGCGGAGCACAGGCCGCAGCGGCCATGATGCGGGAGGCGGGCGTTCGCTCTTCTCCCGGTTCGGCAGGAAGGACGAGGAGACGCGATGACGGTCTTCATGCTCAATCGCGGGGCGGAGATCCGCATCCCGCGCACCCGCCTCACCCTCACCGCGCATCTGCCGGTGCCTCATGCCCGCGTGTGGGCCGCGGGCGCGGACGGCTCTGAGGTGGAGCACATCGCCCCGGCCCCGGGCATCCTCGTTGTGCCGCAGCCGCCGGAGAACCTGACGTTCGGGGTGACGACGGACGGACGGGAGTTCCCCGCCGGATCCGTCGTGCACCTCAAGCTCAAGGCGGAGGGCGGGCCGGGCGGAGAGACCGATGAGATCCGGCTCTCGGAGGGCACGGACCTTTCCGGAGTCTCGGGGGCCCTGCTCCTCACGCTGCGGGCGGAGGGCGATTCGCTGCTCGTGAGACTCGCGGACCTGCCCGCGGCGCGTCCGGACCTGCCCCCGCTCGCCGAGGCCGCGCGGGTGGAGACCCGGCGCCGGCTGGGCGGCCTCGACGCGGGTGCCGCGGCGCGGACGGTGCTCCTCGCGGTCGACGCCTCGGCCTCGACGCGGGCGCTCGACGACACCGTGCTCCGGGGCGCGCTGGAGATCCTCTCCGGGTTCGCCAGCGTGGTCGCCGCCGGCCACTCCGTCCTCGCCGCCCTGCTGGACGCGGCACCGGAGCACGTGCGCTGCGAGGACGTCTCCGCGCTGCCGGAGGCCGTGCTGCGGGCGAGGGCGGACAGACCGCTGCGCTCCGTCTTCGCCGCTTCCTCCGCTCAGCTCGTCCGGAGCCTGCCTGCCGGGACCGCGGTCCTCTTCGTCACGGACGCGCTGCCCGCGGACTTCGAGCTGCTGGCACCGCTCACCCGGGAGGACGGGGTGCTCCGCCACCTGGTGGTGCTCGGCAGCCGTGAGGACTGGGCGGTCGAGTCCGCCGGAGTCACGCTGCCCGGCGGCGCCACCGTCATCGACGTCGCGGAGCTGAGCGAGCTGCCGGAGCCGCAGCACAGCGGCCGGCTGGGCGAGATCGCGGACTCCCTGCTCAGGGGGCTCACAGAGCCGGCGCAGTCCCCCGACCGTCCCACGTCCCGCTCGCGGCACTGAGAGGAGAAACCGTGTCCAAATGCCCTCTCTGCTTCTACGAGGTCCCGGTCGACCACTACATGTGGGCGCTGAAGAACACCGGTCTGGAGCCGGTCGTCGACGATGTCGCCTCCCGCTGGCTGGGTGCCGAGGTCGCCTATGAGGCGGTGCTGGACCTGCATCAGTCCAACCCCGACTACCACGGCCCCTGGCCTCCCGACGGGCGCGCGCTCGCCGCGGAGTTCGCGGAGCCGGGCACCGAGGTGGAGGGCGAGATCTGCCCCCACTGCCACAACCCGCTGCCGGAGCACTGGCGGGAGACGATGGTGACGAACGTGGTGATGTGCGGTGCCCGCGCCTCGGGCAAGAGCCTCTACATCGCGACCGCGGTGAAGTCCCTCCACCAGTTCCTCCTGCGCCACGGTGCGAGCGTGCAGATGGCGACGGCCGCCACGGAGCGCGTCTACCGGGAGCACTACGAGAAGCCGCTCTTCCAGGAGATGGGCCTCATGGGAGCCACGGTGGCGGCGAACACCGGTGCCGACGCCTTCCACCTCACCCCGCTCATCTTCAGCCTGGGCGTCGATCCGGTGACGAGACTGCGGCACATGCTCGTGCTGCGCGATGTGGCGGGCGAGGAGCTGGAGAACCCGCCGGCCGAGGACACCCACCTGGACTTCATGGTCCGCGCGGACACCGTGATCTTCATGTTCGACCCGCTCTCCGTGGACGCGATCCGGCGCCGCCTGCAGGATCTCGTGCCGCTGGACGCGCGGTCCTCCGGCAGCGCGACGACGGTGCTGGACAACCTGCAGCGGCGGATCGGGGTCTCCGCGCGGCCGCCGCGGGTGGCCGTGGCGCTGTCCAAGTTCGACGTCATGCAGAAGCTCGCGGACATCAACGACGCGGAGTGGAGCCGGATCATGTCGAATCCGGGCGCGGCGATGATGCGCGAGCCGTCCTACGTGCAGTCCTTCGACCTCGACGAGTCCTTCCGCGTCCACGAGGAGATCCGCAGCCTGCTGCTGTTCATGCAGGCGGCCGAGGTCGTCAACAAGATGGAGCGGCCCCACCTGGGCAGCCCCATGCCGCACCAGTACTTCGCGGTGTCTGCCCTGGGCGACTCGCCGCAGGGCGAGAAGGTCTCCAGCCACGGCATCGCACCCTTCCGGGTGCTGGATCCGCTGCTGTGGGCCATCGACCAGCAGCGGCAGGGGCATCTGCGATGAGCGCGGCGACACAGGGTGAGGAGACTCGGTCATGAGCATTCCGATGGGTTTGCTGCAGGAGGCGCTGGGGCAGTTCGTCCTCGCGTTCCTGCTGGTGCACGTGGTGACGCACGTCCTGCTGGGCGCGCAGCTCGCCCGCATCGCAGGGATGCGCTGGTGGGCGGGTTCGCTCATCGCCGTCGTGGTCCCCGGGATCGGGGCGCTCATCGTCGCGGTCATGGCCGCGCTCGCCTCGTTCGGCAGGCTCGGCGAGGAGCTGCGCGTCCGCACGCCGCAGGAGGCGTTCGCCGGCCGCGATGAGCGGGCCCGGAGCGCCGCCGGCGCGCTGTTCGCGCTCCTCCCTCCGGTGCTCGCGCTCGCCGGAGCGGGCATCGCGCTGGCTCTGGCATGGGTGAGGCTGAGGGGCGGCTCCGCCTCCGCGGGGGTGCTCTCCGCCTGGGACCTCGGGCTGGACGCGCCGCTCGTCGGCTGGATGGCGCTGGCCGTGCTCGCGGTGCTCTTCGCCCTGTTCGGCTCGCCCCGCTGGGCCAACGCCGCGAGCATCTGCGCGGGCGGCGGTCTGCTGGGGCTGGCCGTCGGCTCTCTCGTGGTGGTCCGGGTGGTGCGTCGTGTGGGCGAGCGGTCGGAGAGCCTCGGAGCCGCGCTCTCCCAGGGAGACCTGGCGGAGCGGGTGGGGGAGATCGAGCGGCTGCGGCAGCTGGACCTCGCCCAGTACACCGGTGCCGAGGCCGGCCCGGCGGTGTGGGTGGTGCTCGTGACCGCGATCGCGGTCCTGGCGGTCGGTGCGGTGTTCACCTTCCTCGTCCCGGCGCTCGAGAAGCGCGAGGGCGTGCCGGGCGGCGCGGCGGGTGCCGGTGGCAGCAGCGCAGGCGGTGCGGACGGCGGTGCGGGGCACGCGGCACAGCAGGCCGGGATTCCCGGCGGTGCAATTCTGCCCGGCGGAGCCGGTACCGGTGCGGGGCCGGGCTACGGTTCCGGCTCGGGGTATGGCTCCGGGCCCGGTTACGGTCCGGCCCACGGCTCTGCTCCGGTCAGTGGCTCGGGGCCGGGCTACGGCTCGGGCCCCGGTTACGGCTCCGCACCGGGTCAGGGTGCCGGCGCGGGCAGTGCGCCCGGGCAGGTGGGCTCACCCTCACCAGGTGGGTTCCCCGCCCCCGGTGGCTTCCCCGCCCCCGGCGGTGCGGGCGGGCACAGCGGCCAGCCGGGCACCGCGGCCGCGCCGCCGTTCGGTGCGGGCCAGCCCGGCTACGGCGGGTACCCGCCGGCGGGTCAGGGCAGCCAGCCGCAGCATTGGTGAGCGCCTCGGGCTCCGGTCCTGGCCGCATCCGCAGCTGACCTCCCCGACCTTTCACACTTTCTGACGCTGTGCGCATGTGTGCGCGCATGAACGCCGTTGGAAGGTGCGAGACGTTGCAGGGGAGGCGCGCGGTGCGTCGGCGGTCCGCTCCGCACAGCGGCTCTGCGCAAACGCAGGAGCCGGAGCGCAGGTTTCTGCGAGTGTGCCTTGAATCACGGGCGGGGACTGTTCAAGATGGGGTTCCGTACACCGGGTGCGTTCGGCGATCAGGACCGGCGCACCTCTTGGATCCGCAGAGGCGGTTCCTGCGACAGCGCGGCCGCAGCGGGGCTCAGAGGAGAGCCGCCGGGCCCGCGCGCGGGACCGGGTCTGCGCCATCGTCTGGAGCGCACATGTCCCACCAGTCTAGCGACGCACGGGAGCAGCGGACCCTGCTGCAGCGTGTCGTCGCGGCCTCCATGGCCGGCACCGTCGTCGAATGGTACGAGTTCTTCCTCTACGCCTCGGCCGCCACCCTGGTCTTCAACCACATCCTCTTCCCGCCGTCCAACAACCCCTTCGATGCGGTGATCGCGGCCTTCGGCACCTATGCGATCGGCTTCATCGCCCGCCCTGTGGGCGGCATCGTGTTCGGCCACTTCGGTGACAAGTACGGGCGGAAGAAGCTCCTGCAGCTCTCGATCGTGCTGGTGGGCGTCTCGACCTTCCTCATGGGCTGCCTGCCCACCTTCGACCAGATCGGCTATGCGGCGCCCGTCATCCTCGTGACGCTGCGCTTCATCCAGGGCTTCGCGGTGGGCGGCGAGTGGGGCGGTGCCGTCCTCCTCGTCGCGGAGCACTCGCCCAACAAGGAGCGCGGCTTCTGGGCGTCCTGGCCGCAGTCCGGTGTGCCGCTGGGCAACCTGCTCGCCACCGCGGTGCTGTTCGTCCTCACCGCCGTGCTCACGCAGGACGCGTTCCTGTCCTGGGGCTGGAGGATCGGCTTCTGGCTCTCCGCGGTCATCGTCATCATCGGCTGGTACATCCGCACGAAGGTCAGCGATGCCCCGATCTTCGAGGAGGCGCAGGCCGAGGTCGTCGAGGAGGACGCGGGCTACGGCGTCATCGAGGTCGTCAAGCGCTATCCGCGCGGCGTGTTCTGCGCGATGGGCCTGCGCCTCGTGGAGAACATCCACTACTACCTCGTGGTCACCTTCACGATCACCTACCTCTCCCTGCAGGTGGGCATCGAGAATCACGAGATCCTGGGGCTGCTGCTGGGCGCGCATGCGATCCACGCAGCGATCGTGCCGCTCATCGGCAAGCTCACGGACGTCGTGGGCCGCAAGCCGCCGTACCTGGTGGGCATCCTGCTCACGGCGACGTGGGGCTTCTTCGCCTTCCCGCTCTACGACACCGGCGAACCGTTCATGATCTTCCTCGGCATCCTCGCCGGCCTGATCTTCCACGGCTTCATGTACGCCGGACAGCCGGCGATCATGGCGGAGATGTTCCCCACCCGCATGCGGTACTCGGGCGTGTCCGTGGGCTATCAGGTGACGGCGATCGTGGCCGGCTCCTTCGCCCCCATCATCGCCACCTGGCTCCTGCGCGAGACCGGCTCGTCCGTGCCCATCGCGATCTACCTCGCGGTCGCTGCCGCGATCTCGCTCGTGGCGCTGGTCTTCACCCGGGAGACCCGCGGGGTGGACCTCATGGAGGTCGACCGGATGGACGCGGAGTCCCGCGTCGCCCGGCGCAAGGGCAAGCTCGACGACCTGCCCACCGCCTGAGTCGCCTGCGGGTGAGGCCTGCGGCAGGGTGCGCCCATGATGGTCGCGTGTCCCGCCAGCGGGTTGCGCAGCCCGGACACGGACACGGCCGCCCACACATGTGTGGGCGGCCGTGGTGATTCACGGTGGGAACCGTCAGCGGCAGTCTGCGCAGAGTCCGAAGACCTCCACCTGGTGGCGGGTGAGGGAGAAGCCGTTCTCCTCCGCGATCCGCGGCAGCCAGCTCTCGAGGGGCGGAGTGACCTCCACGGCGCGCCCGCACCGCTCGCAGATCAGATGGTGGTGGTGCGCGCCGTTCTCGCACGCACGGAACAGCTGCCCCGTGGAGGTCGTGACGACGTGGGCCTCCCCGTCGTCCGCGAGTGTGTTGAGCTGCCGGTAGACGGTGGCGAGGCCCGCCGTGCGGCCCTCGTCCGTGAGCCGGCGATGCAGCTCCTGTGCGGAGACGAAGCCGTCTGCAGCCTCGAGGGCCTCTCCCACGGCCTTCTTCTGCGCGGTGCGCCTGCGGGCGCGCGGCGGCTCCGACATGCGTCCTCCTGAGGCGGAAATGAGAAGGGTTCTCGAACTCATCATCATATCTCAATGCGTGCATGCATGCCGGCGCAGAGCCCGCGAACGCACGCAGCCGCCCACACA
>NZ_BAAAPZ010000012.1:0-51328 GCF_039531405.1 Brevibacterium salitolerans | reverse complement strand
CGGCGGGTGCCCTCAGCCGCGGGCTCCGTCAGCTGCGGAGCCCGCGTCGGCAGCCGGTGGGCTTCACCGGATGGGCGAGGGCGGCTCCTGTCCGCTGAGGACAGCGAGCGCATTGTCCGCGGCGAGCACCGCCATCGCGGTCCGTGTCTCCACGGTGGCCGAACCCAGGTGCGGCACCAGTGTGACGTTCTCGAGCTCCAGCAGACCGGGGTGGACCTCGGGCTCGTGCTCGAAGACGTCGAGGCCGGCGCCGGCGATGGTGCCTGCGCGCAGTGCGGAGGCCAGTGCCGCCTCGTCGACGACCGGACCTCGGGCGGTGTTGACGAGATGCGCCGAGGGCTTCATCGACTCCAGCTGCTCCGCGCCGATGAGGTGGTGTGTGGCCGGGCCGTAGGGGCAGTGCAGCGACACGACATCGGAGACGGACAGCAGCTCGTCGAGCTCGACCCGCCGGGCGCCCAGCTCCGCGGCGACCGCCGGGTCGAGCTCGCTGCGCGACTGGTAGACGATCTCCATCCCGAAGGCCTTCGCCCGCCGTGCAGTGGCCTGTCCGATGCCGCCCATGCCCACGATGCCGAGGGTCTTGCCCTGCAGGCTGCTGCCGAGCAGGAAGAACATGCCCCACTTCCACGGCCGGCCGGAGCGGATCGTCCGCTCGCCCTCGCCCAGCCGGCGCGTGGACATGAGGATGAGGCTGAGCGCGATGTCCGCCGTGGCGTCCGTGAGCACGCCGGGAGTGTTGGTCGCGGTCACTGAACGCTGGGCGCAGGCCGCTACATCGATGTTGTCGTAGCCGACGGCCACGTTCGCCACCACTCTGAGCTGCGATCCTGCCGCGTCGAGCAGTTCGGCGTCGATCTTCTCGGTGAGCAGGGACACGACGGCGTCGGCACCGGCGACGCGGCGCAGGAGCTCCGCGCGGGGGATGGAGCCCGGCTCCTGCCAGTCGTCGACCTCGTGCTCGGCGCGGAGCGCTGCGAGTGCTGCCTCGGGAATCCGTCCCGTGACGACGACCCGGCTCACGCCGTCTCGATCCACTGCCGCAGGCTGCTGAGGCCCTCGCCGATGTCCTCGACGTCGATGCCGGAGTAGGCGAGCCGGATGTACTGGCGGTCCTCGCCGGGCTGGCGCCTGCCGAAGTGCTCGCGCGTGCAGAACGAGACGCCGGTCTCGTACAGGGCTGCCGAGGCGAAGTCGCCCACGGCTGAGTAGCCCAGGCGTTCCATCGCCTCCGTGACGTCGGGGAACAGGTAGAAGGTCGACTGCGGCACTGCGACGTCCATGCCGGGGACCCCGTTCAGCAGTTCACAGGCGGCGTCGCGGCGCTCACGCAGGACGTCGAGCATCTGCGCCACGGGCTCCTGGGTGCCGCGCAGCGCCTCCACGCCCGCCCACTGCACGTAGTGCGTGGTGCAGGACTCGTCATTGGTGTTGAGGGTGCTGAACACCTCCGCGACCTCGCGCGGTGCGACCGCGCAGCCCAGGCGGGAGCCGGTCATGGCGAACTTCTTGCTGAAGGTGTAGAGGATGACCGTGCGCTCCGCCATTCCGGGCAGCGCGGCGATCGAGCTCGAGACGCCCTCGTAGCGGGTCTCGAAGTAGGCCTCGTCGGAGAGGACCCAGAGGTCGTGCTCCTGGGCGAGCTGGGCGATGGCCTCGCGCTCTGCGGCCGTCGATTCGGCGGAGATGGGATTCTGCAGGTCGTTGTAGATGATGGCTGCCGTGTTCGGGGTGATCACGGCCCGCACCTGGTCGAGGTCGATGGCGAAGCCGTCCTCCGTGGGGAGGTAGCGGTAGGGCACCGCCGTGCCGCCCAGGTACTCGATCTGCGATTCGTAGATGGGGAACCCGGGATTCGGGTAGAGGACCTCCTGCCCGGGATCCATGACCGTCTGCAGGAACTTCGTGATGACGGGCTTGCCGCCGGTCATGACGACGACGTTGTCCGGGGTGAGCTCCATGCCGCGGCGGGTGCCGATGTCCTCGGCGAGGGCCTCGCGCAGCTGCGGGATGCCGGGTCCGGGGCAGTAGCCGGTGTAGCCGTCGGCGATCGCCCTGTTCATCGCCTCGATGATGTTGGGTGCGGTCGGGATGTTGATGTCGCCGAGGTGGAAGGGGTAGACGCGGTTCCCCTTCGCCTTCCAGGCGGCCGCGGCCTGGGCCACGCTGAAGGCGGTCTCCGTGCCCAGGTTGTCGAGCCGGCGTGCGAGCTGCTGCATGATGCCCCACTTCTCATCGGGTTCTGTCTGTGCGGTGCGGGCCCCAGCCTAGTGTGAAGCTGATATATCACGCTAGCCCTCTCCTGGCCCTCACTCCATCCTCTGCGTGCACTGCTCCGTGGCGCCGCCGGTGCGGGCCTCACCCCGGCAGCGCAGTCCTCACACCGGCAGCGCGGCATCCTCTGCGGCCGCGGCGGTGTCGAGCCTCCCTCCGCGGGCACGTGCAGAGCGGTTCCGGCGCCGCCTGCGCAGGCCCGCCATCGCGACGGCGAACACGGAAGTGAGGATGAGTGCGGTGGCCGGCGCCACCGTGGTCCACGGACCGCGCTCCACGTAGTCGATGCCCTCGGAGAGCAGCAGTCCCCATTCCGGCAGCGGCGGCTGTGCGCCCAGGCCCAGGAAGCCCAGGGCCGCGAGCGCCAGCGCCACACCGGGCAGCCGCAGCATCCCGTGGCGCAGCAGGGCGGGCAGTGTGGACGGGAGGATGTGGCGCACCCAGATCTCGAACGGGGAGACGCCGGCCAGCGGCAGCCATCTGATGTGCGGCATCGCCCTGGCCTCGTCGATGAGCGCGGCCGCGTGTGTGGTGAGCGGCGGCCACGTCACCCACAGCACCGCGAGCGCGGCGCCGCCCACGGACGGACCCATGAGCGCGGCGATGATGACGCCGGCGAGGATGGGCGGGGTCGCATTCGCGATCTCCGCGGGACCGCGCGCCACCTCGCCCAACACCGCCAGCAGCAGGCCGATGACGATGGCCAGGCCGACGATCGCGAACGAGGGCGTGAGCGTGCCGATGGTGCCGTGCGCCACCCGGGCGAGCAGATCCCGCCCGCTCGCGTCCGCGCCGAAGGGCAGCTCCATGCTCGGCGCGGCGAGGCGCTCGTGCACGATGGCGTACGGATCCCGCGGCAGGCCGGTGACGAGGATGAGCAGGAGGCCGCCCAGTGCGAGCCCCGCCGTCCAGCGGGCGGCGCGGCCGTCGCCGCGGGCCTCGGGCGGAGGCGGCAGCGCCCCGGGCGGCAGGGGCCCTCCGCGCAGGAGCCTGCGCGCCACGCTCGTGAGCACGCCCACGAGCGCCGCCGCGGCGGCCATGAGCAGGACCCCTGCCTGGAGGGCCGGGAGATCCTGCGAGTTCGCCGCGCCCAGCAGATAGCGGCCGAGGCCGGGGATCGCGAAGACCTGCTCCACCGCGACGGCTCCGCCCAGCAGGCCGATGAACACGAGTCCCAGCTGGTCGATGACCGCGGCCGCTGCCCGGCGGAGCACGCCGCCCAGGATCACGGCGCCGCGCGCGCCGGCGAGCCGCCAGACATTCACCCAGCGCTCCTCCGCGACCCCGCCCACGGCGTCCGTGAGCAGACGGCCCAGCAGTCCGCCGGCCGGCACGCCCAGGGACAGCGCGGGCAGGATGACGGTGGAGAAGCCGGACCAGCCGTAGGGCGGCAGCCACTGCAGCTGCACCGCCACCACCACGAGGAGTGCGCTCGCGAGCAGGAACTCCGGCAGCGAGGTGAGCGCCACGCCGACGGGACCGGAACCGCGCTGCGGCTTGTCGCGCAGGATGCGCAGCGCCGCGGGCGTCACGAGGGCGGCGGCGATGACGAGCGCCACGACGATCGCGCACATCGTCAGCGTCGCGGAGACGCCCAGGGCGTTCCACACGCCGGGGCCGATGGGCGCACGGCTGATCCACGACTCACCCAGGTCCCCGCGGAGCAGCCCGCCCCACCAGCGCAGGGCGGTGGGCAGCGGGCCGCCCTCGAGGCCGAGCTCGGCGCGGACCGAGGCCAGCGCCTCGGGCGTGGGCTCCAGCTCGGCATAGCGGGCCCGGAGCACCGAGGCGGCGGGATCGCGCAGCGAGAGCCACGGCAGCGCACCGGCGATGAGCAGCAGGGCGACGCCGCTCACGATCCGGGAGAGGGTGCCCAGGAGGGCGCTGTTGCGCAGCACGGGTCAGTCCGCGGCGGTGAGGTGGGTCTCCGCGGTCACGAGGATGCGCTCGCGCGGGTCCCGGGCGGCCCCGGCGAGCGTGGTCTGCTCACCCTGGATGACGCGCTCGTGGAGCATGGGGATGGCCGAATCCGTCGCGAGGATGTGCGCCTCGGCGAGCATGGTGGCCCGCTGCCGCTCCTCGCCCGCGGGAGTGGCGGTCGCGGCGTTGACGGCCCGGTCCACCGGCTCCTCGCACAGCTGGGAGATGTTGAAGCCGCCGTCGCAGGTGAAGTCCGCAGCGTAGTAGGCCACCGGATCTCCGGAGTCCAGGACGGTGGCGCGGGAGAGGATGAACGCGTCGAAGGCGCCGTCGAGGGCATCGGCCTCGATGTACTGGTACTCGCGGACGTCCTGCTGGACCTCGAAGCCCACGGCCTCGAGCTGCTGTTCGAGGAGGGTGGCGACCTCCGGCAGCTCGGCCCGGTCCGTGAAGGCGCCCAGCGTGATCTCCACCCCGTCCACCTGGGCCGGGGCCTCGCGCTCGTCGAGGATCGCCTGGTAGTCCGCGTTCTCGCGCAGTCCTGCCGCCCACGGCACCGCGGGTCCCAGCAGGCCCTCGGCGACGTCCGCGCGGCCCTCGTAGACGGACTCGATGATCGCGGTCCGGTCGATGGCCTCGCGCGCCGCGGCGCGCACCGCAGGGTCCGCGAACGGCCCGGATTCCGAGTTGAGGTAGAGGGTGTTGGTGCGCGGCATCGGCACCTCGTGGATGAGCTCCGCCTCGACCGAGGCGGCCTGGCCCACCGGGATCGCCTCGGCGACATCGGCCTCGCCGGTGCGCAGGGCCGCGGCCCGGGCGGTGCCGTCGGGGACGAACTTCGCGTCGATGCCCGAGGCCTGAGCAGGCTCGCCCCAGTAGTCCTCGTAGCGCTCCAGGGTCACGCCCACGATGCCGTTGACGTCCGTGAGCTCGAAGGGGCCGGTGCCGTATCCCTGGGGGGTGATGACATCGCCGTAGGCGGCCTCGTCGAGGATCGCCAGCTGCGGGCTGGAGAGGCGGTTGGGCAGCAGCGGATCGGGCTCGTGGGTGGTGAGGGTCACCTCGTTCTCGCCGGTGGCCTCGACCGTCAGGTCTGTGCCGTCGAGGATGCGGGGGACGGGGGAGGCGTCGATCGCGTGCTGGAGGGAGTTGACCACGTGCCCGGCCGTCAGGGTCTCGCCGGAGTGGAAGGTGACGCCCTCGCGGATCGCGAAGGTCCACGTGTGCTCGTCGGTCTGCTCCCATCCGGTCGCGAGCGAGGGCAGCGCGTTGCCGTCGGCGTCGAGGATCACGAGGGTCTCCGCGGTGGAGAGGCGGGAGAGCTTGAACGCGTCGTCGCTGAGCGGGTTGAGCCCGGAGCGGGGCGGCTGCATGAACGCGACGGAGATGCGCTCGTCGGTGGCCTCGGCGCTGCCGCCGGGTGAGCCGAAGCAGCCGGCGAGCATGAGGAGCGAGGCGGGGGCGGCGCCGAGTGCGAGGAGGCGCCGGCGATTCCGGGCGGGGCGAGCTGCGGGGCGGCCGGATGCAGACCGCCGAGGTGCGGGTCGTCCAGGTGCGGGGGAGTGTGTCATCGGGTGGTGCCTTTCATCGGTGCGAGAAGGTCGTCCGCGGGCGCGGTGATCTCCACGGTGCGCGTGCAGCGGGCGGCGAACTCGGGGTCGTGGGTGACGAGGAGCAGGGCGATGCCCTCGGCCTCGACGAGGGAGAGGAGCGTTGCCGAGACCTCTGCCGAGGTGCGCGGATCGAGGGCGCTCGTGGGCTCGTCCGCGACGAGAACCGTGGGGCCGACGGCGAGAGCCCGCGCGATGGACGCACGCTGGGCCTGACCGCCGGAGATCTCGGAGGCGCGCTTGTCCAGGAGCGAGGGCTCGAGGTGTGCGAGTTCCGCGGCTCTGCTGATGCGGGCCTCGGTGTCCAGCGAGTGGTCACCGAGGCGGTTCTGGTCAGCGGGGTGGGCGCCGGGGCCGTCAGGGGCGCTGCGGCTCAGGCTGCGGATGGCGCGCTCGATCGACTGCCGGACGGTCCAGCGGGGGACGAAGGCGGCCACCGGATCCTGAGGGATCCCCTGCACCAGACCGCGCAGGCGTGTGGCTGGTCTGCGTGTGGCGGAGCACCAGTGCTCGCCGCAGACCGTGACCGCTCCGCTCGCAGGCAGGCGCAGGCCCAGGACGACGTCCGCGAGCGTCGACTTGCCCGCACCCGAGCGGCCCACCACGGCGAGCGATTCCCCGTGGTGGACGGTGAGGCTGGTGGGAGCGAGCGTCGTCCGTGACTGTCGGCCGGTGCCGTGTACGACGCTCACCTGTGCGACGGTGACGGCGGGCGTGAGCTCCGGTGCGACCGTCATCAGCCGGCCCTGCGCTCGGAGCCACCGGTGGGCCCGGCGAGGTGCGCAGGCTCGTTCCCGGGCGCCTGTGCCTCGGGGAACTCGGCCTCGGGAGCCTGCGCTCCGGTGCGGGAGGCCTCGGGCGCGGGAGCCTGCGCGGGACCGCACTGTTCCGGACGGGTCCGCTCAGCGACCTTCCCGGCCTCCACGCCGATGCGGCGCGCTCCCAGCACGTCCGCGACGACGGGGTCGTGGGTGGTGACGACCAGGGTCCGGCTCTCGCCCAGCAGGGCGAGGAGCAGGCGGAGCATGAGATCGCGCGATTCGTGGTCGAGGGCGCTGGTGGGCTCGTCGGCGAGGACGAGCGGGGCATCCGTGAGGGCGGCCAGTGCGACTGCCGCGCGCTGGGCCTGGCCGCCGGAGAGCTCCGTGGGCCTGCGCCTGCGCAGTTCGGGGTCTCCCAGCCCCACGGCATCCAGCACCTCGGCGACGCGGGCGGGGTCTGCGCCGGAGACGCGGGCGAGCTGCCGCCCCAGAGGCAGGAGGGGGTGGAGTGCGTCGAGGCCGCGCTGCGGCACGAAGCCGATGCGGGTGAGCGTGGTCGTCCGGGTGCCGGTGAAGGACACGCCCACCGGCCAGCGTCCGGTGAAGGTGCTGAGCAGGAGGGACTTGCCGCTGCCGGAGGGGCCGGTGACGGCCACGCGCTCTCCGGGGCGCAGATCAAGGGCCGGGACGTCGAGGAGACGGCGGCCGTCCGCATCGGCGAGGATCACGGCATCGCGGAGCGAGAGGAGCGGTGCGGGAGTGGTAGCGTGGAGCATGATGGAAAACGATAATGACTCGCATTAAACGTATGCAACGACGCATACATCGCGCGGAGGCTTCCGCCGGGGCGGCCTCGGGACCGGCCTCACACGCGGCAGGAGCGGTTCCCCGGGTGCCCGTGCTGCTGGGCACGCAGCTTCTCTTCAACGTGGGCTTCTATGCCGTGGTGCCGTTCCTCGCCGTCGTGCTCTCCGAGGACTTCGCCCTGGGAGGGGCCGCGGTGGGGGTGGTGCTGGGCGTGCGCACCGCCGCGCAACAGGGGATGTTCCTCCTGGGCGGGGTGCTGGCGGATCGCTGGGGCGCGCGTGCGGTGATCCTCGCCGGGTGCGTTGTGCGGATCGCGGGCTTCCTGGCGCTAGCCGGATCGCTGTGGACGGAGGTGCCGCAGCGGTGGCTGTTCCTCGTCGGCACGGTGCTCACCGGTCTGGGCGGAGCCCTGTTCTCCCCGGGCGTGAACACGCTGGTGGCGCAGGCCGAGGAACGGCGGAGTGGTGCCGCGGTGGTGCCCGAGGCCGGTGCTTCTCCTGGAGCAGGCGCGCGGGTGCGGGGCGAGGCCGATGACGGAGGCGGACGGCGCAGGCCGAGGGCGCCTCGGGCCACGCTCTTCGCCTGGCTGGGGCTGGCGGGTGAGATGGGTGCCGTGCTGGGACCGCTGCTGGGTGCCGTGCTGCTGGGCTGGGGCTTTCCGGTGGTCGCCGCCGGCGGTGCTGTGCTGTTCGTGTGCATCGCGGTCTTCCTGTGGATCGCGCTGCCGGGGCGAGGTCGCCGGCAGGAGCGGCGGCGTGTCGAGTCATCCGCAGGGCGAGGAGCTCGCAGGGACGGGGTGGCTGCATCCGAGCTCGGGAGTGAGGCACCAGCGGCCAGGGCGGCGGACCGCCGTCGAAGGGAAGCAGGCTCGAGCCGCCGTCGCGGGGGAGTGGTCGCGGATCGTCGGTTCCTCGCCTTCGCGGGCCTGCATGCCGTGGACCTCATCGCCTACAACCAGCTGTACCTCACGCTCCCGCTGGAGCTGCGGCGCGTGGGCGGGGGAGCGGCGGAGATCGGGCTGATGTTCGCCGCGGTCTCGGTGCTGACGCTGGCGCTGCAGCTGCCTGTGGCCAGACTGTTCGCCGGCACGCGGCCGGGTGTGGCGCTGCGCTGCGGCTACGCGGCGAGTGCGCTCGGCTTCGGGGTGCTGGCTGCGGGTGCACTTCTGGGCTCGGGCGGCCCGGGTGGACCGGATGAACGCGGCGATTCGGGTGGTTCGGGCGGGCTGGGCGCCCTGCTCGGCCTCGGCGGCTCCGGTGCGTTCGAGAGCATGCCCGGCACACCCGTGGACGGGCAGATGCTGGCGGTGTTCCTGGCCGTGGGGTGCCTCACGCTCGGTCACCTCATCGCCAATCCCATTGCGCTCAGCACAGTTCCCCGATTCGCCGGTCGCCGCCCCGCGGGCGCGTACTTCGGCCTGCTCTCGACGACGGGCGGCATCGGGGTGCTGGCGGGCAATGTCGTGGCCGGGCGGCTCATGGGCGATGGTGCGGCCGGTTCGTGTGCGGTGTGGGTGTTCCTGGCGGTGCTGCCGCTGGTCTCGGCCCTTCTCATCGTGAAGGTGGCGAACGGGCGGGCGGGTCGGAAGGTGCCGGACTGACAGCTCGGGCCTGCGCGCCGAGGCCGGCCTCCTCACGGCATGTGCGTGTGCGCTGTGAGGAGGCCGGCGTCTCTGCGGCGGGGAATCGCCCCGCAGGTCGTTCCGGCATGGGCCGTAGCGGAACCGGCACCCGGTGGCGGGAGAATGCCTCTGCCGCCGGGCGGAGGCAGGCCCTCAGCGGGCCGGCTGGTTTCCGAGGTGTGCGGCGAGGTTGCGCAGCGCCTCGTCCCAGCCGTCGTAGACGTATCCGTCGCCGGGGGTGCCTGCGAATCCGCGCTGGTGGAAGACCATCTCCGTCTGCTCGCCGTGTTCGGTGAAGGTGAGCGTGATGACGGACTGGGCCTCCTCCGCGCGATCGTCCGGGTCGCCCCAGGTGAAGACGAGGCGGTCCTGAGGTGCGACCTCGAGGAAGACGCCGCCGGTCGGATACTTCTCACCGGTCTCCTCGTTGGTCATGGTGTAGCGGTAGAGGCCGCCTTCGCGGACGTCGTAGGAGATCGAGTCCGTCGTGACCCCGAAGGGGTGGAGCCAGCCGGCGAGGTGCTCCTCCTCCGTCCATGCGCGCCAGACGAGGTCGCGCGGGGCGTCGAAGGTGCGGGTGATCGTGAACTCCGGGGTGGTGGGCGAGGCCGAGGCGTCTGTCTTCGTGCTCATGGCGATTCCTCCTGGGGCGTGTTCGGGGCTGGGCGGGGCGTCGGTGCCCCGGCGGCTTCTGTCTTCATGGACGCGAGGTGCGCGTCGAGTGCGTCGAGGCGCTCATTCCACTCACGGCGGTGCTTCTCGACCCAGGCCGAGGCCTCGTCGAGGGGCTCTGCCTGCAGTGAGAGGGTGCGCCACTGCGCGTGCGCGGTCCGGGTGACCAGGCCTGCGCGCTCGAGCGCCTTCAGGTGCTGGGAGATCGCCGGTGCGCTCATCTCGAACGGTTCCGCGATCTCACTGACGGTGGCCGGTCCCTGTGCCAGGCGCGTGAGGATCTGTCTGCGCGTGGGGTCTGCGAGAGCGGCGAACACCATGCTCAATGGGTCCTTCGCCACTGATGAACCATCTCCTTAATTAGTGGATACCTTAAGTATGACTGGGGATCCGGTGCTGTCAAGGGTCGAAGTTCCGGTCCTGCGAAGTTCCGGCTCCGCGAAGTTCCGGTCCTGCGGGGCCCTTTCTCGCGCGGAGGAGGGCCCGCAGAATGACCGTTGCGCGAACGCAGGTGTGCGAGTGCTGTCCGGAGGCCGGCGGTGTCCTCGGGCGCGGGAGCACCACCGGCTCGGATGTCACCGCTGGTCCGCGCCTCTCCACGCAGGGAACGGGTCCGGGTAGGTGCGCCAGGCCTCGGGGCCGGCGAGGAGCTCTGCGTCGGTGAGTGCGGCGGCATCCAGGGCCTCGGCCAGCTGACGGAGATCCAGGTCGAGGCCGATGAGCGCGAGATCCTGGCCGAGGGCGAGCGGCTCGTCGGCGGCGGTCAGCCGGCTGTCCAGGGCTGCGGGTGTGAGCGAGAAGCTGCCGCCCACCTGCCCCCACTGGGCGGTGATGTGCGGGCGCGAGCACAGCCGGCAGAAGCCGACCGAGCGCAGGAGCCGGCCTCGGCCGAGGGCCTCGTGGCTCTGCAGTGCGCGGGCGAGGCGCCTCGGGTGGAAGGGTCTCATCTGCTCGTAGCGCAGTGCGCTCACTCTGCTGTGGCGATGCTGTGGTGCGAACTCGTCGTTGAGGAGGGCGATCCATCCCGGCCGCGTCTGCTCCCGGGTGTACGGCGCTGTCGCATACCCGGCTCCGGGGTTCGGGTAGTCCGCCCGCCGCGTGACGCTCGCCAGCTCCACGTGCGCCTCGGGGCTCAGGTGGCTGGTGAGGGACCGGAGCGCGTCCTGCTCCTCGCGGCGGAGGAGGCTGCAGTTGGTGAGCACGACGGTCGAGGCGAACTCGATCTGCGTGACGATCAGCTCAGCGCGCGGAGCCGTGAGAGGCGTCCCCTCGGCGTCGCTGCGGCCGAGGGGCACGTGTGCCGTGGTGGTGAGGTCGGCGAGGAGGTGCGCGGCGTCGACGATGCAGATCAGCTCGCGCAGGCGGGTGGGGCTTCCCTCGTGGGTGTGGTCCGCGACGATGCTGCGCGCGGAGGTCTCCACGGGGTACTCCAGGACGAGGCCGGTCGAGCCGGGGACGCGGGTGTTGAGCGCGAGTGCGGAGCGGAGGGTCTCGTCCGGGTCTGCGGGGCCGGCCAGCTGACCGGCGGGGACGAGCGTCATGTGGCGGGAGGCAGCCAGGCGGCGCGCATATTCGCGGCGCTCGGGGGTGCATGCTCCGACGACGGCGATCACGTCTGTGCCACTGGTGGCGGGGACCCCGAGGTGCGGGTCCCTTGTCTCTCCCGTGTGGACCGTGGTCGGCTGCTCGGTCTCGACGTGCCTTCCTTTTCGGAGGCGCCGTCCGCTTCGGGGGTCGTCTCTGAGGGGGTTCTCGCCTGCTGCTGCCATGTGGCTCGGTTCCTTCGCCTGGAGTGTGTATTCTGAGTGATGTTGATAATCATTCCACATAGGAGGTCGAGATGAAGGTCCGCAACTCCCTGCGTTCGCTCAAGAAGCAGCCCGGAGCGCAGGTGGTGCGGCGCAAGGGGCGCACCTACGTCATCAACAAGCTCAACCCGCGCTTCAAGGGGCGGCAGGGGTGACGTTCTCGCGCTGACTCGCACCTGTTGACGCTGTGCGCACGTGTGCTCGGGTGAATGACGCCAATGGGTGCGAAGTGTCGTGACGCGACTCCGCGCGGCAGCCCGCGCAACAGAGCGTCCGTCGCAGCACGCCCGCCGCTGCTCCTTAGACTGAACACGGTCTGTTGCCGCAGGCCGCCGCACAGTCCTCGGGAGGTTGAGAGTGCCCATCACCCACGTCGTTCTGCAGACCGCGGAACAGCATCCGGACAGGATCGCGATTGCGGGTGAGGACGGACGCCTCACCTATGCGGAGCTGGTCGAGGACTCCCGGCACATGTTCGCCGCGGTCGAGTCCCTCCACCGTGCCCAGCCGGAGCCTCCTGCGCCTGCCCCGGAGACTCGCGGCATCCCCATCACGGCCGTCAGCGTGGAGTCCGCATTCCACACCTCCCGCATCGTCGCCGGACTCGCCGGGTACCGGGCGGTCTCCGCGACCCTCGACCCGCGCTGGCCCATCGAACACCGTGTGGGGGTGGTGCTCTCCACCGACATCGGCGTCATCGTCAGTGATTCCGCGGATCTCGCGGAGGCTCTCGCCGCCCGGGGCTGGACCGGCACGGTCGTCTCGCTGCAGGAGTTCCGGGAGCTCGAGGGCGGAGCCGTGCCCGCGCCGATGCCTGCCGTGCGCGGCGGCGAGGAGCCGTTCCTCATGCTGTTCTCCTCCGGCACCACCAGCAATCCCAAGGCCTTCCTCAAGACGCGCGAGCAGTACCGGGCGAACGTCGCCGTCTCCAGCGCCCACCTCGAGCCGCTGCCCGGCGTCGCGACACTGGCGCCCGGCCCCGTCTCCTACAGCCTCACGCTCTACGCGCTCATCGAGTGCATGGCGACCGGCGGCAGCGCGCACATGGCAGATCAGTTCGATGCGATCGACGCCGGTCGCCGGATCGCAGCCGTTGGCATCACCCGCGTGGTCGCCGTCCCCGCCGTCGCTCAGGGCCTCGCCGTCGCTGCTCGCCGTGACCCCGAGCGCTTCGCCTCCCTGGAGCTCGTGGTCACCGGCGGCGCGAACCTGCCGGAGTCCATCCGCACCGGCCTGGCCGAGGCGCTGCCCGGAGTGCGCCTCATCAGCTACTACGGTGCCGCGGAGATCGGCTTCATCGGTGACAGCCGTGACGGCGACGGTACGCTCATCAGCCTCTACGACGGCATCGAGGCGAGCATCCGCGACGACGCCGGGAACCCCGTGCCGGACGGTGAGCTGGGCACGCTGTGGATCCGCGCCGATGCGTGTTCGGACGGCTACCTCGCCGGAACCACGACGGAGGTGCTGCGCGGTGCGGACGGCTGGGCCACCGTCCACGACCAGGGCAGGCTGGTGCCGGCGGAGGGTGGGCAGTCTGCCGCCGAGGCCGGCCCCGGTACCGGAGGCGCCTCCACCGGAGGGGTCGCTTCAGCCGAGGCCGGAGCGGCAGGCTCCCCGGCACCTCGGCCGCGGCTGCAGCTGGTGGGACGCAGGGGCGACATCGCCGTGACCGGCGGGCACAAGGTCGCCCTGCCCGAGGTGGAGCGCGCCTTCGACGGCATGCCCGGGCTGGGAGCGGTGTGCGCGGTGGCGCTGCCGGATGCCGCGCTGGGCACCGTCGTGGCTCTCGTGGTGGAGCCGGAGAGTGCGGCCGGTGTGCCAGGAAAGGCGCAGCTGCAGGAGTGGGCGCACGCCCGCCTCGCCCCGCAGTTCGTACCGCGGCGCTGGTACGCGGTGGATCGCCTACCCCGCACGGTGGGTCAGAAGATCAGGCGTCCGGCCACTGCGGAGCTCGTGCAGGAAGGACGTGCGAGACGGCTGTGAGGCACGTCGTCCTCGCGCTTGCTGTCGCTCTGGTGCAGAGGACCAAGGGGAGAACGGCGGTGAAGAACGCAGTCATGTAATCGCTCATATGGCGAGTGAAGGGAGCAGGCGATGGTCATGACGAGTGTTGACCTGGATCCACAGCTGATCGAACGCGCGAGGGCATTGACGGGTGAGCGCTCGAACCGGGCGGTCCTCGACCTCGCACTGCGTCGCCTCATCGCGTCGAAGCAGAAGGACGCGATGATCGACGGCATCGCGGAGCTCACCGATCTGCCGGACGAACTGAATGCACCAGTCGCGAGGCCGTCCCCTCCCGCGACATGACTTCTGTCGCATCGCGAGGGTGTCCGCACTGCAGCACGAGTGCATAGAGCCGTCTCGCTGACGCACCTCGTGACTTCGCAGGGCTGGACATGGTTAGCCTGAGCTGTGCACGTGCGTGGTGCACAGGGCAGAGCGGAATCCGGACCGGCAGGAGGCGGCGATGACTGAGCGGCGACGAGTGGTCGTGACCGGCATGGGTGCGGTGACACCCAGCGGCACCAGTGCGCAGGCGCTGTGGGACTCGGTGGCCGCCGGCCGCAGCGCGATCCGCGAGCTCGAGGGCGAGCAGTACGCGGACCTGGCGGTGCGGATCGGCGGCCAGGTGCGCGACTTCGACGCCGCCGCGTACTTCCCCCGCTCCCTGGCCCGCCGGCTGAGCCCCGTGCAGCACTGGGCCGTGGCGGCCGGTGACGAGGCGCTGGCACAGGCGTGCGCCTCGGCGGCGGATTCTGCTGCAGAGAGCGCAGCGAGGTCACCGCAGGTCACCACCGTGCCCGAGGCCGGGGCCGGGAACCCGCCCGCGGTCCCGGAGGAGCTCCCCTGGGACCCGGTGCGCATCGCCGTCATCGCCGCGACCGGTTCCGGGCCCGTCGACGCCATGCAGGCCGCCACGCGTGCGCTGGACTCCGGCGGCCCGCGCGCCGTCCCGCTCACACTCGCCATCTACGGTGCCCCTGACTCCGCCGCCGCACTGCTCAGCCAGCGGCACGGGATCCTCGGCCCGGGCCAGGGGGTCTCCGCCACCTGCGCCTCGGGGGCCATCGGCCTGGGGGAGGGCCTGCGGCGCATCCGCCACGGCTATGCCGATGCCGTCCTGGTGGTCGGGATGGAGGACTGCCTCGGCGGGGTGAACCTGGCGTCGAACGCGAACATGCGCGCGCTCGCGGCGGGCTATGAGGGCGACCCGGCGGCGGCCAGCCGGCCCTTCGACGCCGCACGGTCCGGCTTCGTCATGTCCCAGGGGGCGGCGGCCGTCCTGCTGGAGTCCGAGGACTCCGCCCGCGCCCGAGGCGCCCGCATCCTCGCAGAGCTCGCCGGCTTCGGTGCCTCCTCCGATGCCCACCACCCCACCGCACCGCATCCGGAGGGCCGGGGCGCCGCAGCCGCGGTGCGCGAGTGCCTGGCGGACGCGGCAGCGATGAGCGCGGGGGACTCAGCGGGCCCGGGCGCTGGGGCTTCGCACACCGGTGCGGACGCGGGCGCCGCCTCGGTGGTCGTCGACCACATCAACGCCCACGGCACCGGCACGCCGGCCGGCGACGAGGCTGAGCTGCGCGCGCTCGAGGCGGCGCTGGGCCAGGAAGCCCGCACGGTGCCCATCAGCGCCACCAAGTCCAGCACCGGACACCTGCTCGGGGCCTCGGGCGTGGTGGAAGCGGTGATTGCAGTGCACACGCTGCGCGCGGGGCTGCTGCCGCCCACCCTCAATCTGGACGAGCCGGCGTTCGAAGGCTGGGACTTCGTGCGTGGAGCCGCGCGCAGTCAGTCGGTGCGCAGCGTGCTCTCCACCTCGTTCGGGTTCGGCGGGCACAACGGGGCGCTGCTGTTCCGGTCCGAGTGAATCTCGATGTGGACGATGAGTGGTGAAGGCTCAGGCTCTGGGCGCGAGTCTGCCGTGACGGCCGCAACCACCAGGCCGCTGATGACGGTTGCGACGATGGTTTCAACGGTGTTGCCGAGGAGTGGCATCTCCTTGTTCATGCAGGCCGTGTCGGAGGACGCGTCAGGTGGGCGGAGGTACGGGCGCGGGCGGGGCGGAGAGTAGCGTGAGCAGTGACACCACGGGCGGCGAGAGCGAGGGGACGAGGATGACGGATCGGGAGCAGCGGCACGCGGAGCTCGCGGAGCAGTACCTGCCGGAGGAGCTGTTGCAGCGCTTCCGCGAGCGTGCGGCGGTGTACGACGCGGAGAACCGCTTCTTCGACGAGGACCTCGAGGAGCTGCGTGAGCGCGGCTATCTCACCCTCTTCGTGCCCACCGCACACGGCGGTCCCGGACTGAGCCTCAACCAGGTCTCCCGGCTGCAGCAGCGCCTGGCGACGGCCGCTCCGGCCACTGCGCTCGCCGTCAACATGCACCTCATGTGCACCGGTGTGGTCAAGGCGCTGGACGACCGCGGTGACGACTCGCTGAACTGGGTGTTCGACGAGGTCATGGCGGGGGAGATCTTCGCCTTCGGGATCAGCGAGCCCTCCAATGACTGGGTCATGCAGGGCTCCACCACCACAGCGGTGCCGGACGGCGAAGGTGGGTACCGGCTCAGCGGCGTGAAGATCTTCACCTCGCTCTCCCCGGTGTGGACGCGTCTCATCGCGCACGGTCTGGACGAGACGACGGACCCCGAGGCGCCCGCGCTGGTCTACGGCTTCCTCGAGCGGACGCCGGAGGAGGCACGGGCGCAGTACGCGGCGGCGCGGGGCGTCGGGGAGAATGCGAGCGGAACGGACGGGGCCGGCGCGGCTGCCGGTGAGCCCGGCCCCGGCGACGGCATCACGGTGTCCGGCGACTGGGACGTCATGGGCATGCGCGCCTCGCAGAGCCGCGCCACGATCCTCGACGGTGCGCGGATGCCTGCACACCGGGTGGCGCGGCGGATCGAGCCCGGTCCGGTGCCGGACCTCCTCACCTTCGCCATCACGAGCGGCTTCCAGCTGCTCATCGCCTCCGTCTATGCCGGTGTGGCGAGGCGGGCGCTGGAGCTGGGTGCGGAAGGGCTGAAGGCGCGCCGCTCGCTGAAGAAGGACATGACGTATGCGGAGGTGCCGGAGTCACGCGTGCGGCTGGCGGATGCGCACCTGGAGTTCATGGCCGTCCCCGCACAGCTGGAGACGTACACGCGTGAGTTCGACGAGCTCACGGATCACGGAGCCGGCTGGCCGCTGCGGCTGGTGAGTGCCCGCATCAACGCTTCGACGGCTGCGCGCCGGTGCGCGGAGACCGCGCTCATGTGCACGAGCGGGCGAGGGTTCGGCAACGCCCACGAGCTCAGCCGCCTGTTCCGCGACGCGACCGCCGGGCTCTTCCACCCGCCCAGCGAGGATGCCGCCCGCCCCATGTACGCGGCGGCACTGCTCGACGACTGAGGCGGTGTGCCGCCGCTCCGGCGGAGCCGGGGGCGCGGTGTGCCGGCGGAGCCGGTGCGCCGGAGGACACGGTGCGCTGGAGACCGTGAGGTGCCGGAGGAGAGGGAGAGACATGGTGGGAACGGATCGTGTGGGAGCGGATCGTTCTGCAGTGCCGGAGGGGCCGGGGGACGCGGTGGACGCCTCGACTTCCGCTGGTACCCCGACCCCCGCGGAGGCGCTCGTGGAGCGGCACGTCAGCGCGTTCAACGCGAAGGACCTCGACGCACTGCTCGCGGACTTCACGGAGGACGCCCGCTGGGTCACTGGCGACTATGCGGTCCCGGCCGGAGGTCTGCGGGACTTCTTCGGGCAGGCGATGAGCGCTGTCCTTCCCACGCTCACCGTGGTGCGTGTGATCGACGGCGGGGAATCGGTGGTCGCGGAGATGACCGAGGAATGGACCTACGAGGGAGTGGTGAAGAGTGCGGCGCTCCTTGCGGTGTTCGACCTGGAGGAAGGGCGGATCGCACGCGCCAAGATCTACCGCGAGGGTTCGGCGGACGCCTGAGGGAAGGCGGCCTCGGGCGCTGCGGCTCTTCAGGGGGACCGAGCGCGCACTCGCGGGCGGGGACCGCACCTGCTGGTGGGGACCGCACCCGCTTTGTCTCCAGGACACCCGCTTCTCGGCGGAGAGAGGCGGGTGTCCTGAGGGAGAAGCGGGTGTCATCTGGTGATTAGGCGAATGCCCGTGCACGCACCCGCGAGCGTCACTCGTCCGCAGCGACAGAGACCCGCGCAGCGGAGGCCCGCGTGGCGGAGGCCTCGGCGGTGTCTGCATGTCCGGTGAGGAACCAGTTCGCGGCACCCGCGAGCACCACGACGGAGGCCGCGCACACCGGCGCCCAGAGCGCGGTGCCGGTGCCGAGCGCCTCGGCCACCTGGCCGGTGCCCGCAGCCGCGAGCGACTGCCCCACGATGACGCCGGAGCCCAGCATCGTCATGACGGTGGCCGAACGGCCCAGCGGGCTCCGGTCCGCGCCGAGCCCGTACAGCGTGACGAGCACGGGGCCCACACCGGTGCCCATGAGCGCCAGCGCGACGACGACGGCAGCCAGCGCGGTGGCGTTCGCGAGCAGGAGGCTGCCGCCCAGCAGGAGCAGGCCGAAGGTGAGCCAGCGCGCACGGAGGGAGAACCGTGCGGGCAGCCACGCCATGCCGAGAGCGAGTACGGCGGAGCCGATGCCCATGATCCCGTAGAACAGCCCTGCCCTCTCGGACTCGCCCAGGTCCGCCATGAAGGAGGTGAGCGAGGTGAGCACTGAGCCGAAGAACAGCCCCACACCGAAGATGCCCACGACCACCGTGAGCAGGACGGGACGGAAGAGCTCGCGTGCCGACGACGGTGCGGAGCCGTCCTCGCTCCGGGCGGCGGAGACGGCACGGCCGGTGGGGTGCAGGGCGAAGGCGATGACGAAGACCGCGGAGAGCGCGGCGGCGATGGCCAGCGGCGCCCACGGGGTGAGGGCGGAGGCGAGGATGCCGACCAGGAAGGGACCGAACACGAACACCATCTCGTCCGCGGCGGACTCGTAGGACATGGTCGCGGAGAGCGCCTTGGGCCTGCGAGCGGGTGCCATGCGCTCCGCGATGAGCGTCACGAGGCGCGACCGCGACATGGGTGCGACCTGCGGTGCCGTCGCACCGATCCCGAACGCCGCGAGGAGCAGCAGCGCCGGCGACGCCTGGCTGTACACGACCGCGCAGAAGACGAGGAGCAGGACGCTGTTGACCGGCGCGATGAGCAGCAGCACGCGGCGCTGGCCGAACCTGTCCGCAGCCGCCCCCAGCAGCGGACCCACCACCGCCGTGCCGACGCCCACGAAGGCGGAGGTGAGGCCGCCGAGGGAGAGGGAGCCTCGGGCGGAGACGGCCACGGTGAGCACACCCACGACCATCATCGCGAAGGGAAGGCGCGCGATGAAGGCGATGGGGAAGTAGGGGAGGCCCGCGAGGCTGAGCACGCTGGGCTGCGCTGCGCCGTTCCGGGCGGCGTCACTCAGTGCGGCACCGCCGCCTGCCGGATCGTTCGGGGCAGTGCCGACGGAGGAGGTGTGCGTCTGTGTCATGGCTCTTCGGGGGTCGGGGACGCGGTGAGAATGGTGCCGCCGCTGTCCGCCGGAATGCCGACGGCCGGTAGATACACAACTGCACCGGATTCTAGCAGGGCGGTTCGCGGCAGGGGAACGCCTCCGCGTCCGTGCCCCGGCGTATCGTTGCTCACATGACTGATCTGCTGAAGAACCGCCGTGCCCTCGTCACCGGTGCCGCCTCCGGGATCGGCCGCGCCACCGCGCTCGCCTTCGCCGCGGAGGGTGCGCACGTGATCGTCGCGGACAGGGATGCCGCCGGAGCCGAGGCCGTGGTCGCGGAGATCGCCGCGGCGGCCTCGGGTGCGGGTTCTGCAGCGACCGGGGAGGCCTCTGCTGCGGGGCCGGCCTCGGGTGCGGGTTCTGCGGAGGCCTGGGAGGTGGACCTCGCGGACACGGACGCCCTCGAGGCGCGGTTCGCCGCAGAGCCGCTCGAGGTGGACGTCCTCGTCAACAATGCCGGCATCCAGCGCATCCACCCGGTCGAGGGCTTCCCGCTGGAGGAGTGGCGGCTCATCCAGCGGCTCATGCTGGAGTCACCGTTCGTCCTCACGAAGGCGGCGCTGCCGGGCATGTACGCGCGCGGCTGGGGCCGGATCATCAACCTCTCGTCCGTCCACGGGCTGCGGGCCTCGGCGAACAAGTCCGCCTACGTCGCCGCCAAGCACGGGATCATGGGACTGACCAAGACGACGGCGCTGGAGGGCGGCCCCAAGGGCGTGACCTGCAACGCGATCAACCCCGGCTACGTCATGACGCCCCTGGTGCAGAACCAGGTGGCGGACCTCGCCGCTCAGCGTGGCATCAGCGAGGACGCGGTGCTGGACGAGGTCTTCCTCGAACACTCAGCGGTCCCGTCGCTGCCGGTGCCCGACGACGTCGCCGCGATCGCCGTGCTGCTCGCCTCCGAGGCCGGCCGCGCCATCAACGGAGCCGCGCACTCGATCGACGGCGGCTGGTCCGCTGCGTGAGCGAACGCGCCGGGGGTGCGAGCGGGAGAGCCACCGGTGCGCATCCCTCCGCCGAGGGGCCGGTCAGCGCGGACACCGGTGCGGTGAGTGCGTCACGTGCCCCAGTGCAGGCTGCCGCAGCGTGCTCGGCAGCTGAGGGGTCTGAAGGGGAGAGCTTCTCCGCAGATCTTCCTGCGGAGAATGCCTACGACCGCAGAGCCGAGGAGTACACGCAGCTCCTGGGATCCATGGATGCGACCGCAGAGGCCGATCGCGCGCTCGTGGGCCGCTGGGCGGACTCCTTGCGCAGGATTGTGCCCACCTCACGTGACGTCTGTGTACCGGACGTGGTGGGCGTCCGGTGCGCAGACGTCACTTCCGACGGCCGGCAGGACGAGGACGGCGCGCCGCTGCTTCTCGATGTGGGCTGCGGCCCCGGGCACTGGACTGCGTGGCTGGATGCGCGGCTTGCTGATGGGTGTGAGCGCTCGGCGGGCGCAGCCGACCACCGTGCCGGTCCGGCCGAGGCCCCGGCCGGCAGGGTTGATCATCCCGCCTCTGCGGTCGCAGACGTGCCTCTGCTGCGCACCGGCGAGCCCGAGAGGCAGGGCTCGCCGAGGATCCATGTCGTCGGCATCGATCCTGCGCCCGCCTTCCTCGCCCTCGCGCGGAGCAGGTTTCCCTCCACTGCATTCCGCCTCGGGCGGGCTGAGGAGCTGGGAGAGTCGGACGCGAGCGTGCAGGGGATCCTCGCCTGGTACTCCCTCATCCACACCGCTCCCGAGGCCCTGCCCGCCGCTCTCACCGAGTTCGCCCGAGTGCTGGTGCCCGGGGGCAGCCTGCTCATGGGCTTCTTCGAGGGGCCGCGGTGCGAGCCTTTCGACCACGCGGTGACGACGGCCTGGTTCTGGCCGGTCGGGGAGCTCTCCACCGTGGTCGCGGAAGCTGGTTTCGTCGTGGAGGAGCCCCATACCCGGCATGACGCGGGAGCGCGGCCGCACGGAGCACTCCTGGCCCGGCGGCGCTGAGCGCACCACCCTGAACGCACCGCACCGCCCCCGGCCCCCGAGAGCCTCGAAGTTACGTCTGCGTAGCGGCCGTGGTGGGCGGCCGCTACGCAGACGTAACCTGAGGGTTTGGGTGTGAGCCCTTCCGGGCTCGGAAGCGTGACGTGCCGGGTGCTCAGAGGACGGCGTCGTCGAGGTCCGCGAAGGTCCGGTCCAGGCTCTCCAGCAGATCGAACTGCGGGTGCACCCGCGGCAGCTCGTGGCTGAAGAAGTACCGGGCAGCGGCGCGCTTGCCGGCGTAGAAGGCGGTGTCATCGGCACCGGATGCACGGCTGGCCGCGCTCCCCGCAGACGAGTCCGCACCGCTCGCGGTGGCACCCGCATCGGTGCCACCGGAGGTTGCGCTGTCACCCGTGCGGGCCTCGGCGGCGTCCGCCGCGAGCGCCTGCTCCAGCCACAGCCAGGCCATGACGGTGTGGCCCACGGCCTCGAGGTATTCCCACGAGTTCGACTGCGCCTGCAGCGGATCCCCGTCCGCCCACAGCGTCGCGGTGACGGACTCCGTGCGCGCCAGTGCGGTCTCCAGTGCGGCGGCCTGCTCTGCCCAGGCGGTCCCCTCCGCCTTCGCGGTCGTCGCGCGGATCGTCTCGGCCAGCAGCCGCAGTCCGGCGCCGCCCTTCATGCGGACCTTGCGGCCCAGCAGGTCGAGGGACTGGATGCCGTCCGTACCCTCGTGGATGGGGTTGAGTCGGTTGTCGCGATAGAGCTGCTCCACGTCGTGGTCGCGCGTGTACCCGGCGCCGCCCAGCACCTGGATCGCGAGGTCGTTGGCCTTGAGGCACCAGCGCGAGGGCCACGTCTTCACGAGCGGAGTGAGCACGTCGAGGAGGAGGTCGGCGCGCTCGCGGTCGGCGGCCTCGGGCGCGGTCTGGGACTCGTCCAGCAGCCTGGCCGCGTAGAGGACGAGGGCCATGCCGCCCTCCACGTAGGACTTCGAGGCCAGGAGCATCCGGCGGATGTCCGGGTGGCGCACGAGGTGCACGGGCGGAGCCGCCGGATCCTTGTCCTCGAGCGGGCGGCCCTGGATGCGGTCACGGGCGTACTCCAGGGCGGCGAGGTAGCCGCGATAGCCCAGCGCCACAGCGCCGGAGCCCACACCGATCCGCGCGCCGTTCATCATGTGGAACATGTACGCGAGGCCCTTGCCGCGCTCGCCCACGAGATGCCCTACGGCACCGCTCTTGCCGCCGGGCGTGAACGCGCCCTCTCCGAAGTTCAGCAGCGTGTTGGTGGTCCCGCGCCAGCCCATCTTGTGGTTGAGCCCGCTGAGCACCACGTCATTGCGCTGGCCCACGCTGCCGTCGTCATTCACCAGCTTCTTGGGCACGATGAACAGCGAGAGGCCCTTGACGCCCGGCGCATCGCCCTCAGCGCGGGCGAGGACGAGGTGCACGATGTTCTCGCTGAGCTCGTGCTCGCCGCCGGAGATCCACATCTTCTGGCCGTGCACGCGGTAGGTGCCGTCGTCCTGGGGGACGGCACGGGTGGAGACGTCGCTCAGCGAGGAGCCCACCTCCGGCTCGGAGAGGCACATGGTGCCCGTGAAGCGGCCCTCCAGCTCCGGGACGACATAGCGCTCGATCTGCTCCGGCGTGCCGTGGGCCAGGAGGAGGGCGGCATTGCCCATCGAGAGCATCGCGTAGCTGGAGGTGGCGATGTTCGCAGCCTGGAACCAGGCGAAGCAGGCGCGGGAGACGGTGTGGGGCAGCTGGATGCCTCCGTACTCCTCGTCGACGGCACCCGTGAGCAGGCCGGACTCCGCGAACGTGTCCAGAGCGGCCTTGACCTCCGGGATGATGTGGACCGTCTCGCCGTCGAACGTGGGCTCGTTGAGGTCGTTCTTGCGGTAGTGCGGGGCGAAGTGCTCGCGTGCGATGTCCTCGGAGACCTCGAGGAGCGAGTCGAAGGTCTCGCGGGAGTGGTCCGCGAAGCGCTCCCGCTCCGTGAGCGCGGAGACGTCGAGCCAGTCGTGGAGCAGGAAGCGCAGGTCGCGGCGGGACAGGATCGATTCGGTCATAGGGGCATCAGCCTTTCGCGGACGAACAGCATTGGTCGGTCACGCCTATCGAATGAGCGTTAAGTACCACTGTAGCGGGAGGGTGCGGCGGATTCGGCGGGGTGGAAGCGGCGGTGGGGCGTCCTGGCACCGGCTGTGTGCTCAGCCGCCCGCGTATGGGTGGGTGGCTGTGAGGGTTCACGGGTTCACGGAGCGCGAGAGGCGAGCACAGCAGCACAGCACCGCCGCGCCGCATCCTCAGCGCAGTGCGGCGAGGACGTGCTCCACCACCGGGCTGCGCAGCGCCTCCGGCCGCACCGACGCCCAGTACTCCATGACCTTGTCGAACTCCGGCAGCACGCGGACCAGGGAGTCGTCGCCCTGCGCGGCGTACACCGGCAGGAGGCCGATCCCCACGCCCATCTGCGTGGCCTGCAGCTGCGCATTCACCGAGTTGGAGCGGAAGTAGCCGGCCGTCTCCGGCAGCGACTCCGCCGCGTTGAGGAGACCGTCGACCTCCAGCGAGTGCTCCGGATAGTAGATGAGCCGGCGGTCCGCCAGCGCCTCCTCCGTCTCCGGCTCCCCGTGGCGGGCGAGGTAGGACGGCGCGGCGAAGAGGCCCAGGGAGTACGAGCGCAGGTAGTGGGCGGTGGAGTGGCGCGTGTCCGGACGGCCCACCACGATCTCGATGTCCATCCCGGAGCGGTAGCGGCGGGCGCGCTGCGTGGCGGTCTGGAGCTCCACCTGCAGGCCCGGGTGGTTGCGCTGCAGGCGGCTGAGCGCCGGCATGGCGAAGGTGCGGACGAAGCCCTCCGGCGCGGCGATGCGCACGGTCCCGGACAGGCGGCGTCCCGCGCCGCCCTCCTCCGGGGCGGGCCCGGCGACGGAGGCGAGGGCGGTCTCCACGGCCTCCGCGGCGGGCAGCAGCTGCCTGCCGCGCGCGGTGAGCTCCCAGCCCTCGGGGGCCTGGGTGAGCACGCGGTCCGCCACCGCCTTCTCCAGGGAGGCGATGCGGCGGGAGACCGTCGTGTGGTTGACGCCGAGGCTGTGGGCGGCCGCCGTGTACTTGCCCAGCCGGGCGACGGCGAGGAGGGTGAGGAGGTCATCCGGCGCGATGCGGGGGCCGGAGGCCGACGGCACGTGCGAGCTGGTCATGGAGGCATCGTATCCGTGGGGCCGCGGTGGGTCTGCGCTGACGCACCGGCGCAGGGGCTCGCGGAAGGATGCGCAGACGCCGGCCGCCGCACGCGCGTGCCGGACGGAGGCGGGCCTGCTGCGAGGCTCCGGCACGGCACGAGGCCGGCGGCTCATCTGCACCGGTGCACACCTCCGGTGCGGAAGCGGATCCTCCTGACGGCCGCCCGGGCCGCGCGCAGGGGCGCGGTGTGTGACGGCGGGCATATTCTGGGGGTGTCAGCCGCACGGCCCGGAGCCGAGCCGGAGCGGCACGGAGGAACAGGCGAGTGCAAGGAGGCATCATGGCGAACATCGGCTGGATCGGACTGGGCAACATGGGCCGCCCGATGACGAAGAACCTCATCGCGGCAGGTCACACGGTCAAGGGCTTCGACGTCGTCCCGGCGGCGGTGGAGGCGGCAGCCGCGGACGGCGTGCAGGCGGCGGGATCCATCGCCGAGGCCGTGGCCGGCGCGGACTTCGTCTTCAGCATGCTGCCCAAGGGCGAGCACGCCCGCAGCGTGTACTTCGACGCCGGCGGCGTCTTCGACTCCGCGTCCACGGACACGCTGCTGGTGGACGACTCGACGATCGACGTCGACACCGCGCGGGCCCTGCACGCCGGTGCCCGCGAGCGCGGCTTCCGGTTCATCGACGGGCCGGTCTCCGGCGGTGTGGGCGGCGCGCAGGCGGGGACGCTCACCTTCATGCTCGGCGGCGCGGATGCGGACGTGGAGGCGGTGCGCCCCGTGGTCGAGGCGATGGCCGGCAACATCTTCCACGCCGGCGGCGACGGAGCCGGGCAGGCCGCCAAGATCGTCAACAACATGCAGCTGGCCATCAGCCTCCAGGGCGTGGTCGAGGGCGCCGTGCTGGCCCAGCGCTTCGGACTCGACCCCAAGGTCTTCTTCGACATCGCGAAGGTGTCCTCCGGCGACTCCTGGCCGCTGCGCAACTGGTACCCCGTCCCCGGAGTGGTCGACATCTCCCCGGCGGAGAGGGAGTTCACCGCCGGCTTCTCCACCATGCTCATGCACAAGGACGTGGGCCTGGCGCTCGCCGGCGCGGAGTCCGAGGGCCTGGACCTGCCCGCCGCGAGCCTCGTCCACGAGAAGCTGCAGAAGCTCATCGACGAGGGCTGGGGGGACCGGGACACCTCCGTCCTCATCCGCAACATCGACGAGAACGCGAAGGGCCTGCCCGAGGCGCCCTGAGCGAGCGCTTCTGACGAGAGGGTGCGCCCCGCGCGGTTCCACGGCGAACTGCGCGGGGCGCACTTCTGTGCACTGCGCGGGGCCGGGGAGTGGGGCAGGGAGTTGGCCGGCACTCCCGCAGGTGAGGAACGAGACAGCCGCGAGCCCTGCCCGCGGACCGCGCCGAGGTCTAGAGTCATGCACGCAGACGAATACGACGATCCGCACGCCGACCGCGGATTCCCGAGCCGGTGTGCTTGAGGAGGCGGAGATGAAGACGCGTGCAGCCGTGGTGGTCGAAGGCGGCAAGGACCTGGAGATCCGCGAGGTCGAGCTCGACGATCCCCGTCCGGATGAGATCCGCGTGAAGATGGTGGCGTCCGGCATCTGCCACACGGATGCGATCTTCCGTGACCAGTGGCACCCCATCGAGCTCCCCGCCGTGCTGGGGCACGAGGGCTCGGGCATCGTCGAGGAGGTCGGCAGCGCGGTCACGGACCTTGCTCCCGGCGACCGCGTGGTGCTGGGGCCGGCGTTCTGCGGCCAGTGCGCGCAGTGCTTCGCAGGGCACCCCATGTACTGCGAGAAGTTCGGCGAGCGGAACTTCGCCGGTGTGCGCGGAGACGGCTCCCGGGCCTTCAGCGACGAGAACGGCCCGGTGGGCTCGCACTTCTTCGGCCAGTCCTCCTTCGCGGAGCACTCCAACGTCGTGGCCAGCGGTGCGATCAAGGTCGACGAGGAGGTGCCGCTCGAACTGCTCGGACCCCTGGGCTGCGGCATCATGACCGGTGCGGGCTCCGTGCTCAACGTCCTGGACGTGAAGGCGGGCGACTCGCTCGCCGTGTTCGGCACCGGCGCGGTCGGCATGGCCGGCGTGCTCGCCGCGAAGGCGGCCGGCGTCTCCACCATCATCGTCGTCGACATCGTCGAGTCCCGCCTCGAGTTCGCCCGGGAGCTCGGTGCCACCCACACCGTGAACTCGAAGGAGCAGGACCCGGTGGAGGCGATCATGGAGATCACCGGCACCGGCGTCCAGCACGCGCTCGACACCACCGGTGTGCCCGCGGTCTTCAACCAGATGACCAACTCGCTGCGCATCCTCGGGCACGGTGTGCTCGTAGGGGCCTCCAAGGTGGGCACGCAGGCCTCCATCGACGTGGGCACTCGCCTGGCCTCCGGCATCCGGGTGAGCCTGGTGATCGAGGGCGATGCCGTCCCGCAGGAGTTCATCCCGCGGCTCATCGCGCTCCACAAGACCGGCGTCTTCCCGTTCGAGAAGCTCACCCGCACGTATCCGCTCGAGGAGATCAACCGCGCGTTCGCGGACTCCGCGGAGGGGACCACGCTCAAGCCCATCGTCGTCTACTGAGCGACGCCGCGGCCGGCGGCTGAGCGCACAGCCGCCGGCTCCCGAGGCGCCGGCCCGCTCGCAGACCCGCTCACCGGGCGCGCACCGGCCCCCGGCGAGTGGGAACCACCCTGTGAGAAGGGGGCCGAGGCCGGTGTCCTCCCGGTGTAGTGTCGGCCCCAGCTATCGCATCACATGGAGGTGATCCGCCTATGTCCGCATGGGACCCGAACGAGATCCGACGAGTCCACGAACTCCAGCAGCGCAGCAAGTGGAGGGTGGGGAACACCACCGCGGAGCAGCGGGTGGAGAAGCTGGGGAGGCTCCGCGAGGTGCTCCTCAGCCGCGCCGACGACGTCGATGAGGCCCTGCACCGGGACCTGCGCCGCACCAAGGAGAAGTTCGCGGACGGCTTCACCGGCGCCGGGACGGAGCTGGGCGGTGTGCTCGCGGAGATCGACGGGATCATCGCGCACCTCGCGGAGTGGATGGAGCCGCAGGCCGTGCCCGTCTCATACCCCGGCACCGAGGCGTTCGTCCAGTACGAGGCCCGCGGCCAGGTGCTCCTGTACGGTCCGTGGAACTACCCCTTCCTGCTGACCTTCCAGCCGCTGGCGGCGATCATCGGTGCCGGCAACGTCGCGATCGTCAAGCCCAACGAGCTCGCCCCGGCCACCTCCGCGCTCGCGGCGGAGATCATCCGGGCGGCGTTCTCCGAGGACGAGGTGGCGGTCTTCGAGGGCGGAGTGGACCTCGCGAACGCGCTCTCCGAGCTCCCCGTCGACCACGTCTTCTTCACCGGCAGCCCTGCTGTGGGCAAGGTCGTCATGGCCGCCGCGGCGAAGCACCTGGCCTCCGTCACGCTGGAGCTGGGCGGCAAGTGCCCCGCGGTCATCGACGGCACCACGGACCTCGACGCGGCCGCGCAGGCGCTCATGATCGGCAAGATGTCCAACGCCGGCCAGATCTGCCTGGCGCCGGACCACGTGTACGTGAAGCGGGCGCTGCGCGACGAGTTCGTGGACCGCTTCATGGGCGCGGTGCAGGACCGCGTCTACAACGGCGACGAGATCAACCTCGACCGCTTCTCCCGCATCGTCGACGAACGGAACTTCGACCGGGTCGCAGGCTACATCGACGATGCCGTGGAGCGCGGTGCCAAGCTGATCGGCAGCGGCCGGCGCGACCGCGAGACGCTGACGGTGGAGCCCTGCGTCCTCCTCGACGTGCCCGAGGACGCCGCCGTCATGCAGGACGAGATCTTCGGCCCGGTGCTGCCGGTGTTCGCCTACGACGAGCTGGGCGAGGTGATCGACGGCATCCGCAGCCGCACCAAGCCGCTCACCATGCACGTCTTCACGGCGGACCCCGAGGCCGAGGCCCGGGTGCTCGCGGAGACCTCCTCCGGCGGAGTGAGCATCAACGGCTGGGCGGGCAACTACCTCGAGCCCAATCTGCCCTTCGGCGGTGCCAACCACAGCGGGATCGGCGCCTACCACTCGATCCACGGCTTCCGGGAGCTCTCCCACGCCCGTGCCGTGGCGAAGCGCCCGATCGTCCAGGACTGAGCGGACGCACGAGGCCGCACGGATCGCTGAGATCCGCGCGGCCTTTCCGCCGGTGCTCCGGCCCCTGCTCCCGCCGGTGCTCCGAACCATGCTCCTCAGGCGCTCCGGCCGGCCCCCTCAGAACTGCTGGCGCAGCACGTTCTTCCTGATCTTCCCGGTGGTGGTCTTGGGCAGCGCGTCCACGAACTCCACCCGCTTGGGCGTCTCGAAGCCGCTGAGCTTCTCCCGCACGTGGGCGAGGATCTCCTCCTCCACCTGTGCCGCGCGCCGGCTGCGCTCCTGAGCACTCACGCTCCCATCCGCCACCGAGCCCTCGCCCTCCAGGGGCGGCACGCGGTCGCTGAGCACCACGGCCGTGACGGCCTCGCCCCAGTGCGCGTGCTCGGTCCCGATCACGCAGCACTCGACGACTCCCGGCGCATCCGCGACGATGCGCTCGACCTTCATCGAGGACACGTTCTCCCCGCCGGTCTTGATGATGTCCTTGACCCGGTCCGTGAACCAGACGACGCCCTCCTCGTCCAGGTGCCCGAGGTCCCCGGAGTGGAACCAGCCGTGCCGGAAGGACTCCTCGTTGGCGTCGGGCCGGTTCCAGTAGCCGAGCGTGACGTGGCCGCCCCGGTAGACGATCTCACCGGTCTCGCCGGTGGGCAGGAGCTCGCCGTCGGGGCCCATGATCTGCACGCGCACGGTGGGCATGGGCATGCCCCACGAGCCGTTCTTCCCGTGCCGGTGCTCGGGCCGCTGGAAGGTCGTCGCGGGGATCACCTCCGTCTGCCCGGAGCCCAGCACGATCTTGGCGTTGGGCATCATCGCGTCCATGCCCGCGAGGATCCGCTCCGGCATCTGTGCCATCGCGTACATGGCGGTGTCCATCGCACTGAGGTCGCGCGGCCGCTTGGCGTGTTCGGCCACGAGCGCGCCCCACATCATCGGCAGGCCGGTGAAGGTCGTCACGCGCTCGCGCTCCAGCGCGTCGATCGCGGCGACGGGATCGAAGCCCTGCTGGATGACGAGCGTGCCGCCGGTGAACAGGACGGGCTTGGCCAGGGTGTTGAGTGCGGTCACGTGGAACATCGGGAGGACGAGGAGCATGGTTCCCGGCGTGCGTCCCCAGTCCCCGCCGAGCAGGAGCGCGTTCGTCATCGCGCCCATGACGACAGCACTGTGTGCAGCCAGCGCGCCCTTGGGGTTCGCGGTGGTCCCGGAGGTGTAGAGGCACTGGACGACGTCGTCGCTGCCGATGAGGATCCGCAGTTCCTCGCCCACCTCGGCGGCGAACAGCTCCGCGAGGTCGACGGTCCGGGCTCCGGGGAGGCCGGAGTCGAGCGGGGAGGCGCCCGAGGCCTCGGCCGCCTCCGCCGCGCCCGCCGTCCGCCGCACCACGACGGTTTCCACCTCCGCACCGGCCGCCGCAGCCGCGGTCAGCAGGGGCAGCAGGGCCTCGTCGATGACGACGGTGCGGGCCTGGGCGTCCGTGAGTATCCAGGCGATGTCCTCCGGCGCGAGGCCGTAGTTGACGGGCAGGGCCACCCGCCCGGACTTCGCGATGCCGAAGTAGACGGGGAGGAACTCGTAGCAGTTCGTCATGAGCACGGCGACGGGCTCGCCCTGTTCCGGCGCGTGGGGGAGCGCGAGGATGCCGCGGGCCACGGCCTCGGAGTCGTGCTCGAGCGTGGCGTAGTCGATGCGGCGCTCGCCGTCCACCACGGCGATGTTGTGCGGCAGTCTGTCCGCCGTGCGGGTGAGGGCGTCGCCCACGGTGTTGCGGCGTGCGAGGTTGAGGTCCTGGGGGTCGACTCTGCTGGTGTCCGCGCGCATGGAGGGTCCTTTCCTGGGAGGGGGAGTCCTGGTCCTGGGAGGGGGAGTCCTGGAGGGATGAGTCCCTGAAGGGGTGGTGGGTTCAGAGGTCGTAGCCGTCGAGCTTCGCCAGCACCTGCAGCATGACCTCGTCGGCGCCGCCGCCGATCGAGACGAGACGGCTGTCGCGGTAGAAGCGGCTGGTCCAGTTCTCCTCCATGTAGCCGAGGCCGCCGTGGTACTGGACGGCCGCGTCCGCGACCTCGCGGAGCAGCCTGCCCGCGGTGAGTTTGCCGACGGTCGCCTCGCGGGTGATGTCCTCACCGGCGCCCAGCTTGCGGCACATCTTCTCGTTGAGCGCCCGGAGCAGGTCCAGCTGGGCGGAGAGCTCGGTGAGGCGGAAGACGGGGTACTGACGGGTGGCCAGCGGAGCGCCGAACACGGTGCGCGTCTGCAGGTAGTCCCGCGTCCGCTCCAGCGCCTGGGCGGCGGAGCCCGCGGCGGAGAAGCACGCGGAGAGGCGCTCGATGACGAACTGCTGCATCTGCTGCTGGAACCCGCGACCGGGGGTGCCGATGGTGTTCGAGACGGGCACGCGCGCATCCTCCAGCCGCAGCTCCACGGTGTCGGAGGAGCGGTTGCCCAGTTTGTCGAGGACGCGCACCACCTCGAAGCCGGGGGTGTCCCGGGGCACGATGATCTGGCTCATGCCGCGGTGTCCGCCCTCGTCGGAGGTGCGCACGAGCATGCAGAACCAGTCCGCCTGAGCGCCGTTGGTGATGAAGATCTTCTGGCCGGTGATCACCCAGTCGTTGCCGTCGCGGCGGGCGCGGGTGGACAGTCCGGCGACGTCGGAGCCGGAGCCCGGCTCCGTGACGGCGATCGCGGCGACCTGCTCTCCGCGCAGGGCGGGACGCAGGTACGCCTCTTTGAGCTCCGGGGTGCCGAAGCGGGCGAGCGAGGGTGTGGCCATGTGCATCTGCACGTTGATCGCCATGCTCACGCCTGCCGCACCGCAGCGGGCGAGCTCCTCCGCGAGGACCATCTGGTACTCCAGCGGCGCGCCTTCACCGCCGTCCTCCGGGCTGTAGCCGAGGCCGAGCAGGCCGTGCTCCGCCAACCGGGGGAACAGCTCGTGGGCGTCGAACGCGCCCGCAGCCTCCCACTCGTCGATCCGGGAGGCGATCTCCTTCTCCAGGATCGCCCGCACGCTGGTGCGGAACTCCTCGATGTCCTCGGTGTCCGTGTTCGTGTGTGCCTCTGCTGTCACTGTGATGTCCTCTCCGGGGTGTGATTCACGGTCTGTGCGGGGGTGGGGGTGTCCGGCCGGGGTGGGCGCGCGACGGGTTCCATAGGAGGAGGGCAGCCCCCGCGTCTGCGCGGGTCTCAGCGGCTCACCATCGACTCCTGTCCGCCCACCGCGGAGCGCAGCTCGACCTTGCGGACCTTGCCGGTGGCGGTGCGGGGGAGGGCGTCCGTGAAGACGAAGCGCTTGGGGACCTTGAAGCCGGCGAGCCTCTCCCGGGCGAACGCGGTGAGCTCGGCGGCGAGGGCCTCGTCCGCGGCTGCCCCTGCCCCGCCGGCCGCCCCGGTCTCGTCATCCACCGCGCCCGAGGTCGTCCCCGCCGAGCCTGCGCTCTTACCCGCGCTCGCCTCGGCGCGGACGACCACCGCGGTGACCGCTTCGCCCCACTGCGCGTCCGGCGCGCCGATCACGGCGACCTCCGCGACGGCGGGATGGCCGTAGAGCACCTGCTCCACCTCGATGGGGTAGACGTTCTCACCGCCGGTGATGACCATGTCCTTCTTCCGGTCCACGAGGTGGTAGAGGCCGTCAGCGTCCACGCGGGCGAGGTCCCCGGTGTGGAACCAGCCGTCCCGGAACGCCTCCGCGTTCGCATCCGGGCGGTTCCAGTAGCCGGGGGAGACGGAGGGGCCGCGGACGAGGAGCTCGCCCACCTCTCCGACGGGCACCTGCTCGCCTGCGGCGTCCACCACGCGGAACTCCACGTGCGGCATGGGCCGGCCCACGGACCCGGCGTGGGAGCGCACGAACTCCGAGGGCAGCATCGAGGCCGCCGCCGCGGTCTCCGTGAGGCCGAACCCCTCCGTGAAGGCCACGCCCTTGGCCAGCAGGCCCTCGATGACGGGCAGGGGACACGGGGCACCGCCGGAGATGGCGACGTCCAGGCTGGACACGTCGTGTCTGTCCGTGGCCCCGGACTGCAGGACGGCGCCCCACATGACGGGCACGGCGAAGGCCTTGGTGACGCGGTGCCTTTCGACCGCGGCCGCCCACGTCTCCGGGTCGAAGGACTCCAGCACCACGGTGCAGGCACCCCAGTACGCGCCGGGGAGCGTGTACACCGCGAGCGCGCCGATGTGGAACAGCGGTGCGACCGCGAGGTTGACGTCCAGCTGGTTCAGTCCGCGTTCGATGCTGTTGTGGTACAGCGAGACCCAGAAGAGGTTGGAGTGGGTGAGGATCGCGCCCTTGGGCCTGCCGGTGGTGCCCGAGGTGTACATGAGCACCACGGGCGACTCCGGGTCGACCTCGGGCAGGTCCGGGGCATCGGGGCCCGCAGCGGAGTCCAGCAGCGCGTCGAAGCCCGCGCGGACGCCGTCCCGGCGCTCCTGAGCGGTCGCCAGGGTGAGGATCTCCCGGACCTCGGAATCCTCCGCGGCGGTCCGGGCCGTCTCCTCCAGCGAGGTGGTGGCGAACAGGAGCGTGGCGCCGGAGTCCTTGAGGATGAACGCGATCTCGCCAGCCGTGAGCCGGAAGTTCAGCATCACCGTGATCGCACCCAGCTTGGCGACGGCGAAGACGAGCTCCAGCATCTCCGGGCAGTTGAGGCTGAGGACGGCCACGCGGTCGCCGGGGCCCACGCCCCGCTCCCGCAGCGCGGTGGCCAGGTGCGTGGTGCGCTCCTCCAGGTCCGCGTAGGTGACGAGACGGCCGGTGTCGCCGTCGACGAGTGCGGGACGGTCGGGGATGCGATGGGCGTGGATGGCGGGCCAGGTGCCCAGGGGGACGCTCACGGGATTCTCCTTCGAATCGAGGATGCGCGGGAGCCTGCGGACGATGCCGCAGCGCGGGTCGCGGCCCCGTGGGCTGCGCTTCGCCGCGCATGACGACCCGGGTCCGCACTGTGATGCAGGCAACACGCTAGGGCAATCCATGAAAACAATCAATCCAGATTGATCGTTCATCTGAACTGTGCCACAGTGAGTGGCGAACGGCACGGACGGATCACCGCACTGCGAGGACGCGGGGCGGACGCCCGCCGGCCTCACCGAGTCGACGCTGACCCACCCAGAGGAGCACCTCCGCATGGACCTCACCACCGCACTCGACCTGCTGGAACAGGAGACCGCGCAGCTCGACGCCCTGGTCTCCGGCCTGCCGCCCGCACAGTGGGAGACGCCCACCCCGGCGGCGGGCTGGACGGTCGCGGACCAGATCGCGCACCTGCACTGGACGGACACGGCAGCGCTGCAGTCCGTGACCGGTGATCCCGCCTTCGACGAACTCCTGCGTGCTGCGGCACAGGCAGGAGCCTCCGGGTTCGTGGACAGTGAGGCCCATCGCCTGGCCGCACTGCCGCAGGAGGAGCTGCTCGCGGCCTGGCGTCAGGGGAGGGACCGGCTCGCCGCGGCACTGCGGGAGGCCGACCCGGGGGAGCGGCTGCGGTGGTTCGGGCCGCCCATGCGCCCCCTGTCGATGGTCACCGCCCGGATCATGGAGACCTGGGCGCACGGTCTGGACGTCCACGACGCGCTCGCCGTGCCCAAGCCCGCCGGGCCGGCTCTCGCGGCGGTCGCCCGGCTGGGCGTGCGCACGCGCGGCTTCTCCTTCGCCTCCCGCGGACTCGAGGCCCCGGAGGCCGAGGTGCGGGTGGAGCTGGAGCTGCCGGGGAAGGAGCCGCTGGTGTTCGGGCCCGCCGAGGCCGCGGACCGGGTGACGGGCACCGCCTGGGGCTTCGCCGCGGTCGTCACGCAGCGGCGGAACCTCGCGGACGTGGAGCTCGCCGCCGAGGGCGAGGGTGCGCAGGCGTGGCTGGAGATTGCGCAGGCCTTCGCGGGAGGCCCCACGCAGGGGCCGGCGCCGGGAGAGCGTGTGACAGCCGCAGCGGGAGGTGCACGATGAGCGCACACACGGACGGCACGGCGCAGCACGGCCGCCCCCTGCGGGTGGGCAACGTCTCCGGCTTCTACGGCGACCGCCTCTCCGCCTGGGAGGAGATGCTGGAGGCCGGCGTGGACGTCATCACCGGCGACTACCTCGCGGAGCTCACGATGCTCATCCTCGCCCGGCAGAAGGCCAAGGACCCCCAGGCCGGCTATGCCAGGACCTTCCCCGCGCAGCTGCGCGGGGCGCTGCAGCGGATCGTCGCGGCGGGCACCCGCGTGGTTGCGAACGCCGGGGGGATGAACCCGCAGGCGCTCGCCCGCCTCATCCGGGAGCAGGCGGCGGAGGCGGGATTCGACGTGCCGGTGGCGTGGGTGGACGGAGACGACCTCACGGACCGCGCCGAGGAGCTGGGGCTGGGCACGCCCCTGGCGGCCAACGCCTATCTGGGCGGCTGGGGCATCACGGAGGCGCTGCGGGGCGGCGCCCAGGTGGTGGTCACCGGCCGGGTCACGGACGCCGCTCTCACCACCGGCCCGGCCGCGTGGTTCCACGGCTGGAGCCGGGACGACCACGACGCACTGGCCGGGGCGATGGCCGCGGGCCACGTGATCGAATGCGGCATGCAGGCCACGGGCGGGAACTTCTCCTTCTTCCGCGAGATCGCGGACCTCCGCCGGCCCGGCTTCCCCCTCGCAGAGATCGCCGCGGACGGCTCCTCCGTCATCACCAAGCCGGCGGGCACCGGCGGAGCGGTCACGGCGGAGACGGTGCTGTCCCAGCTGCTCTACGAGGTGGGCGGAGCGCGCTACGCCGGCCCGGACGCCACCCTGCGGCTCGATTCGATCCGGCTCACGGACCTCGGCGAGGACCGCGTGCGGATCAGCGGCGTCCGCGGCGAGGCGCCGCCGCCGGACCTCAAGGTCTCCGTCACGGAGGTGGGCGGCTTCCGCCAGGAGATCGTCTTCCAGCTCACCGGCCTGGACGCGGAGGCGAAGGCGGAGCTGATCCGCAGTCAGTTCGAGTTCGGCCTGGAGGCCGCTGGACTGCCGCGGCCGGCGCAGATGGCGTGGAACCTCGCGCGCACGGACCGGCAGGACGCCGTACAGCAGGAGGAGGCGACCGCGCGGCTCACCCTCGTGGCCCGCGACCCCGACCCCAAGACGGTGGGCCGGTCGTTCGCGAACCTCGCCGTGGAGTTCGCCCTCGGCTCCGTGCCCGGGTTCTTCACGGGAGCTCCGCCCGGGGAGGCTTCCGTCTACGGCCGCTTCCGTCCGGAGTCCGTGCCGCAGGACGTGCCGGTCCACACCGTGCACCTCCCCGACGGGACCGAGGCCGTCATCGACCCACCCGCGGACACCCGGGCGCTCTTGTCCACGGAGGCGGACGTGCGCAGCGCAGGGACGCCCGAGGTGGGTGAGGCCGGCTCCGCGGAGAGCGGCGAGGGCACAGGAGCAGGGTCTGCCCCTGCGACGACCGGGACCGGTCCGGACGGCCACACCGGTGCCGGCCTCGGCGACAGCCCAGGTGGCGAGAGCGACCCCGGGAGCGCGGAGGACTCCGGCCTCGGTGGTGGGGCCCCTGCACCTGCGACCCCCGCGTCCGCGAACCCTGTGGGCACGGTGCGGGTGCCGCTGGGGCATCTGGCCGGCGGGCGCAGCGGCGACAAGGGCGGCAGTGCGAACATCGGCCTCTGGGCCCGCACGGATGCGGTGTGGCAGTGGCTGCGCGCGGAGCTCGCGCCCGCCCGGCTCCGCGAGCTGCTGCCGGAGACGGCACACCTGGACATCGACAGGGTGGAGCTGGAGGGGCTGCGGGCGCTCAACTTCACCGTCCACGGGCTGCTGGGCGAGGGCGTGGCCTACCGCGCACGCTTCGACCCGCAGGCCAAGGGGCTGGCGGAATGGCTGCGGAGCAGGCGCGTCGACGTTCCCGCGGACCTGGTGCCCGCAGCTCTGGTGCAGCCGGACGGGTCCACCGCCGGCCCGGTTCCCCTCGACGACTTCTTCACACAGGAAGGCACAGCGCAGTGACCCACACCTACACGCACGAGCTCGCAGGCGATGAGGAGATCGCGGCGCTGGCGGAGACGACCGCCGGCTTCGTCCGCACCCACGTCCTCCCCCACCAGGACGAATGGGAGGAGGCGGGTGAACTCCCACGCAGTCTCCACGAGCAGGCCGGTGCCTTGGGTCTCCTGGGCGCGGCTTATCCGGAGGAGGTGGGCGGCGGCGGAGGCGGCGTGCGCGCGAGCGTGGCCGTGACGGAGGCCGCTCACCAGGCGGGCATGTCCGGCGGGACGTTCGCCTCGCTCTTCACCTCCGGGATCAGCCTCCCCCACCTCGTGCAGGCGGGCACTCCCGAGCTCATCGACGCCTACGTCCGGCCCACGCTGGAAGGGAAGCTCATCGGCTCCCTCGCGCTCACGGAACCCGGCGGCGGCTCCGATGTGGGCGGGCTGCGCACCCGCGCGGAACGGGACGGCGACCACTACGTGCTCACCGGGGAGAAGACCTTCATCACCTCCGGCGTTCGCGCGGACTTCGTCGTCACCGCCGCACGGACGGGCGGACGCGGCTCCAAGGGCGTCTCGCTCATCGTGGTGCCCACGGACACGCCCGGCTTCACGGTGGCGAAGCGGCTGCGGAAGATGGGCTGGCACGCCTCCGACACCGCAGAGCTGCACTACGACGGCGTGCGCGTGCCGGTCTCCCTCCGCGTGGGCGAGGAGAACGTCGGCTTCGCCTACATCTCCCAGGCGTTCGTGAGCGAGCGGCTGGGGCTGGCGGCGCAGGCCTACGGCGGCGCCCAGCGGGCCCTCGACCTCGCCCTCCAGTGGTGCCGGGACCGGGTGACGTTCGGCCAGCCCCTCATCACCCGCGATACCGTCGTGTCCACGCTGGCGGAGATGACGCGGCGGATCGACACGGCGCGCGTGTACACGCGTGAGGTGGCGCGCCGCTGGGACACGGCGGCGCAGAACCGGGCGAGGGCGGCCTCGGGCGGGGCCGGCATGGGCGGGACGGAGGCGGGTGCGGAGCTGCTGAGCGCCGGCCAGGGCGATGAGCTCGACCTCGTGGCCGCCGCCTGCTTCGCCAAGAACACCGCGGTCGAGGCCGCGGAGTGGACCGTCAGCCAGGCCGTGCAGCTGTTCGGCGGCATGGGATACATGGCGGAATCCGAGGTGGAGCGGATCTACCGCGACACGCGGATCCTGGGGATCGGCGGGGGCACCACGGAGATCCTCACCACCCTGGCGGCGAAGCGCCTGGGGTACACGGGATGACGGGCCGGGCGCTGAGGGCAGGCCGTACGCAGGTACTGGCCCACTTGGGACGAGAAGACGCCCCGGCGGCGCAGGGAAGAGGCCGTGCGCAGGTACTGGCCCACACGGGACGGAACGACGAACAGGGGCACACAGCATGACTGCACTCACGACCGCAGTGGACACCGGGGCGGAGGAGTACGCGGCTGCGGCTGCGGCGATGCGCGCCAAGCTGCAGGAGCTCGACGAGGTCAACGCGCAGCTCGCCGCCGCGGGCGGGGAGAAGGCGGTGGAGCGCCACCGCAAGCGAGGAAAGCTCACTGCCCGGGAGCGGATCGACCTGCTCGTGGACCGCGATGCGCCGTTCCTCGAGCTGTGCCCGTACGCCGCGTGGGGTTCGGACTTCCCGGTGGGCGCCTCCGTGGTGGGCGGGATCGGCGTGGTCTCCGGCGTGGAGTGCATGATCGTGGCCAACGACCCCACGATCGCCGGCGGCACCACCAATCCGCGCACGCTGAAGAAGCAGCTGCGGCTCAAGGACATCGCGATGGAGAACCGGCTGCCGATGATCAGCCTGGTGGAGTCCGGCGGCGCCAATCTGCCCACGCAGAGCGAGGTGTTCATCCCCGGCGGCGCCACCTTCCGGCACCTCGCGGAGATGTCCAAGGCGGGCATCCCCACCATCTCGATCGTGTTCGGGAATTCGACGGCGGGCGGCGCCTACCAGCCGGGCATGAGCGACCACGTCGTCATGATCGAGCAGCAGTCCAAGGTGTTCCTGGGCGGCCCGCCGCTGGTGAAGGCCGCGACCGGTGAGGTGAGCGACGACGAGTCCCTGGGCGGTGCTCAGATGCACGCGCGCACCAGCGGGCTGGCCGACTACCTCGCCCGTGACGAGCAGGATGCCCTGCGCATCGGCCGGAGGATCGTGGCGCGGCTCAACCATCGCAAGGAGGGGCCGGCGCCCGGACCGGTCGCCGCCCCCCTGCACAGCGGCGAGGAGCTGCTGGGCATCGTGCCGGAGGACCTGCGGATCCCCTTCGACCCGCGCGAGGTTCTCGCCCGGGTGGTCGACGGGTCCGACTTCGACGAGTTCAAGCCCCTCTACGGCTCCGGCATGGTGACGGGCTGGGCGCGCATCCACGGCTACCCGGTGGGGATCGTCGCGAACTCCAAGGGCGTGATCTTCAGCGAGGAGGCGCAGAAGGTCACCCAGTTCATCCAGATCGCCAACCGGCAGCGCACCCCCCTTCTCTTCCTCCACAACACCACCGGCTACATGGTGGGCCGGAAGTACGAGGAGGGCGGGATCATCAAGCACGGCTCGATGATGGTGAACGCGGTCTCCACTTCCACGGTGCCGCACATCTCGCTGCTCATCGGCGCCTCCTACGGTGCCGGCCACTACGGGATGTGCGGACGCGCCTACAACCCGCGCTTCCTCTTCGCGTGGCCCTCTGCCAAGTCTGCGGTGATGGGAGGGGCGCAGCTGGCGGACGTCGTCACCTCGGTGGCCAAGGCCTCGGCGGAAGCGCGCGGTCTGCCCTTCGACGACGAGAAGAACGAGCTGCGGCGCGCGGCGATCGAGAAGCAGATCGAGGCGGAGTCCCTGCCGCTGTTCCTCTCCGGGATGGTCTACGACGACGGCATCATCGACCCCCGGGACACCCGCACCGTGCTGGGGCTCTCGCTCTCCGCCATCGCGACCGGACCCGTCGAGTCCGACCGCACCTACGGAATCTTCAGGATGTGATCGCCGGTATGACTGCTCAGCCCTCTCCCCTCACCCGGGTCCTCGTCGCCAACCGCGGCGAGATCGCCCGCCGTGTCTTCGCCACCTGCCGGGCCCGCGGGATCGGCACCGTGGCCGTGTTCTCCGATGCGGACGCGGACGCCGCCTTCGTCTCCGAGGCGGATTCCGCCGTGCGCCTGCCCGGCACCTCGCCCGCGGACACCTATCTGCGCGGGGACCTCGTCGTCGAGGCCGCCCTGAGTGCGGGCGCGGACGCCGTGCACCCCGGTTACGGCTTCCTCTCCGAGAACGCGGACTTCGCCCGGGCCGTGCTCGCGGCCGGTCTCACCTGGATCGGTCCCACGCCCGAGTCGATCGAGCAGATGGGATCCAAAGTCGAGTCCAAGCGGCTCATGGCCGAGGCCGGTGTGCCGGTGCTCACGGAGCTGGAGCCCGAGGTCATCACGGAGGCGGATCTGCCGGTGCTGGTCAAGGCCTCCGCGGGCGGCGGCGGCCGCGGCATGCGCGTGGTCGAGCGGCTCGCGGACCTGCGCGAGACCGTGGAATCGGCCTCGCGGGAGGCCGCGAGCGCCTTCGGCGACGCCACGGTGTTCTGCGAACGCTACATCCCGGAGGGCCACCACATCGAGGTCCAGGTGTTCGGGGACTCCCACGGCCGGGTGTGGGCGGTGGGGGAGCGCGAGTGCTCGGTGCAGCGCCGCCACCAGAAGGTCGTCGAGGAGGCGCCGGCACCTCTCGTGGAGCGCCACGGCTCCGCGATGCGGGCCAGGCTCTACGAGGCGGCGCGCAGTGCGGCGGAGCGGATCGGCTACGTGGGTGCGGGCACGGTGGAGTTCCTCGCCGCGGACGACGGCTCCTTCTACTTCCTTGAGATGAACACCCGCCTGCAGGTGGAGCACCCGGTCACGGAATGCACCACCGGGATGGACCTCGTGGGCCTGCAGCTGGACATCGCCGCCGGCGGTGCGCTCACGGGGGAGGAGCCTGAGTCCTCGGGTCACGCCATCGAGGTGCGCCTCTACGCGGAGGACCCGGACGAGGACTGGCAGCCGCAGTCCGGTCCGGTCCATGCCTTCGCGGTGCCGGGGGCGGACGTCGCCTTCGCGGTTCCGGGCGCGGGCGGGGTGCAGGGTTCCGGCCCGCAAGGTGTGGGTCGGCAGAGCTCCGGTCTGCAGGGGCCGGCGCTGCGCCTCGACGCCGGACTGGAGGCGGGGGAGACGATCACGACGTTCTACGACCCCATGATCGCCAAGGTGATCGGTGTGGGCCCCACCCGGCAGGCGGCCGCGCACGTGCTGGCCTCCGGTCTGGAGTCGATGCGCTGGGACGGGCCCCGCACCAATGCTGACCTGCTCGCGGCGGTGCTGCGGGAGCCGGGGTTCCTCGCGGGGGAGACGACGACCCGGTACTTCGAGGACCATCCCGAGGTGTTCGGCTCCGGCGCGGATGAGACGGCGGTGGCCGCCGCGGCGGTCGCGGCCGCGGTGGCCTCGGGTGCGGCAGCGGCGGCAGGTGCGGTCGCAGGGCCCGGGGACGTGCTGGTGTCCACGGCGGGCACGGGTGCGGTGAGCGGCGAGGAGGCGCTCGCACTCGCGATCGCACAGGACCACCCCCGGCCCGCGGTGGGCGGCTGGCGGCTGTTCCACGCGGACTGGCGCTCACGCACCTTCACCGTCGACGGTGAGGAGATCACCGTCGAGTACCGCCAGCGGCGGGACGCCTGGGAGGTGAACCCGGAGAGCCTGCCTGCAGGCGCGGACATCCGCGTCGTCGCGGCGGCTCCCGGCAGTGTGCGGCTCAGCGTGGACGGCGTCGAACGCCGGTACGCGGTGTCCCGGCGCGGGCGCAGCGTCATGGTGTCCTCCCCCGCGGGGGCGCTGCGGCTCGAGGAGGCGCCGCGCTACACGGATCCCAGCGCGGTCGCAGCACCCGGCAGCCTGCTCGCACCCATGCCGGGCACCGTGCTCCGCGTGGGTGCGGAAGTGGGGCAGACCGTCTCCGCCGGTCAGCCCATCGTGTGGCTGGAGGCGATGAAGATGGAGCACACCATCAGCTCGGACGCGGACGGGGTGCTCGTGGAGCTGCGTGTGAGTGCCGGGGACCAGGTGGACGTGGGCACGATGCTCGCGGTCATCGAGGACCCGGATGCGGAGGGTGTGCATGCGGAGGGCGCCGGCACCGCGGGCAGTGCTGGTGCTGCGGGCAGTGCTGACGGCGCGGATGCGACTCGGGGAGGACGGTCATGAGCCCGGTGCGCTACGAGGTGAGCGGTTCGACGGCGACCCTGGTGCTCGACGAGCCGCGCAACCGCAACGCGATCACGCCGGAGCTGCTGGAGGGGATCGCCTCCGGGCTGAGGGCCACGGAGGAGGATGCGCGCATCCGCGCCGTCGTCCTCACGCACACGGGCAACACCTTCTGCGCGGGTGCGGACCTCAGCCGGGGGAAGCGGGGGAAGCAGGACAGCGCGGGCGCGGCCTCGGCTGAGGGCGATTCCGCCGATCCTGCTGATCCCGCCGCGGAGCAGCGGGAGCGCGGGCGGGCGGCCGCGGACGTGTGCCGGGCTCTGCTGGAGTCCCCCAAGCCGGTCATCGCCGCGCTCGACGGGCATGTGCGTGCCGGCGGCATGGGGTTCGTCGCCGCCTGTGACGTGGTGCTGGCGGGGCCGCGCGCCACCTTCGGCCTGAGCGAGGTGCGGATCGGAGTGGTGGCGGCGATGATCGCTCCGCTCGTACTCGCGCGGTTGGGTGACAGGACGGCGGCGGAGTGGTTCCTGCGCGGAAGTGCGGTGTCTGCTGCGGAGGCCGCCTCGGCAGGCTTCGTCACCCGCGCGGTGCCGGCGGGCGCCGAGGCGGCAGGCGGGGTGTCGGGTGGTGCCGGAGCGGCACGGACCGCGGCCTCGGCGGCGGACGCACCCCCGGCCTCGGCCTCTCCGGTGCTGGCAGAAGCGCTGGAGGAGGTGCTCGGGGACCTGCGGAAGGCGGCACCGGCGGCGCTCGCGGCTTCGAAGCGGCTGGTCAACAGACGTGTGCTGCGCCGCGTGGAGGAGGAAGGGGAGGAGATGCTCGACCTGTCCGCCTCGTTCTTCCTCAGTGACGACGCCCGCGCGGGGATGGGCGCGTTCCTCGCGAAGGAGGCCCCGCCGTGGGTCGTGGGCGAATGAGCGCCGCCTACGATGAGGGGTCATGACCACCACGACGCGCCGCGACCCCGCCTCCGCTGACAGCACCGCCCACGAGGACGGTGCGGACGCGGGCGGCGTCGTGGACGCGCGCGCTCAGGTGGGAGAAGGCGAGGCGCCGGGCAGCCGCGTGCAGGCGGGCGGCCAGGGGGCGGCCAGCGGCCAGGCAGGCGGACAGGCACCGGTCGGCGGCGTGCGTGCGCCGCAGCAGGACCGGAGCCGGGCGACCCGGGCGCGGATTCTGCAGTCGACCGTCGAATGCCTGGCGACGCGCGGCTGGCAGGCGACCACCACCTCGGTCGTGGCCGAGCACAGCGGCGTGAGCCGGGGTGCCCTGCAGCACCACTTCCCCACGCGCGAGGGCCTGCTGCTGACCGCGCTCGAGCACATGTTCGAGGACCGGGTGACCCGCTACTTCGCACCGCAGGAGGGCGAGGGGTTCGAGAGCGATGCCGAGGACCGCGTCGCACCCGCTGCAGAGGCAGGCGGCGGCGTGTCCGAGGAGGCGGGCGGCGATCCCGAAGGACTCCCCGGCGGGGACCGGTTCGAGCAGCTGGTCGAGCAGGTCCTCGACTACTACACCTCCGACCTGTTCAAGGCGGCCCTGCAGATCTGGACGGCCGCGGCGGCCGAACCCTCGCTGCGGGAGAGGATCCTGCCGCTCGAGCAGAAGTTCGCGAAGGACGTCTACGACATGGCGGTGCGCACGCTGCGCGCGGACGTGAGCGATGAGCGGACGCATCGCCTCATCCAGACGACTCTCGACCTGGCACGCGGGCTGGGGCTGGCGGACGTGCTCAGCGACGACTCCGCGCGCAGGCGCAAGATCGCCCGGTTCTGGGCGGAGGAGCTGCGCTCGATCAGGCGGACGGACGGTTCCAGCCCGGGCTGACGACGGCGTCGCCCGGTGCCGGCGGCTCATCCGAGAACTCAACGAGGAGGAAGACGATGATGATGACGGCAGTTGACATGACGATCCCGCAGGTTCTCGATGCGCAGGCGGAGCGCTTTCCGGAGAGGGAGTTCGTCCGCATCGTGGGGAAGGACGAGGTGCTCACCTTCCGCGGGCTCGCCGAGGAGTCGAAGGGCTTCGCACGCGCTCTCGCGGCGAGGGGAGTCGGCCCCGGCGACCGCGTGGCGGTGGCGGCCGAGAACGGGCGGGAGTGGCTGGTCGCGTTCTTCGGAGTGCTGCGCCTCCGGGCGATCGCAGTGACGATCAATCCGCTCTACCGCGAGGGCGAGCTCATGCACATGCTCGCGAGCACCGGGACGAAGGCGGTGGTCTCCTCTGCACGCTCAGGCGAGTACAGCCTTGCGGGCTTCTACGCCGAGGCCGAACTGCCCGAGCTCGAGACGGTGGTGCTCATCGGCGAGGATTCGGATCTCCGACCGGGGCAGGTGTCCTTCGAGCAGGTGTGCAGCACCGGTGCGGGGCTCTTAGCTCCCGCGGAGCCGCCCGCACCCGCGGAGGGTGCTGAGGGCGGTTCCGCCGGCGATGCTGCTGTCATCCTCTTCACCTCGGGCACCACGGGCAGAGCGAAGGGCGCGGTGCTCACGCACGCGAGCCTTCTCGCCTCCGCCGCTGCGCAGGTGGAGGAGTTCGGGTTCGGGGAGGAGGACCGCCTTCTCGGGATCATGCCGCTCAACCACGTGGGCGGGCTCACCTGCACCGTCCTCAGCGGTCTGCTCGCCGGCACCGTGATCGAGATGCTGCCCCGGTTCCATCCGACGGTCGTTGCGGATCTGCTGGTGGCCGGACGGCTGTCGGTCATGGTGGGCGTGCCGACGATGCACATCATGGTCCTCCAGGACGAGAGGCTGAAGGTCGCACGCCTCTCAGCGGTGCGGCTCTGTGTGATCGGCGGTTCCAACGTCGAGTCCGCCGTCGCGGCCGCTCTCGCAGAGCGGTTCCCCAACGCGAGGCTCGCCAACCTGTATGGGCTGTCCGAGACCTCCGGTGCCTGCGTGATCTCGCCCGCAGGCGTCTCACACGAGGAGCTGTCCGCGTCGATCGGTGCTCCCATCGGTGCCTTCCGCGCACAGGTGGCGGATGAGCTGGGTCGCCCGCTGCCTGCAGGAAGCCCCGGGGAGCTGCAGATCTCAGGAGGCTGCGTGTTCCAGGGCTACTGGGGGCTGCCGGAGGCGACGGCGGAGACGCTCACCCCCGATGGCTGGCTGAGCACAGGGGACATCGCGGTGATGAGCGAGTCCGGCCGCATCTCCCTGCGCGGCCGCAGCAAGGAGATGTACGTGCGCGGCGGCTACAACGTCTACCCGGCTGAAGTGGAGAACGTCATCTCTGCGGTCCCCGGGGTGGGCATGGTCGCGGTCGTGGGCACGACGGATGAGAAGTACGGTGCGACCGGCAGGGCGTACGTTCAGCGAGCCGGAAATCGGCCTGGCCCTGACGGGGTGAACGAAGAGGAGATCCTCGCCGCCTGCCGGACGGCGCTCGCGGAATACAAGGTTCCGGACTCCGTCGTGTTCGTCGAGTCTCTGCCCCTCACCCCTTCGGGCAAGATCCGCAAGACGGACCTCGGAGGCTGAGCCACCTCGCCTGCAGGCCTCAGCGCAGGTCTGTGCTGTGGCTGTGTCGGCTCGCGCCGTGCCGGTCTGTGCCGGAGATGGTCCGCGCCGTGCAGCCTTGGTCCGCACTGGGATCGGCACAGAACGAACCTCAGCTCCGCGCTCCGAACACGCTCGAACCCACCCGGACCATCGTCGCGCCCTCGGCGATCGCGAGTGCGTAGTCGCCGCTCATCCCCATCGAGAGTGCGGTCGCGTCCGCCGGCAGAGCGCCGGTCTCGCGGAGGCGCTGGGAGAGTTCACGCAGGTCGGCGTACGAGGGACGGATCTCCGCTTCCGTGGCGCCGGGGAAGCCGATCGTCATGAGCCCGCTGATCCGCAGGTGCGGGAGGACGCGCACCTGCTCGGCCAGGGCCTCGGCGTCCGCGGGCGCGACCCCGGACTTCGACTCCTCGCCGGAAGTGTTCACCTGGAGCATCACCTCGAGCACGGGTGCCACGGCCCCCGCGGGGGCGATGCCGCTGGTGATGTGGTCGGCGTGCTCCGCACCCGAGGCCGTGCCCGTGGTGGTGCCCAGGCTCTGGGCCGGCGACGTTCCGCGGACGGTTCCCGGCGCCTCGGCGGCGAGAGCTGCGGCGCCCTCGTGCAAGAGGGTCTCGATCCGCGCACTGAGCTTCTGCGCCACTGCGACGTCGTCGATCGACTGCACGCAGGCGGCCCCGGCACGCAGCGTGTGGTTGACCTTGTTCTTCTGCAGGAGGCCGATGAGGTGCGCCTCGTGCGGCACGTCGGCCAGGTCCGGGGCCTTCGCCACGAGCTCCTGGACGCGGTTCTCCCCGATCAGCGTGAACCCCGCCTCCAGAGCGACCCGGATCCGTGCGGCCGGCTGGGTCTTCGTGGCGAGCAGGATGCGGACGGCCTCGGGCGAACCGTGCGCCTCGTTCGCAGCCGTTCGCACCTTCGCCGCGACTTCGTCGAGCCGGTCGCGGATCGCCTGTGCTTCAGCGGGCTGGAGTGCGTCAACGTCAGTCATGGTCCGCATTGTCTCAGAGCGGAACACGTGCTTCGCCGTGGTGTCTGCGGTATCAGCTACCCCTGTGCCGCGTTCGGCGAGAGCCGATCTCGTCGAGGGAGACGAGGCCGTCCTGTCGCAGGAGCGCGGCCACAGGCTCATGATCGTCGAAGATGTACGCGCGAGCGAGCAGATCGTTGAAGCGCTCCGCCGGTTTCAGGCTGGTCTCGGAGACGGGAATCGTGAGCAGAGTACCAGTGCCGTGGCCGATGAGATGGGCATTGGCGGCGAAGAGCGCAGAACGCTTGTTGCCGTCCTGGAACGGCTGCGCCTTGGCCACTTCGATGAAGAGGTCGATGGCCGCGGCAACAGGATCCTCGCGGGCAAGGCTGCCTTCGATGAGGGCCTGCAGTCCGTCACGGTCGATTGCGACCGGTTTGTGCCGTCCGTAGACGGTGGTGACGCCGATGCCCATCGTCGCAGTCCGGAACTGGCCGGGATGGAGCGATCCCGAGCGCGTGATCCGGGAGTTGAGGCTGATGAGCAGATCGGCGTCGACGGGCGCCCCCGCTCGTTCGAGCACGGTCGTCGCGACATCGCGGAGGTCCTGCAACAGGAACAGGTCCTGCTTGGAGTTGATGCCGTCTGTGCTGTTCGAAGCGAGGAAGCGCTCAGTGCTGAGCCGATTGCTCGACAGGCCGTCGAAGACCTTGCCCGCGGAGTAGACCACGCCAGTGAGGTCGGTGAGGGTGAGACCTTCCACGGTTCCTCCTTCATGCGGTTTCATGCAGTCTGCGATCGGGGGCGCCGGGCTCATCTTCCCATGCCGCAGCCTCACAGCAGCGTTTCGCACCTTCTGACGGTGTGCACACGTGTGTACATGTGCACACCGTCAGAAGGTGCGAAACGCTGTCCAGGGCGCCAGGCGTCAGCACCTACCGGACCTCAGCACCCGCCGGACCTCAGAACCAGTGCTCGGCCAGCAGGCGGAGGGACCGCTCCCGCACCGCGGAGTCGTAGGCGTACGTCGTGAGGATCAGTTCGTCCGCACCTGTCCGCTCGACGAGCTCCTGCAGCTGGTGCACCGCCGTCTCCGGGGCTCCCACCGCCTTGATCCGCAGCATCGCCTGGTCGCGGCCACCCTGTGCGGCGAGTTCGGCCGGGTCCACCGGTGGCTGGAGTCTGCGGCGCTGACCCCGCTGGATGTCGAGGAACATCTGCTCCAGCACCGTGAACTCCCGCTCGGCCTCCGCGTCCGTGGGCGCCACCATGACGTTCACGCCGGCCATGACGTATGGCTTCTCGATCTGCGCGGTGGGTGCCTCCGTGGTGAAGGAGTTCCGGTAGACCGCGATCGCCTCGTCCAGCTGATCCGGGGCGAAGTGGGAAGCCACGGAGAACGGCAGGCCCAGCTGGCCGGCGATGGAGGCGCCGTTGACCGTGGAGCCCAGCACCCAGATGGGCACCTCCGTCCCGGCGGACACAGCGGAGCGGATCGGCACGCTGTGGGCCTGCCCCTCGGGCCCGAACCACCCCTGCAGATCGAAGATGGACTGCGCGAACGCCTGCGGCTCCGCCGAGGAGCGGTTGAGCGCCTGCGCCGTCATCATGTCCGTGCCCGGCGCGCGGCCCAGCCCCAGGTCGATCCTGTCCCCGTGCATGTTCGCCAACGTCCCGTACTGCTCCGCCACCATGAGCGGTGCGTGGTTGGGCAGCATCACGCCGCCGGAGCCCACCCGGATACGCTCCGTGGCCGCCGCGGCCGCGGAGATCAGCAGCGCGGTGGCGCTGGCGGCGAGGTTGTCGGTGTTGTGGTGCTCGGCGAACCACAGCCGGTGGTAGCCGAGCTCGTCCGCGAGCCGCGCGCCCCGCACGGAGGCGGCGATGGCCTGACGGGCGGTCTCGCCCTCGGAGATGGAGACGAGGTCGAGGATGCTGAGGGGAACGGACACGGTGGGGGCCTTGCTTTCCTGGATGCGGATTCGTTGTTGCGCGCGGGTGTGGGCCTGTGCCGGCCGCTGCCGAGGCGCGCTGCTTCTGTCCCCGCAACAACCCCGGACGACGGTTCCCGTATTCCGGACGACGGGGATGAGCGCTGGATCCGGACGACCATCGTCCACGGCGCTGTCTCCTGTGTGCCATGCGGCGGGGGTGCAGCTCCAGGACGGACCCCGCGCTCTCCATGTGAACCACCGTGACCGCCTCCGTTCCTCCGGTTCGCAGGGGATGGGAGAATCATCCGCATGACCGCTCAGCAGCACTCCGCGTCTTCCGCCCCCACCGCGCCCGGCGAGGCACGGGCCACCTCGGCTGAGGAAGCCCCGTCCGCCTCGGCCCCCCGCTCCCGCGGCCCCCGCCTCCGCGCCCCGGAGCTCACCGGACGCCGCTGGATCAACACCGGCGGGCAGGAGCTGAGCCTTGCGGACCTGCGCGGCAAGATCGTGCTGCTGGACTTCTGGACGTTCTGCTGCATCAACTGCCTCCACGTCCTCGACGAGCTGCGTCCGCTCGAGGAGAAGTACGGGGACGTGCTCGTCACCATCGGCGTGCACAGTCCCAAGTTCGAGTTCGAGCGCACGGTGGAGGCCGTCGACCAGGCCGTGGAGCGCTATCAGGTGGAGCACATCGTCCTCGACGACCCGGACCTCGTCACCTGGCAGGCCTACACCGCCCGCGCCTGGCCCACGCTGGCGCTCATCGACCCGGAGGGCTACCTCGTCGCCTCGCTGTCCGGTGAGGGGCACTCGGCCGGCCTCGCGTCTCTCATCGAGGACCTCGCCGCCGAACACGAGGCCAAGGGCACCCTGCACCGCGGCGACGGTCCCTACGTCCCGCCGGCGCCGGCCGAGCGCGACCTCTCCTACCCCGGCAAGGTCATCCGCCTGCACGACGTCCCCGGCCACGAGGGCAACCTCCTCGTCGCGGACTCCGGCCACCACAGCCTCGTCGAGTACGACCCCACCGGAGCGCGGATCCTCCAGCGGATCGGCACCGGGGAGCGCGGCAGCACTGACGGCGGGCTTGCGGAGGCGCAGTTCTCCGAGCCCGGTGGCCTCACCGAACTCTCGCGGGAGCTTGCGGAACAGCTGGGGTACGACCTCGTGGTCGCTGACACCGTGAACCATCTGCTGCGGGGCGTCCGGCTGGGCGTTGCGCCTACGGAGGCCGGTGCCGAGGCCGGCTCGCCTGCCGCGGCTGACTCCGCCGAGGCCGCCTCCCGGCGGGAGTCCGGCTCCGTCACCACGCTGGCCGGCACCGGCGCGCAGTTCATGGTGGGAGCCAACGACAACGTCACCGACGAGCCCGGAGCTCAGGCACCCTTCGACGCCCCGGCGACCGGCATCAAGCTCTCCAGCCCCTGGGACGTCCTGTGGGTGCCGCAGACCCAGAAGGTCGTCGTCGCGATGGCGGGCAACCACACCCTCTGGGAGTTCGACCCGCTGACCGCGCGCATCCGCCAGCTCGCCGGCACCATGAATGAGGGCCTGCGCGATGCCGATTCCGGCGAGACCGCGTGGTTCGCCCAGACCTCGGGCCTCGCGCTCGCCGCCGACGGCTCGGTCCTGCTCGCGGATTCGGAGACCTCCGCCCTGCGCACGCTGGACCCGGCCTCGGGCGCGGTGTCGACGCAGGTGGGAGTGGGTCTCTTCGACTTCGGCTTCCAGGACGGCCCTGCCGCCGAGGCCCGCCTCCAGCACCCGCTGGGAGTGGCCGCGCTGCCGGACGGCTCCGTGGCGATCGCGGACACCTACAACGGTGCCGTGCGTCGCTACGACCCGGTGAAGAACGAGGTGACGACGCTGGCGCGCGGCCTCGCCGAGCCCAGCGACATCCTCGTCGTCCGCGCGGGAGACGAAACCGGACCCGCGGGAGCCGGTGCCTCCGGTGTGGGCACGGCGGCCTCGGGCACGGGCACTCCCAGGGGTGAGGGCGCAGGTGCAGGCGAGGCCCACCTGCTCGTGGTGGAGTCCGCGGCGCACCAGCTCACAGCGGTGACCATCCCCAAGGAGGCGCAGGTCGTGGCGGAGGGCGCACAGCAGTCCTCGCGTCCGGCCACGGAGATCGGGACGGGGCACCTCGACCTCGAGGTGGCGTTCACGGTGCCCAAGGGGCAGAAGCTCGACGACCGCTGGGGCGACCCCACCCACCTCCAGGTGTCCTCGACCCCGCCGGAGCTCATCGCGGAGGGGGCCGGCGGCGAGGACGGGCTCACGCGCACCGTCCGGTTCAACCCGGAGATCACCTCGGGAGTCCTGCACATCACGGTGCGCGCGGCGGCGTGCGACGGTGAGCCCGGCGGGGAGATCCCGCTGCACGCGGCCTGCCACCTCTACCAGCAGGACTGGGGCATCCCGGTGAATCTGGTGGACGGCGGCGAGACGGCGCTCCGTCTGGACCTCCGCGGCACGGACTGAGGCTCTTTCCTCTGGACGGTCTGGCATCTCCGGGTCCCAGAACCCCGGGCCCGGGCCCACTGGAACCCCGAGCCCTCCGGCCCCCTCCTCCGCAAGTTACGTCTGCGTAGCGGCCGCTCAGCACGGCCGCTACGCAGACGTAACTTGCGGGAGGCGTGCAAACTCTTGTGCATGTGATTCTGATGAAGGCATCATTGAAGCATGACGATGATACAAGTGCGCAACGTGCCTGACGACCTGCATCGCAAGCTCAAAGTGCGTGCGGCGGCGGAGGGGATCACACTCTCGGACCTGGCGTTGAATGAGCTGAGACGTGCCGTCGCGGCACCGAGCCCCAGTGAGTTGCGGGCGAAGTTCGCTGCACGTCCGATCCGTCCCTACAACGGCGAGACTCCCGCAGAGTCGACGCGGGCGGAACGCGATTCGAGGTGATCGTTCTCGACACGTCGGCAGCGGTCGAACTGCTTCTGGCGCTCCCGCTCTCGCATCGTGTCGCGGCCAGGCTGGAGGACGCACAGTGGCAGATCGCTGCACCCCAGCTCATCGTCGTCGAGACGCTGCAGGTGCTTCGCAGGCGCGTGGCGGCAGAGATCTCCACGCTGGAGGAGGCAGAGGAAGCGCGGGCTCTGCTTCAGGATCTGAATATCCGCTACTTCGACCACACACTCCTCGCGGAGCGGACGTGGCAGCTGCGTTCCAACCTGAGCGCGTACGACGCGAGCTATGTCGCACTGGCCGAACTTCTCGATCTGGAGCTGCTGACGACGGATGCGCGCCTCGCGCATGCCCCCGGGCACAGTGCGCGGGTCCACCTGATCACGTGAACCCCGTGCGGCTCCGCCCCGCAAGTTACGTCTGCGCAGCGGCCGTGATGGGCGGCCGCTTGTGATGTCTCAGGAGTTTGGTGACAGTTCTGCCTCAGGACTTCGGTGACACTTCATCTCTCAGGAC
>NZ_BAAAPZ010000011.1:0-92688 GCF_039531405.1 Brevibacterium salitolerans | reverse complement strand
ACGTCGTCGCGGAACTCCTTGGTGACGTCATCCATCCAGGTGCCCCCAGGTACGCCATCTCCGATGTCTTCCACTCGTTCAGCAGGCCCGTGTATTCGTCCGCATTCTCGCCGCTGCATTGACCCACCTTGACCCTGACCGTGGCCCGGTCGATGCCGTCGATGGAATGGATTCCAGCAATAGGCGGGAGATAACCTGATAAACATCGGCTGATACCCTCTGGGTCAGGTACAGTACTAACATTGGATTCCAGATGGAGGGGCGCGAGGAGTCAGTGATCACCGGTGGGTACACGCTCGACATTCTGGCCGGTTCGGGCTTGCTTCTTGTGCTGTGGTACGTCCTCATTGCGGTGTATGCGTGGCACCACCGTTACCCGGGTGGCATCGTCAGACGGCGCAAGGCTCTTCAACTTGCCCTGACGGCCTCGTCTGCAGTCATTACGGCAGCTGGGGCTGTATGGCTGTTGCGCGGTGCTGCTCTCTGGATGCACAGTTCTGGGCTACTGCCGAGCTTTCTGGCGTGGTTGGGGTCTTTCGTCCTCCTGGTGATCGTGGCACCCACCGTGGGTGTGCTTGCCGGTGCCGCGGTCATCGTGCTCTACCGGCGTCATGAGGGCACCCATCAGGGCTGATCGACGCGACCCGCTTCCGGAGCCCTCTCCAAGGAGGAGTATTCGGATGCGCTATTGTCCATGAGATGCAGAGTCTGAAAGTCAGCCCATCTCCTGCTTCTGCCGAGGAGCGAGTCCGACTGACGCTGCGTGCGGAGATTATCGACGGGATACGCCCGGGTGGCACCCGTCTCGTCGAGGAGGCCCTTGCGAGGGAGTTCGACGTCAGCCGCCTGCCTGTGCGAAAAGCGCTCAGGCGTCTGATCGGTGAGGGTCTGGTCGACCGCATGCCCCGACACGGCGGCATCGTGCATCGCATTTCCCTAGCGGATGTCGCGGATATCGCAGAGCTTCACGGAGCCCTCGACGTATTCGCCGTGAGGGAAGCAGCCACGCGGCGCACGCAGGAGGATCTCAACCTCTTTCGCGAGGATGTGCGCCGAGCGCGCCGGGCGAGTGAGGCGAATGATGTGGCTGCTCTCAGCCGTGCGGGGGTGAAGTTCCGCCATCATGTGTATGAAGCGGCGCGGAACAGCGTTCTGCTTGAGCTTGAAGAAGCACTTGAGGGGCGAACTCTGCGCATGTTCGCCCTCAATGACAGTCAGCTGATCGCCCCCATCCGCTACTACGAGCAGTTCGAGGAGGCGTTCCGTGCAGGTGATCCCGCCGAGGCCGAGCACGCGATGGTCGAGCTCAGTGCACATTTCGAGCAGGCGCGGCGTGAGAGGGCGCTCGCGGAGCTCGGTGCGCTCGATGTTGCGGGTGACGATCTGCCCGGCGCGGAGGAGCGGCCATGTGCGGAGGAGGCAGGCTATACCCCTGATTACGTTCGCCTACGGGACCAACTGCGTGAGGAAATCATTGACGGCACGCGGCCTCCTGGCAGCGTCGTATCCGAGCGGAAGCTCGCCGAGGAGTTCGGCATGAGCCGTGCTCCGGTCGGGGAGGCCTTGGAGCAGCTGGCGCGGGAGGGGCTGCTGACCCTCGGTGCCTCACGGACGGCATCGCGAGTACGTGGGCTGGGGGAGGACGAGCGCAACGATCTGTTCGAGGTCTGCGCGGTCCTCGACGCTCTTGCGATGCGGCTCGCCGCCCAGCGTCCCACCCAGGCGGAGGTCGTGGAGCTGAAGCGTCGGTTGGACGTGGAGGAGCGGGCTGCCTGCTCCGACACCGCCGCCCGGCTCCGCGCAATCTTCGATTTTCGCGCTCAGATCTATGCGATGGCGGGCAATGAACTGCTCATCGAGGTGGATTCCTGGATCGAGGGCAGAACTCGTATGACCGTGTCGAACGCTCCCATGGCCGATTTCGTGCTGCATGCGCACAGGCTGTTGTACCGGGCCATCTCCAGCAGGGATGCGGAGCTGACAGAGACGATCTACCGCGACGCCTTCACACGCACCGACATCAGGCGCACGATTTTGCAGAACGTACCCATTCAGCTGGACGACTGAGGGCGGAACACCACACGGTGCTCCGCCCTCAGAAGGGGATGGGTTACTGGATGCTGCGCCTCCGGACCGCCCAGACGATTACAGCTCCCGCTGCCATCAGCGCCAGGCCGCCCACCAGAGCGAATGCGGTGAAGCCGTTCGCGCCGGTCCGAGGCAGAGACTCGTCATCCTTCGGCTTATCCGTCGGGTCGGACGTCGGCTCCGTGGTCGGGGCCGGAGTCGTGGGATCGTCCGTCGGGTCAACCGTGGGATCAACCGTCGGGTCAACCGTGGGATCAACCGTCGGGTCAACCGTGGGATCAACCGTGGGATCAACCGTCGGGTCAACCGTCGGGTCAACCGTGGGATCAACCGTCGGGTCAACCGTGGGATCAACCGTCGGGTCAACCGTGGGATCAACCGTCGGCGTCGGGGACGGTGTCGGGTTGCCCTCGTAGCTGATGATCACGCGGGCGCCGGTCTCGTTGCCGTTGACGTCCTCGACGATGTAGTCGATAGGCGTCGGGTTGCCCTCGAAGCCGTCCTCGGGGGTGAAAGTGATTTCACCCGTATCCGTGTCGACTGTCCAGGTGCCCTCACCCGGGACCACGAGTTCCGTGACGTGCTCACCGGTCTCCGGATCGACAATCCGCACCGTGCCCGGCACGAGGTCGCCCTCATCGTTGTCGAGGACAGGCACCGTCACCGGAGTGCCGATGGGGTGGCCGTGCGACTCGTCGTCACGTGCCTGCGGCAGTGCCGGGTCTTCGTCCACGTAGGTGATGTGGACGTTGGCGCCGGTCTCGTTGCCGTTGGTGTCTTCAACGGTGTAGGAGATGTCGGTCGGCTGTCCCTCGAAGCCGTCTTCGGGGGTGAAGGTGATGGAGCCGTCCTCGTTCACCGTCCAGGTGCCCTCGCCGGGAACGACGAGTTCCTTGACGGGGTCACCGTTGGGGTCGGTGATGTTGACGGTGGACGGGTCCAGGTCACCCTTGTCGTTGTCGAGGGTCGGGACGGTGACTGTTTCGCCGCGGGGGTTGTTCAGCTTCTCGTCGTCGGTGGCCTCGGGCAGGTAGGTGACAACGACGTTGGCACCGGTCTGCTGACCGTTCTCATCCTCGACCGTGTAGTCGATCGGGGTGGGGTTGCCCTCGAAGCCGTCTTCGGGGGTGAAGGTGATGGAGCCGTCCTCGTTCACCGTCCAGGTGCCCTCGCCGGGAACGACGAGTTCCTTGACGGGGTCACCGTTGGGGTCGGTGATGTTGACCGTGCCGGGGACGAGTCCCTCGGAGTCGTTGTCGAGGACTGGGACGGTGACGGGGTCGCCGATGGTGTTGCCGTGCGACTCATCATCGGTGGCCTCCGGAGCCAGTACGAAGCCGGCATCGGTGTCGCTGTTCTCCGGGTTCGCAGAGTCGATCGACACGACGCCGGACTCGCCATTGGCATCAATATCGGAATCCGCTGCGCGGTCATCGCCTGCGCCCGAGGTGGTCGGAACCATGCCCTCGGGAGCGCTGACCCGCACCTTGTACTCGCCGTAGGGGAGGTCCTCGAACACGTAGTTGCCATCGGCGTCCGTCGTGGTCGTGATGGGGTTGCCATTGGCGTCGAGGACCGGGTTGCCATCGGCGTCGAGCAGTTCGATCACGACATCGGCGATACCGGGTTCGCCCTCGTCCTGGATGCCGTCGCCGTTCGTGTCGCTCCAGACTCTGTCACCGATCCGGCCGTTCTCCGGCAGGCGGAGCGAGACGCGCTGCAGATCGGCGTTCTGCGAGTCGGTGCGGTCGTTGGCGAGGTTGCGCTCGGACAGGGTGGTGTTGAGGCCGTTGACCCCATCGAAGCGGCTGCCGTCATTGACGAAGTAGGCGGCACCGGTTCCGTAGTCCGCAGTGGAGTATGCCGAGAAGGGTGTGGCGTGTGCGGAGATGTCGAAGGTGACCTCAGAGTAGGTGCCCTTGAGGATGACAGAACCGCAGCCGGCTGATGCGGTGCGCGGGCTCGCCTGGCGCGTACCGGGCTGCTGCTGCGGGTTCTCGTTGCAGTTCGTCCACGTGTTGAGGTCGTCCACGGTGAGTGAGGTCGCGTCCGCGGACAGGTTGACCGCTCCGCCGGAGACACTTGCGAAGGTCACTCCCTCGGTAGCGAGGCTCCAGTCAGTGGTGTTGAAGGAACCCCGCGCGCCGCTGTTGCCGTTGCTGTTGGCCGGGGTTGCCCACACGAAGCCGCCGAGACCGGAAATGTCGAGCACCATGTCCGTGACCGGCTTGGAGAAGTTCAGAGTGAGCTGACCCACATCGCAGGCGCCGTTTTGGTTCTGGTGAGCCGCTGTGCCCAGCGCTCCACAACACCCAGCGGAGCCATTGGTGTAGAGGCCGAGTGCGGGGAGATCCGCAGGGTTAGGCGCACCGAGGAAGTTCGCCGCCGTGGCACGGTACGCACCCTGGTTCGTGCCGTTGCCGAACACGGATGTCGAGGGGGCTTCGGTCGGAGTTCTCCGCAAAGCTGGCTTCGACCTCCACGCCGCCCAGCCGGGAGGGGAGGAGCGTCTCTGCGCTGTGATAGGAAGCGCCGCCGTTCGTGGGCGAATACTGAGTGGTGACGTTGTCACCGGTCATCGTCCACGCGTCGTTGAACACGTAGCCGTTCTGCGTGACTGCTGCCGCTGGCGCTGCGGTCATGACCGAGGTTGCGGTGAGTGCGCCGGACGCGAGGGCTAGCGTGCCGAGCGCGGAGGCAACGCGCTTCAGGCGTGAACGCTGCCCCCCGTGCTTGGGCGGTGGATGTTGAGTCGACATCAGTGCCTTCCATGGTTGTGCGAAATGAGGCCGCTGTGCAGCTGGGCTTCCTTGGTGGCCTGGAATCCCGAAAGCTGATTCCGAGGAAGAGGGCCGCCTTGCATGTTACCCCCTCCGGCGCGCTGATGACATGACTGTCCGCCCTGGAGTGGTAATCTCGGCCGTGTGTCTCACACGGCATGCGCGTGCTGGTGGAATCCAATGATGTTCGGGTGGTGCCCGGGAGCCTCCGGGCCCGGTGCCCTGCGGCGGCCCGCAGGTGAGAGCGAGGAAGGGCGGTCGTGGACAGCGAGAAGAAGGCACTGACAGTCTCACTCACGGGCATTCTCACGGTGGCGGCGCTGGGGATCGGCTTCGGCCTGCTGTCCGGCTCCTATGCCATCGCTTTCGACGGGATGATCTCGCTTGTCGACGCGATCATGTCGCTTGTGTCCATCCAGGTTGCCGGACTCATCACTCGTTCGCTCTTGCGCGGCCCCTCGTCTCTCTTCGGGGTGGGCTACTGGCACCTGGAGCCTTTTGTCCTTGCTCTGAACGCGCTCCTCATGATGGCCGTCACTGGCTATGCGCTCGTCCAGGCGGTGCTCGCGCTCTTCTCCGGCGGGCGAGCGGTGGAGTTCGGTCCGGCTGTCGTGTACGCGGTGGTCGTGGTGATCCTGACAGTCTCCTTTGCCGTGGTCGAACACCGGGCGAATCGGAAGATCGGTTCGGCGCTGGTGGCCATGGACGTGAAGGGCTGGATCATGACCGGCGGAGTAACCGGAGCGCTGCTGCTTGCGTTCGTGCTCGGAGCAGTGCTCGACGCTCGGGGTCAGGATCAGCTCACGCCTTATGTGGATCCGGCCGTGCTCGTGCTAGTGGCGATTGTCCTGCTGCCAATCCCGGTCCCTACTCTGCGGAGGGCCGTGCGTGAGATAGCGCTCGTGACTCCGAGCTCATTGCGTGCAGAGGCCGAGGCGGTTGCCGAGCGCACCGCGCACACCCACGGGTTCAGCTCTTCCGCGGTCTATCCGGTGCAGGTCGGGCGTTCTCGGCAGGTGGAGATCGTGTTCCTCGTGCCGGAGAAGGCTGACGTCAAGCCCCTGCAGGAGTGGGATCGGATCCGCCGTGAGGTGGGCGCCGAACTCGGTGCCGAGGATCCCAACAACTGGATCACTGTCGCGTTCACTACCGACCCGCAGCTGCTCTGATCGAAACGGCCGGGGAGGAGGCCGTCCTCCGAAGAACCGTGCACGATGAACAGCGGTGCTCTTCACGGCCTCCCGGCGCGGAACTCCTCGACCAGCAGCCCGGCGACGTCCTTGAGGTCGCCCGTGCGCGCAAGACGCTCGCGCTGACGCTGGTAGCCGGCGCCCCAGGCGGCGAAGGAGGTCATGAGCTCCAGCTCCTCCTCGCACTCCAGCCGGGCGGCGACGGGACGCAGCCGGACCACCTCGTCGGCGATGACCTCGGTGACGAGGCGTTCGTCCGCCGCCGCATTCTCGATGATGATGGCGTCCATGCCGTAGCGGGCCGCCCGCCACTTGTTCTCCACATGGAACCAGTCCGGCATCGTCGGCAGCGTCTCGCCGCGGTCCAGCCGCTCCGAGAAGTCGTCCACGAGGCACTGCACGAAGGCGGTGACCGCGGCGAGCTCCGCCGTGGTGGCCAGACCGTCGCACACGCGCACCTCGATGGTGCCCCAGCCCGGAGCCGGCCGGATGTCCCAGCGGATCTCGTTGAGCTGGTCGATGACGCCGGTGTGGAGCATGTCCTGGACGTACTTCTCGTAGCCTGCCCAGTCCTGGAACTGGTAGGGCAGTCCGGCGGTGGGCAGCTGCTGGAACATCATTGCGCGATTCGAGGCGTAGTGGGTGTCCGTCGCCTCCCAGAAGGGGGAGGAGGCGCTCACCGCCTGCAGGTGGGGGACATAGGCGAGCAGCGCATTGAGGATCGGGAGGACCTTCGCGCGGGAATCGATGCCCACGTGCGTGTGCACGCCGTATATGAGCATGTGGCGGCCCCACCACTGGGTGCGGTTGATGAGCTCCGCATACCGCTCCTTGTCCGTGACCTCCTGGTCGTGCCACAGTGCGAAGGGATGGGTGCCCGCGCTCATGAGCTCCAGTCCCAGGTCGTCCGTGACGGGGCGCAGCTCGCGGATGATCGACTCGAGGTCGTCGACGACGCCGCGCACCTGGGTGTGCACGCCGGAGACCACCTCCACGGTGTTGGTGAGCATCTCGCCGACCACGTGTCCCGCGATCGAGGATCCCGCGATCGCGTCAAGCACCTCGCCGGCGCGCGGCACCAGATCGAGGCTCTCCCGATCCACGAGGGCGAGCTCCCATTCGGCGCCCAGCGTGGAGCGAGCGGAGTCAGCGAAATCAACCATGCGCGTCATCGTATTGCACGTGCTCGCGCCGTCCGCGGTCCGCGCCCGCCCGCTCCGTCACGGAACGTCACACTGCGCTTTCCGCAGGGGTTTCGGCCCCTGCGGGCGCCTCGGCGGCGGAGGTTCCGGCCTCGGCAGCGAACGTTCCGGCAGCGGGTGTTCCGGCCTCGGCCTCGGGTGCCTCCGCGCCCGCCGTGGCGGCAGGACCCCGCACAGTCCTCCGCACCGCTCTGCGCACGATCTGCTTCGCGGCGATGTCCGCACCCGCCAGCAGCGGCGACGGCTTGTGCGGCGTGGCGCCGATGGCACTGCCCGGCTGCGTCGTGGACGCCGGGATGCCCAGCACCACCACGCTCGGATCCTCGCGCGCGTACTCGTCGACGAGGTTGTGGCCGGTCTCCGCGGTCTCGGAGACCTCCGCCGGACCCGCCTCCAGGTAGTCGGTCTGCACGTAGTCCACCGTGTGGATGCGCGCACGCCCGGAGGTGAGGAGCGCCTGCAGCAGAGGGTCGTCCGTGTGCGGCACGCGGCCCTTGGACATGCGCGTCTCCAGCAGGACGGAGGACTCCGCTGTGCGGCCGGTGATCCGGGAGAGCGCCCGGAACCGTCCGGCACCCGGGCCTCCCTCGGTGCTGTTCGCCTCCGCGGTGACGACGGTCTCCGGTCCCAGCAGATCGACGATCCCAGCGTCGATGAGTGCGAGCACCTGGCGCACCCGCCCCGCCGGCGGCCCCGAGGCCAGGAACAGTCCGTCCGAGTCGAACCAGCCGTGCAGGTCCCGGACCAGCGAGGAGCCCGCCACCGCCCCCACAGCGCCCAGCTGCTGTGCTGAGCCGCGGAGCACGCTCATGACACGGTTGACCGCCGCGCGGGGGTGCACCGAGGCCTCGCTCATGGAGGCGAGCTCATCCGTCACGAGGGTCTCCACGAAGGCGGCCCAGGCCTCGGGCGTGGTCTGCTCGCCGCGCGTGGGCCGGCGGAGGTCCGCAATCGTCCAGTTCCAGCGCGGATCCGTCACTGCCGTGCGGAGCACCTCGTCCACGTCCTCGCCCGTGCGGCAGGCCTCCAGGGCAGGGATCCAGGGGGCGGAGACTTTGGCCTCGGGGGAGTTTCCGCCTGCTGCGCCGGCCAGGGGTGCATCCGTGCCCGAGCTGGCTGCGCCGGGCTGGGGCACATCCGCGCCCGAGGCGGTGGACGAGCCCGCACGAACGTGAGCTGTCTCGGAGGCAGCCGGGCGCAGGTCCTCCCGCAGCGCCTCAGGGGCCCAGCCGGCAAGGGCGGCGAGGTACTGGTCGGCGATCTCGCGCGCGATGTTCGGCCACACCTCGGCGGCGAAGTCGAGACCGGCGCGCTCGCCCAGCTCCGCGAACCATTCGGGAGTGGCCCACCGGGGCGTGAACGGACGCTCCTGGGAGTACGGCACCGGCTTGCTGCGGTAGGGCATGCCGCGGCGGGAGCCGGCCACCAGGCGCGGCTCCCGGCCGCTCGGCAGGTAGCGCAGGCGGCCGTGCGGATCACCGGGCACCTCCTCGAAGGTCCCGCCCCATTCCGCGACCAGGGCGCCCACCACGTCGAAGAAGTTGGCCCCCAGGCCGCGCACCAGCACCGTCTCACCGGCGGGCAGCGCGGAGAAGTCCCGCTCCGCGGGCATGCCGGGAGGGACGTAGCGGAGCCCGTGGGTCCGGGCGAACGTCGTGAGACGGCGCACCTCCGCGTCCGGCTTGGCCTGCACCATGCCCTGCGCGAGGACGACGGTGGGCGCGGCGAGCCGGCGGCCGTCGGCGAGGACCACGGCGGTGTCGGGGGCCTGCGTGGTGCCGGCTGTGTGCTCCGGGGTGGTCTGGTCCAGGCCGGCTTGCCCCGGATCGGTCTTCTCCGGGGCGGTCTGCTCCCGGCCGGCTTGCTCCAGATCAGCCTGCTCCAGGTCGACGGCCAGAGCCGTGAACTCGGTGAGGTTGATCGCCGGATCCGCCGCTGCCGCATCGAGCTGATCGCGGTAGTACACGCCCTGGAGCCTGCGGGAGGTGAAGTCGAGCGCGCGGAGGCGGCCGGCCTCGGCGGTCACCCAGTCCCCGGCGGGATGGCTCCCGGCTCGTGCGACCTGCTCCATCCACTCGACCAGCGTGGGGCCCGGGGAGGGCGGTCCGCTGAGCGGGGTGGACTCGTCCGGATAGATCGTCGTCGCCGAGGCCGTCGTGTTGTTGAGGTACTCCGCCGGCTGGGAGGTGAGCCAGGTGGCCCCGGGGCCCACCTCCTGGACGTCCACGATCGCGATGCGCACCGGTCGCGGCAGGGACGCGTCCGCACGCAGCCGCGCTGCGACGCGGATGACGGTGGCGACGCCGCGCGGGCCTCCGCCCACGATCACCGCGTCGAAGTGCTGGGTGCCGGCGTCGGTGCGCCCCTCATCCGCTGCGCCGCTCACTCGGCCTCCGGCTTCGTCGTTCGCGTCCTTCAGATCGTCAGTGACCGCCGTGTTCGTCACTCGGCCTCCGGCCAGTAGGGCTCGCCCAGGGTGAGCATGAGCCGGTTGGCCCAGCCGAAGAACGCGGTCGAGGCGACCAGGTCCGCGATCTCCAGGTCTCCCAGGCCGATGCCGCGCAGACGCGCCACGTCCGCGGCCGTGAACTCCGGGCGCAGGGCCGCAAGGCGTGCGGCGGTCTCCACGAGCACCGTCCAGCGCTCGTCCTGCCCGTCGGCCAGCTGCTCGACGGAACTCGCGACCCAGTCCGTGTCGCGCGGGAGCGTGACGGCGAGGACGCGGTCCACGTCCTCCTCCCGCTTGGTGCGCTGCGTGGCCTTGCGCGCGTGCACGGAGGCGCAGTAGACGCAGTCGTTGACCTTGCTGGAGACGGCGGCGGCGAGCTCGCGTTCGCCCTTGGGCAGCCCCGCCTTCGAGAGGAACACCTCGTTGTCCAGCGCGGACCGCGCCTTCGTCACGCCCGGCGTACGGCTGATGAGGCGGAAGTAGACGTTCCCGGTGCCGGACTTGGCGGCGAAGGACGCGATCTGCTCCTTCGTGAGCTCGTCCGCGGCCGGTGCGGGCACCCAGGGCTCCCACTCGAGCATCTTCTGCGTGAAGGCGGTGGGCCGCAGGCGTCCCTCGCGGGTCCGGTCGCTGCGCTGGCCGTCCCGGCCGCGGCTGGCGGGTACACGCGTGGACTCCGGAGCATCTGCCGGCGCGGCTGCGCTGGCCTCTGCGGTGCCGACCTCCGTGATGCCGGACTCTGCCGCGCCGGACTCTGCGGTACCGGCGTCGGCGGTGCCGGGGTAGGCGTCCGCGAGCGCACGGGCCCCGGCGACGAGCCGGATGAGGTAGGACTCGAAGGAGACGAGCTGGCCCAGCAGCACCACGAGGTCAGGGTCGATGCCGGCGGTCATGAGGTGCTCCTGGTCCTCCGGCTCCGCGAGCGCGGGGGAGACCGAGACGATGTCCGCGTGACGGAACACGGCGGCGAGTACGGGGTCGGGGAGATCCTCGCCCGCCAGAGCGGCGTCGAGGAGAGAGGCATCCGCTCCGGCGGCCCGGTGATGGGCGTACAGCTCCGCGGAGCCCTGCTGCGCCGCGACGACTGCGGCCAGCGCATGCAGCACCGGGGCCGGGAGCGGGTGCGCGTCCGCGTACAGGGCGGAGTAGGCCTCACGGGTGTGAGCGAGCACCTCCGGCTTGGACTCGGAGAGGACGCTGAGGAGCGGGGAGCCACCCAGCAGGGTCGCGAGAGGGTCATGCGGTGTGTGCGAAGCGTGCGGCGCGGTGGGAGCGGTCATGGAAAGAACTCTGGCACGCCGGCTGCGCGCACGTCCACGCGGTGCGTCATATGTCACCGGGGCATGTGTCACCGGGGCATGCCGCCCGGGCGAAGAGGCCTCCGTGCGGAGCAGCGTCCGTGCGATATGCGATGGTTCGGGGGAGAGATGCGGTGAGCCGCGCACCGCGGACAGCGCACCGCGGACAGCGCACCACGGACCGCGCGCGACGGGGAGAGGGAGGCAGATGGCACAGGACGGGACGCGTGCAGGGGTGCTCCGGACCCCGGGGATCCGCGCGCTCATGGCGCTGTCCATGCTCGGGTTCGCCGGGTACAGCTCTCTGCTGTCCACGGCGCCGCTCTGGGCCGTGCGCGGAGGAGCGGACGAGGCCGGTGCGGGCATGGTCAACGCGGTCATGATGGCCGCGACGGTGGCCTTCCAGACCCTGGTGCCGAGTTCGCTTCTCCGGCTGGGCTGGCGCACCACCCTGACGGCGGGGGTGCTCCTCCTCGGAGCGCCCTCGCTCGCCCTCCTGTTCACGGATTCGCTCACGGGCATCCTGCTGCTCTCTGCCGTGCGCGGTGCCGGGTTCGCGGTCATCACGGTGTGCGGATCCTCGGCGACGGCTGTGCTCGTGGGACCTGCCCACCGGGGCAGGGCGATCGGCCTCTACGGCCTCTCGATCGCACTGCCGCAGATGCTTCTCGTGCCCAGCTCTGTGTGGATCGCGGAGCAGGTGGGGTTCTGGGCGGTCTTCGTGCTGGGTGCGCTGCCGGTCGCGGCGGTCGTACCCGCTCTGCTGCTGGGGAGCCGGATCGACCGCCTTGAGGGGCAGGCCGCTCCCGAGGCCCCCTCCGGCTCCGCACGGTCCGGCACCTCGGGCAGACCTCTGCTGGCGCTCATCGTGCCCTCGCTGGTGCTGCTGTCCATCACCACTCCGGGAGGTGCACTGCTCACCTTCGCACCGCAGTTCCCGGGGCTGGGCGGGCCCGCAGTGGTGGGCCTCTTCCTCTTCACGCTCACCGCGGCGGCCACCCGCTGGCTGGTGGGCGGTCTCGCGGACAGGTTCGGGCATCGCGGGTTCCCGGCGCCGCTGTCACTGATCGGCGCACTCGGCCTGGGCCTCACCGCCTGGGCCGTGAGCAGCCAGAGCGGTGCGGCGCTGCTGGGCGGGATGGCGCTGACCGGGATCGCCTACGGCAGTCTGCAGAACGTCACGCTCATCGAGGCGTTCGCCTCCGTCGGTCCCCGTCACCGCGACATCGCGAGCATGGTGTGGAACATCGGCTTCGACTGCGGCACCGGCCTCGGAGCCCTGCTGGTGGGCTTCATCGCCGCAGGCACCAGCTTCACGGTGGGGCTGGAGATCACCGCGGGGGTCTGCCTCCTCGTCGCCGTGGCCCTGGCCCCGCGGCTCCTCGTGCACGCCAGGTCCTGAGACGCCGGCCTCACGTGCGCACGGCCCTGGCCCCCGCCGTGCTGGGCTCCGGTCCGAGGCCGCAGTCCCCGCGGGCGCACCAGCCGCCTCGCGCCCGCGGTTCTGGGCGCCGGTCCCCACGCGTGCGGATCGACGGCCCGCGGAGTCGGGACCGTTAGCATGGTCGGCATGCGCAAACGCTTGAGTGCCGTCGCGGCCTCCCTCGCCGTGCTGATGGCCGGATGCTCCGGACCCGCCGACGAAGCCGCTGAGCAGGCGGAGACCACGGAGGCGGCCCAGGAGACGGTCCCCTCCTCGCCGCCGGCCACGGACTACCGGGCTCCGGACCCGGCAGAAGGGGTCGCGGAGGAGGACCGGGAGAAGGCGCGGGAGATCGTCGAGGGCATGAGCGACGACGAACTCGTGGGCAGCGTGATCATGATGACCTTCCGCGGCACGGACGCGGAGGCCGCGGCGGATGCGATCCGGGAACGGCACCTCGCCGGAGCCATCGTCATGGGATACAACCTGCCTGACGGCGCGGACGCCGAGACCGTCGCCGGTGTGACGGACACCCTCGCCGGTGCGATCGGGGACAGGGGCTGGCCCGTGGCGATCGGGGTCGACCAGGAGGGTGGGCCCGTGGCCCGCCTCAACAGCGCGGCGGTGGAGTTCCCGCCGCTCATGGCCGCGGGTGCCGCGCGTGATCCGCAGCTCACCCAGGAGGCGATCACCGGGCAGGGCACCGACGTGCGGGACCTGGGCTTCACCCTCGACTTCGCGCCCGTGGCGGACGTGACCGTCGGGCGTGAGGACCCGACGATCAATGTGCGCTCGGCCGGCTCGGACCCGGAGCTGGTCTCCGCGACGTCCACGGCGGCGATCCGGGGGTACACCGCCGCCGGCGTGGCCTCCTCGGCCAAGCACTTCCCGGGCCACGGGGCGCTCACCGTGGATTCGCACGAATCGCTGCCGGTGTCCGAGGAGAGCCTGGCAGAGCTCGAGGAGTCCAGCTACGGGCCCTTCGAATCGGCGAAGGAGGCGAACGTGCCCACGGTCCTCGTGGGTCACATCGGCCTGCCCGGCGCGGAGGATCTGCCGGCGACGCTCAACCCGGACGTCTACGAGTCGCTGCGGGAGGACGTCGGCTACGAGGGCGTGGCCGTGACGGATGCGCTCAACATGGGCGCGATCACGGAACAGCCGGGGCAGGAGACCGTGAAGGCGATCAGGGCCGGTGCGGACCTGGCGCTCATGCCGGACGATTCGCAGGTGGCGGTGGACGCGCTGAAGTCGGCGCTGGACTCCGGCGATCTGGACCGGGAGCGGCTCGTGGAGGCCGCCGGCCGCGTCGTCGCGATGCAGCTGTGGCAGGCTCGTGCCGCCGAGGCCGCGGAAGCCCACGCTCCTACGGACGAGGAGGCGGACGAGAGCTTCACCGCGCTCGCGGACGCCTCGCTCACCGTGCTCAAGGGCGAGTGCACCCTCCCGGAACCGGCGAAGACCGTCAGCATCACGGGTGGGGACGAGGCGCAGCAGGCCGCGATGAAGAAGGCGGCCGAGGAGGTCGGTCTCACGGTGGGCTCCGGCGGCACGACGGTGAGCTTGGACGGTGAGGCCGCCGCAGACGTGGCAGTGGGCACCGCAGCACCGTGGCAGGTGGCGGGTTCCGGAGCGGACACGGTGCTCGCCGTCTATGACGACAACCCCCATGCGCTGCGCGCCGCCGCGAAGTACATCGCGGGGGAGCTCACGGCGGAGGGCACGGTCCCCGTCGAGGGCTTCGAGGACGCGCCCACCTGCGGCTGAGCGGCGCACCCACGCGCCCACCCCGCGGCTCCCCACCCAACCCCCAAGTTACGTCTGCGTAGCGGCCGCCCACCACGGCCGCTACGCAGACGTAACTTGCAGATGAGGTGCAGCCGAGGGTGCGGAGGCGTGGAGGGGAGACGCGCAGTGGAAGAGGCGTGCAAGGGGGAAGCGGCGTGGACGGGACCGGAGCAGCGGGGAACCTGAGAGGCCCTGCGTGACCTCGCTTGACGTCGTGTGTCATGCGGAGGCGGACGATGACATCGGGCGCCAGAGGCGCGAGTCACCTGTGTTTCAGTGCGGGAAGCGGTCCGTCATGAGGGGCGGCCGCAGACCGGTCAGGCACTGCACCAGGAGGCCCCATGTCCCCAGAAGGCGTTCCACAGGGTCCGGCCTCGCCCCACGTATCCGGCTCGCCTCAGGAACTCGCTTCTCCTCAGGGCCCCGGACCGTTCCACCATCCTGATTCGGCGTCCTCGTCCGCAGGAGGGTCCGCCTTCGCGCGGCTGCTCGACCGGCAGGGGATCTCGCGCACACTGGCCTGGGGCTTCCTCGCGCTCATGCTGTTCATGGTGGGCGACGGGATCGAGCTGAGCTTCCTCTCGAACCACCTCACGGAGCTGGGATTCGGCGGCGGCCGAGTGGCCCTGCTCTTCACCACCTACGGCATCGTGGTGGCCGTCGCTGCCTGGCTGGCGGGAGCCCTCGCGGAGTCGTGGGGGCCTCGGCGGGTCATGCTGGCGGGCGGGATCATCTGGATCGTCTTCGAGGTGGTGTTCCTGCTGCTGGGCGTCATGCCCGGGAACTACCCCGTGATGATCCTGGCCTACTCCGTCCGGGCCGTCGGCTACCCGTTCTTCGCGTACGGCTTCCTCGTCTGGGTGACGATGGAGACCCCGGACCGGGTGATGGGCAAGGCCGTGGGCTGGTACTGGTTCTTCAACGCGATGGGGCTGGGCGTCATCAGCGGCTACTTCGTCGCGATCGTGGTGGAGCCGTGGGGAGCGCTGGGCACCCTCTGGTCCTCACTGGTCTTCGTCGCGCTCGCCACGCTCATGGTCGCGGTGCTGATCCGCTCGCGGCCGGGGGCGTCCCGGATGTCACGGGAGCAGACGGTGCGGGGACTGGTCACCAGCGTCACGATCATGGCGGAGCGGCCCAAGGTCGCACTGGGCGGTCTGCTGCGGATCATCAACACGATGTCCTACTACTCCTTCGCGGTCTTCCTGGGCGTGTACATGGTGGGGACCGTCGGCTTCTCGCAGGCGCAGTGGTCCTCCATCTGGGGCACGATGCTGTTCGCCAACGTGCTCGCCAATGTGATCTCCGGGTATGCCTCGGACCTGTGCGGGAGGCTCAACGTCATCGCCTGGGGCGGCGGGTTCGCCACGGCGATCACGGTGCTCGGCTTCTACTACGTGCCGCAGGGTCTGGGGGCGAACTACCCGGTCGTCCTCGTCCTCGGGATCGTGTACGGGCTCGCGCTCGGCATGTACGTGCCGCTCTCGGCAGTGGTGCCGCTGCTGGCGCCGCAGAACAAGGCGGCGGCCGTGGCCGTGCTGAACCTGGGTGCGGGACTCTCCAACTTCGTGGGACCGGCGATCGCCGGCCTCGTACCGCTCATGGGTGTGGCCCCGGTGGTCTGGGTGCTTGCGGCGATCTACCTGGTGGGGCTGTTCCTCACCTTCCTCCTCCGGGAGCCGGGGATCGAGGCCCCGCGGATCGAACGGAAGAGGACCTCCGCAGAGGGGATCACCAGCTCTGGACGTGCTCACGCCGCCGGAGCCGAGGCCATTGCCGCCGCCGGAGCCGGTGCGCCTGCCGAGGCCAAGTCCGCCCTCAGGCAGTAGGCGCGCGCACCCGCCCACCTCCTGGCCCGGGTCCGGCACTTGCCCTTGCCGCACACCCAGGGCCTCACCCAAACAAGTTACGTCTGCGTAGCGGCCGTGGTGGGCGGCTGCTACGCAGACGTAACTTGCGAAGAGGAAGTGGTGGGGGCGGAGGAGAGCGCCCAGCGTCCTGCTGCGCGCTGAGCTCAGGCCTCGGGGCCGGTGGCGACGGGGCGGGCAGGATCGTTCGACCAGGCCGACCAGCTGCCGGGGAACAGCGCGGCCTCCACGCCCAGACTGGCGAGCGCGAGCACGGTGTGGCTGGCGGAGACTCCGGAGCCGCAGTAGGCGCCCACCGCCGAGGTGCCGTCCGCCTCGGCGTCCACCGGCACACCCAGCGCGCGGTAGTGCGCACGGAGGTCCGCAGCGCTGCGCAGGTGCCCGTTCTCGGAGTTCCGGCCGGCCGGGGCATTCCGTGCGCCCGGGATGTGCCCGGCGACGGGATCCATCGGTTCGGCCAGGCCCTCATAGCGTTCCGGTGCCCGCGCGTCCAGGAGCACGCCGGAGGGATCGTGCGCGAGGGCCGCGGCCTCGTCCGCCGTCAGCACCGGCATGGAGCCGGGGTGCACGGTGAACGTGCGAGTCCGCCCGGCTGGATTCGCGCCGGTGGTCCCGGTCGCGCTGCTCTCACCGTCGGCGCCTCCCGTGACCTGGCCGCCGGCACTCGCCTGACCGCCCGCGCCCATCCCGGTTCCGTCTTCAGCGGGCCCCGCACCCGGCCCCGTCTCCACCGGGAAGCCGGCGTCGCGCCACGCGGGCCAGCCGCCGTCGAACACGCGGACGTTCGTATGCCCGGCCCAGCGCAGCAGCCACCAGGCACGGGCAGCGGCCTGACCGCCGGCGTCGTCGTACACCACCACGGGAGTGCCCGCCGAGGCCGGCTCGCCTGCATCGCCGGCCGCACCTGGAACGGCGGGCCGGGCCGAACGCACACCCCAGGCGTTCGCCGTCGCCTCGAAGGCCTCGGCGCTGGGCAGGGGGTGCCGGCCGCGGGTGGGATCCTGCGAGGAGTGGTCGGCGAGCTCCTCGTCGAGGGAGACGTAGCGCGCCCCCGGGATGTGACCGGCTTCGAACTCCTCCCGGCCGTCCGGACGCATGAGGTTCCAGCGGACGTCGAGGATGACGGGCGCATCATTCGCGGCCTCGGTGCCTGTCCCGCCGGAGGAAGCTTTGATTCCGAGCAGCCGCGCGAGCTCGTCGACGGTGACGAGCACGGTCTCGCGGGTCTCAGCGCGAGAGCGCGCATCAGTGAGAGAACGGCCCTCGGTGGAGGAGGAGTCTGCTGACATGGGGAGTCCCTTCTGTGTGCGGTGCGGCCGCTGCGGCCAGATATGAGGGTGCGGCCGCCTCGCTCAGCGCGCGGTGCGGCCGCCCGTCGAGTCCGATCGACCTCACACCTCGGCGGGGACGCTGAGGTCCACGGGCTGGGTGAGGAGGACGACGTGGTCCTCGCCCAGCCGGGTGAAGACGAGGGTCGCGGCCTCCCCGTCCGGGAGCTTGAGCTGGCGTCGCACCTGGTCCGGCACGATGTCAGCCCCGCGCTTCTTGATGACCACGCGGCCGATCCCGCGCTCCACGAGCGCACGGCGCAGCTGCTTGATCCCGGCGGGAAGCACCTCGGCGATCTCGTAGGCCCGCACGGCGTTCGCCGCAGAGCCCGTGGGCAGCGTGTCCCCGGTGAGGTAGGCGATCTTCTCGCTGACCCGGCGCATGCCCAGCGGTTCGCAGAGCGCGGTGACGAGGCCGGAGCGGACGATCGCGCCGTCGGGCTCGAACAGGTAGGTCCCCAGTTCGCCGATCCGCTCCTCGTCGTCCTCCGGCAGCTGCGACTCGTGGATCTGCAGGGCGGAGCCGGCACCCAGGACGAGGGCGTTCCTGCCCGGGCGCTGCCGGACGCTGCCGTGGAAGAGGGCGACCTCCACCACGTCGCCGGATTCCGAGACCCACTGCGCCTCCCAGCCGTCCGGGATGAGTGCGTGGTCGAGCGCCGGTCCCAGCTTGATGCCCACCCCCTCCACGTGTGCGGCCGTCGAGAACGCCCAGGTGAGGGTGGGGGAGAAGGATTCGGGGTCGGTGAGACGGCGAGCGGCGCTGGTGCGGCCGTCGCCGGTGCGGCGTGCGGGGTCCAGCCAGAGCACGTCGAGGGCGGAGAGGTCCTGCTCCTCGGCCAGGCCCTGCTCGACCGTCACGGTGTCGAGCGACCGCAGGTTGTAGGCGGCCAGAGCGGCCGTGACCGGATCGGCGTCCACTGCACGGACCGTGCCGCCCAGGCCGGCGATCGCCATGGAGTCCCCGCCGAGGCCGCACCCCAGATCACCGATCGTCCCCGGCTCCGCGGCGAGCAGGCGCCGCGCGTGGTGCGCGGCGACGGAGAGGCGGGTGGCCTGCGCGAGCCCGTCGCGGGTGAAGAGCATGCGCTCCGCGAACGACCCGAACTTGGCCTCGGCCTCCTGCCGCAGCTGCGCCTGCGCGAGCAGTTCGCGGGCCAGCTCCGGGCTCATCCCGTCCTCGCGCAGGCGGGTGGCCAGTGCGAGCTCCTGGGACGGCGAGTACCCGATGCCGTCCAGCAGTGTGAGCACGGTGGGGTCGAGCAGCTGCGCGAGTGTGGCCTCATCCATGCGGGCCAGCCTAGCGGTCGGCGCCCGGCGGGTCCGCGCGGCGGCTCAGTGCCTCCGTGCAGGCCCGCAGCGCCGCCTCGAGCGCTTCCCGCTGGGCGGGCCGGAGCGCGTTTGTCATGGTGCGTTCCACGGCACGGGCCTCCGCCGAGGCCCGTGCGAGCAGCCGCGTGCCCTCCTCTGTGAGACGGAGGGGGAGGGCGCGTCCGCCCGAGGAGTGGGGGATGCGCTCCACGAGGCCGCGTTCCTGGAGGCCGCGCAGGAGGGTGTTCATCGTCTGCCGGGTGACGAACACCGCCCGGGCGATCTCCGAGGTGGAGGCTCCGGGCCTGCTGTTGAGGGCTTCCAGGCACGAGTACTGCGGCGTGGTGAGTTCGAGCGGACGCATTGCCTCGTCCATCCGGGCGCGCAGCGCGGTCTGCGTCTGCTTCAGCAGGTAGCCGATCAGTGATTCGACCGGTGCCGTGCCGTCCGGGACGGTTGCGTGGCCGTCCCGGACGCCCCCACCGTCGTGCAGGTGCTCACCGCCGTGGGCTTCACCGCCGGCGGCCTCATCGCGGTACCGGTCCTTCCCGCCGTGTTGCTTCATGTAAGCATTCTGACATACGGTTTCTATGTCAGAACACTGACATCACAGTGATCGAAAGGATGCCCTCATGGCTGTCTCCGGACCGGACTTCATCGCACTCCAGGTGCGCGACCTCGAGCGCGCAGCGGAGTTCTACGAGACGCGGCTGGGCCTGCGCCGCGCGCCCGCCGCACCTCCCGGCGCGGTGGTGTTCACCACCAGCCCCATCCCCTTCGCGGTGCGGGAGCCGCTGCCTGGTGTGGACCTGGATCAGGTGAGCCCGCCCCCGGGAGCAGGCGTGGCGCTGTGGATGCACTGCGACTCGGCGCAGGAGCTCCACGATGCGCTCGTGGAGGCGGGCATCCCCATCCTGCGTACGCCGGAGCCGGGTCCGTTCGGGGTGTCCTTCACCTTCGAGGATCCGGACGGCTACGCGGTCACCCTCCACGACGGGGCCTGACGGCCCGGGGCGGGGCCTGCTCTCTCCCCGGCCTCTCCCCGGGGGCGGGGACCGACACCCCGGGGCGGGGCGAACGGCGAGGGGCCGGCGCACTGCGAGTCCTCATCTCCTGGCTCGTCCCTATAGTGTGAGGGCCATGACGACTCTGCTCAGCGCTCGTGACATCCGCGTCCTCGCCGATGCCCTCGACCTCCGCCCCACCAAGCAGCGCGGGCAGAACTTCGTCATCGACCCCAACACCGTCCGGATGATCGTCGAGGCGGCGCATCTCCCGGCTGCCAGCACGGTCGTGGAGATCGGTCCCGGCCTCGGTTCGCTCACCCTGGGTCTGCTGGACGCCGGGCACCGCGTGGTGGCCGTCGAGATCGACCGGCTGCTTGCCTCCCGTCTGCCCGCCACGGTGGAGCAGTTCGCCGCGGACCGGTTCGGGGCCTCGGCGGCGGTCGGTGATCCCGTTCCGTTCGCCCTGGTGAACGAGGACGCACTCAAGGTCACAGAGCTTCCGCAGGAGCTCGGGGCTCCCACCGCGCTGGTCGCGAACCTGCCCTACAACGTCGCGGTCCCGGTCCTCCTGCACTTCCTGTCAGCCTTCCCGCAGATCACGCAGGTGCTCGTGATGGTGCAGGCCGAGGTTGCGGACAGGCTTGCCGCCGGACCCGGCTCCCGCACATACGGCGTGCCCAGCGTGAAGGCGCAGTGGTACGGCGCGGTCGAGCGGGCCGGGGACATCGGCAAGAACGTCTTCTGGCCGGCGCCCAACATCGACTCCGGCCTCGTCCGCATCACCCGGCGGGAGACGCCGCGGGAGGGAGACCGTGCTGCGGTGTTCGCGCTGGTGGACGCGGCGTTCGCCCAGCGGCGCAAGACCCTGCGCGCGGCGCTGTCCGGGTGGGCGGGCTCCGGTGCCGCCGCCGAGGCCGTGCTCACACGCGCGGGCATCTCGCCTCAGGCGCGGGGCGAGACGCTGACGGTCGAGGACTTCGCGAGGATCGCGCAGGCGCGGGCGGAGATCGACGCGGGCACGGACGCGGAGGCGGGCTCTCAGTGACGGTTTCGTCTCTCCATCCGCGAGCGGCCTCGGCTTCCCCGGGTGCGGCCTCTCCGGCCGCGGCCTCTCCGGGTGCGGAGGCCGCGGGTGGGAGCGGTCGTGCCCACGGGGCGGAGTCCGTGACCGCGCGTGCCTACGGCAAGATCAACCTCCACCTGGGAGTGGGCGATCCCGGGACGGACGGCTACCATCCGCTCGTGAGCGTGTTCGCGGCGCTGGGCTGTGCGGAGACCGTCACGCTCGCCCTCGCCGCGGAGGACTCCGTGACGGTGGGCGGGCGTTACGCGGAGGCCGGGGTGCCCACGAATCGGACCAATCTGGCGCTCGCCGCCGTCCGGGCGTTCAGGGAGCGCACCGGCTGGGACGCGCGGGTCTCCATTCACATCGACAAGCAGGTGCCGGTGGCCGGCGGCATGGGCGGCGGCTCCGCGGATGCCGCTGCGGCACTGCGCGCGGCGGCGGCTCTTGCCGGATTCGAGGACGCGACGGTTCTCCGTGAGATCGCGGCGACGCTGGGCGCGGATGTGCCTTTCGCCCTGCGCGGGGGAGTGGCGCTCGGCCGGGGGCGCGGGGACGAGCTCACGCCCGTGCTGGCGAAGGGCACGCAGCACTGGGTGCTCGCCACGTCCACGGGGTCGCTGTCCACTCCGGTGGTCTACCGCCGCCTCGACGAGCTGAGGGCCGAGGCGGCCTCGACCGCACAGGGCGCTGCTGAGGCCGCCGAGGTGCTGTCCGGCACGGCGCAGCTGCGGCTGGCGGAGCCCACGGCGGTGCTCGCGGCGCTCGCCTCCGGCAGCACGGAACTCCTCGCCGCCGCTGTCCACAACGACATGACGCCGGCGGCCGTGGATCTGCTGCCGGACGTCGCGCACGTCATGGATCAGGGTAGGCGGGCCGGGGCACTCGCCGTGCTGCTCTCCGGGTCCGGGCCCACGGTGGGCTTCCTCGCGCAGAACCCCACGCACTCCCTGGAGCTCGCCGTGCTGCTGGAGGCGTCCCGAGGTGTGCGCCGCGTGGCGCGCACCACCGGCCCTGCCCGCGGAGCCCACCTCGTGGAGTGAGGTCAGCCGCTGAGGCCAGCGAGGTGGCTCACGAAGTTCAGCTCGACGAGTGAGCGGTTCCGGAAGAATTCGTCCTCGGCCAGGATCGTGATCCCTCCCGGTGCGGCGCGCAGCCGCATGTGCTCGAGGGAATGCAGGGGCAGGCGGAGGAATGCGGCGGCGGCGAAGGTGAGCGCGCCGCCATGGGTGACGACGATCTGGTGCTCGGCCTCCTGGGCGAGCAGCTCCGCCATGGCTGCGTATACCCGCGTCCCCAATTCCTCCAGGGTCTCGGCTCCGCGGATCCCTTCCTCGTGGGCCAGCCGCGGACCGTTGCCCGGGGGCGGGATGAAGCGGGCGTCGAGCCAGGCCTGCGGTCTGCCCTCGGCTTCGCCGTACGACTTCTCCCGCAGACGCTGGTCCAGGCGCACCGAGAGATCGAGCTCCGCGGCTATCGTCTCGGCGGTCTGCCGAGCGCGGAGGAGGTCGGAAGAGGCGAGCACGACTTCGGCGGCGGCCGGGATCCTTGCGCGGAGTGCGGTTGCGATGGCACAGGCATGGGCGAGGCCGCGGTGGGTGAGGGCTGAATCGTGCCAGCCGCCCACGAGCCCGTCGACGTGGTGGGTGGCCTCCGGATGGGTGACGACATACAGCCTGCGCATAGGTCCATGAAACACGATCGGCGAATTCAGCGCTCTGCGGCCTGCGGGGCCTTCCGGCGGGGGAAGACGCTCTGTGCAGGGCGGAAGCGATCGCGGTTGCGGAAGAGCGGTGTGCATGTCTCCGCAGTCCCGGAGCGTTAGGCTTGTCCACGCCGTCTTTCATGCTGCGGCCTCTGTCTGAACCGCCCGGCGTGATCCGTCGGCGCAGTCCCGTCCGGACGGTGCAGCCGCATCTGAGACCATCCCGCAACACCCAAGGAGTCACGTGCACCTGCTCGGCGCCCAGGAGATCAGCCTCGCCTACCCCAACCGGCCCCTGCTGGAGGGCGTCACGCTGGGAGTGGAGGCCGGTGACCGGATCGGCATCGTGGGACGCAACGGCGACGGCAAGTCCACCCTCGTGAAGATCCTCGCCGGTGTCCTGCAGCCGGACTCCGGCCGCGTCACCCGTCGCGGTGACGTGCGCACGGGCTACCTGGAACAGGTCGACGACTTCGCACCCGGGGCGACGATCCGCGAGGCCGTCGTGGGAGAGGCCGCGGACTACGAGTGGGCCGCGGATCCCAAGATCCGCGATGTCATGAGCGGCCTGCTGGGCGATCTGGACCTCGAGACACCCATCTCCTCGCTGTCCGGCGGGCAGCGGCGTCGCGTTGCCCTGGCGGCGCTGCTCGCGGGCGAGCACGAGGTGCTGTTCCTCGACGAGCCCACCAACCACCTCGACGTCGAGGGCATCGCCTGGCTGGCACGGCACCTGAACCGCCGCTGGCCCGCAGGCCAGGGCGCGCTGCTGGTCGTCACGCACGACCGCTGGTTCCTCGACGAGGTCACCACGCAGACCTGGGAGGTCCACGACGGGACGGTGGAGCAGTACGAGGGCGGGTACGCCGCCTACGTCCTGCAGCGTGTGGAGCGCCGCCGGCAGGCGGAGCAGGCGGAGGCGAAGCGGCAGAACCTCATGCGCAAGGAGCTCGCCTGGCTGCGCCGCGGGGCTCCCGCACGCACCTCCAAGCCCAAGTTCCGCATCGAGGCGGCCAACGCGCTCATCGCGGACGTGCCGCCGGTGCGTGACACCACGGAGCTCGTGGGGATGGCCACCGCCCGGCTGGGCAAGGACGTCTTCGAACTCGAGGACGTGAGCGTGTCCTTCCCGGGCCGGGAGGAGACGGAGGAGGACACCACGGTCCTCGAGGACCTCACCTGGATCCTGGGCCCGGGCGACCGCGTGGGCATCCTGGGCCGCAACGGCGCCGGCAAGTCGACGCTGGCGGGCCTGCTCACGGGCGATGTCACCGCGACCTGGGGCAGGGTGAAGCGCGGCAAGACCGTGAAGGTGGCCGTGCTGGATCAGCAGCTGCGCGACCTCGAGCCCGTCATGGACGACTTCGTCCGCACCCTGCTGGGGCAGAAGAAGGCGGCCTACCAGACGGCCGGCGGCGAGCTCACACCCGGACAGCTCGCGGAGAAGCTGGGTCTGGGCGATGTGCTCGCCAACCGGGTGAAGGACCTCTCCGGCGGCCAGCGCCGCCGCCTGCAGTTCCTCCTCACGCTGCTGGACGAGCCCAATGTCCTCATCCTCGACGAGCCGACGAACGACATGGACACGGACATGCTCGCCGCGATGGAGGACCTGCTGGACACCTGGCCGGGCACGCTGTTGGTCATCTCCCACGACCGCTACTTCATGGAGCGGGTGACGGATGACCAGTTCGCGGTGCGTGCGCGGCATCTGCGGCACCTGCCCGGAGGAGTGGACGAGTACCTGCGGCTGAGTGCGGCGGACGACGCCGAGGCCGGGGCTCGGGATGCGAAGGCCGTGGGTGTGCGGGCGGCGGGTGCCTCAGGTCCGGCGGACGGCGCCTCGGGTGCAGCGGGCACGGCCGAGGCCGCGGGGGAGGGGTCCGGGCTGTCCGGCGCCCAGCTGCGTGCGGCGCAGAAGGAGCTGAACGCTCTGGAGCGGAAGATGGGCAAGCTGGAGCAGAGCGTGGAGAAGGTGCAGGCGAAGATGGCCGCGCACGACCAGTCGGACTTCGAGGGGCTGACGAAGCTCACACAGGAGCAGAACGGCTATCGCGAGGAGCTGGCCGCGCTCGAGGAGGCCTGGCTGGAGCTGTCCGAGTCCGTGGAGTGACGTGTGCGATTCCATTGGCTGTTGGCGAAGCAGGAGATGAGCCACATCGCTTCGTCCGGGTTGAGGATGTACTCGCCCAGCAGCGGGGTGCGTTTCAGCAATTCGTGAGGGACCAGCTGGCGGTGTCGGTCGGTTCCTGGCAGGAGCAGGTCATCCGGAGTGATAGGGATCGGGTGCGGTTCGAGGTCGTCGTGGACGAGCAGAGCATGATCGGTGCCGAAACGCTGGATGAAGGCCATGCGCTCTCCGTAGATGTTGGGCGAATAGGCGATGTAGTCGCGGGGGCTGACCGCGATGCCGGTCAGCTCCTCGATCGCATTCGCTATGTCTCGTGTCCCGTCTATGTAGCCTCGCATCTCCGCGACGAATGCCGGCAGGCTCTCCGCGGTCAGCGGCGAACTGTGGGGGACGGTGATCGCCTGTATCTCCTGCATCGTCAGCTTCGCGTGCCGGAGCTGTTTGCTCGCGTTCGCCCAGAAGAGGGATCGCTTCTCGGGGTCATGGACGACGCAGGCCACCGGGATATTGCTCTCGCTCCAGTTCGCGGCATGTTTCTCGACAGGGACCTGGTAGCCCTGCCCGCGGCGATATGAGACTCCGCCCTTGACCTGGACGGCGACGACGTAGCCGGTACGGGCATTCCCCTCACCGAAGGACACGTGTAGGTCCTCGCCGAAGTCGCTGGTACCCGCGATCTCGTCCACGACATACCCGTGCTCCTCGAGCAGTAGCCGGAGCACATTCACCGCATTGCGCGAGGTGACGTGCGAGGGAGGGATCGAAGGCCGGGGAGGAACTTCGTCACGGTCCATTGTCATTGCTCCTCAGGGTGCGGCTCGTGGCGAGGGAGTACCGCCGCCACGTCCGTCTTCCAGACATCGTCTCATCGCAGAATCTCCTTGTGCAGCCGTCCAGAGGTGTTTCTTCAGCCGTCGACAGCGCAGATCGGTTTCAGCACCCTCACCCCAGCTCCTCCGCAAGTCCGGCGAAGGCCTCGTCCAGCTCCGCGAGGTCCTCGCGGTCGTAGGTGGAAGTCGTCGCCATGATCTCGTCCGCCTGCGCCGCGGCGGCGAGGTCGCGCAGGCGCGTCGCCACGGTCGCCCGGGTGCCGGAGACCGCCAGCGCACGCTGCTCCTCCACCCGGCGGCGGGTCCGGTCCTGCCACGTCCGGGCACGGATGGCCGAGGCCGGTTCCAGGGGCGGGAACGCCCCCAGCTCCCGTGAGCGGGCCATGGCCCAGGCCTCGGGCAGGGCCAGCTCCTCCGCCCGGTCCGCGGTCTCCGCGACGAAGACCTCGAGAGAGACGATCACGCGGGGTGCGCTGTCCGAGAAAGGAGAGGAATCGGCGCGGAATTCCCGCCTATAAACGGCCAGGGCCTCGGGCATGTCGTCGCTGAGCACCATCGGTCCGCCCACCACCACGGGCAGACCCAGCCGTGCGGCGATCCCCATCCCCGCACCGGTCGCGAGCACATGCAGGGGGATGGGGCCGGTGACGGGGCGCGCCGTGAGCGCGCCCGCATCGGTGAGGTAGCCGCCCAGTTCCGCGAGGTCCGCCTCGAAGTCCGCCGCCGAGGCCGCCTCGCGCCTCAGCGCCCGCCTCACCGGGGCCGTGAAGCCCAGAGACCGGCCCGCTCCCAGGTCGATGCGCCCCGGGTGGAGGGCCTCGAGCATGCGGAACTGCTCCGCGACCACGAGGGGCTGGTGCTGTGGCAGCATCACCCCGCCGGAGCCCAGGCGGATCCGCTGCGTCGCCTGTCCCAGCGCGGCCAGCAGGACGGCTGGCGCACCCGAGGCGATCCCCGGCACCGCATGGTGTTCGGCCACCCAGAAGCGGTGCAGGCCCAGCTCCTCGGCACGGCGGGCGCGCGCGAGAGTGTCGTGGAGGGCCTGTCCGTCCGGATGGCCCGCGCGGGTGCGGGAGCGGTCGAGCAGCGAGAGGCGCATGTCCGGGGCAACGGGGAGCCGCGACGCCCTATTCCGCGACGGCCTGTTCCGCACCGGACGGTGACGGCCGGAGGGCGGTGCCGCAGACATGCGCAGGGCCCCGCACAGATCTCCCTGTGCGGGGCCCTGCGGCCGGAGGCCGCGGCCTCAGCGGCCCTGCGGCATCACGCTTCTGTCAGCTCGCGACGCTGCCGGACGTGCTTCCTGCGGAACCGCTCTGCTCCGCCTGGAGCGCGCGGCCCTGGGTGGCGCTGCGGAGGTTCTCGCCGTTGCGCTCGAAGGCCAGCGCCACCGCGCCGTTGGCCTCTGTGAGCGTGGAGAGCAGCTCCGTGTAGCCGGCCAGCTGCTCGTCGCCCTGGGCGGGGAACAGGGACTCGTACTCGTCCGCGATGTGCGAGTAGAAGGAGGCCAGCAGCTCCATCGTCTTGTCCGTCGCGTAGATGGAGATGCGGCGGCGGTCCGCGGAGTCGCGCTCGCGCAGGAGGTAGTCCGCGCGCACTAGGCGCTCGAGGATGGAGGTGAGCGTCGAGGCGGACAGCGAGAGCTGGCGCGCGATGTAGCCGGGCGTCGCCGTGCCCTCCTCGTCGTCGACGAACACCACGACCTGGAGGACGTGGAAGTCGATGAGGTTGAGCCCGTGCGTGTGGGCGAACTGCGCGGTGAAGGTGCGCGAGGCCATCGCCTGCGTGAGGTTGGTGTGGATGAGGTCGTACACCTTCGCCCGGTGGCTCGCAGGCTGGCTCGGGTCGGTGGATGCCTGTGGGAGCAGGTCCTTCAGTGGTTCAGGAAGCATGGGGACCAGTGTAGTTCACAACGATTGGGTTTCGATTGGTTGAAAAAGTGTCAGTTCTCCGAGAGTTCGATCCCCGACCGTGGAGAATAGATCTTCGGCTTGACGGGCGACTCTCAGGGAGTGCACAGGTCCCGGTGAGCTGATACCAGCGAGCCCCTTCCGGCGCCGCGGTGCGTCACACGAGCCTGCGCGTGAGCGCGCGCCCGTGAGTCACCGTCTCCCCGGAGCGGACTCTCGTGATCGTGGAGAGAGAGTTAGAAGTGAAGCGTCAGCATCTCGCATCAGCTGCGGCGATCATCGCCTCCAGCGCCCTCGTGCTCAGCGCGTGCGGGGAGGCCCCGGAGGAGAGCGGCTCCGCAGGCGGAGGCGGTGGCGACAACGCCGACTACAAGGCATGCATCGTCTCCGACGCGGGCGGATGGGACGACAAGTCCTTCAACCAGTCCGCGAAGGAGGGCCTCGACATGGCCGTCGAGGAGCTCGGCATCGAGTCCGCGGAGGCGGAGTCCAACGCGGACTCGGACTTCGGCCCCAACGTGGACAACATGATCTCCCAGGGCTGCAACATCACCCTGGGCGTCGGCTTCCTCCTCGAGGGCGCGGTGCACGAGGCGGCGGAGGCCAACTCGGACCTCCACTTCGGCCTCGTCGACGCGACCTTCACGGACGAGGACTCCAACCCCGTGGAGCTCGACAACGGCAAGCCCATCATCTTCAACACCGCCGAGGCCGCCTACCTGGCCGGCTACCTGGCGGCGGGGATGTCGGAGTCCGGCACGGTCGCCACCTTCGGCGGCATCCAGATCCCCTCCGTCACGATCTTCATGGACGGCTTCGCGGACGGCGTGGCGAAGTACAACGAGGACAACGGCGACGACGAGGTCAAGCTCCTCGGCTGGGACAAGGAGGACCAGTCGGGCTCCTTCTCCGGCGACTTCGACAACCAGAGCCAGGGACAGGCGCTCACGGAGCAGTTCATCTCCCAGGGCGCGGACATCATCATGCCGGTCGCCGGTCCGGTGGGCCTCGGCGCCGCCTCGGCCGCCAAGGCCGCCGGAGACACGAAGATCGTCTGGGTCGACCAGGACGGCTACGAGTCCACGGAGTACGGCGACATCATCCTCACCACGGTGCAGAAGGAGATCGCCACCGCCGTCAAGGACACCATCGCCCAGGACGTCGAGGGCAACTTCTCCGCGGACCCGTACGTGGGCACGCTGGAGAACGGCGGCGTGGACCTGGCTCCCTACCACGACTTCGAGGACGAGGTCCCCGCGGAGCTCGATGAGAAGGTCCAGGAGCTGAAGGAGCAGATCATCGCCGGCGACATCGTCGTCGAGAGCCCCTCCACCCCCTGATCGTCAGACTCTGCGCAGGTCCCGGAGACCCGGATCCTTCCTATAGGCTTTCGCCCGGAAGACGCCGGTCTCCGGGACCTGCGCATCTCACACCCCCTCCGTCAACGGGAGCACCCGCCTGTGAAACTCGAACTCAGCGGTATCACCAAGCGCTTCGGTTCGTTCACCGCCAACGACTCGATCGACCTCGTCGTCCAACCCGGAGAGATCCATGCCCTCCTGGGGGAGAACGGCGCGGGCAAGTCCACGCTCATGAACGTCCTCTACGGCCTCTACGCGCCGGAGGAGGGCGAGATCCTCATCGACGGGACCGCCCAGCGCTTCTCCGGTCCCGGCGATGCCGTGGCCGCCGGTATCGGCATGGTGCACCAGCACTTCATGCTCGTCCCCGTCTTCACCGTCGCGGAGTCCGTGGCGCTGGGCTACGAGCCCACCCGCGGCGCGGGCATGCTGGATCTGCGCGAGGCCCGGCGACGGGTCCAGGAGATCTCCGCGCGGTTCGGATTCCACATCGACCCGGACGCGGTCATCGAGGATCTGCCGGTGGGCGCCCAGCAGCGCGTCGAGATCATCAAGGCGCTCTCCCGTGACGCGGAGGTCCTCATCCTCGACGAGCCCACCGCCGTGCTCACCCCACAGGAGACGGACGAGCTCATCGGCATCATGCGCCAGCTCAAGGAGCGCGGCACCTCGATCGTCTTCATCACGCACAAGCTGCGCGAGGTCAAGGCGATCGCGGACCAGATCACCGTCATCCGGCGCGGCAGGGTCGTGGGCACGGCGGTGCCGGAGTCCACGGAGTCCGAGCTCGCCGGCCTCATGGTGGGCCGCGAGGTGCACCTGACCACGGACAAGCAGGCGTCCGAGCCGGGCGAGGAGACGTTCGCCGTGGAGGGCCTCACCGTCGTGGGCAGCGGGGAGAACCTGCTGCTCGACGACGTGAGCCTCTCGGTGCGCCGGGGCGAGGTGCTCGCCGTCGCAGGCGTCGACGGCAACGGCCAGTCGGAGCTCGCCGAGGCGATCCTGGGGCTCGTGGAGCCGCGCACGGGCACGATCGTCCTCGATGGGGAGGACCTCGCCCACCGCAGCGTGAAGGAGCGCCTGCGCGCCGGGATCGGCTTCGTGCCGGAGGACCGCTCCACCGACGGGGTGATCGGCGGCTTCTCCATCCGCGAGAACATGATCCTCGACCTCTACGACACGGAGCCGTACGCCTCGGGCCTCTCGCTGCAGCCCGCCACGATCCGTGCCGAGGGGGAGAAGAAGGTCGAGGAGTTCGACATCCGGCTCAGCTCCATCGACCATCCCATCTCCACCCTCTCCGGCGGCAACCAGCAGAAGGTCGTGCTCGCCCGCGAGCTGGGCCGGCCGCTGCGGCTGCTCGTCGCCAGCCAGCCCACCCGCGGTGTGGACGTGGGCTCCATCGAGTTCGTCCACAAGCGCATCATCGCCGAACGCGACTCCGGCACGCCCTGCCTCATCGTCTCCACGGAGCTCGACGAGGTCTACAACCTCGCGGACCGGATCGCGGTGATGTACAAGGGGCGGCTCATGGGCATCGTCCCGCCCACCACACCGCGTGACGTGCTCGGCCTCATGATGGCCGGGGTGCCCGAGGACGAGGCGCTCGCCCGCGTGGCGAGCGGCGAGGACGCCACAGAGATCTCCGCGGCCGAGGAGGACCCCGCATGAGTGAGAAGACCGCATCCCCGGCGCCGGTCCCGTCAGGGTCCGGGGCGACTTCCGGCACCGGCGATCCCGGCACCGGAGGCCGCCAGCCGGCGCGCCGCGGCGAGCCGCGGCCCGGCGTCCTGCGCGACCTCCTCTCCGGCTCCTGGATGGTCTCGCTGCTTTCGATCGTGGTGGGCCTGCTCGTGGGCGCCGTGCTCATCGCGGCGTCCAACCCGGCCGTCCAGGACACGCTCGGCTACCTGTTCGCCCGGCCCTCGGACTTCTTCGTCGCGACGTGGAACGTGGTGACTGAGGCGTACCTCGCGCTCTTCCGCGGTGCCGTGTTCGACTGGCAGGCGACCAGCTTCGTCCGCTCCGTCCGCCCGCTGACGGAGTCCCTCGTCGCGGCGACGCCGCTCATCCTCGCCGGCCTCGGGATCGCACTGGGCTTCCGCTCCGGCCTCTTCAACATCGGCGGACAGGGCCAGGTCATCATCGGTGCGGTCTGCGCCGGCTTCCTCGGCTACTGGCTCACCCTGCCGCTGGGCATCCACATGCTCGTCGCGCTGCTCGGCGGCGTGGTCGGCGGTGCGGTCTGGGGCGGCATCGCCGGTGCGCTCAAGGCCCGCACCGGCGCCAACGAGGTGATCGTCACGATCATGCTCAACTCCATCGCGGGGTTCCTCATCGCCTATCTGCTCAAGCAGCAGTGGTTCACGCGCTCCGGCAGCGCCAATCCGCAGTCGCGGTCCGTGGACGACACCGCGGCCCTGTTCCCGCTGCTGCCGGACCCGTTCCGCCTCAACGCGGGGTTCCTGCTCGCGGTCGCGGCGACCGTCTTCGTGTGGTGGCTGCTCGAGCGCTCCACCCTGGGCTTCGAGTTCCGCGCGGTGGGGGAGAACCCCCATGCGGCGCGGACCGCGGGCATCTCCGTGGGACGCGTGACCTTCCTCGTCATGGCGCTGGCCGGGGCGCTGGCCGGCCTCGCGGGCGCGGCACAGGTGCTGGGCACGGAGGACAAGCTCACGATCGGCATCGCCGGTTCGCTGGGCTTCGACGCCATCACGGTCGCGCTCCTGGGGCGCTCGCGCCCGCTGGGCACCTTCCTCGCCGGCCTCCTGTTCGGCGCGTTCAAGGCCGGCGGCTACACCATGCAGGCGCAGACGGGCACGCCCATCGACATCGTGCTCGTGGTGCAGTCCGTGATCGTCCTCCTCATCGCCGCGCCCCCGCTGGTCCGCGGCCTGTTCAGACTCCCCGTCCCCGCCGGAAAGGAAGCGCGATGACCGCCACGACCGCGGGACCGGCCGCCCCCGCGTCCCACACGGACCTCCGCGCCCCCGTCGACTGGAAGTTCCCGGTCGTGTACGGCGTCCTCGGCCTCGTCACCCTGCTGGGCTTCGGCCTCTTCAGCGGCACCGGCGGCAAGCAGACAGTCTTCTCCTTCTCCTCCGGCCGCGACTTCTTCCACGTCCCGGACCTCACGGTCTCCGCCTGGGGGACCTCCGTGGGCGCGGGCATCGTGCTCCTCATGATGGCCGCGGCCGCAGCATGGCTCGCGACGCGGCGGGAGAAGCCGGGTCTCTGGTTCCCTGTGGTCTTCGGGGTCCTCTTCCTCTTCGCCTTCCTCACGTGGGCCGGCGCGGACACCGGGCGCATCCCGCTGACCCCGCTGCTCGCCGGCGCCCTGGCGCTGTCCGTGCCGCTGATCTTCGGCGCGATGGGCGGGCTCATCGGGGAGCGCTCCGGCATCGTCAACATCGCGATCGAGGGTCAGCTGCTCGCGGGGGCCTTCCTCGCCGCGGTGGTCGCCTCCGCGCTCAAGAACCCCTATGCGGGCCTCGTCGCGGCCCCCATCGCCGGAGCGCTCGTCGCGGTCCTGCTCACGTTCTTCGCCATCCGCTACTGGGTCGACCAGATCATCATCGGCGTGGTCCTCAACGTGCTGGTGGTGGGTGTGACGAACTTCCTGTTCTCCACCGTGCTCACCGCGAACCCGGAGACCTGGAACGCCCGGCAGACGCTGCCCTCGCTGCCCATCCCGCTGCTCGCGGACATCCCCGTGGTGGGGCCTGTCTTCTTCAACCAGACGATCCTCGTGTACCTCATGTACCTCGCGGTCGCCGTCATCCACGTGCTCCTCTTCCACTCGCGCTGGGGCCTGCGGACCCGGGCCATCGGCGAGCACCCCAAGGCCGCGGACACGGTGGGCATCAACGTCAACCGGTCCCGCGTGGTCAACACGCTCATCGCCGGCGGCATCGCGGGCCTGGGCGGTGCCTTCTTCACCATCGGCTCCGGTCTGGCGTTCGGCAAGGAGATGTCCGCGGGCCAGGGCTACATCGCCCTGGCGGCCATGATCCTCGGCAAGTGGAGCCCCGTCGGCGCCGTCTGCGCCGCGCTGCTGTTCGGCTTCGCCCGCAACCTGGGCAACACGCTCTCGACCATGGGCACCCCGGTGCCCAGCGACCTGCTGCTCATGCTGCCCTACATCGTCACGATCTTCGCCGTCGCCGGCTTCGTGGGCAGGGTCCGCCCGCCGGCCGCCGCCGGCAAGCCGTACTCCGCACAGTGACGGGAGGGCACATGCCGGTCGAGCAGGGGAGGGGGAAGCCCATGACGGGGGAGCGGCCCGGGACGGAGGCCGGACCCGGCGAGCAGGCCGTGCCCGAGGCCGGTGCCGGGCACGAAGCCGCAGCCGGGCACGAGGCCGCAGCCGGGCAGGAGGCCGCAGCCGGCGCGGGGACCGTGCCCGGCACCTCGGCGACCTGGGAGGAGCTGCGCGCGCACGCGCGAAGGGCGATGGCCCACGCCTACGTGCCCTACTCCCGGTACCCGGTGGGGGCTGCGGCGGTCGCGGACGACGGGCGGATCGTCACCGGCTGCAACGTGGAGAACGCCTCCTACGGCCTGGGGCTCTGCGCGGAGTGCGGGCTCGTCTCCGAGCTCGCGCGCACGGGCGGCGGGCGCCTCGTCGGCTTCGCCTGTGTGGACGGGAGCGGGGTAGTACTCGTGCCCTGCGGACGGTGCCGGCAGCTGCTCTTCGAGTTCGGCGGGCCGGACCTCCTGCTGGACATGCCCTCGGGGGTGCGGCCGCTCTCCGAGGTGCTCCCCGAGGCCTTCGGGCCGTCGCACCTGCAGTGATGCCCCGGCCGGGTTACGATCACAGTGATCGCGGAACGTTTCTACGCAAGGAGGCGATCAGGGTGGAACGATTCGACGCGGTGGATGTCATCCGGGCCAAGCGGGACGGCAGGACCCTCACCACGAAGCAGATCGACTGGGTGATCGACGCCTATACCCGCGGGGCGGTGGCGGACGAGCAGATGTCCGCGCTCGCGATGGCGATCTTCCTCCGGGGCATGGACATGGAGGAGATACGAGCCTGGACCCGGGCCATGATCGCCTCCGGCGACAGACTGGACTTCTCCGGCCTCAGCAGACCCACGGCGGACAAGCACTCCACGGGCGGGGTGGGGGACAAGATCACCCTGCCGCTGGCACCGCTGGTGTCCGTCTTCGGCGTGGCCGTCCCGCAGCTCTCCGGGCGCGGCCTGGGCCACACCGGCGGCACGCTGGACAAGCTCGAGACCATCCCCGGCTGGAAGGCCGCGCTCAGCCGGGAGCAGCTCATGGAGCGCCTCGAGGATCCGGGCGCCGTGGTCTGCGCCGCCGGCCCCGGCCTGGCCCCTGCGGACAAGAAGCTCTATGCGCTGCGCGACATCACCGGCACCGTCGACTGCATCCCGCTCATCGCGTCCTCGATCATGTCCAAGAAGATCGCGGAGGGCACCTCGGCGCTCGTCCTCGACGTCAAGGTGGGCGCCGGCGCCTTCATGAAGCGCAGCGAGGACGCGCGCCGCCTGGCCGAGGTCATGGTGGACCTGGGCCGCTCCGCGGGCGTGCGCACCTCCGCGCTGCTCACGGACATGTCCGCGCCCCTGGGCAGGACGGTGGGCAATGCCCTCGAGGTCCGCGAGGCCGTGGAGGTGCTCGCAGGCGGCGGTCCCTCCGACGTCGTGGAGCTCACCGTCGCGCTCGCGCAGGAGATGCTCGAGGCCGCGGGACAGGGCGGGCACGACGTGCACGCCGCGCTCAAGGACGGCCGCGCGATGGACGCCTGGCGGCGGATGATCAGGGCGCAGGGCGGGGATCCCGAGGCCAAGCTCCCGGTCGCGCGGGAGAAGCACGTCGTCCGCGCCGAGCGCTCCGGCGTGATCCGCGAGATGGACGCGCTCTGCGTGGGCATCGCCTCCTGGCGGCTGGGAGCGGGACGCTCCCGCAAGGAGGATCCGGTGCAGGCGGGCGCCGGCATCGTCATCCACAAGCAGGTGGGCGATGCCATCGAGACCGGCGAACCGCTCCTCACCCTGTACACGGACGAGCCGGAGCGGTTCCCCCGTGCGCTGGAGATCCTCGAGGGCTCCGTCACCTACGACGGCCTCGGCCCCTCCGGGCGCGGCACCGTGATCCTCGATCGCGTGAGCTGAGCCCCCGCCGCTCCGCACGGCCGCAGCCCGGCACGGGCCTGCACCGTGCGGAGCGGTTCCCCCACATCCACCCCTACCGACAGGAACCGCACATGACCGTCACCTCCGCAGAGCTCGCCGCCCGCGTCGACCACACCCTCCTCAAGCCGGAGTCGTCCGCCGCGGACTTCGCCGCGCACGTCGCCTCGGCCAGGGAGCTGGGCGTCCTCGCGATCTGCGTCTCGCCCTCGGCGCTGCCCGTGGCGGAGACGGGGGACCTCGTGGTGGCCACGGTCTGCGGGTTCCCCTCCGGGGCGGTCAAGAGCGAGATCAAGGCCGCCGAGGCCGCCCGCGCGGTGGCCGACGGTGCCCGCGAGGTGGACATGGTGGTGAACGTGGGCGTGGTCAAGGACGGCGACTGGGACGCCGTGGAGGCGGATGTGCGGGCCGTGGTGGACTCCGTGGCGGCCGCGGCCAAGGTCGCCGGTCTGCCCGAGGCCGGAGGCGACCCGGAGGCGGCGACGCGGGGTGCGGCGATCGTGAAGGTGATCATCGAGTCCGCCGTGCTCACGGATGCCGAGATCGTCGAGACCTGCCGGCGCTGTGAGGCCGCGGGTGCGCACTATGTGAAGACCTCGACGGGCTTCCACCCCTCCGGGGGCGCCAGCGCCGCGGCGGTGCGCCTCATGCGCGAGACGGTGGGCGACCGCCTGGGTGTGAAGGCCTCGGGCGGAATCCGCTCCCTCGCCGCGGCGCAGGAGATGCTGGACGCCGGCGCCTCCCGGCTGGGTCTCTCCGGCACCGCCGGCATCCTCGCGGAGCTGCGGGGCTGAGGTTGCGGGCTGCACGTGCGCGAAAGCTCGGATGCGCCGCGTGATTGCACGGCGCACCCGAGCTCTCGCGCACGTATGGGGGACCGTTCAGCCGCCCAACAGGTTCACGCCGCCCAGTGCGAGCAGGCCGAACAGGCCCGCCCAGAGGGTGATGCCCACGATCTGCCAGAGGATGACGGCATTGCGGCTGGCACCGAACCCCACCATCATCGCGGACGTGATCTGGCTGGGCAGGATCGCCTGGCCGAAGAGGCTCACCCCGGCCACGCCGTAGCGGTCGAAGGCGCGCTTGAACTTCTGCCTCCGCGGCGAGAGCTCCTCGACGTCCGGCTGCGTGCCCGCGGCCGCAGCTCCCGGCGCGGTGTCAGGGTCCGCCTCCAGCGTCGTGCCTGTCGCGGTCTGTCGTGCGACCTCGGCCGAAGCTGCTGCACCGGCAGGCGCTGCTGCACCGGCCGAGGCGGTCTCCCGGCGTGCACGCCGTAGAGCGAGCGTCTTCCTCCGCCCGGCGTCCGCGAGGAGGACGAGGACGAGCATGCAGGCCGCATTGCCCACGATCGCGGCGATGAGCGCCAGGGGAGCGGGCACCCCGGCGAGGATCCCCAGGAACGTGCCGAAGTAGGACTCGACGAACGGGATCGCGCTCACGAGCATGATCGCCAGCCACTGCAGGGCGGGTGGGAAGGACTCTGCGAAGCCGAGGAGCTGATCCATCGTGATCTCCTGAGGTGGAAAGCGTGTTTGACATGTCAAGGGTGCTTTACCGTCCTGCGCGTTGTCAAGTATGCTTTCCAGGTGGACAGCAGGATTCGCGAGCTGCGCATGGAGAGCGGGCTCTCCCAGCAGGGGCTCGCAGAGCAGGTGGGAGTCTCCAGGCAGACGATCAACTCCCTGGAGAAGGGGCGCTACGACCCCTCGCTCAAACTGGCGGTGCATCTGGCGCGGTTCTTCGGGAGCACGGTCGAGGAGGTCTTCGATGTCGACGGATGACGGGCGCCTGCGCCGGACGCTGCGGGCGCTGCGCGTCTCCGGCTACAACCTGTTCACTTCGATGCTGTTCGTGACGGTGGGCGTCGTCCTGCTGCTCACCACGGACTGGCCGCTGAGCTGGCTCCTCATCGTCACGGGCGCTGCCCAGTACGTGGTGGCGGTCGCCATCCGGGCCTCCGGCGCCGGCGACGTGCTGCGGGTGACCTTCTTCGAACCTGCCGATGAGCGTGATCGCGAGATCGGCAGGCGCGCCTCGGCCCTGACAGGCGACATTGCGCTCCTCGGGAGCCTCATCGCGTTCCTTGCGAGTGTGATTGTGGGTGGAGCGCAGTCGATGCTGAGTGTCTACCTGGCCTGGCAGACGTTCGTGCTTGCCGTTATATGGCTGGTCGTTAACTGGATCACGGCTCGCCTGCGCTGAACGCAGAACTTCGGGGCGGCCGTCGGGGGTGGGGTCGTGACTGCTGGCTTCGATGGGTCGGGGTTTGCGTGGACCTGGCATCCTAAAAGAGAAGCGGGCTGCGGTGATGCGGAGGGGTTGGCGGAGTGGATGCTGATGTCCTCCGATATGCGAGCGCCTATATCAGAGTCACCTGTGAAAGTTATTGGAATCCCAAAGTGTCGAGGAATGGTAACAGTCTGCAACTGTGAAAAATATGAATAAGAGTCGATGTCGACGAATAGTGATTGCGTTCGTTGCGCTTATCGCAATGTTGCTTGGAAGTGCGTCATACGCGCACGCTGTGGCCTACCCTGAGGGTTATCCGCGCCTTGGCTCGGTCGACGAGTCCGTGCAGGGACACGAGATCGTGTGGGGTGACGCGCTCGCCTACCCGCAGTTGTTTGGGCTCTACACGGCTCCTGGCGATACGCCTGATCAGCTGGCGTACTGCATCGAGGTCGAGGTGCCGGCTGGATACCGTGATGGTATGCAGGTGGGAGGCTGGGACTCTTTCCCCGGTGACAACAACTTCGCTCTCGACCAGTCCGTGCGCGAAAGAGTCGCCTGGATCATCGCTCACTCGTACCCGCGTCGCTCCCTCGAGACTCAGGGGGCGGCTGCGGGCGTGACCGGCCTGACGCAGCGTGAGGCGATCACTGCAACACAGACGGCAATCTGGACGCTTACCGATGCGGCGCCGGCGCCGGCGCACTTCGAGTACCAGGGGCTCCTCGGCCGACGCGGCAGTCTGGACACTACCTCCGAGCGTGCACAGCGCGTGCAGAGCGTCATCGATTATCTGATTGGTGAAGCGAATACAGGCTTGCCGGAGGCTGTCCGTCCTGTGTTGACGGTGACGCCGGAGGAGCAGGAAGGGGCGGCCGGTGAGAAGATCGGACCCGTCCTCATCGAAGCTTCCGAGGGTCATGTGACTCTGACCAATTCCTCGGATTTCGACCTGGTGACTGCCGATGGCACCCTCATCGACGCGGCCCATGTGCCGACGGGTGAGGAGATCTATCTCAACGTGCCCGAGGACGCTCCGGATGGTGATGCGGTCTTGACTGCCGAGCTGACCGGCCTGCAGTATGAAGGGCTCCTGCTTACCAGCGCCAACCCGAGTAAGCGGATTCAGTCCCTCATGATCGCGCACAGCTCGGACAGCATCGCGAGTGCCTCCACGCGCCTCCACTGGACCGCGCGTGCGACCGAGGAACCCTCGGAGGGGCCGTCGGAGACGCCTGAGCCTTCCGAGACGCCTTCGGAGAACCCCTCGGAGACGCCTGAGCCTTCCGAGACGCCTTCGGAGAACCCCTCGGAGACGCCTGAGCCTTCCGAGACGCCTTCGGAGAACCCCTCGGAGACGCCTGAGCCCTCTGAGACGCCTTCGGAGAACCCCTCGGAGACGCCTGAGCCCTCTGAGACGCCTTCGGAGAACCCCTCGGAGACGCCTGAGCCTTCCGAGACGCCTTCGGAGAACCCCTCGGAGACGCCTGAGCCCTCTGAGACGCCTTCGGAGAACCCCTCGGAGGGGCCGTCGGAGACGCCTGAGACCTGTGTTCCGGGTGAGCCGGGTGGTTCCGGTGACGGTGAGCAGCCGGGTTCGTGCGAGAAGGCCTCGGAGACCTGTGTTCCGGGTGAGTCGGATGGTTCCGGTGACGGTGAGCAGCGGGACTCCTGCGCTCAGGTTCCGTCCGGAGGCTCCGGGGACACCTCCAAGCCTGGTGCGAGCAACGAGCTGCCCCGTACGGGTATGGACATGTTCGGGCAGCTGGGTATTGCACTGTCGCTGCTGCTGATGGGCGCGGGTGCACTGCTCTTCCATCGTCGTCAGATGACTGTCTGACTCACGGTCTGAGGATCGGTCCTCAGGGGGTACCGCGGTACCCCCTGTGCTATGTATGTGGGCTCCGCGCGGTGCAGGTAAAGCTGCTTGTCAGTAGCCAAACGCCCGTGGGCCTGGTCTCGTTCCAGGCCCACGGGCGTGAGCGCAGCGTCAGGTGTGGAGGCCTACAGTTTGAAGTAGGCTCGCAACTCCCTGACGATGGCAGTGATCCGGAGTCCGGCAGCGTTCCACGCGGCATCCACGCCGCAGGCCTTTCCATGCACGGGCTCGATCGTCTCGAGGTAGCACTTGAGCTTGGGCTCTGTGCCGGAGGGCCGCACGATCACGCGATCTCCGGCGGCGGTGAGGAGCAGCAGGCCGTCCGTGGGGGCCAGGTCCTCATATCCCAGCGCCAGGTCGGCGACGGTGCTCACCGGGGAGCCTGCGAGGGAGACCGGTGGCGCGGCGCGCAGCGCGGCCATCGCGGCGGCGATGAGGCTCGTGTCCTCGAGCCGGAAGGTGAGCGGAGAGGTGCGGAAGACGCCGTCGCGGGCACGGATGCGGCGCAGCTCGGCGGTGATCGAGGAGCCCTCCGCACGGAGGCGGGAGGCATAGGAGGCGAACAGCACGGCGGCGCTGATCCCGTCCTTGTCGCGCACGTGTACGGGGTCGACGCAGTAGCCCAGCGCTTCCTCGTAGCCGTAGACGATCCCCGGTACGCGGGAGATCCACTTGAAGCCCGTCAGCGAACTCCTGTGCTGCAGGCCGTGGTGAGCGGCGACGGCCGCGAGCCCGCGGGAGGAGACGATCGAGTTCGCGAGCACGCCGGGGCCCGAGGCACCGGGTGCGTGCGCGTCCGCCTGCGCGGTGGCGACGGCCTCGCCGAGGAGGATGCCGACCTCGTCGCCGGAGAGCTGGTACCAGCCGGAGCCGTCCGGGGAGGGCACGGCGGCGGAGAAGCGATCGGCATCCGGGTCGTTGGCGATGAGCAGGTCGGCGGAGACCCGCTCCGCGACGGCGACGGCCTCGTCCAGAGCGCCGGCCTCCTCCGGGTTGGGAAAGGCGACGGTGGGGAAGTCCGGGTCCGGATCCTGCTGCGAGAGCGTGGGGTGGACGTCGTGGAATCCGGCCCGGCTCAGCACGCTCGCGAGGGTGGAGGCGCCCACGCCGTGCAGCGCGGTCGTGACGATCCGCAGCGGGCCGTCCGGGTGCGCCTGCGCATGGAGACCGGCGACCGCGTCCAGGTAGGCGGAGACGATCTCCTCGCCCAGCTGTTCCCAGCCGGACTCCGCGCGCGGAGTCTCCGTGACGGAGGGGACGGCGGCGATCGCCGCGGCGATGAGGGCGTCCGCAGGTGGGACGATCTGGGCGCCGGCACCCACGGCGGCCTCGGCGTCCCCGCCCAGTGTGCGCAGGGGACGCGCGCCCAGGTAGACCTTGTAGCCGTTGTCCTGCGGCGGGTTGTGGCTGGCGGTGACCATCACGCCGGCGTCCGCATCCAGGTGCTGGACCGCGAACGCCAGCACCGGCGTGGGGAGCTGCGCCGGCAGCAGGAGCGCCCGGCCGCCCGCGGCGGTGACGACGGCGGCGGTGTCGCGGGCGAAGTCTGCGGAGCCGTGGCGGGCGTCGCAGCCGATCACGACGGTGAACGGCTGCGCGGCCTCGGCAGCGCCACCTGCGGTGGGGTCAGCGGAGGCGGGGCCCGAGGAAGCGGGCGTGATGCCGGGTACGGCCTCGGTGTCCGCCTCGTCGGTGTGTGCGCGGAGGAAAGCCGCGAGTCCCGCCGCGGCACGGATGACGACGGCCCGGTTCATGCGGTGGGGGCCGGCTCCCAGTGCTCCGCGCAGGCCCGCGGTGCCGAACTCCAGGGGACCGGAGAAGCGCTCCGTGAGATCTGCGAGTGCCTTCGCGGAAGCCTCACCGGGCTCCTCGAGCGCGAGTTCGAGAAGTTCGGTCAGCTCTGCCCGCGTGGCGGGGTCCGGGTCGTCCGAGATCCAGGCACGGACGACGTCCGGATCGAATCCGCCCGTGAAGCCGGTGGCCACCGCGACCATGTCAGTCCTCCGTGCCGTTCTGTCCGTCGCCGTTGTGCGTGCCGCTGCTCCGCTCGGCCGCGATCCTGCGGGTGATCTCCGCGAGCAGCCCGGAGATGCGCGGTGCGGCGGCCTGGCCGGCCTCGATCACCTCGGCGTGGCTGAGCGGGGTCTCCTGGATGCCGGCGGCCAGGTTGGTCACGAGCGACATGCCCATGATCTCCATGCCGGCGTGGCGGGCGGCGATGGCCTCGAGCGCGGTGGACATGCCCACGAGGTCCGCGCCCAGGACCTTCGCCATCTGCACCTCGGCGGGCGTCTCGTACTGAGGTCCGGTGAACTGTGCGTACACGCCCTCGGGCAGCTCCGGGTCGATCTCGCGTGCGAGATCGCGCAGACGGGAGGAGTAGAGGTCCGTGAGGTCCACGAAGGTGGGGCCCTGCAGGGGAGTGGCGCCGGTGAGGTTGATGTGGTCGCTGATGAGCACCACGGAGCCCGCGCCGTACTCCCGGCGGAGACCGCCGCAGCCGTTGGTGAGGACGAGGGTGGAGCAGCCGGCGGCGGCCGCGGTACGCACACCGTGTGCGGTGGCGATCGCGTCGCGGCCCTCGTAGAAGTGGCGGCGGGCGCCCAGGACCAGCACGTGGGCGCCGTTCTCCAGACGGATGGTCCGCAGGGTGCCGCCGTGGCCGGGCACGGACGGGGCGTGGAAGCCGGGAACCTCCTCCGCGGGGATCTCCGAGACGGTCTCGCCCAGGAGGTCCGCGGCCCCGCCCCAGCCGGACCCCAGGACGAGGGCGATGTCGTGCCCGTCCACGCCAGCGCGGGAGTTGAGGATGCCTGCGGCCTCTGCGGCAGCGGCGATAGGATCGGTGAGTTCGCTTGCGCTCATAGTCTCAGACAGTACCGGAGAAGACGCCCATGACCTCCACGACTCCTCCCGCTTCCGGCGCGTCCGCCCCCGTTCCCTCAGGGGTGCGCCTGCGCAGGTGGGCGGACGGCGACGACCGCGCCCTCGCGCAGGTCCTGCCGGACGCCGGTTCTCCCGCCCAGCTCGCGGCTCGGGCCCTCCTGCGCGTCCCGGGTGACGAACCCCTCACCCGGACCGTCGTCGCAGAGGTGAACGCGGACGGTCCCGGTCCCTCCGTGGTCGTGGGCGCCGCTGCCGTGGCAGAGTCCCCTGCGCATCCGCAGCGCGCCTGGGTGCACGTCGAGGTCGCGCCGGAGGAGCGCGGACGCGGCCTGGGCCGTGCGCTGCTCGAGGCCGTCGTCGCGGAGGCGGCCGGCACCGCTCTCGCCGGCCTGGGTCTGCGTGCCCGGGTGCTCGCCGGGGAGGGCGTCGGAGAGGCGTTCGCCCGGGCAGTGGGCTTCACGGAGCTCTTCTCCACGCGCATCGTGCGCATCGACGCCGGGGCCCTGGGGCTGGCGGGCGCGGACCGCATCGAGGACATGCAGGTCATCGACACCGGTTCCGTGGCGCTCACGCGGGCCTTCGCCCAGTGGTACGCGCGGACCAGTGCGGCGGACCCCGCTGCGGAGATGACGCTGGGCCAGGTGAACGCACGGTTCCTCTCGCCGGCAGCCGGCGCGCACGGGGCCGCCCTCTGGCGTCCCGCGGGGGAGGACGATCCCGCACGGGAGCAGGACATCAACAGGCGCGCGGTGACGGCGTTCGCGGTCTCCTTCGCCCGGGAGGACGCCGAGGCCGGCGACGGTGGGCCGGGCCCCGGCCGGAACGGTGCGGCCGGGACCGCGGGCAGCGGCGCTGCTCCCGGCACTGCCGCCGCTGAGCACGCGCCGTTCGCGGACCTCACGCCGGAGGAGTGGGCCTCGCCTGCGCTCAGCGCCGCCGGCGGGGAGGACGCCACCGAGCTCACGGCCGGCAGTGTCAACGGCGATCCGCAGGACCTGCGCGCGCTGCTGGGCCGGCTGTCCGTGGAGATGCCGCTGGTGCTGGAGGTGACGAGTGAGATGGAGACGGAGACCGCGGTGGTGGAGACGCTGCTCGACGCAGGTTCCGCTGCCGTGCTCGCCGAGTACCTCACGCTGGTGCGCGACCCGCAGGACTGACGAAGGAGCGTGGGGCGGACCTCTGTGGAAGAGCCCGTGAGGTCCTCTCATGCGTTGCGGATCCTGACCGGCACTGCGCCGTCGTCCGTCAGCCACCAGTGGGCATCGGCTTCCACGGGGATGCACGGCAGATCCCTCAGCCCCAGTCCGCGCATGTCCGATTCTCGCCATTCGCCGAGGAGCAGGGTGGGCCCGTGGTCGTTGGTGCGGTCGAACGGTGTGGGGCGGTGCGTCCGCTGTGCCGGCAGGACCAGGCAGACCGGCGGACCGCCTGCGGCTGCGGTCTCGAGCTGTTCCCGGTCACTGGGCTCATCGGGCTGCGTGAGGAGAGGCACCCGGTGAGCCGAGAGGACTGCGTGGAGCTCCTCCGGGACCAGCCGTTCCTGCGGGACGCGGACGAGGAGGATGCCCCCATGACGGCCAGGGTGCCAGACGACGGGCCTGCCGAGCGGGTCCGTCCCCACCTGCACACTCACATCCGGCAGAGGGCCGGCGGCGCCGGGGCCGGATGAGGCGGCGTGCGGTGCGGGTGGCTCAGCGGGTTCCCTCTGGGTGCCGAAGCGGGGAACGGCTGACACAGCGCGAAAGCCCGTCCAGAACGGATGCGGCCCGCATGGGGATGGGCGGTGGACGCTGCTGAACGGCTCCGCAGGGTCTGGGGCGCCCGCCTCCGGTGACTCCGCTGCGTCCGCCTTCGCGATCTCCCTCGTCGCTTCGGCCTCCGTCGTCTCCATCGGCACAGGCAGGGCGAACTGGGCATCCGCGCCCGCGCGGCCTGCCTCAGCCGCGGCCTCGCCCAGAACGACCGCCCGGCCCGGCGGCCAGGCTCCCGCGAACCGGTCCGGCCGCAGTCCGTAGTAGACGGCGTCCTGCTCACTGTGCGGAGGGAAGACGACCCGCGTGCGCGCCTCCTGCCCGATGCGCTGCGCGAGCAGACGCCGCGAACCGGTGACGACGGCTCGGATCCCGAAGCCTCCCGTGAGGAGCCGCTCCAGGCGTTCCGTCCGGTCCGAACCCCGGTGGGCGCGCTGCAGCTCCTCCCAGTCGTCGACGACGATGCGGCAGCGACGAGGCTCCTGCTCCAGCTCCCTGAGCAGGAACTCCAGGAACCACCCGGCGGAGAAGCCGGTGCGCAGGATCCTCGCCGCATCCACCTCCGGGGACGCCGCTGCCGCTGCGAGGTGCACGACGTCTTCCCCGGCCAGCCGGAACGCCCGCGTCAGCACCTCTGCGGCAGTGGTCCACCCGCCGCCCCGCCCACCGGTGAGGAGCACGGTGCCGGTCTCCTCTCCGGCCTGCCATGTGCGCTGGTCGTTGAAGTCGGGCAGATCCAGCAGTGCGACCGCGTGCGGAACACCGGGGACGAAGCGCTCCGGCAGCGCAGGAGCGATCACCCGGTGGAGGGGACCGGGTGGGAACGCGCCGGAAGGCGAAGCGGAGGGGCGCTGCGGTGCAGAAGCAGGGGTGAGGGGCGCGATCGTGACCCGGTCAGTGCGCAGATCGCGGACGCGGACCTCGGGCAGTGCCTCGCCGGCCGCCTCGCCCTCAGCCGGGACGGCAGGCTCCGGCAGCCCGCATCGGAACGCCTGCACACCCTCTCCATAGGACAGCAGCGCCCTGCCCGGCTGGTCCGGAGGGATGCGGGCGGCGTCCGGGACCCCCACCACATCCAGCGAATCCGCCTCGTCGCGCACCCGCAGGCAGATGCGCAGCGCGATGTTGGTGCGCATCTGCGCTGTCACGACGCCGGCGGGCCGCTGGGTGGCGAGGAGGAGATGGATCCCCAGCGACCGGCCCAGAGCGGTGAGCCGCTCCAGCTGCGTGAGGACCGTCGTGCTCAGAGCCGCGAGCACATGGAACTCATCGACGACGATGAGCAGGCGCGGCATGAGGGGCAGACCGTCCACTCCTTCCTCCTCGCCTCCGGCCGTCCGTCTTCCGCCCTGTGCGCCGGCTTCCGGAGACGCCCTCTCCTGAGAGTCGCGGCGGGCACAGTACTCCTCGATGTCGTGTGCCTCCGCGGCTGCGAGCAGTCGCTCCCGCCGCTTCACCTCTGCACCGATGCTGCGGACGGCCCGCAGTGCGGAGGCCTCGTCCAGATCGGTCACCAGGGCATCCGTGTGCGGGTCCTCGGCGAAACGGCTCAGACCGGCCCCGCCCTTGAAGTCCAGGAGCACGAGACGCAGCTGCTGCGGAGAATGCCTGCGGCAGAGGAGCTCCAGCCAGGACTGGAGGAGGACGGACTTCCCACTTCCCGTGGTGCCGGCGACGAGCGCGTGGGGTCCGTGCCGGAGCAGATCCGGGTGCACAAGCCACTGGCGGCCGCTCGTTTCCGGGCCGGCGGCGGCATCGCCGAGGTCGCCGAGGCCACCGGAGATCGCGCCGCCGCTCGGGAAAGGAGGGCCCGGGCCGTGTGGTCCCGCTGCGGAAGGCGGACCCAGCGCCGTGCCCAGAGGAACGGGGGAGAGGCCGCCCGGCCGCTCACCAGAGGGGCCGCGGTGCATCGCGCCGTCCAGGCGCAGCAGCTCCGTGGTGGTGGCTTCGCCGGCCGGCGTCTGTGCGGCGCCCAGCTGGGGTCCACGTGCGAGCCGAGTGCGCAGGAGGCGGACGTGCGTCGCCGCGGAGTGCGAGTGGATCGCGGTTCGGCCGCTCAGCGGAGCTCCGCACACCGCCCAGAGCCCACCGCTCAGCGCGCGGAGCTCCGCAGGGGCCGGCAGCAGCATCTCCCCGTACCCGTCGTCGCCCCGGTCGCGGAGGACGACGAGAGGCCGGTCTGACAGGGTTCCTGCATGGGAACCCCGCCTGTGAGCAGGAGTCCCGGCGTCGGTGTTGAGGACGGCGAGCACTCGCCCATCGGCACAGGTCTCCGTCCGGATCGTCGCCTCCGCTCGCCCGGACACGGGCGTGGTCCCAGCGGATCCCATCCGGACCGGGCGCGTTCCACCTCGGCGCTCCGCACCTCCGGAGACGAAGGCGGGGTTCCCGGGGGCCGTCCCGGCAGCGCCTGCACCGGTTTCGGCGGTCAGTGCGCCTGCGCCCGGCACCGCGTCGCTGAGTGCCGTCAGTCCGCTCGTCTCCGGCAGCGAGGGCACGTGGGGGAGGCGCACCTCGGCGTCCGCGAGCTCGCTGAGCAGCGCGCGCAGCACGCCGTGCACGGACTCCGGTAGACCGCTCACCTCGATGCGGGAGCACACGGGCACCACGAGCGGGACGTCGTCGCACAGGAGGTGCGCGGTGCCGTCGAGCCGGACATGCGGCGGGAGCTGGGCGGCCACCGCATCGGCCTCCTGCTGGGCGCGCGGCAGCCTCACCCCCACGGGACTCACGCAGGTGCCGCGGCCCACGACGATCCCCGCGCCGGCCGCGGGGCCCTGTGCGCTCAGCTGCGCACGGAAAGTGCCGACGGCCGCGGCGAGATCGACGACGACGCGCTCGGTCTCCTGCCGCAGCTGCGCCCGGGCCTCCTCGGTCTCCCTCCGCACACGCCTCTTCTCCGTGCGCAGGCCGAGGACGGCGGTGAGCGGCCCCGCAAGGCTGAAGAGCATGAACCACCACATGCCCGTGACGAGGACCAGCACCACTCCGATCGCCAGCGGCACCGCGTAGAGCGCCCAGGACGGAGGCCTGGCCGGTGACACCTGTCTCATGACCGGCCAGTCGACGAGGTGCTCGCTCATCCGCGGGGTGGCGTCGAGAGAGGGCAGGTCCGCGCGGTTCCGGTCGAGGAACACGGTCGCGCCCGCACTCAGCGCAGGGCGAGGGGCGACGCCCTGCGGGTCCGGGCTCCGGTCAGCTGCGCCGGTGGGCGCGTCCTGTGCGCGGCGCTCGCCCACGGTGAGGCCGCGCGGACCGTGCCGCAGAGGCAGTCCCCGCCGGGACAGGTACGGGTCGCCCAGGCTGAGGTCGTGGCCGTCGCCGCGGCCCAGCGTCCACTCGCCGTGGGGCACCTCGACGCAGAAGCCCGATTCCGGGCCCGCGGCCACCTCGAGCAGTCCTGTGCCCTCCGCCGCCCTCGTGCTCCGGGGCAGGAGAGGCAGCCCCTGGACGGAGGCGCACTCGGGCAGGCGCAGACAGCGCTGCGCCCAGGTCTCCTGCGTGTGTGCATCCGTGCGGGAAGCCTGCGGACGCCGGCGCTGCACCGGCGGGTCCGGGGTCGCGGTGAGGGGTGCGGTCTCCGTCGTGGTCCGAGGTCCTCCGCCGTCATCTGCGACAGCGTGTGCCAGGGCGGTGTCGAGCACCTGCGCGGCAGGCAGCCATCCGGGGGCGGAGAGCTCGAGGCTCCGCACCCGGGCGCCGCGCGCCAGCTGGAGACGGGAGGTGAACACGTCCTCACAGTGCGGCGGCGGGAGCAGGACGGCAAGGCTCTCGTGCGGCCTGTGGAGAAGCCTCATCTCCTCCCCAGCTGGGCGTGCGCAGGGCGGGCGGCTGTGGGCAGGTCCGTGTGACGCAGAGTGGGCAGGCGCGTGCGGCAGACCGCCTGCCCGCGCCTCGCGGCTAGAGCCGCAGGCCCCCGCGCACCAGCGCGCGGGCCTCCAGAGTCGTGACGGAGTCCGCGAACGGGGAGAGGAGGGCAGGTGAATAGGCGACGGTGAGCGTCACCTCGGCGCTGCGACCGTCCGGGCTCGCGCCCTCGACCCGGAGGGGCCAGAGTCCCTCCGGCATACCCACAGCCTCGATGTACGCACGGGCGGCGGCGGTGACTCCGTCGTCGGTGAGGAGGATGGCGGGCTGCTCTCCCGGGACGGGGTCGAAGGACTCGGCTGCCGCGAGCGCTGCGGAGTCCGCGAGGGCGAACAGCTTCCGGTGCGCCAGCCACACGTCCGTGACCAGCGCGGCGAGCAGGATGAGCGCGAGCGCGATCGTGGCGAATCCGACGGCCAGCGGGGTGATCGACCCGTCGTCGGACGCGGCTCGCACCCGGCCGGCCATCAGCTCTCCTCCGGTGAGACGACATCGGTGTGCTCTGCTCGCACCGTGATCCCGGGGACGTGCGCACCGCCCCAGATCTGCGGCACGCCGGGAACGGGCACCCGCGCCTCCACCGCGGCCGTCACACGGGAACCGGCGCGTGCACAGTCGCCGCTGCAGCTCAGCTCCACGGTCCACCGGGCGCTCTCCAGACCGTGATCGGCGAAGTGGAGTTCGCCGAGGGCCTGGGCACGAGCAGCGGCTCCCTCGGGCTGACGCGCAGCCTGACGGGCGGCGTCGATCGCCGTCGACTGCGCAGCGTAGGCCCCGGCCTGCACCTGGGCGAGCGCGATGACGAGGTAGACGAGCGGCACCAGCAGCACCGTCGTCGCGAAGACGAACTCGATGGGCGCACTTCCGGCGTCGGTGCGCCTACGGGCCTCCGTGCTCCCACGGCGCGCTGCGGTCCCACGATGCGCTGCGCGCCCGCGATGTGCTGCGCTCCCACGGCGCGCTGCGCGGCTCACAGCTGTGGGTCCTCTGCCAGCGCGCGTCCCGTGAGCTCCCAGCCGCCCACGGGGCCCAGCAGCCCGAACACGGGCACCGGGATCCGAACCGTGACCGTGAGCATCCGTCCGCTCGGGCCCGAGCCCTCGGACACGGTGATGTCCCGCGCATAGGACTCGCTCACGGCCGCGCCGATGAGGTCCGCGGTGTGCGCGGCGCCGTCCTCGGGTGTGCGGTCTGCCGCGGCGGCGATGCGCGCGCCGGCGATGGCGGAGTCCACCACCGTGTTGCGCACATGCATTGCCAGCCCCAGCTGTAGCAGGGAGACGAAGACGAGGGAGAGCAGCGAGGAGACCAGGGTGAACTCCGCCACCGCTGATCCCTCATCGGACCGCCGCTGCGACTGCGGCATCTGTCTCAGCCCGCCTGCCGGACCTTGTTGATGCTGTCCGTGAACAGGGACGAGAAGGCCTCGCCGGCGAGCGCCCACAGGCCCACCACGAGGGCAGCCGTCATCACCGTGATCAGCACCCACCCGGGCACATCGCCGCGGTCCGGCCGGGTCAGCCGGCGGCCTCGGGCGCGGTGCTGGGTGCGGCGCCCGGACCGGGCCGGGGCGGTCAGTGCGAGCATGAGGGCGAACAGAGCGAGGCGGATGCGGGTGAGCACGGGAGGCTCCTCTCTCAGGGACGGACGGATCTCTCGGAGATGCGGGGACGGATCGGGACAGAGGCCGAGGAGGCTGGAGAGCGCGGGTGCTAGGGGCCGAGGTCGAGCACGGCGAGCGTCGGATAGACGGCGAACAGCACGGTGACGGGGAGCACGCAGATCACGACGGGGACCAGCATGCCCACCTCCTTCCGGCCGCTCAGTTCCATGAGGGTGCGACGGCCGTGCTCGCGCACCTCGGACGCCTGCGCCCGGAGCACCTCTGCCAGCGGCGTGCCGCGGCTGGTCGCCACCGCGATCCCGTCGACGAAGCGGACGATCGAGGGATTCTGCGTGCGCTGGCCCAAGGCGTCGAGCGCCTCGACGAGCGGCGTGCCCGTGCGGACCTCGGCGAGCGCGCGGCCCAGCTCGCCGGAGAGCTCCCCGCTCGTGGATCGGCAGACCCTCTCGAGTGCGTCCACCGTGCCCTCACCGGCGGTCATGGACAGGGCGAGGAGCTCCGCGACGGTGGGGAACTCGGTCATGATCCGGCGCTCCCTGGCACGGACCTGCCGGGAGAGCCGCCAGTCGTTGAGCACGTGCCCCAGCACACCGCCCACCAGCACCAGCGCGGTGAGGACGAGCGGATTGGCACCGCGCACGAGGACGGAGGCCACGCCCAGCAGAGCTCCGCCGCTGAGGCCCGCGAGGATGGAGAGCAGCTGCCGGGTGCGGAACCGCTCCACGCTCATCTCCGCCCCCAGCAGGTCCAGGCGCTTGGCCAGTGAGGCATCCGTCGTCATGCGGGAGGAGAGCCAGCGACCGGCCCGTTCCGCGAGGTCGGCGCTCACTCCGCGCACACCGGTCTGTGGCCCGGCGGGCACGCCGTAGAGACGGGCCACGCGCGGCTGGTCCCGCAGGTAGGGCCCCACCCTGTCTGCGAGCGTGGGTCTGCGCATCGCGGGGAGGGCGGCGAAGGCGAATGCGCACGAGGCGCCCAGCGCCAGCCCGACGATCACGGCGACCGCGGGATTGAAGGGGTCGACGTGCGCCCAGATCCCGGTCACGGCCTCGGCGCCCACAGGCTCCGCTCCTGACGGAGCCGTTCCGGAGGGGACGGCGGGCGAGGAACCTGTGCCCGGCCCGCCCACGAGCGACATGCCCGGCCCGCTCATCGCAGCACCCGCGGCTCCGCCGGCAGTCTGCCGATGCGCTTCATGAGGCGGTAGGCGGCGAGCGAGACGACCATCCCGGCGAGGAGCAGCAGCATGCCGCCGGGAGTGCTGTACGCGGCCGCCGCCTCGCTGCGGGTGGCCAGCAGTACGAGCACCACCCAGGGAGCTCCCACCGCCAGGCGCGCTCCGGTGACGGTCCAGCTCTGCCGCGCCTTGAGCTCCGAGCGGGTGCGCGCGTCCTCGCGCAGGAAGTGGGAGAGCGTCCGCAGCAGGGTGCCCAGCTCGGTGCCGCCCACATCTCGGGTGACGGCCAGCGCGGCGACGATGCGATCGGCGACGGGATCGGCGCTCGCGGTCTTGAAGGCCTCCAGTGCCATCCGGAACGAGCCGGTCGTGCGGTACTCCTCCTCGAAGATGGCGAAGAGCGGGCGCAGACCCTCCGGGCCGCGATGCGCGAGTCCGGCCAGGGCCTCGGGCAGGGACATCCCGGCGCGCACCCCGGAGCCGAGGTGGTCGACGGCGTCCGGCCAGAGCACCCTCCGCTCCACCTCGCGGCCGCGGGCACGGTGGCGGACCAGCGCCGGCGGTGCGGCGGCGGCGAAGGCCGCGAAGCACGCGGAGACGGGCACGGAGGCCGTGAGCGCGAAGCCGAGAAGCCAGACGAGGAGCGCTCCCAGCGAGCTCACCGCGGCGAGCTGACCGGGGGAGACACGGGGGAAGCCCGCGGCCACGAGATCGTCCTCGAGCTCCGCGAGGAACCGGAGGCGGTGCGCGGACCGCGGCGGGGACTCCCAGCACGCGGACCAGAGGCAGAGCAGCCCTGCGGCCAGGCCCACTCCGCACAGGGCGGCGGCGAGCGTGCTCGTCATGCCGCCTCCAGGAGAGCCGTGAGATCCCTGCCGACCGCCGCGATGCGCTCGCCCAGGTGGCTGAACCCGCTGCCGCGCCGCAGCACGCCGTCGGGACCCGCGCGGAAGATCGTCTCCATCTCCACCACGCCGCCCTCGATCCCGCCGGGCACCGCCGCGATCTCCGTGACCCTCCGCGCCCCGCCGCGCAGCAGCGAGAGATGCACGACGAGGTCGAGGCAGCCGGCGACGGTGGGAGTGACGAAGGAGTCGGAGATGTTGGGGCCGGCGAGCAGCGGCAGCGTGCACATCTTCGTGACCGCGCTGCGGGCGGAGTTCGCGTGCACGGAGCCCATGGCGGGCAGGCCGGCGTTCATCGCGATGAGCATGTCGAGGCTCTCGGCCTCGCGGACCTCGCCCACCACGATGCGGTCGGGCCGCATCCGCAGGGCCTCCTTCACCAGGGTGCGGAGCCGGACCTCGCCGGTGCCCTCCAGGCTGGGCTGACGGCACTGGAGGGCCACCCAGTCGCGGGCGGGCACCGCGAGTTCGAACACCTCCTCGCACGTGATGACGCGCTCGCGTGCGGGAACCGCGCCGCAGAGGGCGTTGAGCATGGTGGTCTTGCCCGCCTGGGTCTGACCGCTCACCAGCAGATTGGCTCCCGCCGCGACGGCCGCGTCGAGGAAGTCGGCCGCCTGCCGGTGCAGCGAACCGGCCTCCACGAGGGAGGACAGGCTGCGGGCCCGCGTCACGAACTTGCGGATGTTGACGGCCGGGTGGCGCCGGGTGATGTCCGGCAGCACGATGTGGAGCCGCGAGCCGTCCGGCAGCGCCGCGTCCACGAACGGGGAGGAGAGGTCGACGCGCCGGTTGGTGGTGCGGAGGAGGCGCTCGATGAGCTCTGCGACCTCCGCCTCCGTGAGCACTGTGGGCGTGAGTTCGGAGACGCCGCCTCTGCTCACGAAGACCGCCTGCGGGCCGTTCAGCCAGATCTCCTCGACCGTGGGATCGTCGATGTACCGCTGGATGGCGCCGAATCCGCTCAGCGCGTCGAGGACGTCCTGCCGCACCGCATCAGGATCCGTGAGCACGGGGAGGCTGCCGGAGAGGGTACGCTCGTCGTAGGCGCGGATGACCTCGTCGACCAGGTCTGCCGTGGGGTGCGGTTCCGTGCGGGGGTCGATGCCCCGTGCCCGGACCAGCTCACGCACCTCACCTGCGATGATCTCCGCCGCTTCCACCCGTGAACTCCCTCGTCCGGCCGGCCGGGGCTCCGTCGACCGGCGGCGGTCCTACCAACTTAGGATGGTGCGAGTTGGGTCTCAAAACGCATATAAGCGGCTGGGGACAACTCTGCTTGTGACCTCGAGTGGAGGACTGCGGTTCCGGCTGAGCCCAGGCGCAGGTCGGCCTGGCCGGGGACGCGGTTCCGCCTGAGCCGGGGCGCAGGTCCGCTCCGCTCGTGCATCAGCGCGCACGGAACCCCGGGGCCGAGGCCCGGTGCGCCCGTGTCCGTGCCCTCGCCTATCGTGGAGTCCATGTCAGCGCAGACTCCCTCCAGCAGCGTCGTCGCGGGTGAGAACGCCATCCCTGCGGACGAACCCGCCCGCCTCAGAGCCCTCGCCGCGGACCTGGGCATTCCCGGATTCGTCGACGTGCACACGCACTTCATGCCGGCGAACGTCCTCACCAAGGTGTGGCAGTACTTCGACCGTGCGCAGGAGCGCGGGCTGCGGCCCTGGCCCATCACGTATCGCTTCGACGAGGCCGAACGCCTCCGCCGTCTCCGTGAGCTGGGGGTCCTCCGCTTCACCGCCATGCTCTATCCGCACCGGGCGGACATGGCGGAGTGGCTCAACGGGTGGGCGGCGGAGTTCGCCGCGCGGACGCCGGACTGCGCGCACACCGGCACCTTCTTCCCGGAGCCGGACGCCGGGGAGTACGTGGGGCGGGCGCTCGCCGGCGGTGCGGAGGTGTTCAAGGCCCATGTGCAGGTGGGCGGCTACGACCCGGCGGACCGCCTGCTGGATCCCGTGTGGGCGCAGCTGGAGGAGGCGGGCACGCCGGTGGTGATCCACTGCGGTTCGGGCCCCGTGGCCGGCGCTCACACGGGAGTGGGGCCCGTCGCCGAGGTGCTGGCCCGGTTCCCGCGGCTCCGGCTGGTGATCGCCCATTCCGGGCTGCCGGAGTACGCGCAGTTCCTGCGGCTCGCGGAGGAGTACGAGGGGCTCAGCCTCGACACCTGCATGACCTTCACGGACTTCACGGAGGCGACCGCTCCGTTCCCCGCGGAGCTGCTGCCGCGCTTCGCGGAGCTCGCACTTGCCGGGAAGGTGGTCCTCGGCAGCGACTACCCCAACATCCCCTATCCCTACGTCCACCAGATCGAGGCGATCCGCGCCCTGGACCTCGGCGACGACGTCGACCGGGCGATCCTCTGGGGCAACGGCGCACGCATGCTGGGCGTGGAGGAGGCCGCCTGTTAGCGTGCCGGACAGGACTCTGCCCGCGGAGTCCGCTGGCACCCGTGCCGCGCAGGCATCCCGCCGGCGCATCCATGAAGGAGGAGCGATGACGCACTACCACGAGCCCGGTGACTTCGACTACGCCAAGACCCTCGCGCAGGCCGCGCCCAGTCAGGCCAAGGCATTCGGAGCGTTCGACCAGAAGGTCTTCGATCCCGCCGACGAGGTGCTGGACGTCCGCACGCGCGAACTCATCGCGATCGGGGTCGCCGCGACCACCCAGTGCCCCTACTGCCTCGACGTGCACGTGGGCAACGCCAAGAAGGCGGGCGCGAGCCGTGAGGAGGTGGCCCGTGCCGTCTTCGTGGCCTCCGGCCTCCGCGCCGGCGGCGCCTACACGCACGGCTTCCTCGCGTTCAAGGCCTATGAGCAGGGCGCGGAGCTCGAGCACTTCCACGAGCCCGGCGACCGCGCGCACCTCAGGGATCTCCGGAAGGCCTCGGGCGGGGCGGTCGAGGCGTTCGCCGCCTACGACGCGGCCGTCTTCGACCCCGAGGACGAGGTCCTGTCGGTGCTCACGCGCGAACTCATCGCGATCGCGGTGGCCGCGACCACCCAGTGCCCCTACTGCCTCGCCGGCCACGTGGGCAAGGCGAAGGCGGCCGGTGCCACGGAGGAGCACATCGCCCGTGCCGTGATGGTCGCGGCCGCCCTGCGCGCCGGCGGGGCCTACACCCACGGTCTGCTGGCGATGAAGCTCTACGACGAGAAGTGAGGGCAGGGGTGCCGGGTCGCTCACCGGTCCGGCGCCCCTCGGCACGGGCGGTGTGCCGGAGCGTCACCGCCCGTGCACGCCGTCCTCGGCGCCTGTGAGTTGGGTGCGGGGACGACGGCGGCGTGCGTCGCTGTCGTCCCCGCACGACCCCGTCGCGTATCCTGGATCGCACTATGGCCATTGACTTCTCCGCAGAGATCGCATCCCTCCAGCAGACCTTCCGCTCGATCAGGGACGTCTCTGATATCGACGTCCTCCGCAGCGAGGTCGACGAACTGACGGAGGCGGCCGCCGCTCCAGACCTCTGGGACGACCCGGAGGCCGCCCAGCAGGTCACCTCCCGCCTCAGCCACCGGCAGTCGATGCTCGAGAAGCTCGACCGCTTCGACCAGCGCATCGAGGACGTGGAGCTCCTCGTCTCCATGGGCGAGGACGAGGGCGATGCGGACGCGATCGCCGAGGCCCAGGCGGAGATCGAGAAGCTCAAGGGTGAGCTGAGCGAGCTGGAGATCTCCACGCTGCTCTCCGGCGAATGGGACGAGCGCGCCGCGGTCATCACCATCCGCGCAGGTGCCGGCGGGGACGACGCCTCGGACTTCGCGCAGATGCTCACCCGCATGTACATCCGCTGGGCGGAGAACAACGAGTACTCCGTCCAGGAGCTCGACACCTCCTATGCGGAGGGTGCGGGCGTGAAGTCCGCGACGATCCAGGTCAACGCCCCCTATGCCTTCGGCACGCTGTCGGTCGAGGCCGGCACCCACCGTCTGGTGCGCATCAGCCCGTTCGACAACCAGGGCAGGCGGCAGACGAGCTTCGCGGCGGTGGAGGTCGTCCCGCTCATCGAGTCGACGGACCACGTGGACATCGACGAGAACGACCTCAAGATCGACGTCTACCGCTCCTCGGGCCCCGGCGGCCAGTCGGTCAACACGACGGACTCCGCCGTCCGCATCACCCACATCCCCACGGGCACGGTGGTGAGCATGCAGAATGAGAAGTCGCAGATCCAGAACCGGGCGGCGGCCATGCGCGTGCTGCAGTCCCGCCTGCTGGTCCTCAAGCGCGAGGAGGAGGCGGCGCAGAAGAAGGAGCTCGCCGGCGACATCAAGGCGAGCTGGGGCGATCAGATGCGCTCCTACGTCACCCATCCGTACCAGATGGTCAAGGACCTGCGGACCGGCTACGAGGTCAACAACCCGCAGGCGGTGTTCGACGGCAACATCGACGGATTCCTCGAGGCCGGCATCCGCTGGCGGAAGGAACAGGACAAGGCCGCAGCCGAGGCCGAGGTCTGATCCGCGCGTCGTGATCACGTTCGAGCACGTCACCAAGTCGTACGACCACCGTGGAGCCCCCGCGCTCGAGGACCTCTCGTTCTCCGCGGAGGCCGGTGAGTTCGTCTTCCTGGTCGGGGCCTCGGGCTCCGGGAAGTCGACGGTCATCCGCCTCGTGCTGCGGGAGGAGGTGCCTACCCGCGGGCGCATCACCGTCGCGGGCACGCGCACGGCCCGGATGCCGGCGTGGAAGGTGCCGTTCCTGCGGCGGGGGATCGGGACCGTGTTCCAGGACTTCAGGCTCCTGCCCAACAAGAACGTGTTCGACAACGTGGCCTTCGCGCTCCACGTGATCGGCAAATCGCGCGCGGCGATCTCCACCCTCGTCCCGGACGTGCTGGAGACCGTGGGCCTGGAGGGCAAGCAGAGGCGGTTCCCGCACGAGCTCTCCGGCGGCGAGCAGCAGCGCGTCGCGATCGCGCGGGCCGTCGTCAACAAGCCGGGGATCCTGCTCGCGGACGAGCCCACCGGCAACCTCGATCCGGCCACCAGCCGGGACATCATGGACGTCCTCACGCGCATCAACAGCTTCGGCACCACCGTGCTCATGGCGACCCACGACGCCTCCATCGTCAACCGGATGCACAAGCGGGTCATCGAGCTCGAGAGCGGGGCGATGGTCCGTGACGAGGTGGGCGGCTACCTGCAGGAAGGAGCCCGGCGGTGAAGTTCTCCTTCCTCATGTCCGAGGTCCTCTCCGGCCTCAGACGCAATCTCTCCCTCATCATCTCCGTGGTCCTCGTGACGTTCGTGTCGCTGCTCTTCGTGGGCGCGGCCGCGCTGCTGCAGATGCAGATCGGCGGGATGAAGGACTACTGGTACGACAAGGTCCAGGTCGCGGTGTTCCTGTGTCCGGAGGACTCCGAGGCCCCCACCTGCACGGACGGGGAGGCCACGGACGAACAGAAGGCGGAGATCGAGGCCGCCCTGCACTCCTCGGACCTTGCGGACTACGTCGAGGAGGTGCATTTCGAGGACCGCGCCACGGCCTATCGGCTCTTCCAGGAGCAGTTCGCGGGCACCAGCCTGGAGGGCACCGTGCCGGAGGACCAGATGCAGGAGTCCTACCGGGTGGGGCTCGTGGACGCGGAGCAGTACGGGATCATCCAGGAGTACTTCTCCGCCACCCCCGGCGTCGAGGAGGTGGTCGACCAGAACCGGCTGCTCGACCAGATCTTCCGCATCCTCAACATCGCCACGGCCGCGGCCGTGGGGATCGCCGTCATCATGCTCGTCTGCGCCGTCGTCCTCATCGCCACCACGATCCGTCTGTCCGCCTTCACACGCCGGCGGGAGACCGGCATCATGCGCCTGGTGGGTGCGTCCAACCTCTTCATCCAGCTGCCCTTCGTCCTCGAGGGGGTGCTCGCCGCAGCGGTGGGGGCGGTGCTCTCCGGCGGGGTGCTGGGGCTCGCCGTGCACTTCGGCGTGTCCGGGTGGCTGCAGGCACGCGTGCCCAGCATCAGCCTCATCGGGGTGGGCGACGTCCTCCTCGTGACACCGCTGCTCGTCCTCGTGGGCGTCGTGATGGCCGGAGTCTCCTCCGCCCTCACCCTGCGCCGCTACATGAAGGTGTGATCGCCGACCATGACCACTTCGCCCAGATCCCGGCCCCGGACCACGGGGAGTCCCCGACGTCGCATGCGCGTCCTGTTCTCCGCCGCGTGCGTCGCCGCGCTGCTCGCCCCGACGGCCGCGCAGGCCTCGCCCGCGGAGGAGAAGTCCGCCGTGGACCAGCGCGTGGAGGAGCTCCAGGCGGAGCACGAGGGGCTCAGCGAGGAGCTCGCCCGTGTGGTCGCGGAGCTCGAGGAGGCGGAGGAGCAGCTGCCGGACGCCGAGGCCGCCTGGGAGGAGGCCGCGGACGAACTCGAGGAGGCCCAGCGGAAGGACGACGAGCTCGCGGCGCGCCTGACCTCGGCGGAGAATGCGCAGGACGACATCCGCGAGGAGATCTCCTCCGGTGAGGACCGCATCGAGGAGTCCGAGCGCGCAGTGGTGCAGGTGGGGCGCAGCGCCTACCGCAACTCCGGCGTGACGAGCGATCTCGCGATGCTGGTGGAGATGACGCAGAGCGAGAACGGGATCGACGGGCTCGCCCGGGTGGACTCCGCCGTGCGCGGGCAGCGCCGCACGCTCACACAGCTGGGTGAGCAGCGTTCGGCCAATCTCAACAACCAGGACCGCCTGGACGCGGCGGCCGACGAGGTGTCGGAGCTGCGGGACGAAGCTGCCGAAGTGCTGCTGGAGAAGGAGACCGCGGAATCCGCCGCGAGGGACGCCAAGGACGAGCTCGACGGTCTCATCGAGCGCAAGGACTCCGCCGCGAAGACGATCGAGGACAACAGGAGCTCTGCGGAGGACGAGCTGCGCCGCCAGAAGGAGGAGCAGGACCGGCTCGCGGAGGAGGTCCGGAAGTGGGAGGAGGACGCGGAGCGCGACGGTGTGCCGCTGCCCGGCGACGGCGAGCTGCGCAACCCCGCCCCCGGCTACCCCATCACCTCGCCGTTCGGCTGGCGCACCCATCCCATCTCCGGCACCCGCAAGCTGCACACGGGCACGGACTTCGGGGTGCCGTGCGGCAACGAGGTCTACGCCGCCGGGGACGGCGTCGTCGTCTCCGCCGGGACGGCGGGCGGCTACGGCAACCGTGTGGTGATCTCGCACGGGAAGATCAAGGGACAGTCGATCTCCTCGACCTACAACCACAACACCCGCCTCCTGGTGGGCCCGGGCGACACGGTCGGGCAGGGGGACCCCGTCGCTCTCGCAGGGACCACCGGGTCGTCCACGGGCTGCCACCTCCACTTCGAGGTGATGCAGAACGGCACCTACGTGGACCCCATGGACTGGATCTCCTGAGGACGCGCTAGACTGGGGCGTTCGTCATACCCGGAGAGGAGGAGCCGTGCCCAAGGACACCGCACGCACGTCGATCGCGCGCAATCGGAAGGCTCTGCACGAGTACCACATCGAGGACACCTTCGAAGCGGGTCTCGTCCTCACCGGCACCGAGGTGAAGTCGCTGCGCGAGGGCCGCGCGAACCTCACCGACGGGTTCGGGCTGATCTTCCAGGGCGAGGCCTGGCTGGAGGGCGTCTTCATCCCCGAGTACCTCCAGGGGACCTGGACCAACCATGCGGCCCGGAGGCGGCGCAAGCTGCTGCTCCACAAGGACGAGATCCTCAAGATCTCCCACAAGCTCAAGGAGTCGGGCAGGACCCTCATCCCGCTGGAGCTCTACTTCGACGGGTCCCGGGTCAAGGTCGAGATGGCGCTGGCCCGCGGCAAGAAGGACTGGGACAAGCGCCAGGCCCTGCGGGAGAAGCAGGACAAGCGCGAGGCCGAACGCGCCATGAAGTCCAAGCAGTACCTCTGAGCCTTGTTCTGCGGGCCGGGGCAGCTGCCTCTCAGAAGCCTGCACGGTTGCGCGAGGCGGTTGCCTCCGCAGGGGAATAGGACTGGCGGTCTGCGTGTTGTGAGGTGTACAGTGATGCTCTCCGCGCGGGATCGCTCCGGTGTGGAGGGTGCAGAGCCTTCGTCTCCGTCCTCGCGGACGGGCGGCGGCCATGGCAACTGAATAGGGGATGATCGGTTTCGACGCCGGCTGTTGAGCTGGGTGAAGCGAGCCGAGAATGCAGAGTCATCTCGTAAACGTCCTCTGCAAACCAATAGGTGCTGAATCCAAGACTCGCACCGATTTCGCCCTCGCTGCCTGACAGCGAGCTGAGCGGATCCGTCAGCCCGGGGTAGCTTCCGCTCCGGTTCCTGGCGTCAGCTAGGAAGCCACTGCTGCTGGCACATGTCGAGGGTGTCAGTGGGACTTTCACTCGACTCCGTCCGTTGGTCCACGTGTTCGTGCGGTGACCAGGACCTAAGAAGCCCTTTCACGAACTGTGCTCGGAGAAGCCCCGGCGATGAGTCGACGGACGCGGGTTCGATTCCCGCCATCTCCACGATCCCCTGGGAGAGGCCCCGGGATCCACTCGCACGAGTGGGTCCCGGGGCCTCTCCTTGTGTGCCCACTCTCTGCCCCCTGCTCAGGGACCTGTCGCAGGACGCCCGCTTCTCGTCCTGGACACCCGCCATTACGTGGGTGTCCAGGACGAGAAGCGGGCGTCTTCTTCGATGGTGGAAGACGCGGTCCCGGACGGAGCCCCCAGGATGCCCTTTCCCGCGCCGTAGGGTAACGTGCGTCACAGCGGGAGTCCTCGCACTGCGCAGAGTCCCTCCCGCCTGACGTCATCGCCGGCGAGGGCGCCGGCAGGCCCCGGGGAGTGACAGCGATGGTGGGAGATCCGGTCGCGGACGGCGCGGTGCTTAGCCGTCGCTATCAGACCGGAGTGCGTCGTGCCAAGGAGCAGCTGATCGACGACGCGACCGTCAGCGGTGTGAGGAGCACCGTCGCACTCTCCTGGAGCCGCTCCCGGACCGCCCTGACCGCTTCGCCGGGGGACGGTGCGCCCGCAGTCCTGGACGACACCCAGATCCGTGAGCTGCTCGCGGACCCGCAGTTCTCCTCGGTCGCGGAGATCATCCGCGCCACCCTCGTCGAACAGCTGCGGGACACCGGTCTGCTCGTGGCGCTCGCGGATCCGCAGGGGCGGCTCATCCTCGTGGAGGGCGACCCGCACGCCCGCAGGAAGGCGGAGACCATGGGGTTCGCCCCGGGCGGCGACTGGTCGGAGCAGGCGATGGGCACCTCGGCCCCGGGCATGGTCGTCGCCACGCGACGTGCGGCGCAGGTGGCCGGAGCGGAGCACCTCCACCCCGCCGTGGAGCGGTGGAGCTGTTCCGCGGTGCCCCTCACCGACCCCCTCACCGACGAGCTGCTCGGCGTGCTCGACCTCACCGGCGGTCCCCAGGCCGTCTCCTCGCTGGCCCTGCCGCTGCTGAGCTCGGCCGCCGCGGGCATCCGCTCCGCCCTCGCCATGCGTGCGGCCGGACCACCGGCCTCCATCGGTTCCTCCCCGCTGCTGGCGGCACTGAGCGCGCCGCTGGCCTCCCCGACGTCTCTTCCGCCCGCCTCCCCAGGAGCCCGGGCGCAGCCGGGAACGGCAGCCCCCGGCGAGGAGGGCGCGGCCGAGGCAGGGCCCGCACGCACGTCCGAGGAGGCGGAGAGCCCTTCCGCGGCGCGTGCACCGGTGCTGCAGGTGACCGGGCCGGGAGCCCGGGCGCTCTCCGGACGGGACGGGCGCAGCGTCCCCCTGGGGCTGCGTCACGCGGAGATCCTCACTCTGCTGTGCTGGCACGAAGGCGGGCTCGGCGCCCCGCAGCTGGGCGAGATGCTCTGCCCCGAGGGTCTCGAACCCGCGTCCGTGCGCGTGGAGATGCACAGGCTCCGCCGAGCCGTCCAGAAGGCCGCCGAGGCGGATCCGGGCCTGGACCTGGTGCTCGGCTCGCGGCCCTATCGGCTGGTCTGGGGAGCATCGGGCTCCGGCGTCCTCACGGATGCGCGCGCGGCCCGCAGGGCGCTGAGCGCGGGCGACGTCGCAACCGCCGTGCGCATGTGCGCCGGGCAGCTGCTGCCGGAGTCCACTGCGCCGGAGATCGAGCGCATCCGCGGCCTGCTCGCCGCGGAGCTGCGGGAGACGGTGGCCGACAGCGCGGACGCCGAGGTGCTGTGGGAGTACCTCCGGCGTCCGGATGCCGAGTACGACCGCGAGCTCTGGATGCTCGCCATCCGCCTCCTCCCGGCAGGCGACCGGCGGCGGGCCTATGCCGTCGCGCAGGTGGAGAGGATCGACGCCGAACTCGGGTGACGGAGCGGCGGGTGTCCCGGGGCTGTCGCACCGTCCGTGCGCAGCCGTCGCAACGGTCATGCAACCTCACAGCCCCTACGGTGGTCCCACGAGCCGATGGTGATCACCATCGCTTCCTCGAGTCGCAGCAGGCGGCGACAGGGTCCGGGGTGGGGCGGATACAGGAAGCACCGCACCACCTCGGACGATCCCCACAGATGCACGAAGTGGTGCAGAAGGAGGCACGCGAGCATGACCGCGTACGCACACCCCGGAACGCCGGGCGCCCTCGTCGAGTACAAGCCCCGGTACGAGAACTGGATCGGCGGCGAATGGGTTCCGCCCGTCGACGGGAGGTACTTCGAGAACATCACTCCGGTGACCGGAAAGGTCTTCACGGAGATCCCGCAGTCCAATGCCGCGGACATCGAGCTGGCCCTCGACGCCGCCCACAGAGCCGCCCCCACGTGGAACAAGACGTCACCTGCCGAACGCGCGGCGCTCCTCAACAGGATCGCGGACGTCATGGAGGCCAATCTGGAGAAGCTCGCCGTCGCGGAGACCTGGGACAACGGCAAGGCCGTGCGCGAACCCCTCGCGGCGGACATCCCACTGGCGATCGACCACTTCCGCTACTTCGCGAGTGCCATCCGGACGCAGGAGGGCCGGCTCTCCCAGATCGACGAGGACACCGTCGCCTATCACTTCCACGAACCGCTGGGCGTGGTGGGCCAGATCATCCCATGGAACTTCCCCATCCTCATGGCGACGTGGAAGCTCGCGCCGGCGCTGGCCGCAGGCAACTGCGTCGTCCTCAAGCCGGCGGAGCAGACGCCGGCCTCCATCCTCTACCTCATGGAGCTGCTGGCGGACATCATCCCGCCGGGCGTCGTCAACATCGTCAACGGCTTCGGTGCGGAGGCGGGCAAGCCGCTCGCGTCCAACAAGCGGATCGCGAAGATCGCGTTCACCGGTGAGACCACCACGGGGCGGCTCATCATGCAGTACGCCTCGCAGAACATCATCCCCGTCACCCTGGAGCTGGGCGGCAAGAGCCCCAACATCTTCTTCGAGGACGTCGCCGCGGAGAAGGACGCCTTCTACGACAAGGCGCTCGAGGGCTACGCGATGTTCAGCCTCAACCAGGGAGAGGTCTGCACCTGCCCCTCCCGCGCACTCATCCAGCGCAGCATCTACGACTCGTTCCTCGGCGACGCACTCGGCCGGGTCGAGGCCACCGTCCAGGGCGATCCGCTCGATCCGGCCACCCAGATCGGTGCACAGGCCTCGAACGACCAGTACGAGAAGATCCTGTCCTACATCGACATCGGCAAGCAGGAGGGGGCGAAGATCCTCACCGGCGGCGAGCCGAACGAGCTGGGCGGGGACCTGGCCGGCGGTTACTACATCAAGCCGACGGTGTTCGAAGGCAGCAACTCGATGCGGCTGTTCCAGGAGGAGATCTTCGGCCCCGTCGTCGCGACGACCTCGTTCGCGGACTACGACGAGGCCATGTCGATCGCCAACGACACGCTCTACGGCCTCGGCTCCGGGGTGTGGACGCGCAACGGGAACACCGCGTTCCGCGCCGGCCGCACCATCCAGGCCGGACGCGTCTGGGTGAACAACTACCACGCCTATCCCGCGCACGCGGCTTTCGGCGGCTACAAGTCCTCGGGCATCGGCCGGGAGAACCACCTGATGATGCTCGACCACTATCAGCAGACCAAGAACCTACTGGTGAGCTACTCGGACAACGCGCAGGGCTTCTTCTGAGCCCTCCGCGTCGGAGCTGAGCGACGTCCGCAGGGCGGGCCTCGGCACCGGGAAGACAGACCGAGAGGTCGGTGCACCCGTCTGACCCCGGAGCATCACCGACCCCTCGCAACCACGCAGTACGAGCAGAGGAGACGGACATGACAACCATGAAGGCAGCAGTCGTCAACGAGTTCGGCCACGAGGTCCAGGTCACAGATTATCAGAAGCCGGAACCCGGCCGCGGGCAGGTGCTCGTCCGGCTGATCTCCACCGGCGTCTGCCACACCGACCTCCACGCACTGGAGGGGGACTGGCCGGTGAAGCCCAGCCCGCCCTTCGTGCCCGGTCACGAGGGCGTGGGCGTCGTCGAGGCCGTGGGCGAGGGCGTCAGCGGCATCGCCGTGGGCGACACGGTCGGCAACGCCTGGCTGTGGAGTTCCTGCGGCGAGTGCGAGTACTGCCGCACGGGCTGGGAGACCCTCTGCGAGCAGCAGCAGAACGGCGGGTACTCGGTGGACGGCTCGTTCGGCGAGTACATGCTGGTCGACGCCCGCCACGCCGCGCACATCCCGGAAGGGGCCGATCCCTACGAGATCGCGCCGGTGCTCTGCGCAGGGGTCACGGTGTACAAGGGCCTCAAGCAGACGGAGGTGCGGCCGGGGCAGTGGGTCGTCATCTCCGGGATCGGCGGCCTGGGGCACATCGCGGTGCAGTACGCCGTGGCGATGGGCATGCGCGTGGCGGCGGTGGACATCGCGGACGACAAGCTGGCGCTCGCGAAGAAGCACGGAGCCGAGGTCCTGGTCAACGGCATGAGCGGTGATCCCGCAGCGGAGATCCAGGAGAAGACCGGCGGTGCGCACGGCGTGCTGGTCACCGCGGTCCACCCGGCAGCCTTCGGACAGGCGATCGGGATGACGCGGCGCGGCGGCACCATCGTCTTCAACGGGCTGCCTCCGGGCGAGTTCCCGGCACCCATCTTCGACATCGTGCTCAAGGGCCTGACGATCCGCGGCTCGATCGTCGGCACGCGGCAGGACATGGTCGAGGCGCTGGACTTCTACGCCCGCGGACTCATCCACCCCACCTATCACCGGCGTCCGCTGGAGGACATGAACGCCGTTCTCGATGAGATGCGCCACGGCAAGATCGACGGCCGCGTGGTCATCGAGTTCTGACCCCCTCAAGCCGCGGGCGGGTTCCGGTGAAACGTCTGCCGCCGGGATCCGCCCGCACACCACCCGTCCGGCAGGCCGGCGCGGCGAGGCTGTGCGCCGCCGCGCCGCCGTCCCGGACAGCACTGAGCCCGGCGAGACCTTCTCGCCGGGCTCAGTGCTGCGCGGGGGCGGGGCCGTCGGGCCGGGTGCGAAGGCGGGGTGGTTGAGGCCGTGGGCGGGGACTGGCGGAGGGTGGCTGGCTGTGTGCAGAGGCGAACGGAGGGCGGGCGTCGGCCGGGCGCGAGTAGGAACGGAGGACGGGCGGCTGGGTGCGCGGACCGGCTCTGTGCGCGTCAGCCGCGGGCGGAGCGGCGGAGTGTCTCGACGACGCCCAGCAGATCCTCGACGTCCGGCAGGCCGCGGACCGCCTCCGCAGCAGCCTCGCCGTCGACGGCGAGGGAGGCGTGGTAGTAGAGGCCGTCTCCCATGAGCAGGATCGCCGCGGACACGGTGGGGTCCCCGATCTCCTCGTCGATGGCCGCGAGCCACTGCTGCCGCAGGTCCTGGATCGCCTGCCGTGCCCGCGGGTCGGAGCCCTGGGCGAGGCAGACGGTGGCGAGGATGGTCCGGTCGAAGGCGCTGTCCTCGACCACCGAGGTGGCGATGTAGCGGGCTGCCGGCCCCTCCGGTGCCTCGCGCATGGCGCTCACATCGATCTCCGCCCGCGTGCGGAGCCTCTCGATGAGCCCGTCGATGAGCGCGCTCTTCGAACCGAAGTGGTAGAGGAGCCCTCCCTTCGAGACCGCGGCGCGGGCGGCCACCGCGTCCAGGGTGGCGGTGCGCTCTCCGTCTTCTATGAGGATCGACTCGAACGCGTCGAGGACTTCTTCGCGGGCAGACATGTGCACGACCTTACACAACCTCGCGCTTGCGCTAAACCGTCCGGACGGTACAGTTGGAGTGTCCGCCCCGAGAGCGAAAGCAGAGCAAGCCCCATGACCGTGTCGAACGCCGCAGAGCCTGTGCGCGCCATCCGTCCCGCAGCACCCGCGAGCCCGCTGCCCACGGCCACCCGCCGGTGGGCGGCGCTGGCCGTCCTCATGCTGCCGGTCCTCCTCGTGTCCCTCGACAACACGGTGCTCGCCTTCGCGCTGCCGGAGATCTCCGCCGCGCTCGCGCCCAGCGGTGCGCAGCTGCTGTGGGTCGTGGACATCTACTCCCTCGTGCTCGCAGGCCTGCTCGTGCCGATGGGCAGCCTGGGGGACAGGTTCGGCCGGAAGCGCCTGCTGCTCCTCGGCAGCCTGGGCTTCGCCGTGGTCTCCGCCGCGGCGGCGTTCGTGCCCACCGCGGAGGCGCTCATCACGGCGCGCGCGGCTCTGGGCTTCTTCGGCGCGATGCTCATGCCGGCGACGCTCTCGCTGATCCGCAACATCTTCACCGACCGTGCCGAGCGGCGCATGGCCATCGCGGTGTGGGCCGCCGGATTCTCCGGGGGAGCGGCCCTGGGACCCATCGTGGGCGGATTCCTGCTCGAGCACTTCTGGTGGGGATCCATCTTCCTCATGGCGGTGCCGGTCCTCGTCCCGCTGCTCGTGCTGGGCCTCTGGCTCCTGCCGGAGTCCAGGGATCCGCACCCGGGCCCCGTGGACCCGGTGAGCATCGTCCTCGTGATGCTCACGATGACCCCGCTCGTGTGGGCCATCAAGGAGGGTTCGCAGTACGGCCTGGTCCCGCCCGTGCTCCTGGCAGTGGCAGTGGGTGCGGTCGCGGGAGTGCTGTTCGTCCGCAGGCAGCTGCGCCGCACCACGCCCATGCTCGATGTCCGGCTGTTCGCGGTGCCGCAGTTCACCGGAGCGGTCGCGGCCAACCTGCTGAGCGTGTTCTCCCTCGTGGGCTTCCTCTACTTCATCTCCCAGCACCTGCAGCTGGTGAGCGGTCGCGGACCCATGGAGGCGGGGATGCTGCTCCTGCCGGGCCTCGTCGTCACCGTCATCGCCGGCCTGCTGGTGGGTCGCCTGGTGCGCGTCATGCGTCCGTCGCACGTCGTGGCAGCCGGTCTGCTGCTGAATGCGGTGGGATACGGTGTCGTGCTGCTGAGCGGCCAGGCCGGCTCGGACCTCGGGCTGCTCATCGCGTTCGCCGTGATCGGTGCCGGTGTGGGGGCGGCGGAGACACTCACCAACGACGTGATCCTCGCGGCGGTGCCGCCGCAGAAGGCGGGCGCGGCCTCGGCGATCTCCGAGACCGCCTATGAGACCGGTGCCGTGCTGGGCACCGCGGTGCTCGGCAGCATCCTCAATGCCGCCTACCGCGCACACGTCGACCTGCCGGACGCGCTCACGGCCTCTCAGGCCGGGGTCGCGGGAGAGACGCTCGGCGGTGCCGCGGAGGTGGCGCGGGCCCAGACCGCGGAGGTCGCCTCCCAGCTCATGGAGTCCGCGAAGCACGCCTTCGACTCCGGAGTGGTGCTCACCTCGGCGATCGCGGCGGTGCTCATGGTCGCCGCGGCGGTCATGTCGCTCGTCACCCTGCGGAACGCGACGGCGGACGCGGATTCAGCGGACGCGGGGCACTGAGCGCCGCCGGTCCGGGCGGCGCTGACGCCGGCCGGTTCCAGCTCAGACGGGCCGATTCCGGCGGCCTATCGCGCCGCAGCGCGGACGTGGATGACGGTGGGTCTCGCCGCCTCCAAGGCGACGGTGAGGGCACGGGAGAATTCGTCTGCGAGCTCAGCCTCCTCGAGCGTGATTCCGTGTGCGCCCATCGCCCTGCCGAGGCCTGCGAAGTCGGGAGTGCGGAGACGGACGGCGAACGGTGCGATGCCGCGCGCATCCATCTGGTGCTCGATCTCCTCGTAGCCGCCGTTGTCCACGACGACGAACGGGATCGCCAGCCCCAGTTCCGCTGCCGTCATGATCTCCTGGACGGAGAACATGGCGGCGCCGTCACCCACCACGCACACCACCCGGCGGTGCGGCGCGGCGAGCTTGGCCCCCAGCGCGGCGGGGATGCCGTAGCCCAGCGTCGCGAAGCCCGGCATGTAGAGCAGCTGGTCCGGAGCCTGAGCTCGCAGTGCGTGCACCGCGCCGTCGTAGGTGACGCGGGAGGAATCCCCGGCGACCACGATCTCCGGCCCCGCGGCCTCCTGCACGAGTGCGGTCACGCGGGCTCCGAGAGTGGACGCGTCGAACTCCGCGTCCGCCCGCGCCCGCAGCGCACGGGCCCGTGCGGCACCGGGCGTGTCGGCACGGGCGGTGTCCGTCGTCTCAGGACCGTCTGCCGCCGGGGCAGCGCCTGCACCGTTCCTCTCCAGCTCTTGGAGCAGCGCCCGTGCGCAGGCGGCGGCGTCGCCCAGGAGAGGCACATCCGCCGCGAGGTTCTTGTGCAGCTGCTCTGGATCGACATCGCAGCGGATCACCGTCTGCATACCGGGCGCGCCCGTACGGTGGGAGACGCTGTCCGATGCGGTGTCCACGGCTGCGCTCGCCGCGGGTGTGCTCCCCGGCCGCGCACTCGTCTCCGCTGCCGATGCGCTCGCCGCCGGCGGTGCCCCGATCGTCCCGCCCCACAGGTCGGAGTCGCCCAGCTCGGAGCCCATGACGAGGAGGACATCGGCCTCCCGGGAGGCCTGCTGCACGGACGGGAAGCGGACGGACGCGCCCACGGCCAGCGGGTGTGATTCGTCGAGGACACCTTTGCCGTTCGCCGTGGTGACGAGCGGTGCGTCGAGCGCCTCTGCCAGCAGGCGCAGCTCCGTCCCCGCGCGGCGGGTGCCGCCCCCGGCGAGGAGGAGGGGACTCCGGGCCGCACGCAGAGCTGCCGCGGCCCGCCGTACGGCACCCTGCGGCGGCAGCGGCACGGTGCAGTCCGCCGGCTCCGGGACCTCGCCGTGCCAGGGCCCCTCCAGGACGTCGAGGGGGATCTCGATGTGCACGGGCCGGGGCCTGCGGGTGCGGAAGCGGGCGAACGCCCGCGACACGGCCTCGGCGGCGGCCTCCGCGGTGCGCGGACGGTGCGCCGCGCCCAGCACGGCGGCCGCCATGCCGTGGGAATCGCGCGTCTCGTGGAGCGTGCCCGCATCCGCGTGCTCGGCACCCGTGGGCGGGCCGGGGGAGAGGAGCAGCAGCGGGCGGGACTCCGCATAGGCGGTGGCCGCCGCGGTGAGGACGTTCGTGAGCCCCGGGCCCGAGGTCGTGAGCACCACGCCCGGCAGGCCCGTCATGAGCGCCCAGCCGTCCGCCGCGTACCCCGCGCCCTGTTCGTGCCGGGTCGTGACCGCGCGGATGCCGTGCGCGGGCAGGTGCCGGTAGAGCTCGAGGTTGTGGGTCCCCGGGATGCCGAACACGGTGTCCACGCCGTGCGCGGCCAGTGCGGAGACGACGGCGAGGCCGCCGTTGCGGATGCCTCCCGGCTCCGTGCTCATGCCCGGCCCTCCTGCACAGCGGTCCGGCCGTCCTGCGCAGCGGTCCGGCCGTCCGCGGCCGCGGCACCCCAGAGCGAGAGGACCTCGTAGCCCAGCGCGGCTGCGGCGAGCCCGGTGATCTCCGCGTGGTCGTAGGCCGGTGCCACTTCGACGATCTCCGCCCCGACGACGTCCAGGCCGGCCAGGCCGCGCACGGCGCCCAGGAGCTCCCGGCTCGTGAGGCCGCCGGCCTCCGGGGTGCCCGTGCCGGGAGCGGCGGCGGGGTCGAGCACGTCGATGTCGATCGAGAGGTAGACGGGCGCATCACCCAGCCGGGCGCGGATGCGGTCCACGATCGCCGGCAGCGGCTGCTCCTCGAAGTCGTCCGCGCGGATGATCTGGAACCCCAGGACGCCGTCGTCCTCGAGATCCTCCGGACCGTAGAGGGGGCCGCGGATGCCCACGTGCAGGCAGTGCTTCGGATCGAGCAGTCCCTCCTCGCTCGCGCGGCGGAACGGCGTCCCGTGCGTGTAGGGCGCTCCCATGTACGTGTCCCAGGTGTCCAGGTGCGCGTCGAAGTGGAGGACGGCCACCCGGCCGTGGGTGCGGTGGACGGAGCGGAGGTTGGGCAGTGCGAGGGTGTGGTCGCCGCCGAGCGTGAGGAGGCGGGCGTCGTGGGCGCGCATGGCGTCCGCGTTCTCCTCCACCGCGATGATGGCGGCCTCGATGTCGAAGGGATTCACCCCCAGGTTGCCGCAGTCCGCGATCTGCTGCACGGCAAAGGGGCTCACCCCCGTGGCCTGGTTGAAGGGCCGGAGCAGCTTGGACGAGGCACGGATGTGGTCGGGGCCGAACCGCGCGCCGGGCCGGTAGCTCACGCCCGCGTCGAAGGGAACGCCCACGATCCGCACATCGGGTTCGACGCCGGGACGGGCCGCGCGGACCTCGTCGAGGCGGGGGAGGAGGCCGAAGGTGGGGGGACCGGCGAAGCGCGGGGTGCGGCTGTAGTCGGCCGGGCCGAGGGGCTGCGGATCGGACTGCGCGTCTGTCACTGTGTCTCTCCTCGAGGCGTCGCTGCAGCGGGACATGCCCTCATCGTGGCACACGGGCGGGCCCCGGGCGAGGCGTTCACCACGGCTTCACATCGGGCCCGCGCACGCCCGAACCCTGGCCGGAGTTCGACTCGGAGTAGCGCTCCTCGGACTCGCCCTGGCGCTTCCGCAGCTCCTCCAGCTTCTCGCTCTCGGCGCCGCCCTCACCGGGGCTCTCCTCGGATCCTCCTCCCGCGTCCTGGCCGCCCTCCTCGGAACCGCCGCCGGGCTCCGAGCCCTCGGCCTCCTCCTCGGGCGGTGCGTCCCCGTCACCCTCGCCGGAGCCCTCACCCGAGTCCTCGGAGGCCTGGTCCTCCTCCGGTTCGGCCTCCTCGGGGCTGTTCATCTCCTTCTGCGAGCCCTCCACGCGCTCCTGCTGCCCATCCATCTGCTGGTCCTGCTCGGAACCCTCCGGACGGCACTCCTCCGGGGCGTCCTCCAGCGTCGCGCGGGCCGCGTCGTAGCGGGAGTTCGCCCCGTCGGTGTCGCCCGAATCGCGGAGCGTGTCCGCCTGCTCCTCCTGCACGAGCGCGAGGTTCTGGCGGACCGCGCACTCGTCCGCCTCGGGGGTGAGTTCGAGCGCACGTCCCAGAGCGGCCTCGGCCTCGTCGAGCCTGCCGGCACCGGCGTGCGCGGTGCCCACCGCGAAGTGGCCCTTGTGCCGCTCCCACGGACTCAGCCGGAGGAACCTCTCGCCGGAGGCCTGTGCTGCGTCGAAGTCACCGCCGGCGTAGGCGGAGCGCGCGGCCTGCAGCTGCCAGTGGACCGTGCCGGAGAATCCGCCCGCCGCGAGGAGCACCACCACGACGGCGAGGAGCCCGAGGTGGCGGCGGAGAGCCCGCAGCACCCCGCCCGCTCCGCGGCGCACGCGTCCGGAGGCCTTCCCCGGGGTCTTCCCGGAGGCCTTCCCGGGGCCCACACTTCCCGCAGCGGCACCCGCACTTCCCGCAGCGGCACCCGCGGCTCCGGCCTCGGACCCGGCGGTCGCCACCGGCGCTTCCGTCTGCGTCCCCTGCTCCGTGCCGTTCATCGGGTCCTCCTGACCGCGGGCCGTGCGAGCGGACCCAGCTTCCTGATCCCGCGTGCAGCGAGGAAGCCCTCCGCCGCGAGCCAGGCGGCGAGCGGGAGGAAGAGGATCCAGGTGAGCTCGGCGACCCCGGCGTCGGTCTCCTCCCGCTCCTCGACCAGACGTTCCGCGTCCGGGAACTCGAAGTCCGCCTCCGTCCCTGCGCTGCGGTGGACGAAGTCGGTGCCGAGCTCGCCGGCGATGCGCTGCAGCGCCGCGGGATCCGCGTGCGAGACGGCGGGCGCATCGGTCGCCGGGTCTCGGATGTAGGCGGGCTCGGCATCGCTCCAGTAGCTGGCCGTCTCCAGCATCCTGCCCCCGGCCTCCGTGCCGTAGCCGTACACGGCACCGCCGTCCACGAGGTCCGCGAGTTCCGCCATCGAGGCAGGCTCCGTGTCCGCCGTCTGCTCCCCGTCGCCCAGGTAGAAGAGGAGCCGGGCGTTCTCCGGACGGTCCTCGGCCGCCTTCTCCAGGCGGCCGCGGAGGTGCTCCAGCGGTTCGGTGATGGAGCTGCCGGAGGAGTACTGGGTGAGCTCCGGACGCAGCACCTCCAGCGCGGAGCGCACGGCGGCGTCGTCGGTGGTGAGCGGGACCACCGTCTGCGTCGTGGAGGCGAACGTGATGAGCGTGAAGCGCGCGTCCGGTGCCTGCTCCATGAGATGTGCGATGTCCTGGGCGACGCCGTCCAACCGCGGCGAGTCCCCGTCCCAGTCCTCCGCGACCATCGAGGCCGTGGTGTCGACGGCGACGAAGACGTCCAGCGCCGCCTCGGCCCGTTCGGTCAGCGCCGGGACGGGGTGCCCCGGGCGCAGCAGTGCCAGTGCGAGGACGACGACCGCGCCCGCCCGCAGGGACCACTGCAGGCGGCGTCCGCGCGTGCGCACGGCCAGGAGGACGCATCCGCCCGCGACTGCGACGGTCAGCAGCGCCAGCACCGGCCACGGCAGCACGGGGGAGAGGACGAGGGAGTTCACAGCTTGAGCCTCCAGGCGCAGACCAGCAGGACGAGCACGCCCACGCCGGTGCCGATGAGCGGGACGAGGGGGCGGTCGTGGAACAGGGTGACGGAGCGGCCGTCCGTGAGTTCCGCCTCCGTCCGCTGGACGGAGCTCACGATCCTCTCCACTCCCGCCCCGTCCGACATCGAGTGCATCTCCCCACCCGTCTGCTGGGCCGCGCGCTCGAGCTCGTCGAGGGCGGAGGTGAAGTACCAGGAGTCGGGCGCGAGCGCGTACACGCGGACGCCGGCGGACTCGGCGATGCCGGCGGCCTCGTCGAGGCTGAAGAGCGGAGTGCCCGCGAGTTCGTTGTCGGTGGCGAGGACGATCGAGCGGCTGCGCTCCTCGTCCCGCCGGTCGAAGGCGTCGACGCAGCTCGTGAGCCCATCGCCGATGAGCGAGGAGCCCGGCACGGTCTCCGGCTGGGTCGCCATGAGGAAGTCCAGGCCGTCCGTGCCCCAGCTCGTGAGGCCCTCGTGGGCCTCGGCGAGGAAGTCCGCGGCCATGTCGTAGTCGTCGGTGAGGGGGAAGACGGTGACGGCGGTCGAGTTGAACACCGTCATGCCTATCCGCTCGCCGTCGAAGGACTCGACCATCGAGGCGTAGGCCTCGATGATCTCCGCGTCATAGCCCAGCATGGAGCCGGAGGTGTCGAGGCAGAGCATGACGTCGCGCAGATGGCGTTTGGGGCTGATCGTCTCCTGCACCGTGGGCCGCGAGAGACCGGCAAGCGCGAAGGCACCGGTGAGCGCGGCGACCAGGAGGAGCGCGAGGGAGCCGAGGAGCGCACGGCGGCGCGCCCGCACATAGGCGGGCAGTGCGGTGAGGCGATGGAGGTAGGCCACGGGGGCACCGCCTCGGGCGCGGGAGGGGAGGAGGAACGCGAGGAGGACGCCCAGCAGCGCGAGGGCTCCCACCGTCACCGCCAGCCACAGGAGGGGGCGGATCACCACTGCGTGATCACCTCCCGGCTCAGGCGGAGCTCCCGGTCGATGCCGGCGGGCTCCTCACGGGCGAACTCCGCATCGTAGAGATGCGCGATCGCATCCGCGAGCGGGCCCACGCCCCGCTCGCGCATCTCGCGGACGGTCATGTGCTCCGTCCGCAGGCCCCAGGCGGCCCCGGCGAACTCCCGCAGCAGTGCGCTGAGCTCCTGTGCGGCCGTCCGCCCGGTGAGTTCGCCGGCCGCGGCGCGGGCCTCCACCTCGTCGAGGCGTGCGGCGTAGGTGGTGCGGACGTGTTCCGGCACCGGTCCCACCGCGGCGCGCGCGGCGCGGAGCCTGCGCATGAGCGGCAGGAACAGGAGGAGCACGGCGACGAGGACGAGGAAGACGGCGCCGGCGAGCCAGAAGTCGCTCGCGCCCAGGGGCGGCATGAGCTCAGCGGACACGGCGGTGCCTCTCCGCGAGGCGGTGGAAGGCGGGGACGGCCTCCCGGGTCGCGCCCACGGTCTCGTGCAGCGCACCGGCGGCCCGGAGGACGCGGTGCGCCTCCGCACGCCGCTGCTCCTCCGCCCGCGCGTACTCCGCACGCAGGTGCTCATCGACGGTGAGGGACTCCGGGACGGAGGCTCCGGCGGGGACGGCACGGCCGGTGGGGGCAGGCGCGCCCGCGGAGGCGGTGCCGCTGTGCATCGCGCCCGCAGGCCCCGCACCCGGATGCGGGGCGTTCCCGGAGAAGGCCGCGAGCGCGATGTCGAAGGGCCGCTGCTCCTCGGCGGCGAGCGCGAGCGGATCCGCCTCCGCGATCGTGATCCACAGGATCTCGTGATGGGCGGTGATGCGGCGCAGGAGGCGCAGGGCTCCCTCGTGCAGGTCGATCTCGTCGGAGACGACGACGAGGAGGTGCCGGCGGCGCAGGCGTGTGGACAGCCAGGCGAGGTGGTCGAGGACGGTGAGCGGGTCCGGTGCTCCCCGCTGCGCGAGGATGCGGCGGAGCAGGTGTTCGAGGCCGGCCTCGCTGGACTCCGGCCTGCTCAGGCGGGTCCGGCGCCCGTCGCCCGTGATGAGGCAGACCTCGTCGCCGCCGCGCACGGCGAACCAGCCGGCCAGCCCTGCGAGCAGGATCGCGAGGTCACGTTTGGACTCGCCCCCTGCGGCGAGCGCGTCCATCGTGGCGCCTGCCGCCACCACCAGGCCCAGGCGCAGGCGCCGGTGCTCCGCGTAGCGCTTGACGAGCGGGGCGCTGTGCCGGGCGGAGGCCTTCCAGTCGATGTCGCGGATCTCGTCACCGGGCACGTACTCGCGCAGGTCGTCGAACTCGAGGGACCGGCCGTGGAACACGGAGGAGCGGCCGCCGTCCAGCAGATTGGCGACCCGTCGGTGCGTGTGCAGGGTCAGCTGCGCGCGGATGCGGGGGAGGAGGGCCTGGCTCACAGGGTCCTCCCCTCGTTCCTGCGCGCAGGTGGGGGAGCGGAGAGGCCGGGCACCGGGCTCACGGGGTCCTCACCCTGCCCAGGATGTCCGTCACCAGGTGCGTGGCGGTGACGCCTTCCGCGATCGCCTCGAAGGTGAGCGCGATCCGGTGTCCCAGCACCCGGTGTGCGAGGTCCTTCACGTCCTCAGGGATGACGTAGTTGCGGCCGCGGATGAGCGCGAGCGCACGCGAGGCGCGGGTGAAGGCGATGGAGGCGCGCGGTGAGGCGCCGGCCTCGATGAGCGAGCCCTTGGGACCCAGCACCCGCTCCGCCGCACGGGTGGCCCAGACGAGTTCCACGATGTAGCGGCTGATCGCCGGGTCGATGTAGATGTGCCGTGCGGACTCCTGCATGGAGCGCAGCTCCTCCACCGTGCAGGCCGGGTCCGGGTGCGTCTCGAAGACGCCCGCGTCCATGCGGGTGAGGATCTCCAGCTCCTCCTCCGGCGTGGGGTAGGCGAGCAGGTCCTTGAGCATGAAGCGGTCCAGCTGCGCCTCCGGCAGTGGGTGGGTGCCCTCCTGCTCGATGGGGTTCTGCGTCGCCATGACGAGGAACGGGCTGGGCAGGTCGTAGCGGACTCCGCCGATCGTCGTCTGCCGCTCCTGCATCGCCTCCAGCATGGCCGACTGCGTCTTGGCGCTCGAGCGGTTGATCTCGTCCAGCAGCACGATGTGGGCGTGGACGGGGCCCAGCTTCGTCTCGAAGGTGTTGGCGGAGGAGTTGAAGATCTGGGTGCCGATGATGTCGCTGGGCAGGAGGTCCGGCGTGCACTGGATGCGGGCGAAGGAGGAGGAGACGGCGCCGGCGAGGCTGGCGGCAGCCGTGGTCTTCGCCAGCCCCGGGACGCTCTCCAGGAGCACGTGCCCCTCCGTGAGGAGGCCGATGAGCAGCGTCTCCTGCAACCGCTGCTGGCCCACCACGAACGTGTTCACGTAGGAGCGCACCCGGGCCAGCACCTCGGCGGCGGTGGTGATCTCGCGCGTGTCCGCGGGGGCGGGCTGGTGGCGTGCCATCTGTGTTCTCCTCCCGGCGGTGTGCCCGCCGCGCGTCCGTGTGCTGTGCACCACCGTATCGGCACCCGCGGACACGGGCGCGCGGGGAGTGTGGCGGTCCGGGAACACGCCCGGATGTGATGCTCGGCTCCTCTCTGAGAAATCCCTGTGCAGTGAGCCGCCGGCGGTGCCTGGGGACGACGGCGCGGGTCCCGGCGGGGGCGGAGCGCGCCTTCCCGCGGCAGCAGTGGGAAGGCGAACCACACGACTGTCGTTCCCACCCTGTGGAGAACCTCGCCGAGGCTGTGCACGGGGGTGTGCGCGACACGCCGACGGCAGGATTCACTGCGGGAATCACAATGGCGTAAGCACACGATGTGGGGGTACGCTTGTCTCCGGACACAACATCTAGTGGTTGGGCCGTCGAGGCCGGAACTCCCGCACGAACCGCGCGAACACCGCGGAGACGCGCGGCGGAGGACCCCGGAACGGCTGCCGAGGAAGGTCGAGGAGCCCCATGATCACCGTCTACACGAAGCCCGCATGCATGCAGTGCAGCGCCACGTTCCGTGCGCTCGACGCCAAGGGCGTCGAGTACCGGAGCGTCGACCTCAGCGAGGACCCCGGTGCCCTCGACGTGGTCAAGGCGATGGGCTACATGCAGGCACCCGTCGTGGTGACGGACAATGACCACTGGTCCGGCTTCCGCCCGGACAAGATCGGTGCTCTCGGCGCTGAGGCGAGCACCGCGGCGACAGTGGCCTGAGAGTGTGACGGGCCCGTGCTCGTCGTCTACTACTCGAGTCCGTCGGAGTACACGCACCGCTTCGCGGCGAAGCTGCACCACCCGGTGCGGCGGCTGCCGCTGCTGACGAAGGACGAGATGCCCGTCGTGGACGAGCCCTTCGTCCTCATCACACCCACCTACGGCGCCGGCCCCCACCGGGGGTCGGTGCCCAAGCAGGTCATCAAGTTCCTCAACATCAAGGCCAACCGTGAGCGTCTGCGGGGCGTGATCGGGGCCGGGAACACCAACTTCGGAGAGAACTACTGCCGCGCGGCGGACATCGTGTCCGCCAAGTGCGGTGTGCCCGTTCTCTACCGCTTCGAGCTCCTCGGCATGCCGGGGGACGCGGAGAACGTAGACAAGGGATTGGACGAACTGTGTCAAGCATCAGCGCCGCACGCGACGTAGAGGCCGTCATCCGTGAGGAGACGGACCTCGATTACCACGCGCTCAATGCCATGCTCAACCTCTACGATGCGGACGGCCGCATCCAGTTCGAGCGGGACAAGCAGGCCGCGCGTCAGTACTTCCTGCAGCACGTGAACAACAACACCGTCTTCTTCCACGACCTCAAGGAGAAGCTGGACTACCTCGTCGAGCACGACTACTACGAGCGTGAGGTGCTGGACCAGTACTCCTTCGAGTTCATCAAGGGCCTCTCGCAGCTGGCCTACGAGAAGAAGTTCCGCTTCCAGACCTTCCTGGGCGCCTTCAAGTACTACACCTCCTACACGCTCAAGACCTTCGACGGGAAGCGCTACCTGGAGCGGTTTGAGGACCGTGTGGTCATGGTGGCGCTGTTCCTGGCGCGCGGCGACGAGAAGCTCGCGACGCGGCTGGTGGAGGAGATCATCTCCGGCCGCTTCCAGCCGGCCACGCCCACCTTCCTCAACGCGGGGAAGAAGCAGCGCGGCGAGCTCGTCTCGTGCTTCCTGCTGCGGATCGAGGACAACATGGAGTCGATCGGCCGGTCCATCAACTCCGCCCTCCAGCTGTCCAAGCGCGGCGGCGGCGTGGCGTTCTCGCTCTCCAACATCCGCGAGCACGGCGCTCCCATCAAGAAGATCGAGAACCAGTCCTCCGGCGTCATCCCCGTCATGAAGCTGCTCGAGGACTCCTTCTCCTACGCCAACCAGCTGGGTGCGCGCCAGGGCGCAGGTGCGGTGTACCTGCACGCCCACCACCCGGACATCAACCGCTTCCTCGACACCAAGCGGGAGAACGCGGACGAGAAGATCCGCATCAAGACCCTCTCCCTGGGCGTCGTCATCCCGGACATCACGTTCGAGCTGGCCAAGCGCAAGGAGGACATGTACCTCTTCAGCCCGTACGACGTGGAGCGCGTCTACGGGGTGCCGTTCACGGAGATCTCCGTGACGGAGAAGTACTACGAGATGGTCGACGATGCGCGGATCCGCAAGACGAAGATCGACGCGCGCGAGTTCTTCCAGACGCTGGCGGAGATCCAGTTCGAGTCCGGCTACCCGTACATCATGTTCGAGGACACCGTGAACCGGGCCAACCCGATCGACGGCAAGGTCACGATGTCCAACCTGTGCTCGGAGATCCTGCAGGTCTCGGAGCCCAGCCGCTATGACGCGGACCTGGGCTACGAGACCGTGGGCAAGGACATCTCCTGCAACCTGGGCTCGCTCAACATCGCCCTCACGATGGACTCCGAGGACCTGGGGGCGACGGTGGAGACGGCGATCCGGGGCCTGACCGCGGTCTCGGAGACCTCGGACATCGACTCCGTGCCCTCCATCGCCCGCGGCAACGACATGAGCCACGCGGTGGGGCTGGGACAGATGAACCTGCACGGCTACCTCGCCCGCGAGCACATCCACTACGGCTCCGAGGAAGGGCTGGACTTCACGAACATGTACTTCTACACGGTCGCCTATCACGCGGTGCGCGCGTCGATGGAGATCGCGAAGGAGCGCGGGCGCACGTTCGCCGGCTTCGAGAAGTCCAAGTACGCCTCGGGCGAGTACTTCGACAAGTACACGGAGCAGGAGTGGAAGCCGCGCACGGAGCGCGTGGCGCAGCTGTTCGCGGACGCCGGTGTGCACATCCCCACGCAGGAGGACTGGGAGCAGCTGCGTGCGGACGTCGCCGAGCACGGCATCTACAACCAGAACCTGCAGGCGGTGCCGCCCACCGGTTCGATCTCCTACATCAACCACTCGACCTCGTCGATCCACCCGGTGGCCTCGAAGATCGAGATCCGCAAGGAGGGCAAGATCGGGCGCGTCTACTACCCGGCGCCCTTCATGACGAACGAGAACCTGGAGTACTACCAGGACGCGTACGAGATCGGCTACGAGAAGATCATCGACACCTACGCGGAGGCCACGCAGCACGTGGACCAGGGCCTCTCGCTCACGCTGTTCTTCAAGGACACCGCGACGACCCGCGACATCAACAAGGCGCAGATCTACGCGTGGCGGAAGGGCATCAAGACCCTGTACTACATCCGCCTGCGGCAGCTCGCGCTGGCCGGGACCGAGGTCGACGGCTGCGTGTCCTGCATGCTCTGACCGTTCCCCGCACACCCGTCCGCCTCCGGGCGGGCGGGTGTGTCCGCGCATCCGAGTACGCTGGCACTGCCGGTGCGGCGGCACGGCGCATGGAGCCGGCGCCGCCCGCGCTCCCACCCTTCGCAAGAGGAAGTCTGTAGAGGAAGCAATGACTGAGAAGCTCTCGCTCGTCTCCCATGTCGACGCGATCAACTGGAACCGGATCCAGGACGATGTGGACCTCGAGGTGTGGGATCGCCTCACCGCCAACTTCTGGCTGCCGGAGAAGGTCCCGCTGTCCAACGACGTGCCCTCCTGGTCGACGCTCACGGAGGAGGAGAAGACGCTGACCATGCGCGTCTTCACGGGGCTGACCCTGCTGGACACCATCCAGGGGACGGTGGGCGCCGTCTCGCTCATCCCTGATGCGCTCACGCCGCACGAGGAGGCCGTGTACACCAACATCGCGTTCATGGAGTCCGTGCACGCGAAGTCGTACTCCTCGATCTTCTCCACCCTGAGCTCGACCAAGGAGATCGACGAGGCGTTCCGCTGGTCCACGGAGAACCAGAACCTGCAGCGCAAGGCGGAGATCATCCTCTCCTACTACCACGGGGACGATCCGCTCAAGCGCAAGGTCGCCTCGACGCTGCTGGAGTCCTTCCTCTTCTACTCCGGCTTCTACCTGCCCATGTACTGGTCCTCGCGGGCCAAGCTCACGAACACCGCGGACCTCATCCGCCTCATCATCCGTGACGAGGCCGTGCACGGCTACTACATCGGCTACAAGTACCAGCGCGGCCTGGAGCAGGTGGACGAGGCGCGGCGTGAGGAGCTCAAGGAGTACACGTTCAACCTGCTCTTCGAGCTGTACGAGAACGAGGTGCAGTACACTCACGATCTCTACGACGGCGTGGGGCTGAGCGAGGACGTGAAGAAGTTCCTCCACTACAACGCGAACAAGGCGCTCATGAACCTGGGCTACGAGCCCATGTTCCCGCGCGAGGTCACGGACGTGAACCCGGCGATCCTGTCCGCGCTCTCGCCCAACAGCGACGAGAACCACGACTTCTTCTCCGGCTCCGGCTCGTCCTACGTGATCGGCAAGGCGGAGAACACCGAGGACGAGGATTGGGAGTTCTGAGATGGAGACACTAAAGCTTTGAGCGGTCTTCCATGGCAGTGGAAGACCGCTCAAATCCAGACCAGGGCCGGTCTGCTGCTTACGCAAAGCATCAGCCACGGTACTTCAGGATCGTTGGCAACCCAAAACGTGGGTGCCTCCTGCTGGTCTGAGTACACAGTAAGGAGGTCACGATGAGTGACCAGATTTTCGCCCAGGCGAACGGACGTAGACGAGCGGCCAGTATCGTGAAGTCGGCCCTCGGGGCGGGTCTGCCGGCCCAGAGATCACGTCAGTAGCGGGCAAGCCGTTGCCCCCGAGCTCGGGGCCCGGGCGAGGATACGTGCTTGTTGATCCAACACAGCACGCTCAGCGCTGATGTGAGGCGAAGTTCAGTCTCGTGACGCTGTAGGAGTGCAGGGGTGTGCTGCGAATGTCCGCAGCACACCCCTGGACTGTGTATGCCCCCGGGCCAGGCGTGCGGTTGCCCAATAGAGCTTCTGTAGTCCGGCAGGTGGTGTCGGGTCAGCCCGACCAAAGTCGTTTGGTGTCAGACGCGTGATCCCTGCTTGAGGGTTTGGCTGGGGAGCTGAAGCGCTGTACTTCTGCGGGGTCGGCTCTTGTGGATGTATGACGAGCGTCTTACACTCGAAGTATGGTCGATGTCGAATGGGTTCCCGAGGCCATTGCTCACATGTGGGAGCGGCACGGGGTCACATCGGAGGAGGCCATGGAAGCGATCAACGATCCTCACGCATTACTGAGGTCTCCTGATCCGGCAAGTCGTTCGGGCCGGTCCGACCGCTATGTCGGATGGAGCAGGGCACGCCAAGAGGTGCTCGTCGTGATCGTCGTCAGGTCCGGCGGGCGACTCTACGGGGGCAACGCCTGGACTGCGAACAATGGGTATCTGAAGCTCTATGAGGAAGGGCGGGACGATGAACGAACCGATCCCGGCTGAGGTCCGTGAGGCGATCCGTGCTGAGCTGGAAGCTGATGCCGCTGAGTACCGTGACCACGTGCCAGAGGGAGAATGGACCAAACCCAACAATGGTGCCTCTGCATCGTTGACTTTGAGGATCCCGCAAGAGGTGTTGGGAGCCTTGCAGGTGCAGGCCACAGCAGATGGAGTGTCTGTGTCGTCGCTGGTGCGGCGTTTCATCACGGACGGGCTGTCGGAGCTGCGGGACGATGACCTTCGGACTGCTTTGGACCGGTTGGAACATGACGTGGCGGCAGTGAAAGCCCGCGTGCTCGCAAGCTGACGCGTTTGAACTCCGCAGCCTCGCCCGGAAAAGGCCGGTGCCTCTGCAGGGGTGATGTCATCCCTGCAGAGGCACCGGCCGTCGACTTCGCTCAGGCTGAGTAACTGACCCCGCTCACGCCGAGCCGCTGACCTCGCTCAGGCCACGGAGTCGCTCTGCGCAGGGGCCTTCGTCGTCAGGCTCTGCGTGAGCTTCCGGAGGGCGACGATGCCGGCGTCGCGCTCCAGCACCAGATCGCGGTGCGAACGCTCACCGCTCGCGGTCTGGCAGCCGTCCACGGTGGCGTTGCGGAGCTGCTCGGTGAGCTCCGGCGCGGTCAGCCGGGTCCACGGCGACTTCAGCGAGGGGCCGAAGTGGTCGAGCATGTGCGCCATCCCGCCTTCGCCGCCGGCGAGGTGGAAGGTGAGCATCGGGCCGTGGAACGGCCAGCGGAGGCCCGGACCATCAGTGATGGAGCGGTCGATCTGGTCGACGGTGGCCTCGCCGTTGTCGATCATGTGCAGCGCCTCCCGCCACAGGGCCTCCTGGAGCCTGTTGGCGATGAAGCCGGGCACCTCCCGGTCCATCCGGATGACGGACTTGCCGATGAAGGTGTAGAAGTCCGCGGCCCAGGTGACGGCCTCGGGCGCGGTCTTCTCGCCCCCGACCACCTCGACCAGCGGGATGAGGTAGGGCGGGTTGAACGGGTGCCCCACGACGAAGCGGTCGCCGCCGGTCACCTCCGTCGCCATCTCCGTCATGCTGTAGCCGGAGGTGGAGGAGGCGATGACGACATCGGGGGCGCACACGCTGTCGAGATCCGCGAACAGCCTGCGCTTGAGCTCCAGATCCTCCGGTGCGGACTCCTGCACGAAGTCCACGCCCTCCACGGCCTCGGCGAGGTCCGTGTGCACGGTCCAGGCGTCCTTGTCCGCGCCGTCGAGCAGATCGAGCTCCCGGAGCGCGGGCCATGCGTTGTCGATGAGCCGCGTGAGCCGCTCGCCGGCCTCGGGGGAGGGGTCCCAGACCTTCACGGTGTAGCCGCGGGCCAGGAAGTAGGCGGCCCAGCCTCCGCCGATGGTGCCCGCGCCCACGCAGGCGATGGTCCTGACGTCCTCGACGTTCCCGCGGCGGCTCACTTGGCGGCTCCTTCCAGGGCCGGTGCCTGCACCTTGAGGTTGAGGATCTCGCGGGCCTCGTCCGGAGTCGCGACCGAGGCGCCCAGCCCCTCGATGATGCCGACCGCGCGGTCCGTGAGCGCGGCATTGGTCGCCTTGACGCCCTTGGACAGGTAGAGGTTGTCCTCGAGGCCCACGCGGGCGTGCCCGCCGGCGAGCACGGACTGCGCCACCCACGGCAGCTGATCGCGGCCGATGGCGAACGAGGTGAACTCCGCGCCCTCGGGCAGGAGGTGCACCATCGCCTGCAGCAGGCCGGCGTCCACCGGTGCGCCGTAGGGGATGCCCATGCACAGCTGGTACAGCGGCGGCGGATCGATGAGTCCCTCGGAGACCATGACGTTGGCGAACCACAGGTTGCCGGTGTCGAAGATCTCGAGCTCCGGCCGCACGCCCAGCTCCTGGATCCGGGCGGCGCCCTCACGCAGCATGTCCGGCGTGGAGACGTAGAGGTTCGAGCCCTCTCCGAAGTTGAGCGAACCGCAGTCGAGCGTGCAGATCTCCGGCAGGAGCTCCTCCACGTGGGGGAGGCGGTCGAGGCCGCTGACCAGGTCCGTGCCCGGAAGATGCGTGGTGGGGTCGTGGGGGTCGATCACGAGGTCGCCGCCCATCCCGGCGGTGAGGTTGATGACGGGATCGACGTCCGAGGCCTGGATGAGGCGGACCACCTCACGGTAGTAGGCGACCTCGCGCGATCCGAGTTTGGTCTCGAGATCCCGGACGTGGATGTGCACGACCGAGGCCCCGGCCCGCGCGGCGGCGATCGCGTCTGCTGCGATCTCCTCCGGGGTGACGGGGACGAATTCGCTCTTGCCCGTGGTGTCACCGGCTCCGGTGACAGCGCAGGTGAGAACGACCTTCCGATTCATGGGTGCTCCTCAGGGTGTGGGGGTGTGAGGGACGTGTGACTGTGAGCGGGAGTTCCGCTCGGTTCAGCTCGACTCGGCGGGGCGGATGACGGAACGCGCCACGTACCCGCGGAGCCGGTGCTGGAATGTGGGGGCATCGAGCACTCCGGTGAGGAGTTTGATGCCGAGGCCGTCGAGCACGGAGGTGAGCTCGTCGGCCATGGCCCGGCTGTCGCCGTCGCGGAACGCGCCGGTGCGCTGCCCCGCCTCGATCGTGGCGCGCACCGTCTGGGACCAGCGCGCGTAGAGCGAGACGTACTCCGGGTCCGGCTCCTCGGCCAGGGCCAGCCGGTTCCAGGTCTGGAGCCAGATGGACCACTCCGAGGGGCCGCTGGGGCCGGTGGGCGACTGCATCTCGAGCAGCCGGTCGAGACGGGCGGAGGGGTCGCGCACGTCCGAGAGCCAGGCGATCTGGCGGTCGAACGCGAGCTTGACCGAATAGCGCAGTGCGGCGGTGATGAGCTCGTCCTTGCCGGCGAAGTGGTAGTGGACGCCGGCCGCGGAGATTCCCGCCGCCTCCGCGATGTCCGCGATCCTCACCGCCTCGAAACCGTGCCGGGAGAAGAGCTCCCACGCCGCTTCGACGATGGATCTGCGCCGCACCGCCTGCTCGCCGGTCTCCCCGGCACCGTCGTCAGGTGCCTCGCCGCCTGCCGCGCCGAGGCGCAGGTGCGGCGGCGCGACGGAGACCTCGTCGGCGTTGCCGAGCAGCCACTGCGCCGTCACACCGGTCGCGGTGGCGAGTGCGAGGACCTCGTCGGCGGAGAAGCGACGGTGGCCGGAGAGCGACTTGGACAGTTTGGTCTCGTCCAGGCCCATCGCACGCGCCACCCGGCGCTGCGACATGCCGCTGGCCTGAATCGCCTGCCGGGCGCGGTCGGCGGTCCCGGCGGGGTTCTCTGCAACGGCCATGCTCCGAGCCTACGCGCGGTTTTCCACACATCGCAAGCCCTGCTGGCAATGAGTCAGTGGGATCGCAAACCGTGCCCCGCCCTATTCCCGCGTCCTCCTGCTCAGCTGCGCGGCGCCCACTCCGCACAGCACCACTGCGATGCCCACGGCCTGCACCGCGGTGACGGTCTCCCCGAACAGCGCCATCGCCTCGAGCGCGGCCAGCGGGGGAGCGGTGAGCACGAGCACGGAGACGAACACCGGACCGCGAGTGCGGGTGAGATGGACCATGAGGAGCATCCCCGTCAGGGAGATGCCGGCGACGGACCAGGCCAGTGCCAGCCCCAGGGTCCCGCTCCATGCGGGCCACGGGTCCCGCAGCGCTGCGGAGACGACCGCGGCGACCACTGCGCCGCCGGTGGTCTGCCAGGCGACGGCGGGCAGCAGGGCGGTCCTGCGCACCCGTGTCTGTGCCAGCACGCCCAGCGTGAGCACCGTGACCGAGGCGATCCCGAGTCCCAGCGTCGTCGCGGTGATGCCGCCGCCCCCTCCGGACCGCAGCGCCGGCAGGAGCACCAGGGCGATGCCGCCGAGCGAGAGAACCACTCCCGCCAGCACCGCCCGGCCGGGCACCCTCCGGGCGGCGAGGGCCGTCACCACGAGCGCGAGCACCGGCTGCCAGCCGCCCAGCAGCGTCATGACGGCCACAGGCAGTCCCTGTGCCACTGCGGCGTATCCCAGACAGAGGTAGGCGCCGTTGAGGAGCGCGCCCACCCCCACGTGGCGTGCGGCCTCCCGCAGCCGCGGCATTCGCTGCCGCAGCAGGAGGCAGAGCAGGAAGAGCGCCACTGCTGCGAGCGAGAACCGCAGGAACAGGAACATGGTCGGTGCGGCAGCACCCTCGATGAAGCGGGCGACCACGAAGCCCGTCGACCAGATGAGCGCATAGGCGCAGGCGAACAGGATCGTCATGCCATGACTCTACGGCCCTCGCAGAGGCGTGCCGGTGCCTGCGGACCGACGCACCGCCCGCTCACGCGCGGTGTGGTCCCTTCCGTGTTCCGCTCCGGGGACCGTGCACTACTGTGGAGGCGCTCGACCGGAGGAGTGTCCCCGGGGAGCATGGCGAACCGAAGAGGAGGAACCCGTGACCGGAGCGCAGCGCAGCGATGCCGGAGCCGTCCCCGTCATCCTGCTCACCGGATTCCTGGGTGCCGGCAAGACGAGCCTGCTCAACCATCTTCTGCGGCACCCTGACGCCCGGGTGGGCGTCGTCGTCAACGACTTCGGCGACCTCAACGTGGACGCGGGCATGGTCGCCGGACAGGTGAATGAGCCGGTCTCCATCGCCGGCGGCTGCATCTGCTGCCTCAGTGACACGAGTGCGCTCGAGGACGCCCTCGCACAGCTGGCCAGGCCGCGCCTCGCTCTCGACGCGATCATCGTGGAGGCGAGCGGCTTCGCCGAGCCCCTCACCCTCGCACGCATGGTGAGCCGGTGGGGCCGCCACCGCTTCCACCTCGCCGGGGTCGTCGACGTGGTGGACGCCCTCATGCACGCCGCGACGGTGGACACCGCGGAGGCCGCGCCCGTCCGCTACGCGGCCACGACGCTGGTGGTGGTCAACAAGCTCGATCAGGTGCCCGCTGCGGAGCGCGAGGCGACGGTGGAGGCGGTGCGCGCACGGGTGCACTCGCGCAATCCGCGCGCGCTGGTCACCGGCACGGCCTTCGGCCGCCTCGATCCGCTGCTCCTCATGGACCCGGGCGCACGCAGCGCGGACATCGCCGCGGGCGAGGGAGAGCCCGCACCCGAGGCCCAGGGCGAGCTGCCGGTCTGGGACCTCCTGCGCGAGGCCTACGAGGAGAGGGACCGCGCCGCGCTGGAGGGGATCGACGACTCTGCGATCCCGCACAGGCACGCGCTCTCCGTCACTGTGCGCTCACCGGGCTGCGCGGATGCCGGAGCGGTGCTGGACCTGCTCGAGGACCTGCCGCCGGGGGTGTACCGGGTGAAGGGGACGCTCGCCGTGCAGGAGCGGGGCCGGCCGCGCGTGTACGGCGTGCAGGCGGTGGGACCCACCGTCTACGTCTCCCGGAGCGCGCCTGTGCTGGCAGAGCCTCCCGCACCCGAGGCCGGCGAATGTTCTGAAGGTTCTGCGAGCGTCCCCGTGCTGACGGAGCCTCCCGCGCCCGAGGCCGGCGAGGGATCCGAAGGCCCGGAGAGCGTCCTCGTGGTGATCGGTGAGTCCTTCGACGAGACTGCGGTGCGTGCGCGCGTGGAGGAGGCGCTCGCAGCGGTCCCCGCGGACGGCAGGGGCATCGAGCGCCTGCACCGGTATGTGCGCCTGCACAGCTGACTGTGCGGCGGCCGCCTGCGGGCCACGCGGCATTTCCGCACGCGTGACGGCGCCATCCCGCTCAGGGACGGCAGAGGGCCCGGGCGGAACACCTGTTCCTCTCCCGGGCCCTCACGCGCGCGAGCGCACTCAGACGAGCACGTGGGAACCCGCCTTCGCCTCGGCGTACTGCTCCGCCAGGCGCGCGATGAGGACGCGTGCGGACTCGGACTCGCTGATGGTGCCGATGCCCTGCCCGGAGCCCCAGATCTCCTTCCAGGCCTTGGGCTTCTTCGCATCCCGGTCCGAGCCGAAGGTCATCGCGGAGGGATCCGAGACCGGGAGGTCGTCCGGGTCGAGACCGGCGCGGGCGATCGACCCCCGCAGGTAGTTGCCGTGCACACCGGTGAAGAGGTTGGAGTAGACGATGTCCGAGGCGGAGGACTCCACGACCATGGTGCGGTACTCGTCCGCGACGTTCGCCTCCGGCGTGCTGAGGAACGCCGAACCCACGTAGCCGAAGTCCGCCCCCATCACCTGTGCGGCGAGGATCGAGCGGCCGTGGGCGAGCGCGCCGGAGAGCGCCAGCGGGCCGTCGAACCATTCGCGGATCTCCTGGACCAGCGCGAACGGCGAGAGCGCGCCCGCGTGCCCGCCCGCACCGGCGGCCACTGCGATGAGGCCGTCGGCGCCCTTCTCCACCGCCTTGTGGGCGAAGCGGTTGTTGATGACGTCGTGGAGCACGACGCCGCCGTAGCTGTGCACGGCCGCGTTGACGTCCTCGCGGGCTCCGAGCGAGGTGATGACGATCGGCACCTTGTGGTCGACGACGACGCCGAGGTCGTGCTCGAGGCGGTCGTTCGTCTTGTGCACGATGAGGTTGGTCGCCAGCGGACCCACGGGCTGTTCCGGGTGGGCCCGCGCGAATGCCTCGTTCTCCTCCGTGATCTCCGCCAGCCAGTCCGTGAGCTGCTCCTTGGGCCGGGCGTTGAGCGTGGGGAAGGACCCCACGATCCCCGACTGGCACTGGGCCTTGATGAGCTCGGGCCCGGAGGCGATGAACATGGGGGAGGCGATGACGGGCACGCTCAGCGGACGAGCGAGGGCCTCGGGCAGCGACATGGTTCTCCTTGTGCGTCGACTGTGACGGAATGCATCCACCCTAGCGCGTTGTCGAACGATCGAACAGCAGCACCCGCGCTCACCGGCGGGCCGGACCGCACGGGCGGCGAGTGCGGACACAGGAGCGGCCGCGCCCGTCCGCGCGCGTGAGCGGCGGACACAGGCGCGGCCGGCCCCGCACCGCGGAGCAGCTCAGCTGTCCGTGAAGTGCGGATCCCGCTTCTCGATGAATGCCGCCATTCCCTCGGACTGGTCCGCGGTGGCGAGCGAGGAGTGGAAGAGCCGGCGCTCGTAGCGCAGACCCTGCTCCAGCGTGGTCTCGAAGGCGGCGTTGACGGCCTCCTTCACCATGCCGGCGGCGATGAGGGACTTCGCCGCGATCGTCTCCGCGATCTCCCGTGCGGTGGCGGCGAGCTCGTCATGGGGAACCACGCGGGCCACGAGGCCGGCGCGCTCGGCCTCCTCCGCATCCATCATGCGGCCCGTGAGGCAGAGATCCATCGCCTTGGCCTTGCCCACGGCACGGGTGAGCCGCTGTGATCCGCCCATGCCGGGCAGGACGCCGAGGTTGATCTCCGGCTGGCCGAACTTCGCCTTCTCCGAGGCGATGAGGATGTCGCCCATCATGGCCAGCTCGCAGCCGCCCCCCAGGGCGAAGCCGTTGACGGCGGTGATGATCGGCTTCGACACCGCGGTGAGCCGGTTCCAGCCGGCGAACCAGTTGCGGCGGTAGGCCACGGAGAAGTCGAGCGTGGACATCTCCTTGATGTCCGCCCCGGCGGCGAACGCCCGGTCCTGCCCCGTCAGCACGATGACGCGGATGTCGTCGTCGGCGTCCGCGGCCTCGGCGGCGGCGGTGACGTCCTCGAGCACCTGCAGGTTGAGGGCGTTGAGCGCCTTCGGCCGGTTGAGGGTGAGGGTGGCGATGCCGTCGCTCACCTCGACGAGGATCGTCTCGAACTCGGTCTGCGCAAGCGCGCCGTGCGGCACTGCCGTGCGTGCGGCCGCGCCGCTGTCTGCCTGTGTCATGCGAACACCTTCCGATCGGTGACGGCTCCCACCACTGCGGTGACCGTCGCGGGGTCGAGCTCCTCCAGAGAGGCGGGATTCCACTGCGGGTTCCGGTCCTTGTCGATCACCTGCGCGCGGATCCCCTCGCGCAGGTCCGGGTGCCGGCCGATCTCCAGCCCTGCCGCGAGATCGCGCTCGAGGACCTGGTCGAGCGTCATGTCCTCCGCCGTGCGCACCATCTCGAAGGTGACGGCGACGGACAGGGGCGACTTGGTGCGGATGAGAGCCGCGGCCTCCTGGGCCCGGGGGGAGGGATGGGCGGCGAGCGCCTCCACCGTCTCCAGGGCCGTGCCCCGGTCGTAGGTCCCCGCGATCCACTCCTCGTCCGGGGAGAGCTGGGAGTCCGGAGGTACTACGGCGAAGCCTGCGACGACCGAGTCCACGTCCGCCGGGTCCGCGGCGAGGGCCTCGAACAGCGCCGGCAGCTGCTCCTGCGGCACGAAGGTGTCCGCGAGCCCGTAGCGGATCGCGTCCGCCGGGCCCACGGGCTCCCCGGTGAGTGCGAGGTGCATGCCGGCGCGCAGCGGCACCCGGGCGAGCAGCCAGGTGCCGCCGACATCCGGGAACAGTCCGATCCCGGTCTCCGGCATCCCCACCTTCGAGGTCTCCGTGACGATCCGGTGGGAGCCGTAGGCGGCCACGCCCACTCCGCCGCCCATCGTGAAGCCGTCCATGATCGCGACGAAGGGCTTGGGATAGTTCGCGATGGTGTGGTTCATCCTGTACTCGCGACGCCAGAACTCCTCCGCCTCGCCGGAGCCGGAGACGAGGGAGCGGTGGATGGCCTTGATGTCACCGCCGGCGCACAGCCCGCGCTCGCCGCGGCCGGTGAGGAGGACGGCGGAGACGGAGTCGTCCCCGCGCCATTCCTCCAGCGCGGCTGCGATCGCGTCAATCATGTCCGTGGACAGGGCGTTGATGGCCCGGGGCTTGTTGAGCTCGATCCGGGCGAGCCCGCCTGAGACCGAGGTGAGGACTGCCGCGTCGTCGGCTCCCGCTGTCATACTCATCCCACTCCTGTGCTCCTGCGCGAGATGATCACGCGCATGATCTCGTTGGTTCCCTCGAGGATCTGGTGGACGCGGAGGTCCCGGACCAGCTTCTCCACTCCGTACTCTGCCAGATAGCCGTAGCCGCCGAAGATCTGCAGCGCCCGGTTGGCGACCTCGAAGCCGGTGTCCGTGGCGGTGAGCTTGCCCATCGCGGAGAGCAGCGTGGTGTGCGGGTCCTCCGCGTCGTAGGCCGAGGCGGCCCGCCACAGGAGCGACCGCGCGGCCTCCAGCTTCGCCTGGAGATCGGCGACCTCGAAGCGCAGCGCCTGGAACCCGGTGAGATCCTGACCGAAGGCCTGGCGCTCGCCCATGTACATGATCGCCTTCTCCAGCGCCGACTGTGCGCCGCCGAGCGAGGCCGCCCCGATGTTGAGGCGCCCGCCGTCCAGCCCGCTCATCGCGATCTTGAAGCCCTGGCCCTCGGAACCGATCATGTTCTCCGCCGGCACGCGCACGTTCTCCATGAAGACCTGCCGTGTCGGCTGCGCCTTCCAGCCCATCTTCTTCTCGTTCGCGCCGAAGGAGAGTCCCTTCGTCCCCGCCTCGACGACGAAGGCGGAGATGCCGCGGGCGCCGTCCTGCCCCGTGCGCGCCATGACGAGGTAGAGGTCCGAGGAGCCGGCGCCGGAGATGAACTGCTTGACGCCGTTGAGCACGTAGAAGTCCCCGTCGCGGCGCGCGGAGGTCTTCAGCGCCGCGGCGTCCGACCCGGCGTTGGGCTCCGTGAGGCAGTAGCTGGAGAGCATCTCGAAGCCGGCCAGCGGTACGAGCCAGCGCTGCTTCTGCTCCTCCGTCGCGAAGAGCTCCAGGCACTTCGCGACCATGTTGTGGATGGAGATGTAGCTGGCGACTGCGGGGCATCCCGTGGCCAGCGCCTCGAACACGAGGACGGCGTCCATGCGCCCCAGTCCGGCCCCGCCGTACTCCTCGTCGATGTAGATGCCGCCCATGCCCAGTTCCGCGGTCATCCGGATGGTCTCGACTGGGAAGCGGCTCTCCGCGTCCCAGTCGAGGGCGTGAGGGGCGAGTTCCGAGTCCGCGAACTCCCTGCACATGGAGAACAGCTCCCGCTGCTCCTCGGAGAGTCCGAACGGGATGACCGATGCCGTGCTGTGCGACATGCCTGAGCCTCCGAAGTCCTGTGGTGCCCGCCGTGCGGCGGGCGCTGCGGACCCGCCCCGATCCGGGGCAGGTGCGTGCGGCGGCGGGTGTGGTGCCGGCCACGCGCACTCTCAATCGTACGCAGAATTGCTAGGACGTCCAACTATCTGGCCGAGGAGGCCGGGATCCTGCCGCGGCAGGCGGCGCGGGGCAGAACCCGGAGCGGCGCGAGCGGGGTGCGCGCGAGGCCGGCCGGTGCACGGGTCCGAGGGCGGGTCCGCGCGCCCGGTGTGCGGGAGCGCTCAGCCTTCGGCGACCGGGCCCTCGAGCGCGGTGCGCAGCTCGCTGAGCCGGTCCAGCAGCTCACGGGCTGAGGCTGCGGGCAGACCCGGGTCCGCGAAGACTGCGGCGTTGAGGGCGCGGGTCGCCGTGGCGACGAGCTCCCTCCCGGCCTCGGTGATGACGACGAGGGTGGTGCGGCCGTCGCCGGGATGCGGGGTGCGCCGCGCCAGTCCGGCCCTCTCGAGCCGGTCGACGGAGTTCGTCGTGGAGGTCGCGTGCACCTGCAGGCGCTTGGTGATCTTGTTCATCGGCAGGCTGCCGCGCCGGGAGAACTGCAGGAGGGCCAGCACCTCGTAGCGGGAGAAGGTCAGCGACAGCGGGCGCAGCACCTGATCGACGCGCGCGAGGAACAGCTGGTGGATGCGCATCACGGAGATGACGAGGCTCATGCCGTCGGCCTCCTGCTCCCAGCCGTGTGCGATCCATTGCCGGCGTGATTCCTCGATGGGGTCGAACGATGCGCTCATCAGTGCTCCTGTGTCGAGGTCCGGTGCGCTGCCGTCGCCCGTGGGTGCGGCATGCGGGGGATTGGCACGAGTGTATAGACGGTGGCAGGATCCGTGGGCATGTGCGGTCGTCTCAACACCTCCCTCGACCCCGCCGACCTGGCGGACGAACTCGGCGCGTCCCTGGTGCCGCATGCGTTCTCCGAGAGGTACAACGTGCCGCCGGGTTCCACGATCCCGATCCTCGTCGACAGACCGGATGCGGGAGGCGTGATCGAGCGTCGGCTGGAGCCGGCTCGTTGGGGGCTCGTTCCCGGCTGGGCCAAAGATCTCAGAGCCGGGTTCCGTGCGTTCAACGCACGTGCCGAGACGGCGGCGGTCAAGCCGACGTTCCGTGCCGCGTTCGGCGCTCGCCGGTGCGTGGTCCCGGTCCGCGGCTACTACGAGTGGGAGGTGCGGGCGACGGGTTCGACCGGTGGAGGTACAGCCGATGCTCCGGGTCGAGGCTCCACGCCGGAGAAGACGCCCTGGCTCATGGAGTCCGCCGCGCACCCTCTCCTGCTTATGGCGGGCCTGTTCGAGTTCCGCAGACTCTCGGCGGAGGAGCAGGAGGCAGCCGGTGCGGATCCCGCCGCCGCCAGCGGATGGCTCGTCTCCGCCACCGTGCTCACCACGGAGGCGCGCGGTCACCTGCGCGAGGTGCACGACCGCATGCCCGTCATGCTCACGCGGACGCAGATGGACGAGTGGCTCGCACCGGAGCGGGGCAGCGCCGAGGGCGGCGCCCTGCTCTCCGCGGTGATCGCCGGGTTCGACCCGGCCGCCGTGGTGCGCAGGACCGTGAGCCCGGCGGTGGGCAACGTGCGCAACGACGGGCCGGAGCTGGTGGAGCCTCAGGGGTGAGGGACCGGCCGACCATGCGGCCGGGACGGCAGTCGGAGAGTCGCGCCGCGGCGCAGGGGAGAGGACGCTGCTCCGGTGTGGGATGCAGGTCACGGGGTTCTGAGTTGCCTGCCCGGGCCGCCTCGGTCTAGAGTTACATCTCGTTGCCCCGGCCAGAGCGCACAGCGCGGGACGGGACAGCGACCGGGAAGTGAATACCCCACGGACTGACGGCGAGTCGGTTTGCGGATGCGAAGGCTTCACGGTAAGCTGGTTCAGCGCTCCGTCTGGTCGGAGTGGTTCACCAATCTTTGAGGGTCATGGCCGTGTGGTTGTGGGTAGTAGGGGTTTGTGTGTCTGTT
>NZ_BAAAPZ010000010.1:0-6793 GCF_039531405.1 Brevibacterium salitolerans | reverse complement strand
CCGCCTCCGCGTGCTCCTCGCCGCCGGCGGACTCACCCCATGACCCCCACCCAATGTCCCAAGAGCCACTAAACGTTGAAGCGGAGCTCCACCGAGTTCCGCTACAAACCAACCTCTGACGATGAGTAGTCAAGTTGCCAGCGCTAATCATCCCGCGGGTCAGAGCGTTGCTCTGATCCGTTCGTACAGTGCACGGCCGAGACCAGGTGCGCATAGCCGCCGGCGACGCAAAGGAGCATTCTCACCGCGATGCGGTCGGCCAGCTATGACCGAGGATCGCAGTTGAAAAGCAAAGCGCGTCGCTCGCTCCTGAGCACCGCGATCGGGCGCAGAAGGATCTCAGATAGAGTTTGCCAGGTCATCGCCGGTTATCGAGCGCCGACTGTTTCGATGTCGTGTACGCGGTGTGGGCGGCGAGAATAGCCGTCACGGAGAGTACAGCGACGCTCAACGCAATCACCGGCAGGTGATCGATCAGCAGCATCGCGGCGATCATAATCCCCACCAGCACGGCTGCTGCGATGAATCGTGACCGTGCGAGGCGTCCGAATCGGGACCGGAGGAACAGCAGGTTCCCCGCCAGGTAGACGAGCGGACCTGCTGCCGTCACGACAACGATTGCGGGCGTGAGGTGGTCATGGGAGAGCCGCAGCTCGATGGAGACGGCGACGAGGATCGCGCCCAAGACCATAAAAGCATGCGCATAGGCGTAGGCCGATCGGAGAGCCCCAGTTGACGAGTCCCCGCCGTGAGTATCAGGGCCAGCAAGGGCGAAGTAGTTCCACCAGAGCACGAACAGGGACGCGAAGCCGACGATCAAGCTCAGAGCGAGGCCGGGGGTGAGCTGCCCGTGGGACACGATGCTGCCGCCCATGAGCAGGATGGACTCGCCCAGGGCGATGATGAAGACGAGACGGTTGCGCTCGGCCAGGTGCTCGGCGTCGGTGTCCCACTGGTGCATGGGGGCTGCACCGATACCGGGGATCCGGTAGTGGGCGAGCGGGGCCGCGTAGTCGATGAGCACCGCGATCAACCAGAGACCCAGCCGCCACTCGAGGGGCAGTGCCGCACCGAGGACCCAGAACATGCCGGCCAGCAGGGTCCACAGCAGGAGCATGCGGTAGTTGGCTGCGAGCTGGTGGCCGCGGTAGGCGATCATCATGAAGACTGGACGAAGGATGCCCATGAACAGGTAGCAACCGACGAACAACCAGGCTCCGTCGCCGAAGGCACTAGGAATGGCGATCGACATGCCCAGCGCGGCAAGCATGAGCACCCCGGAGAGCAGCTGCACCGGAGTGCGGCTCGGATCCAGCCAGTTCATCGCCCAAGCGGTGTAGTTCCAGCCCCACCACACCGCGGCGAACACCACGATGGTCTGGGCAGCGCCCTCCCAGGAGAGGTGCTCGATGAGCAGGTGCGAGAGCTGGATTATGGCGAAGACGTAGACCAGGTCGAAGAAGAGCTCGACAGGGCCGACCTCGGATCGACGTTGCCCGGTGCGGGCGAGCGGGACGGTAGTCATGGTTGACGAACCTCGTATATGCGTGTCGTGCGTTTGCTTCGAAGGCGACAACACCGAGCGGGCGTCCATCTGGCTGGACGCCCGCTCGAGATGCCAGTGTCGGTTCTAGCCTTCGCGGATCGTCATCTTCGCGAGCTTGTCGCCGTCGACGTCGAAGATAAATTTCGAGCGGCCGTTGGCGTGGTTGGAGCGCCAGTCGCCGACGACGGTGACCGTCTCGCCTGCAGCGTCTACCTCCTCGACGGCAAGCGTGCCGCGGGAGCCGATGAACTCCCTGTCGCTCCAGGCCTTGATTGCATCGCGGCCGGTGAAGATCCGCCCCCAGTCGTCGACCGCGCCGGCGGCGGTGAAGGCGTCGAGGAACGCGGCCTCGTCATGGCGATTGACGGCGTCGATGAAGGACGCCACTGGCTCGGGAATAGTCTGATCGGTCATGAGTCTGCTCCGTTCTCAGCGGGTGGTGTAGCCGCCGTTGGCGAAGATCGTCTGGCCGGTGATCCACCAGCCCTCGGAGGCGAGGAAGCGGACGATCGGGGCGATGTCCTCGATCTTCGTGAGCTGACCGCCCATACCCTGCGACTTGTGGAACTCGACCCGCTCCGGGGTCTCCTGGCCGTAGAAGAACGGCGTGTCCATCGGACCGGGCGCGATCGCGGTGACGGAGATGCCTCGGTCGGCGAACTCCTTGGCCGCGGCGCGAGTGAAGTGCTCCACCGGCGACTTGCCTCCGGCGTAGGTGGAGTAGCCGTCGGTGAACGCGGCCAGCAGCGCGGTGACGATGGTGATGATCTTGCCGCCGTCGGCGAGGTTCTTGCCGGCCTCCTGGATGAAGAAGTAAGCGGCCTTGGAGTTGATGTCGAACATCGAGTCGTACTCGTCCTCGGTGGTCTCCACGATCGGCTTGCGCAGCACCTTGCCCGCCGTGTTCACCGCGACATCGATCGTCCCCAGAGCCGCCTCAGCGTCGGCGAACAGTTCGGCCACGTTCGCCGGAACCGTGAGGTCCCCCTGAAACACCGCGCCCTTGCCTCCAGCCGCTTCGACGGCGGCCAGCGTCTGCTCCGCGTCCGCGCGACTGGAGTCGGAGTTGTAGTGGATCGCGACGTTCGCGCCGGCCTCGGCTGCTTGACGAGCGACCAGCCCGCCGAGGTTCTTCGCGCCGCCCGCGATCAGAACGTTCTTGCCCTTGAGTGTGTGCTCAGCCATGAAGCCCCCTCTGTATCGTCACTATGCAACTGTATCTCTCTGATACATAAGCTAACGTAGCACTATGACAGGAGCACCGACAAGCGATACACGGGAGCGACTGATAGCGGCAGCCGCCGACCTCATCGCCGCCGCCCCCGGCGAGGAGTTCTCCCTGCGCGCGGTGTGCGACGCAGTCGGGGTGAAGATGCCGACGCTCTACCACTTCTTCGGCTCCAAGCAAGGGCTGATCGACGCTGTCATCGAGCACGGGTTCGACCTCTACCTGAATGAGAAGTCGTCGATGGAGTCCTCGGGCGATCCCATCCAGGACATCCGTGCCGGCTGGGATGCCCACGTCGCCTTCGGTCTGGCCAACCCCGGGTTCTACACGCTGATGTACGGGAAGGTCCGCCCTGGGCACTCCCCCGAGGCGCAGTCGCGTCCCAGCGAGATCCTACGCGCGCTCACGGCGCGGGCCGCCGAGCAGGGCAGGCTTCTGGTGCCCTCTGAGCAGGCTGCCGCGCACATCCTAGTGACCAACATCGGCGTCACCCTGCGCCAGATCATCCTGGCAGCGCCGGATCCCGCCCTGTCTCAAGCTGTCCGTGAAGGCGCTATCTCGGCGATCACCGGCAAGGGAACACGAGCCAACGACTCGCTCACCACTGCCATCGAGCTCGCTGCAGCACAACCAGATGTCCTCGGCAAGGCGGAGACCCAGCTCCTCATCGAATGGCTCGGCCGGTTGAGCAGGGTTGAGAAGCTGCAGTAGGCGAGTGCCACGAGCTTCGGAGAGGCACAGCGGTTCAGGAGGTAGACAAGAGACCTTCTTCGATCAAACCAACGCCGTGCCAGCGGGCAGGATTCGCGCCGCGCGTACAGAGTGCCTAACTCAACACTAGGCCGTCGTAGATGCGCTCGGACGGCTCGACGTCCCGATCGACGGGGACGTGGAGTGTGGCGATGTGCAGCCGTTGCCCGTCAGACCTCACCAGACGTTAGTTTGAAAAGCGGAACTCCACCGAGTTCCGGCACAGACCAACCTCTCGACTTTCACGTCAGGTCGAACCGCATCTGCGGGATCTGCCGCCCCGGGATCGACCCGCTTGCGACGCTGCCGATCGTCTCTGCTCCGTATTTCGCATAGAAGCTCTCCGCGCCCGGATCCGCGTCGAGAACGAGGCATCGAAACCCCAGCTCAGCGGCTTTCGTCAGCGCGTGGCGCAGGAGCGCACCTCCCACACCCGCGCCGATCCACACAGGATCTACGAACAGCGCTGCGAGCTCGCCCTCAGGAGGTGAGCCATCGAGGAGGTAGAAGCCAACGATGCACCTGTCCGACTCTGCGACGATCAGCGCACCTGACCTGCATTGCTCCGGCGTGAAAGTGAGCTCCGCACGACACGCCGCCAAGAACGCGTCCGAGTAGCCCCAGTAGCCCTTCGAACGCAACGCGACGGCTGAGACCTCTTCCGCTTCGTCCGACTGTGCTTTCCGAAGCTCGATGCCATTCACCGCTCCGATATGCCCACACCCCGTCAGGCCGACTGCAAAGGCGCGATCGCGTCGATCTGATCGCGCAGCGCCCGACGCTCGAGCCGCAGCTCGTAGTTCGACTGCAGGTTCATCCAGAACTCCTCTGACGTGCCGAAGTAGCGCGCCAGTCGGATCGCCGTATCAGCGGTGATCCCCCGCTTGCCGTGCACGATCTCATTGATCCGCCGCGGCGGGACGCCGATCGACACCGCCAGTTTGTTCTGCGTGATCCCGAATCCCTCGATGAAGTCCTCCATGAGGATCTCCCCTGGGTGGATGGGCTCGATCAGGTCGGTCTCAGTGGTAGTCGACGAGTTCGACATCTTCCGCACCTCCCTCTCTCCAGACGAAGCAGAGACGCCATTGCGCGTTCACGCGGATGCTGTGCTGTCCGCGACGGTCGCCGACCAGACGCTCCAGGCGGTTGCCTGGCGGAACCCGGAGGTCTTCGACATCCTTCGCCGCATGGATCAGCTCGAGCTTCCGCAAGGTCGCGCGCTGCACCGTCCGGTCGACGCGCTTGACGTACTGCTCATGCCAGATGCGCTCGGTGTCCTTGCTGCCGAACGATCTGATCACGAGACGAGCATATAACGCGGACCGTCATTAACGCTAGACGTTAAACCGGAATTCCACCACGTCGCCGCAGATACCAACCTCTGGAGAAGTTAGCTACTCCCCGGGTTTGACCTTGTCGTAACGGCAAGGTTTACCGTCTCTTGCTATGACTATTTCAGTGATTGACAGCGCGTCGAGCATGCGCCGAGTGCTCGCAGCGACACCCGATGACCGCGCCGATCTGGTCCGTGAGATGTGGTCTCCCCTGGCTGGGATGTACCACTTCATCCCGGGAGGGATCGACATGGCCACCGTGCACCGACAGAACTTCGGCTTCGACTGGGAGGGCGCAACCGAACCGATCCAGGGGGCCCTCGAGCGTCTCGTCGAGGCAGACGCCTGGAACCGCATCACTACGGCGCTCGAGTCCGGAGCCGCGGCACTCCGGGCAGCTGCCCCGGGCATCGAGGTGCCCGATCTGCAGGTGCTCCTCGTGTTAGGCGATCCCGACAACAAGCACTTCGTCGACGAGATCCAGGGGCTGTCCGCATTCGGTGGAATCAGCGGCTACATCACCATCACCGTCTGGCCCACGCCCCAGGTTCTGGAGCGACTCGAAGCGATTGCCGTTCATGAACTGCACCACAATGTGCGGTACTCGCCGGGCGGAGTCGTATGGGACCCGATGACGGTCACCGTCGGCGAGCAGGTAATCTCGGAAGGGCTTGCGGACGTGTTCGCTGCGGAGCTGTTCGGCGACCGCGGGTACACGCATTTCGTCAGTGAAAGCACCCACAACGATGCCGAAGTCCTTGCGAAGGTCGCAAGCGGGCTGCACGTCACAGGCATGCAGAACTTCACGGCGTGGGTGCATGGTGACGCGAGCGCGCGCCTCCTCGGCGCAGAGCCAGTTGGTCTGCCCACGGGTGCTGGCTACGCAGCCGGCATACGACTAGTTCGCGCCTACCTCGATGCCACAGGAGCCACCGCGGCACAGAGCATTGCCGTGCCTGTGGACGAGGTTCTGCGTGTCGCCGCGCCTCAACTGGGCTTGCGCCTCAATCGGGAAGAATGAGAACGACGTCAACCAGCTGGAGGCAGTCCGTGGAGTGGACCGTGCACGAGCTCGCAGAACGTGCGGGCATCAGCGGGCGAACGCTGCGTCACTACCACCAGATTGGGCTGCTCGAGCCAGACCGCGTCGGGTCCAACGGTTACCGGTACTACGGGCCCGACGCAGTCTCCCGCCTGCAGCGAATCCTGCTGTTGCGAGAAACGGGCATGCCGCTGGCCGACATCGCGGACGTACTTGATGTGCCCACAACTCCTGAGGTGGAAGTCCAAGCGCTCACCGGGCACTTGGAGCATCTCGCTAGGGAACGCGACTCTCTGAATCGACGCATCAACGCGGTGGAGCACACCTTGTCCATGCGTCGCCAGGGCCGCGAACCTCGCATGGATGTCATGCTCGAGGGATTCAACGACCGATATGAGGTTGAGGTCGTCGAGCGCTGGGGCCGCGACGCATTCGACGCATCGAATCAGTGGTGGCACGGGAAATCGGTCCAGCAGCAAAAGGCATGGAAAGTCAGAGCCGACGCCCTACTCACCCGGTGGCGTGTGATCCAGCAGGAAGGACATGAACTGGACTCCGCGATAGCGCAGGAGCACGCGGCCGTTCACGTGGAGTGGTTCAAGGAGATTCCGGGAACTCCTACCCATGCAGGCGACACGGCGAAGTCCGTCGACATGATCCGTGGTCTCGCAGACCAGTACGAAACGAACCCCGACTTCCATGTCGCCTTCGGAACCCCGGAGGCCGCAAGTTTCGCTGCAAACGCGTTGCGACTTCACGTGCGAGGACTAAAGCCTTCTCCTGCGGATGACCTCAGAGGTTAATTTGAAAATCTAAACTCCACCGAGTTCCGGCACGAAGCAACCTCTGCACAGCTGACAGCCGCGCAGAACCGTCGAATGCGACCGGGC
>NZ_BAAAPZ010000009.1:0-12874 GCF_039531405.1 Brevibacterium salitolerans | reverse complement strand
GGACCTCGACCCCTACCCGCCGAACCTCACCCGGCGCGCCCCCCCACCGGATGTCCGAAGAGCCGCTTTGGGGTGCTATTGGGGCCGGGTTGGTTGCCAGTACTCGGACATGAGTTCTTTCGACCATTGCGGTTGAGACACAGTGCCGCGTGGTGCGAACTCGGCCATGTGGGGCTTGATATCGAGCACTGGCGTCCGGTCGATGGCGTCGAGGCCCTCGACGGTGACTCTCAAGCCGTCGACTTCGATGATCCGCGCGGTGGTCACACCGATGCGGTTGGGGCGGTTCTTGCCCCTTTGGGCGAAGATGCCGACCTTCGGCCAAGACTCGTTCCCCCTCGGGTGCCGGGCCCCGGTTGTGATGTTCCCCGGCGGGACGCGGTCGAAGACGTAGACGATGACCGCGTGGCTGAAGGAGTCCAGACCTTGCAGCGCCTCGGGAGAGAAGAGGTCGCCGTCGAGATGGATGGTCGCTGATTCCGAGTCCCACGCATCATCGGCGGCGTCGGTCCGTGTGCTGTGAACGACACCGATGGGCGTCATCTCGATCGACATATTGTGTCCTGTGCTCCTCGTCTGGACCTGCTGTTCAGAATATAAGTGCCAGGAACCCTGACGTGAGCGCGGCGACGAAGAGCGTGTTGAAGATCGCGGTGCCGATACCTGAGGTGAGGACCAGTGTGCGGCTCAGGCCGGCCGCGCTCATGACGAAGGCGTTGATCGTGACGCTGAAGAAGAAGCCGCCTAACAGCATTGCGATGGGGATGCCCCATTTCTCGACGCGGGCCAGGACGCGCTGTTCGCGTTCCCCTTTGGTGCGCTTGCTCCCGAGCTTCGCGCCGGCGGCGACCGCGACGACCGTCGCCAGACCTGTCCCCGCGGCGGAGGTGACAAGAGCCAGAGGCCACCACACACCGGTGACCAGACCGATCGCGACTGCGACATCCCCTTCGAAGATCGGCACGACGGCTATGACCATAAGCGCGATGACCTGAAGCGGCGCTGGCAGCGTATCGACGAACTGCTGCACTTGGAGAATGACGTCCTGCAACACGTGCGTTTCCTTCCAGACCTTGACGATGGCTCGGCGTTCTATATCCACTCTCACGACCCAGCACCGTTTCCTGTAGTGCCGTGATGTCAGCACGACATGTGACGTGATGTCATGGCTTCTTCCGCATGCGTCTTCGCCTGGAAACGTAAACTTGTCGGGTATGGGAAATGAAGGTGCGCTGCCGAGTGGGGCCCAGGCACGGGTACGCAGGTGGATGCTCAGGTCGTATGCGGTGGCCATGGCGGCCACCGTCACCGTCACCGCGCTGACGGCTCCGGGCCTGAGCGCGGCGCTGCTGGTGGTGCCGAGTCTCGCGCTGGCTGCGTTGTTGTTGTTCTGGCGCGAACCGGCACCCAAGCTCATCGGTATCACCGCCTTGACGGGGTTCGTCACGTTCGCCTGGGCGGCCGTCTCAGGAGGGAACGCCGCGGGCTCCGCCGCGGCAGGCATCTGCGCTGGGGTATGGCTGGTCCGCAAACCCGGAAGCCGCGCCCGATGGGCCACTGTCGTCCTAGCGATGGTCGCATCGTCGGCGCTGGCCTTCCTCGGCGACCTCGACACCGCGATACGTACGGCGACGCTGTTGCTGCTGATGGCCGGAATCTGGGTGGCTTCCATCCTCGACGCGGAGCAGCAACGGCAGCTGGTGCTGGACCTCGAACGCGCGAAAGATCAGGAACGGGAACTGTCCATTCTTCGCGAGCGGGACCGGTTCGCCGGCGACCTGCACGACATCCAGGGCCACAGTCTCCACGCGATCAAGCTCAAAGCGGCGGTCTCCGCGCAACTGCTGACAACCGACATCGACGCGGCGGTGCGCGAGCTCGACGAGGTCCGGCACCTCGCCGCCGAGGCGATCGCACAAGGGAGGCGGCTGGCCAACGCCACGCACACGCTCGATCTGGCTGCCGAGATTCACAACGCTCGGGAACTCCTCCTCTCCGTGGGGGTGAAGAGCGTCGACGTCGACGCGGCGATCCCGCCCGACGAGTCGCCCCACGCCAGCGAACTCGCTCAGACCCTCCGGGAGGCCGTGACGAACATCGTCCGTCACGCAAAAGCCAGATCCGTCGAGATCGCCATCGCCGCGGATCGTATGGTCGTTCGCAACGACGGCGTCCCGGGCTCCACCCCGGCACGGCCACCGCTACGGGGACTGGGCTGCCTCGCCGAGAGGGTCGCACGCAGCGGAGGGGAGCTCTCAGCGACAGCGGACAACGGCGTGTTCACCGTCGAGGTGAGCTTCACGGACGAGGGGGCGCCGTGACGATACGGGTGGTGATGGCCGACGATGAGAACCTCATCCGCTCCGCACTGAAGGTGCTGCTGCCCGCCGAAGGAGACATCCAGGTCGTCGCAGAGGCCGCGACCGGGGAGGAGGCGCTCCGGCAGGTCCAGCGGCACCGCCCCGATGCGGTGATCCTCGACCTCGACATGCCAGAAGGAGACGGGATCCCCACCGCGCATGAGATCCTCCGGGAAGATCCCGGCCAGGCAGTGCTCATCCTGACCCGGCACGCCAGACCCGGCACGCTACGTTCGGCGCTACGAGCCGGCGTGCGAGGATTCCTCGGCAAGGACACCGAACCGCCTGTCATCGCAAGCGCCCTCCAGACACTGGTCGAAGGCGGGCGTCACATCGACAACGAGCTGTTCGTCCAGGCGATGATCTCCGACAGCCCGCTCACCGAACGCGAGCAGGACGTCCTCGAGTGCACCCTGCGCGGACTCACCATCGCCCAGATGAGCGACACCCTTCACCTGTCCGCTGGGACGGTGCGGAACTACCTCTCCAGCGCCATCCAGAAGACCGCCACCCAAACACGCCAAGACGCCGCCAGCTACGCCCGCAAGAAGAACTGGATCTGACCGGCACACCTGGCCACTCAGGCATCCATGTCCATCGCCACGAGCTCGACCTCGAACCCGGCGAGGTTCTCCAGATACGCCACATACCGGTCAGGGCCGGCCGCATGCGGGTGCCGATCGGCGAACATCAGCGCCCACCCCCGGCCCGCCGCCTTACGTACCAGCGACTCCACCTCACTGGCGGTGCGCACGTGAAAAGCGAGGTGGTTCAGCCCGGCTCGCATACGATCATGATCACCTCTCACCGCAGGGCTCGCCTCCAGCACGATGTAAGTGGTGCCGAGTCTGTAGCTGACACCCTGCCTCCAGCGATCACACTCCTGGTATCCCAGGGCCAGCAGCAGCCACCCGAGGCTGCGCTCGGCGGCGACGAGATCACACACCCACAGCTCGACATGATGCAAAGCGCCATGGGTCGCTTTCATGTGTGGTCCTTCCAGTCCCGGAGCGTGGAGTTCTGAAGCTGTTGCGTCAGGGAAAGTGTCCAACACAGGGATAGGCCTAAGAGATGCCGAGGACCTTGTGGGGTATCCATCCTTCACGGCCATCGCCGTTGCGGCACCAGGACCATCTACTTTCGGCGTCGTCGCGCAGGACCTCGACGTACTCGCCTTTACGGGCAGGAAGCTCCGTAGTGTCGTATCCTTCGCGGACGACTCCGGTCTGACCGTCGATGTCGATGAACCGGCTCGGCACCCAGCCTGATCCGTTGGCGGCGATCACGAACACGAACGCCGGCCACTCCTCATCCCGGTCGCCGACCTGCACGGTATCTCCTTTAGCTACCGTCAGCGGGGAACGCTCGGAGGTCGCATGGTCAGCCGTCAACACACAGCGCATGACACTAGTTTTTCACGAACCGCAGCCTCTGCGCTACGCGCGAGGCTGCTGGGGTGTCACCGTGATGGATCAGTGTGCTCAAATACCTGAGCGAAGCAGTGTGACTAAGCAGTCGAACCGGTAAATCGCGCTGCGAGACCTTCAGCGTCCCGGTGAACATAACCCAGCAGAGCAGAACCACGGTCGCGCTGCCACGGCCTGCCTAGAGTGAAGAGTCCTCGCACCGGCGTCACGCCGTTATCGTTAAGCAGTACGCCATCGTCGTCGAGCGCGCCAGGAACGCCGATCCAGGTGTCATCGTGGCGGTACCCAGTGGCCCAGACGACCGCCTCGATCGTGCAGTTTCCACCATCGTCGAATGTCAGCCGATTCGCCTCAGCGCCCGAGGTCCTCCGGCGAAATGTCACTCCAGCATCCAGCAGGCTTCGCCGGATTGTTCCGATGATCGGTTCACTGGCTCGCAGCTTCCGCCCGATCCATGACGTTCCAGAAGCCCCCATGAGCCCGGATGCGGTCAGCCACCAGAAGAGATGCCGCCCAAGAACCCGTTGAGGGAGGGTACGAAGCGGGACCCCCTCGGAAAGCACGACGCGCTTACCGTGAGTAGCAAGTTCATGTGCGATCTGAAAGCCGGAATTGCCACCGCCGACAACGGCTATGGAATCGCCAGGAAATTGCCGCGGGTTCCGGTAGGCGTCTGAGTGAGCCTGTGGTACCTGCGGTCCGAGCGATGCGGCCAGCGGAGGGATGAAAGGTTTCCCGAAAGCACCGGTTGCGATGACGGCGCTGTCTGCATCGATCCCCTGCCCAGAGGAAAAACCGAGACGGAACTCGCCCGGTCCGCCGGCAAGACGCACCACAGGCGATTCCAGCTGAACGGGAAGGTCGTGGTGCAGTGCATAGGCGGCCAGATATTCTGCTACCTCGTCCTTACTCGGGTGAGACCAGCGTTCGCCGGGAAAGCGGAGACCGGGAAGCGAGTCATAACGAACGGGAGTGAACAATCTCAGCGAGTCCCAACGTCTCGCCCAAGAATGACCCACGGCCGGTGAGGCGTCGAACTGCCGGAACCTCAATCCGGCCTTAGCCAGGTAGTACCCCAGCGCGAGACTGGCCTGTCCTGCTCCCACGACCGCCACATCGAGACGTTCCGAACCGAGCTTTTTTCACGACACACCATCCTACCTACGCCAACACGAAGCCACATCCGGGGGGCTGATGCAATAACGGGTGACAGGTTGGGTTTCCTGGTCAGGCCGCTAATGTCAGCGCCTGCGTGAGCAGTTTCTCCTCGTAGGAGATCGGGGTCAACTTCCCCAGAGCCTTCTGTTTCCTCCTTGGGTGATAGGTCCTCTCAATCCACCGGACGATCCGCAGCCGCAGCTCCTCTCGGGTCCGCCACGGCTGGGCATCGAGGACGTTGTTCTGCAGCAGGCTGTAGAAGGACTCCATGGCCGCGTTGTCCCCGGCGGCGCCGACTCGGCCCATGGATCCGACCAGGCTGTGGTGTTCCAATGCGCGAAGGAATTTCTTCGCTCGAAATTGAGATCCTCGGTCGGAATGGACGATGCATCCGGCCACATCAGCCCCGGTGCGGCGGCGTGTGGCGATGGCGTTGTTCAGCGCTCTAACTGCCAGGGATGCCTTCATCCTGGTGTCGATGCTGTAGCCGATGATCCGGCGTGAGCAGGCGTCCTTGACCGCGCAGAGATACAGTTTGCCCTCACCTGTGTGGTGTTCGGTGATGTCGGTCAGCCAGATCTCGTTCAGCGCCTTCACGGTGCTGAACTGACGCTGCACCAGATCATCGTGGGCCGGTGGTCCTGGGCGGGTGCCCTTGCCCTTCTTGCGGCGGCTGATCACCGAGAACACCCTCCTGGGAGGCGCAGAGCCGCCAGGCAGTGCGGTGGGCCATGGGGTACCCGGCTTCGGCTGCTTCATCGGCCAGGTGCCGGTACCCGAACTCAGGATCATCCCGATGGGCATCAATCAGGGCATTGAGCCGATGGGCTTCATCCCACTCAGCATCGGTGATGGGGTTGGCCAGCCACCGGTAATAGGGCTGGCGGGCGATCTTCAGCACCCGGCACGTCACTACCACAGGGATTCCTGAAGCGGCGAGATCGCGTACGAGCGGGTACTTCATTTTGACGGGATCTGAGCTTGGCCGAAGTAGGCAGCGGCCCGGCGCATCACCTCCAACTCCTGCTCGAGGCGCCGGATCTTGCGGTTGGCAACAGCCAGCTCGGACTTCTCATCTGTGGTGGGGCCAGGCTTACGCCCCTCGGTGTTGCCGGAGTCTAGATCGGCTTGGCGCATCCACTTGGTCAACGTGCCTTCATGGATGCCGAAGTCCTTAGCGACCTCAGCGATCGTGACGTCATGATCGCGTTGCTGAGCAACGCGCACCACGTCCTCTTTGAACTCCTTTGGATAAGGCTTGGGCATGATGACAATCCTTCCAGGCCCGGGGCGACCGAGCCAGATCAGTTGTCACCCATCCCTGCATCAGCCCCCATGCGTGTTGGTGGCCTTCAGGTATTGGCTCAAAGCGGCTTCGGCGGATGCGGGGAACGACGTCACATGGCCGGGTGGTCTTTCGATGGTGGCGTGCATCGTCCACACCGGTGGGCCATCGGTTCCTGGGGTGTGCGCGGCGACGTGGAAACCATGACGCTCATACAGGCGGACATTACGCGGGTCCGAGGTGTCGAGCACCACCTGCTTCCCGCCCCGGTCGGCGACCTCGTTCAGCGCGAAGGTCAGTAGCGCCGTGGCGATTCCGCGTCCTTGCCGGTCCGGGTGCACGCCGAGAGTCTCCAACCGCCATGCGTCTGCCGGCGGTTCACCAGGAGTGATCCTGTCGATCCGGTCGCCATGGGCCCGGATGATCTGCTCGATCATCTCCGTGTCCGGTTCAGGAGCAGTCGGAGGCAGGAACGCGATGACCCCTGCCAGGTCCTCGGTCACGGCGACCAGGCCGTGGGCGTGGGCGTAGCCGAGATATAGGAGCTGCAGCTGACGCAGTCGTGCGGTGTATCCGGTCTCGGGGATGACGTGCCGGGTCCACGGGTACTGCTCGAACGCGAAAGCGAGCGTATCGGCGGCAGGATCGAGGTCGCCTCGGCGTGCCAGGAGGATGGTGATGTTCATCGGTCACTTCTTTGAGGGTCTGCGGCGTTGTTGGGGTCGGTGGTGCCGGAGCTGATGATGGCCTGCAGGGTCGCCAGGTGCCGGGCGAAGGCCTCACGGCCGGTGTCGGTGATCGCCACCCAGGTACGGGTGCGCCTGCCCACCGGTTCCTTGCGCACCGATATCAGGTCTGCCTCTGACAAGACGGTCAGGGCCTGGGAGAGCGTGGAGTCGCTGACCTCCAGTAGATCGGCGAGGAACCGGAAGTCCACGTCCTCCAGGTTGCGCAGCGCTGCCAGCAGGGAGAACCGCACCGGGGAATGGATGAGGGTGTCGAGGTCCTTCCTCGGGTGGCCGCTCGACGTGGAGTCGGTCATCGGCGCGAGCTCGCGAACAGGCACGCCACGATCGGGCCGATAGCGATCACGCCGGCCAGCACCCACCACCACGGCGAGGACAGCCCGAACAGCTGCAGTGCCGGGTCGAGCATCACCGTGTAGAGCGCGAACCAGGTCGCCACCGCGATGCCCATGTTCCGCAGGCCGTGCCGCGGCGCGGACTGCCGGTGCAAGAGCGCGATCATCCAGATGCACATCGTCACCAGCAGGAACGGCGCGAACGCCTTCCAATAGTCCACTCCGGCCACATCGATCGACACAGTGAACGCTAGCGCGTACACCGCCTGCATGACCACGAACACACGAAACCACCGCGTCGCGCGCCGCGCCTGGAGCGCCGTCTTCTCGCCCGCAACGACAAGACGAGAAGCATCATCAACAGAGAATTGGTTATCAGGCATGCAACCACTTTAGTAGACGTAAAGCGAACATGGATGAGCGACACGACGCTCCTCAGCCTCCCTCGGGCGACGCCGCCGGGCGCAATCGAAGCCAAGCACACCCAACAGGAGCTGACACGACGGCTCAGCGGGCGCGGCATCTCCACGACCCGCTCGAGCACGACGCACACCGCGACACTCCACGCCGTGAGGGACCAGAACGTAGGTTCTGGTCCCTGTGGTGCGGCTGACCTTCGGAATCAGAACGACTGACTCGGCGGTCACCGCTGCCTCGACGATGGGAGTATGGGCAATACGCAACGGTACTGGAATGGGTCCCGTGCGCGGGACTGACAGCAGACGATGGAAAGGAGCCTTGTGGCTGCTTCTATCGATTTGGAGTACCCGTTCACGGGCAGGTGTCTCGTCCAGAACAGCCCCGCCAACCGAGTGCCCAGCCACGGAACAGCGCTGCTGGCCACGTCTTACGCCATCGACTTCGTTCCCGCCGACGCCGCCAGACGCACCGCACCCATTACGTTCAGTTCACTCATACGCCCCGAACCGGCAAAGAAGTTCCCGGGCTTCGGCGCATGCTCCTGGCACCTGTCGAGGGCATCATCGCCGCCGCGCACGACACCGAACCCGACCACCCCGCGTACCGCGGACTACCGCCTATCGGCTACGCCCTCACCCAGCAGCGCCGAACCCGAGCAGGGTGGATCACACCTGCCGGTAACCATGTACTCATTGAGGCCGACGGCGTCATGGTCGCCCTCTGCCATCTCCAACAAGGCAGCGTGCAACTCCAGACGGGACAGCACGTGCACAGAGGCAACGTGCTCGCGCGGTGCGGGAACTCCGGCAACAGCACCGAGCCGCACGTTCACATCCAAGCGAACACGACCCCCTATATCGAGCGCGCCATCACCGTGCCCCTCACGTTCAGGGGAACCCTCCCGCGCAACGGAGACGTCATCGACATCAGCGATTGGTAGCGTCAAACACGACATGTGGTATTCCCCGCACCGGACGGCCCCACCAGGGCAACGTGCCCACGGCGCGGCACGCTCAGGCTCAGCCCGTTCAGGGCGACCTCGACATCGGGTGCGTACCGGACGGACACGCCGCGCAACTCGACGGCAGGGGTGTCGTCGTCGATGGAGTCGCGGGTCTTGGCGATCCGCTCGGTGTCGACCTGCCGCTCGGCGGCACGCAGGCGGGCATCGTCCCGCTCGCCGATAATCGCGATGTCCGCCTCCTCGGACTCGACCTCCATCCGTTCGATCTCGGCGATGCGCCCGGCCGCGGCGATGCCGGACTGCAGAGTGGTGAGGTTCTGGGTGAGCTCCATCAGTGGCCCGGTCAGCCCCCAGACGTAGAGCAGGAAGGCGACCAGGGCCGAGACCGTCATGTCCCCGGCGGAGACCCGGTAGGCACCCAAAGACAGCACAAGGATCACCGCACCGTCCAGGCCGATCCAGGCCACGGTCCATGCCCCGGCCTGGATCCGCACCGACTTCATGCTGAACCGGCGGGATTCGGTCACATGGTGCATCAACGACCTGAACCGCCGCGGTTCGGCGGAGGAGGACTTCACTGTCTTGATCGCCCGCACCGTGCCCTCGAGTTCGGACCCGAGGGCGCTGAGGGCGGCTTGCGCTCTCTCTTCCACCTTCGAGATCTGCGGCATCAGCACCGCGAAGATCACGAACACGACCACGACTGCGGCCAGAGTGGTGCCCAACAGCACCAGGTCAAGCTGGGCCATCAGCACCAGGGAGCCGATGATCACGATCCCGCCATTGATCAGACCGATGATCGACGTCGACGCTGCCTGGTTCAGCAACACCGTGTCAGAGGTGACACGGGTAACGAGCTCGCCGGGCCCACGGGAGAGCAGCGCGAAGACCCGCGCCCCGAGATAGCGCAGCATCATGCGCTTGCGTGCGTCGTACACGATGTCCTCAGCGAGGCGACCAAGCATCACCCACTGGAACCAGCTGACGGCGGCACCCACGATCAGCAGCCCGACTAGCACGAGCACCGGGTCGCGCAGCGACCCGCCGACGGCAAGAGTGTCCAGCACCCACTTCGTGACCATCGGGCTGGCGAGACCCATGGCAGAGACCGCGATAGAGAGCACCAAGCCGAGGATCAGGACGTGGAGATAGGGCCGGGCAAAGGACCACAGGATGCCAAGACGCTGCAAGGTGCGGACCTCCGGTTCCTGCGAGTCGGCGGCCTCCGAGGCGTGAGAAGCGGCGACCGCCGCGTCTGCAGGGTGGAAGGGTTGTGCGTCACTCATGCCCACTAGTGCAACACATATGTCCCATCTTAGGCAACGCCCGCCCCGCAACAGAACACATGTAGAGTACGAACATGGCTGAACACACCGCCGTCCGCGGACGTACCCGCCGGGCTCTCCTGCTCGCCGGCATCGAGGTGCTCTCCGACGATGCGTCCGCAACCCTCGGCAAGGTGGCCGAGCGGGCCGGTGTCGCCCGCAGCACCCTGCACCGACACTTCCCCGACCGGCGGTCGCTGACCACGGCGATCTCCGCCTTCGTCATGACGAACTACGAGGAGGCCTTCTCGGCGGCGCGAACCGAGGAAGACACCGGCCTGGAGGCCTTCCGTCGTGTGTGTCTAGAGCTGATGGAGCGGCTCGAAATTCTCGCCTGGTGGATGGGGATGGGTCTCACCGCGGCGACGCAGGAGGACGAGACGGCGACTGCCGAGATCGCGGAACTCGACGAGGGAGACGACGAGCGCCTGACCGATCTCGTCACCCGCGGACACGAGGATGGCTCGATCGATCCGCAGCTTGGGCCCTCCTGGGTGGAAGGCCTGCTGTGGGCGACGCTCTATTCCGCACGCCACCTCGCACAGTCCGGCGCGCCGGCGACCATGCCCGCGCATGACGTACGAGCCCAGGCTCTGCGCAGCCTGCTCAAGGCCGTGGCCGCGGACCCGGCAACCGTCTGAGGCGGCACGAGTCCTCCGGCATTTTCGTACATCACCCCAACCCGGCGACTTCGTCACGAGGCGACCGGGACGGTATGCGGCCTGGGCTCTGATCACACGTTGAAGCGGAACTCAACCGAGTTCCGGTACGGAACAACCTCTGGGTTCTACAGGTCTTCCAGTCTCGGTGGGCGGTCATGCGGTATGTGGGGGCCGTCAAGTACGCCATCACCCCTTCCGGAACCCAGACCCGAGATGGCGTCAACGATGCCGGACCGAATCCGTTGTCCCCGGCAACGAATTACCGGTCAGTCCACTGCCCCCGACGCCGTCTCTTCGACGACGAGGACAACCTTGCCGTGCACCCCGCCGGCCTCAAGCCTGGCGTGAGCGTCACCTATGCGGTCGAGAGGATAGACCTCATCGACGATCGGCTGCAGGTGCCCGTCTTCCGCCAACCGAGCCACCTCACCGATGAGTGCAGCGGTCGGGTGCCCGAGGAAGAAGCGTATGCGGCGGCCACCGAAGATGCTCGACGCGGCGATACCGGCCAGGCTCCGCGCCTTGCGATCGACGTCGAATGACACTGCGACCATCCGTCCGCGGGGCGCGAGGTGTTTCCGCAGTTCCCACAGATCAGTTCCACGCGTATCGAACACCACGTCGAAGGTCCCGATGGCGTCGAGGGAGGTGCGATAGTCGATCACCTCATCTGCGCCGAGTCCTCGGACGAACTGTTCACTCGACTGGCTGGACAGCGCGGTGACGTGTGCACCGTACATACGGCCAAGCTGCACGGCGACACTGCCCACACCGCCGGAGGCGCCGCGCACCAGCAGTCGTTCGCCGGCCCGCAGCCGGGCCTTGTCCCGGAGCCCGACGACTGCGGTCGCAGCCCCGGCCAGCACGCTGACCGCGTCCGCTGCGCTCCACCCCTCGGGCATCCGGGAAACCCGGCCCGTATCGATCGCCACCGCCTCTGCGGCCGCGCCCACCGAGCCGCGCTCGTCGACGGTTCCCCATACCCGGTCCCCGATCGAGAACTCGGTGACGCCGGGCCCCAGCGCGAGGATCTCACCTGCAAAGTCGATGCCAACGTACCTCGGCAGGCTTACCCGGGCGAGTGCACGCAATTTGCCCCGCCGCTGGGCAATCTCGCCGCCGTTGACGGAACTGGCTTCAACCTTGACGAGAACCTGCCCTGCGCCCGCCGCCGGCATCGCGACCCGCATGACCTCCAGGACCTCGGGTCCGCCGTAGCGGCGGAAGCCCGCTGCTGCCATCGTCATCGTGATCTCACACTCCCTGAGTCGTTCGTACCTTCCGGAGCAAAGGTACTGCGGAAGTGGGCAGGCCTATCCGTTTTCCGGTAAAGTGGGAGCGTACTCCTGTTCGGTCTCTCGCATCGGAGGTGAGGTCGTGGCCGAGTCGATGAATCGAGCGGATGCGCGTCGAAACCGCGTTCGCATCGTCGACGCAGCTCGCGCGGCGTTCTCCGACCATGGGCTCGAGGTGTCGGCCGCCGCGGTCGCACGCCACGCCGGTGTGGGCACGGCCACGTTATACCGGCATTTTCCCACCCGCTCCGACCTGATCGACGCCGTGTTCGGCCACGAGATCGAGCACTGCCTGGCCATCCTCGCGGACGCCGCCAGAACCTCGGACCCGTGGCGAGGGCTCGGTAAGGCGCTCGATGCAGTCGTCGAACTTGAGTTGGCTGCGCCAGGCCTTGCGAGCCTCATCACGACGAGCGACCGGTCCGCGCCGCTCCTCGAGGGATTCGACCGTCACGTGCGGCAGGATCTCGAGCGCCTTGCCGCCCGGGTGCGCGACACCCGCGAGGCCCGCCCCGATCTGACCAGCGGGGACATCGCCTTGCTTCTCACCGGTGTTCGCGCCATCGCGGTTGGCGGTGGTCCTCACATCCGGGCCCGCTGCCGCAGGTACATCACGCTCATCACCGAAGGCCTGCGCCGTCACCCATAGCCCATGCGCGCGAAGGCGCGACAGCCCGCTGTCGGCCGCTCCCGGATCACCTGGGTGGCTGACCGGAGACAGATCTGGTGATTCTCCCTGATCGTCTAGAGCACGCCATGAAGGCGGTCGTTCGAAAGCCCTCGTCAGCGGGATCACGCCCAGAGGTTCAGTTCGAGAAACGAAATTCACCCGAGTTCCGGCACGAAGCAACCTCTGCACAGCTGACAGCCGCGCAGAACCGTCGAATGCGACCGGGC